>NZ_VDEU01000001.1:862500-1462500 GCF_013393115.1 Pseudoalteromonas sp. Scap03 | reverse complement strand
GTTAAGACTCTTTTTTAATAAAATACCCGTAGTTTTTGATTTAGCGCCTGTTTTATACTGCTTTCAACATAAAACCAACCAACGATTTTATTTGCACCCACTTATTAGGCATAGGATAGTAGGCAACAAATACGACTTAGTATAGGAACATCATGATAAAAACACTGATTGCCACAAGTTTAATATTTTCTTCTTTTAGTACTTTAGCCAATTTAAACACACCGCTAACCCCAGAAGAATTGCGAATTGAAAAAGCCAGCCAAGCGATGCCAGCCGTACTAAGCGCTTTTGCCAGCGAAGTTAATCAATTTGAGCAGCAGTTCAAGTCACTCTCAAGCTATGCACAAGCCGTAGATGCCGTTAATGACTACTCAAAACGATTATGGTTTAGTGCAAAAAAACGCATCACTACAACGCAAAACTTAGATGATCGCGCACTTTATTGGGCTCGCTTACAATCAAGTAAAATAATTCGTACCACAAAACCTGCATTTTCGCTGAGCACCGCGCAGCAAACAGTGTTATTAACGTTACTAGAAAACGGAAGCCGAGGTCGCACAGACCTAAGCTACTCACAAAACACCACTAAAAAGATACTACTAACTGGGTTTGACCCATTTTTACTTGATAGAAATATAAACCAAAGTAACCCATCGGGCGTAGCTGCGTTGCTTCTTGATGGCCAAGTAATAAACTATAAAGGGATTAGTGCTGAAATAAACACTGTAATGGTGCCTGTGCGATATGAAGACTTTGATCAGGGCATCATAGAGTCCTTACTTGCCCCTTATTACGCACTTAATAATGTGGATATGGTGGTTACCGTTAGTATGGGTAGTAAGGATTTTGATCTTGAGCGCTTTCCAGGTAAGCGCCGCAGTGTAACAGCCCCCGACAACGCCAATATAGTATATGGCGGTACCAAAACAGCGCCGCTCATTCCAAGCTTACACGACCGCCCATTACCCGGAACTGAGTTTGTAGAGTTTAGCTTACCTGTTAGCGCTATGCTAAAGGCAAAAGGCTCTTTTGCGATTAATGATAACCGCCATGTTATTACCCTCAAAAAAGACTTTGAGCCTAACAGTTTTGACGAATTAAAAGAGTCAACTGCAGTGCGCGGCGGTGGCGGTGGTTATTTATCTAACGAAATTTCGTATCGAAGTATTCGCCTTCGTAACCAGCTAAACTCAGATATCCCGACAGGGCATATTCACACCCCGCGAATTGCTCAGTTTGAACCCGAAACCGAAGCTAAAATAGTAAAACAAATTCAAACTATGTTAGAGCACAGTTTACTAGCGCTCTAACATAGCTTGCTTTTTCAACGTTAACATATCGATTAAATAACAAATGTAGGAGCGCTTAAATGCTCCTACGTTTTATTAAACTAAACCGCTAAAAGAGCATGCTGTAGTTGCATTAAAATTAAAAGTGCTCTGAATCCGCTTTGGCTATTTTATAATAAAAACTCATTACTTTAATTATTAACTAGATCTTCACAAATTGTGTTCTATGCTCATTTGAGGTAAATCCTTATTACAGGGACATAGTAATGAACACGATTAATCAATTTATTAACTCATTAAATTTAACAAAAAAACTTATCTCCGCCTTTTTAGTTGTTTCCCTAGTACCAATAACAATAATTATTGTTGTTGCAATTAATACAGCCTCAAACTCGATGACAGAACAGGTTTATTCACGATTAGACGCTGTGAGTGAAGTAAAACAAAGCGCTGTTAAACGCTATTTTATCAATATTGAAAAAAAGCTTAATGTGCTACAAGCAAATCCAGAAATGGCCAATATGGCGACAAAGTTTATAGAAGGATTTAATGATATTTCCCCTTCAAACTCATCAGAGTCTTTAAATCGCTTTTATAAAGAGTCTTTTACTCCAAAATTTAAACAGCTAAACCCGACAGATACAGTTTCATCATCCCCGTTAGAGCAAATGAATCCAAAAAGTATTGAGCTGCAGTCTCGTTATTTGGCTAATAACCCAAATCCAATTGGTGAAAAACAAAAACTAACTGCAACCGAGCAATCAGACTCTTACGAGCAAGTGCACCGCCAATATCACCCTTATTTACGAGATATGACCAATATAAATGAGTTCTACGATATTTTCATTATCGACCCAACAAATGGCAATATTGTTTACTCCGTTTATAAAGAAGTCGACTTTGCCACATCGCTACAAACAGGGCCCTATGCTAAAAGTAATTTAGCGAGTTTATTTCAACAATTAAAAGATAGCAGCAACCCACAAACAATTGCATTTGCAGATTATAAACAGTACTCCCCTTCATATAATGCCCCTGCGAGCTTTATAGGTAAGCCTATTGTTGTTGATGGTAAAACGATTGCTATTTTAGCCGCCCAATTATCGATTGAAGATATCAATTCAATCATGAAAGAGCGTGACGGATTGGGTGAAAGCGGAGAAACCTACCTTGTTGGTCCTGAAGGGTTAATGCGCTCTGACTCTTACATTGATCCGATAAATCACTCTGTAGAAAGCTCATTTAGAAATCCAAATAAAGGCACAGTGAATACCTTATCTGTAATCAAAGCATTAAAAAATGAGAAAGGGCAGCATGTGATAAGTGATTATAACAATGAGATGGTGCTGTCTGCATTTGCACCAGTAAATGTATTTAATATTCGCTGGGCCCTCATAGCAGAAATGGACGAACAAGAAGCTTTTGAGTCGATAACCACACTTTCTCAACAACTCATTATTATACTTTTAATCACTATTTTCATTGTTACTATTGCCGCATATTGGTTTGCGAGAACATTAACAAAACCAATACATGCCCTGGCTGATACGATGAAAAAAGTTGAACAACAAGGTGACTTTTCATTACGAGCAACTGTCTATTCAAGCGATGAGATAGGCGTAAGTACTCAAGCATTTAACACTCTTCTTGATGCTCTGCAGTTATCTATTAGTGAAACAAATCGTGTTATGAATCATATGGCTGCGGGTAAATTTGATCAACGTATTGAAGCACCATGTCGAGGAGAGTTAGATACGTTAAAACAAGCAACCAACGATTGTGCGAGTTCACTAAACGGTGCAATAAACGAGTTAAATAACATTGCGATTGCTATGGCTGATGGTCAATTTGATATTCAAATTAATGCCTCAATGTCAGGCGAGTTAGGCACCTTAAAAAGTAATATTAACCAATCGCTTTCCTCAATAAATAACACAATGAATAGTATCGTAGATATTATGGCTAACGTAGAGCAAGGTAACTTTAAAGAGCAAATTACTTACCCTGCTAAAGGAAAGCTTGCCCAGCTAAAAGACAGCGTGAATAACTCAGTAAATAGCTTAAGCATTGCCATAGATGGTATTAGTGACGTTATGAGTGCATTACGACAAGGCCAGTTTTCAGCGCAATTAGACGCCCCATTAGCTGGACAACTTAATACCTTAAAACAAGATATTAATTCCAGCATGGCTAATTTAAATAATGTAATGAATGAAATAGGTGAAGTCATGACCTTTGTTAGTAAGGGTGACTTTAAAAAAATGATAAAAGGTGAAGCCAGCGGTCAATTGGAGCAGTTGAAAAGTAATATTAATACATCAATCACGGCTATTGATAATGCTTTAACTGAAATTTCATCAGTCATGCTAGCAATTAGTCAGGGGCGTTTTGATCATACTATTTCATCAACCATGACTGGCCAACTAAACAGTTTAAAAATAGATATAAACCAATCAGTTACTAATCTAGAACACGTCATAAATGATCTCAATCAAGTAATGGCTGCAATGGCAAACGGCGATTTTTCTCATCAATTAAAACAGCCACTACAGGGCCAATTAGAAGATTTAAAAAATAATGTTAATGAGTCTACCTCATTAGTTTCACTGGCTATAAATGAAGTAAGTAGCGTTTTATCAAACTTAGCTAAAGGTGACCTTACCAAAAATATAGAAGGGCAATATCAAGGCGTATTCAATACCCTGAAAAGCGACACAAACGCGACTATCGATAAATTAACCAATGTCATTCAAGAGATTCAAGTGTCAGCGAGCCAGGTTATGCAAAATGCAGGCGAAATAGCTTCAAGCAATACTGAAATAAGTAAACGCACAGAAGAGCAAGCTGCCAACCTTGAAGAGGCAAGCTCAAGTACTGAGCAAATGCTAGATGAGCTAACTAAAGTATCTGAACAATCAAAAAGTGCCGTGGCATTAGCAAGCAATGCTGAGGAAATTGCAGAAGAAGGAAATCAATTATCAATACAGACTGTTAGCGCGATTGATGAAGTGAATGAAGCCAGTAAAGACATAAACGAAATACTTACGGTTATTGACAACCTGGCTTTTCAAACAAACTTACTATCACTTAATGCCGCCGTAGAAGCTGCTAGGGCTGGCGACCACGGAAGGGGCTTTGCTGTAGTCGCTAATGAAGTGGGTGATTTAGCTGGACGTAGTGCTAAATCTGCGAAGCAGATAAAAAGTATTATTGTAAATAGTAATCAAAAAGTAGCGCTTGGGACTGAATTAGCAGACACCTCAGGAAAAAAACTAAAACACATAATGCAAGCTGTTAGCGATGTTAGTAAAAATATAATACATATAGCGCATTCTACCTCCGCACAGGAGCAAGCAATTAAAGAGGTCAATCTTGTTGTACAACGTTTAACGGGGCTAACTCAGGCAAACTCAGCTATTACAGAAGAAACAATGGCAGCAGCACGACAAATGGCAGAACAAGCAACCGAGATGAGAGTGCAACTCAATTACTTTAATCTAAAAAAAGAGCAACAATAGAATAAATGCGCTGCCAGTTATCCTGCTAGCGCAACGCACTTTTTAACTTGAGAAACTCAATGAGCCATTGTTAGTTATATACAATTATAAAATTACGTCACTTTACCCGCTAAATTAAAACGTGGCTGGGTATATAGCTGGGTTTTAACCACCTCAGCTAAAATAGCCACTGCCTGCCAAATCTCTTCAAACGAAGTATAAAGTGGCGTAAAACCAAAGCGTAGAATATTAGGTGCACGAAAATCAGCAATAACCCCTTTTTCAATTAACGCTTGGCATATAGCAAATGCGTCGGTATGTGAAAATGCTAGTTGGCTACCTCTTTGGCTCGAATTTTCAGTGGAACATAAGCGCAAATCACTTAAGCATGAATGTGTTTTTACTAATTTAATAAATACGTCAGCAAGTGCAATCGACTTTTCTCTTATTTGTGAAATATCTACATCTTGCCATACATCAAGCGCAGCATCTAAAGCACTCATAGCAATTACACTGGGTGTACCACATAAATACTGATTTATATTGTTAGCACGTTGATATTTTGCATCAAAAGCAAATGGTTTTGCATGACCCATCCAGCCTGATAAGGGGTGTTTTACAGCAGCTTGGTGGCGTTTTGCTACATATAAAAACGCAGGCGAACCAGGACCGCCATTTAAGTATTTATAGCCACAACCAACAGCAAAATCAGCATTACAGTCATCAAGTTCAACCGGTATAGCACCTGCACTATGAGCTAAATCCCATATCACCAAAATGCCTTTTTCATGAGCTAGCTGGGTGATTTTTTGCATATCTAACAATTTACCGGTTCTAAAATTCACCTGTGTTAACAGTAATACTGCCACTGTATCATTTAGGCTTTGTTCAATATCTTGCTCTGCGACGAGTTTTAGCTGACATAAGTCGGGGCCTAATAATTCACTTAACCCTTGTACCATGTATAAGTCAGTAGGAAAGTTATCCTCGGTAGATAACACCACGTTACGCTCAGAGTTTAACGATAGCGCACTACTTAATAGTTTAAATAAATTAACCGAAATAGAATCACAACAAATAACTTGGCCTTTGTCGGCGCCAATAATAGGCGCTATTTTCTCCCCTACCTGAGTAGGTAAATCAATCCATTGGTGATCATTCCAACTTCTAATTAGGTGACTACCCCATTGCTGGCTTACCACCTCTGCTACGCGCGGTTTTACTGCTTTAGGCAGAGCACCTAACGAATTACCATCGAGATAAATAGTGTCTGCGGGTAAATCAAATTCGTTACGTTTGTGAGCCAGCGTATCCGCTTTATCAAGCGCTATAATCTCATTAAAATTCATTGTTACATCTCATTCAAATTTTGTATTAGTGTATTAAATGCAGCTGATCCCGGATGGATCCAATCAAAATGCCCCACGCCTTCTAACATGACAACTGGACGTTTAAGCTGTTCTAAATTAAAAGCAGGCACGATGGCATCTTGGTCACCTTGTAATATAATGCTTTGCGGATGAAGTGGCTGATCACTCGGGTTAGCTTGCGTGTATGCCTTAGGTTTATCAGTTGGCATGCCTTGCATAAAATCCTTTGTCACTTTTTGACAACTATTATCACCGCGTGCATACGCTTTTATATCAGTAATAGGGGCTAAGGCAATAACCCCTTTAAGCTGATCAATTTCACCACCAGCAAGCAGAGCTAAATGCCCACCAGCTGAGTGTCCTACCACAACCGAGTCAGCTAAATTAAACTCGCCATTGTTATATTTACTTACCGCTAAAATTCCGGCTTTTACATCATTAAACGTTGCAGGCCAGCCACCACCGCTTGCGCCGCTTCTTCTATACTCTAAAGACCATACGTTAAAACCAGCTTGTGCAAGCCCAGTACTTAACGCGTAGGTATGTTTAATATCGTATGCACTTAGCCAACAACCACCATGAAGTAAAATAACTAACGGGTTTTGCGGCTGTATTTTTTTTGCGCGCCAGAGTAATGCGTACTGTGACTCATCACTGCCGTAGGCTACTTTTTCATCAGCTGAGTTAAATCCAAGCGAAGCAACACTTGCGTATGCAACATTATTATCTACATCAGGAAAGTTAACTTGCAGCGCGGTGGCATTAACCAAAAAAGGCCATACAACTAAAAATAAAACTACTAAGCATTTCAAAATAAAATACTTCCTTTTTTAACCTTAAAAGCGATATAACTAAAAACGCTGGCAGTCGTTTACAAATTTTTTTATACGACTTACCAGGGCTATTACGTCATTATTAATAAAATAAATAGAATGATTTATTGTTGTTTAAAAACCGTGCCTTCTTTCATAACAAAATCAACATCCAATAAAGCGCTAATATCGCTAAGTGGGCTGGTGTCTAAGGCAATAATATCAGCAAACTTACCAGGCTCTATGGTGCCTAAGCTATGATTCATATCAATCAAATCAGCCGCGTTAACCGTTGCCGACTTTAAGATATCAGCAGGAGTCATACCTGCTTGGTACATCAATACCGCTTCTTGTGCGTTAATGCCGTGCTTAGATACGCCACTGTCGGTACCAAATGCAATGTTTACCCCGGACTTATATGCCTTAGTAAAATTGTTGAGCATATCGCCCCCCACCCTAATTGCTTTGCTTTTAATTGGCGCAGACATAAAGTCACTGTTTTTTGCTAACCTAACTACGGTGTGCCCAGCAAGCAAAGTAGGGACTAAATAAGCCCCTGTTTCTTTAAATAATTTAATGCCTTCATCATCTGTGTAACTACCGTGCTCAATGCTATCAACGCCCGCACGTAATGCTGCATTAATACCTTGAGCGGCATGCGCATGACTAGCTACTTTTCGCCCTAAACCATGCGCTGTATCAACTACAGCTTTAAGTTCATCGTCTTGCATTTGCTGCCCTGTGCCCGTAGTAGTATCCGAAAGCACGCCACCGGTAGAAGCAACTTTAATTAAATCAGCCCCGTATTTAATTGCATAGCGAGTTTTTTTGCGGCATTCAATAGCGCCATCACACACTGTGGGCGGTGTTTTCATAGTGAGTAAGTCTGGGCTCATACCATCAACATCTAAGTGCCCGCCGGTAATAGTAACGCCAGCACCAGCAATAATTCGAGGGCCACTTATCCACCCTTTGGCCACCCCATTTCTTAATGCGTACATTTGCTCACTTTGACTGCCCACATCACGCACTGTAGTAAAACCCGCCATAAGGGTTTTGTTAGCAAAATGCACACTGCGCATTGCTATATCTGCATCAGACATTTCCACCAGCTCTTTTTTGTTATCTGGCCCAAGCTCACCTTGTAAATGCACATGCATATCCATGAGCCCAGGCATAACAAAGCGGGTCGATAAATCGATTAACTGAGCATTTTCACCAAAACGGTTGATAGGTAAAAAACCCGCTGATACCGAAACTATTTTGCCATTTTCTATTACTATAGTTTGTTTTTGTTGTGGTTTTTCTCCGGGAATAGCCAATAACTCTCCTGCATGAATTATTTTAGTACTCGCATGTGCATTAGTAGCAACGATGTTAACTGCGAAAAAAAACGAGGTAACAACACTCAATCGAAATATGCTCATTAAACTCTCCAGTAATTCGTTCTGCGTTAACAACAACGAAATAACGTTAAAATATTGTTATACAACCAATACCTTATCAGGAAAGTGATAAAAACAAACCTGAAATACATTTTTAGTAAGAATTCTGCTAACTATTAACACTGTCTTAGACTGAAAAAATAAAAGAAGGTGTCTATACTCAACCTTATTGTTGTAATACTTTTCATATGTAGGGAGCTTATGGATATTAAAGACATAAATATTGCGCTGCTAGAAAAGTGTAATTTTCTTTTAATGGTATTTGATAATAATAATCAGCTTAGTTATCTTTCTCAAAGGTGGTCAGAGCTTAATGTTGCAGCTAAAAAAGTACCCACCATTGAAAGCCTTTATGGCTGTTGTACTACTGAAAGCAAAGATCTATTACAACAACAAATTCTCGCACTAAAATCGCAACATAATGAGTTAGACCAATTTGATATTGAACTAACATTAGCAACCGATTACTCCATTAAACTAAATTGTTGCTTACACAGTGTGCAGCAAAACCAACACCAATATATAGTTTTAGTTTTTAATCAGCATTTTGCCCAAGTGTCGTCTGTTATTAGCAATAACGAATTACAAACCATCATAGAAAATGCCGGCGAAGTATTAAAGGTAGGCTATTGGCAGTTCGACTGTATAACTAACCAATTATTTTGGACCGATGAAATTTACACCATTCATGGTGTTTCACCGAGTAACTATTCCCCTCAACTAGATACTGCAATAAATTTTTATCATGAAGATGACAAATCCAAAATAACAGATGCGATCGAGCAAGCTCTTGCATGCGGACAAGAATGGAGCTGTATAAAGCTTCGTGTTGTAGATGACGATCTACAAGAGCGCACTGTTATATCAAGCGGCAATGTATCGAGAGATTTAAACGGTGAAATCACTAAGTTATATGGCATTTTCCAAGACATATCAGGGAATGAAAAAATAGCTCTGGAGCGGGATTTTTTAGTTACTGCACTCAAAGAAACCACTGTAGGAATGGTGATTGCCGATAAAGACAAGCGTGTTATTTGGGTAAATGGCTCATTTGAAAGAATTACGGGCTACCCACTGAATAAAGTAGAAGGTAAAAAGCTTGGCTCCATTTTACAAGGTGAAAAAACTGACGCCAACACAATAGAGCAACTTAAAATTCATCTTAAAAAAGGCATCCCTATAACCACCCGAATTTTAAACTATACGCAAAATGGTGACCCTTATTGGAATGAACTGGCCATATCACCCATTTTTAGAGACGGCAAAGTGGCTTATTACTTTGCTGTACAAAACGACGTAACCAAAGAAATAAACATAGAGCATAAACTGATAGCCCTCAATACCAGTTTAGAGCAACGTATTCAGGCGCGTACTCAAGAACTCTCTTCACTTAATAAAGAGCTAGAAAAGCAAGCCAATATAGACCCACTTACAGGCTGTTTAAATAGACGAACTTTATACAGAACACTCAGCGATGAACTATTAAAAACGCAAAATAAAAACACCTATATTTCATTATTAATGCTCGACATAGACCATTTTAAAGCAATAAATGATAATTATGGCCACGAAGCTGGCGATTTAAGCTTAAAAGAGCTTACCAACACATTACGCGCTTTAACCAGAAAGCACGATTTTGTATTTCGCCTGGGCGGTGAAGAGTTTTTAATTATTATGCCCAATACAAACAAAGCAGAAGCTAAGCAAGCCGCTGAGCGAATTAAAAACACGATTAATCAACATAAAGTTTTCTATCGCAATAAAAATATTAGCTTTACGGTAAGTATTGGGCTGCTTACCCATGATGGCTCTATCAGCCTACAAAACAGCTTAAAATACGTTGATGACTATTTATACGAAGCAAAAACGAAAGGCCGTAATAGGATTGTTGATTGAGCAATTTAAAATCAATTGGTAAAAACTTAACTAGTCATATAAGCTAACTACTTGAGCATAATAATTTAAATGTATTTAGCTAAATTTGAGTTCGTAAATAAATACACTTTAGGCAAAAATATTAAACGCGTACTTTTTTATTTTACGTCAGCTAGTCCGCTATTATTTTTATTCGATTATCTAGTGTTAATCACATCAAAAACAAGGTTGCATAATGATAAAAGCGTCAACACCTGAAGATGAACTATCACGGCTAAAAGACCTATATGAGTATGACGTTTTAGACACTGAAGCTGAAAAATCCTTTGACGACTTAACCCAACTTGCATCTGATATTTGCGAAACGCCAATTTCACTGATAAGCCTTGTTGATCCCAACAGGCAATGGTTTAAGTCTAAGTATGGAATTGATGTAGCCGAAACAGCACGAGATATATCATTTTGTTCTCACGCAATTTTAGAAAACCAAGTGTTCGAAGTTCAAAATGCACTGACAGACACTCGCTTTCACGATAACCCCTTGGTTACAAACGACCCAAACATTCGCTTTTACGCAGGTACACCACTTATCACTCCTAGAGGTAATGCTATAGGTACGTTATGTGTTATTAGTGATAAACCAAAAAAGCTTTCGAGCAAACAAATAAATGCGCTCACGGTTTTGGGCAAAGAGGTTATTGCGCAACTAGAGCTTAGGCTTAATAATAAAAAGCTGTCTATGGCATTAGAAAAACAAAAAGCACACAATAAAGAACTAGAAAAGTTAAAAGAAGAAGCAGATACGGCCAATAACACTAAGAGTAAATTTTTAGCAAATATGACTCACGAGCTGAGAACCCCATTGCATGGGATTTTAAATTTAGCTGAATTTGGTATGACCGAAACCACAACAGAGGAAAAAGACAGCACTTTAAAAAGTATATTAAAGTCAGCTCATTACTTATCAAATATTGTAAATGACATTTTAGACTTTTCTAAAATTGAGGCTGGTAAATTAGAAATTGAACATATCGACTTCGATCTTAATGACGTTATTAGCGATGTGATAAAGCCCCAGTTACAGCAAGCGTCTACTAAAGGTATAAAGCTTATTACATCGGTAGACTCTAAAATAGCAGATAATTTTAAAGGGGATCCTCTTCGGGTTTCGCAAATTTTAAATAACTTGTGCTCAAATGCGATTAAATTCACCAAAACTGGTCAAGTCGAACTGAAAGTAAGTATTAAAAGCAGTACATTGCAAACACAAGTACTCAAGTTTGAAGTTATTGATACAGGCCTTGGCATTAATGAGACTGTTCAAGAACATTTATTTAAAGAATTTCATCAGGCAGACTCATCGACCTCAAGAGAATATGGGGGTACAGGTTTAGGCTTATCAATTTGTGTTCGTTTAAGTGAGCTAATGCAGGGGCACCTTAGCTTCACCAGCCAAATAGGTAAAGGCTCTACGTTCACCTATGAGCAACGCTTTGAGATTGTTTTGTCACCAATAATAGCAAAGCAAAGCGTTGAGCTAACAAACTTACAAGGTTGTACTGTCTTAATTGCCGAAGATAATAAAATAAATCAGCTCATTATTGTTAAAATGCTCAAGGTACATAATGCTGATTTAATAATCGCAGAGAACGGTAAAGAATGCGTTAAGTACTTCAAAGAACACCCTGTAGACTTAATTTTCATGGATATACAAATGCCTGAAATAGATGGAATAAAAGCCACACAGGCTATTAGATCGCTTCCTACAGGTAAAATCGTTCCAATTATCGCTATGACAGCAAATACCCTAAAACAAGACATTGAGCATTATTTAGATATTGGCATGGATGGCTACTTAACAAAACCGTTCGATAAAGCTAAGCTCAACAGCTTACTCAATGTTTATAATCCTAAAAACCTCAACCTCAAAAACTTAGCAGTAAAAATTAGCGATCCTAATGTTTCTAGTAACAGGAAGCTAAACCAAATATGCAAAGAGTTAAAAGCGCTTATTCCTAATGCCAATCGAGTCAGTCTGTGGTTATTTAATAAAGAATACAGCGCATTAAGTTGCTTAATTTGTCTTGATGAAAATGATGACGTGTCAAGTGGTGCTGTTTTAAATACAGAAAACTCCCCTGCTTATTTCAACTATATTTTAACCAACCAAGTACTCGACGCCTCAGACGCCAGAAATAACGAAGTAACCGAGTCGTTTACTCACTCTTACTTTGAGCCACTCAATATTTATTCTTTACTTGATTACACTTATAAACTTGATAACAAGCCGTTAGGTGTCATTTGTTGTGAAAGTGTAGACTCAAAGGTAACTTGGAGTCATGCTGATAAAGAGTCATTAGTAAAAGTTGCTGATGTCACGAACTTGTTTTTATCTAAACAAATAAAGCATGAGTAAAACAGGCCTACTTAGTGGCTAAAATTGCCACCTAATAGGCTTAAAATTATTATAAAATCTCAATCTTGGGTCTGCTCTAACTCACGCTGAGTTTATTTTTTATCTGCTTTAACCGGCTTTATTTTAAAGAAAAAAGTATACACAACCGGAACAAACCCTAATGTTAAAATTGTTCCCATAGCAAGACCAAACGCAATCGTGCTTGCTTGACCATAAAATAAAACATCTTTAGATAAAATAAGTGGCATTAAGCCTATTATCGTTGTGCAAGTAGACATCAAAATAGGTCGTAAACGCCTTAAAGAGGCATTGATTACCGCCTCAAAGTTTTGTTGATTAGACTGCTCTGTGGTTTGTTGCTCTAAGCACTCTATCTGTTTACGTTCAATATTTATTCGATCTATCAGAATCACCGCATTATTAATGATAATACCGGCAAGCGCATATAAACCTAAAATAACCATAAACCCAAAGTTTGCTTGCATAACCAACAAACCAAAAGCAGCACCAATGATAATTAGGGGTACGGTTAAAAATACAATACTAGTGGCACGATAAGAGCGAAATTGCGCAATGATAATAAACACCATAATGGCAATACACAGCGGTAAATTAGCTAAAATTGCAGCTTGCGATTCCGCGGAGTCTCCGACTACACCGTCATATTCTATTTCATAACCAGGTGGTAATTTCTCTCGTATTTTATCAAGCTTCTCTTCAAGTAAGGGCACCATACTTTGCGCCGACATAATTTGATTTTTAGCTTGTACTGTTACAGTACGAAATAAATTTTCACGAGCAATGCGGGCAAACTGAGTCTCATAGCGAATATCAGCCACTTGCATTAAAGGAACACTGACGCCTTTAGCAGAAGAATAAATACTAACACTGTTGATTCGATCTAAATCGTATCGCTCACTGTCTTGCGCCCTTAATACAATAGGGAATATATCATCACCTTCACGAAACTCGGATATTATGCGTCCAGAAAAATAGGTTTCTAACGCTTGGGCAACATCATTTGAGCTAATTCCGGCACGACGAGCATTTTGCTGATTAACCTCAAGTTTAAGTGTCGTAATGCGGTTTTCCCAATCGCTTTTAATATCAAACGTGCCATCTACATTTCGCAACAAAGTTTTAATTTCATCGCTAACAGAATAAATATAATCACTATCAGGACCTTTAACTTGAATCTCTATTAGTGAAGAATCAGATGGCCCTAAGAACATTTTCGTAACACGCCCCATCACACCAGGGAAATCTTGAGCAAACATCTCTCGCACTCTCTTTAATGTAGGATCGGCGAACTTTCGTTCACCTACATCAATCATAAAAAATGCTTTTGAAGGTTCGGGGTCGATAGGTGTAAGTGATAAAACAAACCGAGGACCACCAAATCCAGCATAGGCCGCATATTTTTCAATATGTGGAAAGTGTTCTTTATCATCCAAGTTTTTTGAAATAGCCTGCACCGTTGCGTCAGTTTTACGCATTGAAGTACCCGCTGGCATATCAAGGTACACTAAAATTTGTGCTCGGTCAGAATCTGGAAAAAACTTTGCAGGTACTAGACTCATAGCCCAGCCCCCTGCCAAAAATAGCCCCAAAATAACAACAACAAACGCAATACGCGCACGCATAATTTGTCGTAATGCTTTTTCGTAAAGCGGGGTGAGGCTATCAAAAAAACGATTAATTTTACGGCGAATAATATTTTGCTTTTCCCTCGTTTCTTTTTTAACGAAGCGATGACATAAATAAGTAGTAAATGTCAGGCTTAGCGCCCAAGAAGTAAGTAATGCAATTAGCACCACCAAGGAGATCGAGCGCGTATATTCACCGGCACTACTTTGTGCCAACATAAGGGGTAAAAACACAAGAATAGTTGTTAATGATGAAGTTAAAGACGGTATCGCAAGAGTGCCTGAAGTGTTACGAATAGCATCATCACGCGTTTCGCCATCTTCGATACGCTTTTTAAAATCTTCAGCCATTATTATGCCATCATCAACCAAAAGACCAAGCGCAATAATTAAAGTAGCTAGCGACATACGCTCTAATGGAATACCCATAAAGTTCATAACTGAAAGCGTGATTAAAATCGCTGCTGGCACAATCGAGCCCACAATCAGACCAGTGCGTAAGCCTAAAAACATCACTACCACAACTGATACTATAACGATGGTTTGCAAAACACTAAAAGTCACACCAAATACTGCATCTTCAACCACACCGGCTTGGCGCGTAATATTTTTTAATTGATAGCCTGCAGGAATAGTTTGATTAATTTGCGCTATCATCGCTTCTATTTTAGGAGTGAACTTAAGCACATCCGCTTGTTCATCCTTAGATATGGCAAAAATAATGGCTTGGCGATTATTGTAATAACTTGTTCTTGATGGGGGATCGACCACTTTACGGCTTATTTTAGCAATATCGCGCAGCAATATTGTTTCAGGCTGGTTAGGCACACTGATAAGTGTATTTCTAATATCGGCAAGGTTTTGGTAATTTCCTGAAGGTTGAATAATAAAGTTTTTGCCATTGGCGTCAATAACCCCACTAGGGCGTATAATATTTTGGTTTTTTAAAGCACCAATTAATTGGTCAGGTGCAATACCCAGTTGAGCGAGCTTAGCATTTTCAATTTCTATAAAAATACGCTCTTGTTGAATGCCCAAAATATCAATTTTTTTAGTGCCCTCAACTTGATGCAGCATATCAGCAATGTGTTGCGCCACATCTTGGCGATCGCCCATACTGTAGGCAGGATCAGCAATAAGTGCCACTGTTAATACGGCAACATCACCAAAATCATCGTTTACTACATAAGGCAATGTCCCATTGGGTAAGTCATCACGCACTGCGTTTATTTGATCGCGCAGTTTATCCCATTGTTGATCAAACTCACTTTGCTCAACACTTTGCTTAAGCTCAGCGTGAATAATAGAACGACCAGGGATAGATACTGAGCGAATTTCGGCAATACTGGGCATTTCACGAATAGCTTCTTCGAGTGTTTTAGTGATCAACAACTCTACTTTTTTTGCGCTCACCCCCGGATAAGCGGTTGTGACAACAGCTTCACGAATTTTTATTTTAGGATCTTCTTGCTTTGGTAGTTGATAATAACTAAAGGCGCCAAATAACATAAGGCCAAAAACAATAGCTAACATAAGGCGATTATGATCAAGAGCAAGCTCTGAAATAGTAGGGATCTTCATCGTTTAAATCTCCGTAGCGGGTTATGGATTAAGGCGCTTAATTTCGCCTTCGATAAGCGTTACTTTTTGCCCATCGTGTAAAAAAGCCATTCCCGCGTTAACAATTTGTTCCCCCTCTTTTAAATCTCCTTTAATTTGCGCTTTTTGCGCAAAAAATTTCATTACATCCACTGTTGTTTTTTGTAAAACGTAGCCAGCTGGTTGTGAGTCAGCTTGCGCTGTTGTTATCAGTTTAAAAACAAAGTGTTGGTTATTTTCTTTTGCCATGATTGCACTTACAGGCACCATAAAACCATCGCTTTCTCCCTGCTGTTGTTTAAATTGCACTTCTGCACTCATACCCGTTCTGATACCTGCGATATCATTAGCTGAGATTTTTAAAATAATAGGAAAAGCATTCGCTCCTTGAGCAGCTGAGCCAATTTCTTTAATTTTGGCATTCAACGATTTATCTAAAGCTGAAATAGTTACCTTTGCCGGTTTATCAATAGTTAACGAGGAGAGAAGCCCTTCAGGCGCAAGCGCTGAGACTTCAAAACTTTCTTTACCTTGGATTAAAAGTGCCGAGATATTAGGGCTGACTTGTTGCGAAGGTTCAATATTACGTTTTGAGATAGTCCCAGCATAGGGCGCAATTAGCGTGGTATCTTTTAACTCTTCTCTTGCCATCGCTAGTCGCACTTGAGCAATATCGACTTTATCCTTGGCGCTCTCATATTGCGACTTTGCTAAATCGTATTGCGCGCCAGACACCGCACCATCATCAACCAGTGACGCTTTACGTTCAAAATCCTGCTTAACATTTAGCATCGTAGCCTTTGCATTAGAGGCCTGTCCTTTGGCCTCTTGCACTGCCAATAAATATTTTGTTTGTTCCAGCCTAGCTAACGGCTCACCTTCTTTAAAAGACTCACCAATTTCAAAAAAAACGTCTTCGACCTTTCCGCTAACCTCAAATGTTAAAGTGGCTGTGTTAGCAGGTTGGATAACACCTGATAAAATACGACTATCAAACGATTTAGTTTTATTTAACTCAATGGCAGAAACAGGTTTTAATTTTTGCTCAGAAACTTGCTCTTCAGAGCACCCTGACAACATAAAAATAATAACTAAAAAAACAACTATATGATTCATAATTTCCCTTGATAAATAGTGTATTCAAACCGATTGAACTACTAAACTAACCACAACCAGTCTTCACTATGAGCCATCTAATTTAAAGTATGGCTAAGATTGTTATCACCCTGAAAGCTTGGGTATAATGTATTATTCCGGCTGTATTCTTAGCCTCTAAATTGGATCTTCTCCCATGAAAAAACTATCTGCTGTGCAAGTTAAACAACAAGCACTCGTCCTCAATGTTGCTGACAAAATAGAAGAGCAAGGCCGTGCTGAAATTCCAGGTATGCTGCAGTGCTGGTTTGATGTGGAATATCATTTATTTCCGGGCTCTTTACTAATGTGTTTTCAGTTTGAAAACCAACAGGCACTAACTTCGGCAAAGCCTGAGTTATTAAAATGGCAAAAGCGCTTAAGCGGTGCCATGCTAAAAAAAGGCGTAATTTTAAAAGATATGCGTAAACATTTAGTATTTACCTTAAAAGGACCAGACGACTAAACCACTTATTTTGTAAGCGCACTCTACTTTGGTGCGCTTTCCAAATTAAACTCATTAACGTGTTCAATTAGCTCAGGAAAAAACGCTAAAAACAGTCCATCTAGCTCACTATAATGTCGGGTTATATCTTCAGCGGTGCCTGCAAAATTATTAGTAAAGCGAATCCGTTTAGCAATATTATCAAGCGCCCGCCCAACCCCATCAACGCTTTCATACTCTTTAAACCAATCGTTTTGCGTCATACTGGTTACTACATGTTGCATTCGAGTAGGCATTACAGGTATACGCTTTTCCAAAAGCCCATAACTGGTGTGCTTAAAATCAATTAATGATTGGTTATTAAACTGCTGCCAATGCGCAATCAGAAAATGATCAAACACCACATCTATAGCCACGCCAGCAAAGCGCCTGCGCTTGGGTGAAAAAAGCTGTTTAGCTTCTTTAACAAAAGGGTGTGCGTCAGTAAATTTATCCACTAAATAATGATTATCAAGCGCGTTTTTAACGCTCGTAGGTATGTGCGTTAGCTGCCGTTGCCCCCCAAAGTCTCCCAGCAAATTGCCAAAATGGGAATCAGCCGTAGGCTGTGCTAAATAAAGGTGGGCTAAATAATTCATTGGTTACCAATATAGATTAATATACCAAACTCAGATAGTTTTAAAATCAAACGCGTAAAAAGATGGAACGCAGTTCCACCTTTTTACTTTTTAGATACTTATAGTGCATTCTAAAATATTACGCTTTTGAAACCTTGCTTGCACCTGCATTATCAAGAATCTCTTCAATACTATTTTTGTTATCGCTGTTATATTTAACACCGACGAGTATTGAACCCTTCTCAATTGCGTTTTCATAATACTTAATTTCATGTTCTGGAATAAATGCGCCGATTGCTGCACCTAAAGTCCCACCAACGGCAGCACCTGCGCCACCAGCTGCAAGTGCTGAAACTAAAGGACCTGCAACTAATAAGCCGGCACCACCCGAAGCGACTGCACCAACAGCGGTAAAACCACCAATAATTGCTGCTAACACGCCTCCAGATGCAGCGCCCAGCAAACCGCCCTCTGCAGCTTTGGTACCTTCATCTACAGCAAAGTCTTCCTTTGTATACGAGTCGTTAGCGACAATGCTTATATCCGCCTCACTTACACCTAAAGCTTCTAATCTATAAATGGCTAATGTTGCTTGTGATGCATTATCGAATAACCCAGTAATAACAGTACTCATAATAACTCCTTTATTTGTTTAAGAAAGTACGCTAAATAATTAGCAACATTCAAACCAAAATTTTAATCCTTTAAAATCAGAAAGATAAATAACAAAGCAAAGTAGGACTCTACGTTTTAAAGTAAAAGTTGCTAGAAGTTGTAAAAAGTTCACACACATAGGTATCACTCAAGCGATTGAAATATGAGTATAATTACAAAGAGACTAACGTTATTAGCATTGTTCTTCTAAAAATATCAACAACCCACGCTCATAGCGACTTAGATACTTAGTCTTACGGGGTAGTTTGTCTAAGTTATTAAAGTCCTTTAGAGCTTCTTTACCTCCTTTACACAGCTCAATCAACTTTGGATGAATATATGAATTACGAGCTATTGCTGGGGTATTCCCTAAATTACTTGAAACGCTACCTAACATATCTTTAAGCGAAAGCTGGCCGTTTGATTTATGTAAGACTTCAAATGCCAAAACACTGGCCCGCCATGTTCTAAAATGTTTTGCACTAAACTGCTCGCCCATAACACTTTGAATAAACTCATTCACTTCTTTGGAGGAAACATCACAACACTCGCCTTCATCGATATATTGGAATAAGCTCTGCCCAGGCAAATCTTGTAACTGCTGTATGATAGAGCTAAGCACTTTATCTGTTATGTTCACTTCTCTTTGCTTACCGGATTTTGCTTTATACTTTAAGCGAATATTTTTACCCGTAAGTTTTGCATGCCGGCTACGTAATGTCGTAGCACCAAAACTATTGTTATGTTTGGCATTTTTTTTAGAACCAACGCGCAGAGCTCCAAGGTCCATTAAACGTACAACGGCTGCGATTGTGCGCTGGTAATTAAGCTCGTTACCTCGCAAATATTCCGATAGTTTTGCTCTTAACAAAGGCAGTTTATTTCCAAATAAAACACATGCTTCAAACTTTTTAAGCTCTTGCTGCTCTCTAAACTCGGGATGATAAAAGTATTGCTTGCGGCCTTTGTTGTCGTAGCCAGTAGCTAAAATATGCCCATTTTCTTCTGGACATAACCATACATCTTTGTATGCGGGGGGAAAAGCGAGACTGTCTAACCGCTCTATTTCATCTTTATCATGTATTTTCTTTCCTGCAGGATCATAATAAACCCATTGGTTTTCATGCCTCTTTCGAGTTATGCCTGGCAAGTTATCATCGACATAAATTAGTTTCATTTTATTCCTTTAAATTTTTGTAATCCTCAAATCAAACGGTGCCATCAATAACAAGGGCTAGTTCTCACTAGCCCCAATTTATGCGATTTATCGGCTCCAATACCTAAGGTTACGAATTTTTGAGACAAACTCACTTGCGGAAATTTTATTCAAATCCAACCAGCCATCATCAAGCTGTCCATTTAAACCAGTAGCCTCGATTAAAGGAGTTGCTTTATCACTAAAGCCGATGTACTTCATATGTGCATAAGCATCACTGACAAAATCTTTCGCCTCCGGTATTTCAGCAAGCTTTTTAGCGCCTTCATTAGTGGTAAGCAGAACTATTGCGTCGTAAAGCACCGAAGGACCGCCATTAATAACTTGATCGGCCTCAATAATCTCGCCATTACTATTTTTAGCACCACCAACTTGAGCCGCAATAATTTCATAACTTGCACCTTCCTCTTTAAGGCTTTGTGTTAATAAATTAAAGGTTTCAGCATCAAAACCATCACTTACTAATATACCAAGCTTCCTGCCTTTAAATGTATTTGGCGCATTTTTTAAAATACTTAGCGCATCAGATACTGGTAAATCATGACGGGTATCAAGCGCCGCTTCTGCGGCATCTGGCATAGTTTGTAAACCTAAACCCAATGCAACTTGCTCAGCAAGCTTGTTATCAATGTTTAACAGATGAGAAACCACACGTTCTCTGATACGTAAATGCTCTACTTTAGATAACTCAAAAATTAAAGCATCTTGGATATGCGTTTGCTCAACGTCAGTTTGACTTAAATAGAATTGGCGCGCTTGGCTGTAGTGATCACTAAATGTTTCTGAGCGATAGCGTAATTTACCCCCATCAGTTTCAGATTCTGAGCTTTTGAATCCGTGTACAGGGCACTCTCGCGGATTGTTTTCATCCCCGCTGAATGAATTAGGTTCGTAATTAACCCGGCCTTTGGGGTTCTGCATTGCCATGTGGCCATCTTGAAGAAAGTGTCTCATCGGGCATTTTGGTGCATTAACAGGAATTTGTGTGAAATTAGGGCCACCTAACCGCTTGGTTTGTGTATCTAGGTACGAAAAATTACGGCCTTGCAATAAAGGATCGGGAGTAAAATCAAGCCCAGGCACTATATTTTGAGTACAAAAGGCAACTTGTTCAGTTTCCGCAAAGAAATTGTCTACGACTCGATTGAGTACCATTTTACCAATAATTTTAACTGGTACTTGCTCTTCGGGTATCAGTTTAGTGGCATCAAAAACATCGAACTCGAACTCTTCAGCAAATTTTTGATCAAATACTTGAATGCCCAGCTCCCATTCCGGATAGTCACCATTATTAATTGATTCCCACATATCACGACGATGAAAATCAGGATCAGCGCCATTTAATTTCAATGCCTCATTCCAAACCACTGACTGCATACCGCCTTTAGGTTTCCAGTGGAACTTAACAAATTTTTCTTCACCTTGTGCATTAATAAACTTAAAAGTATGAACGCCAAATCCTTCCATAAACCTTAATGAGCGCGGGATAGCTCTATCTGACATTGCCCACATAACCATGTGCATGGATTCTGGCGACAAACTTACAAAATCCCAAAAATTATCGTGGGCTGTTTGCGCTTGTGGAAAACCACGATCTGGTTCTGCTTTTGCGCTATGTATAAGGTCGGGAAACTTCATCGCGTCTTGAATGAAAAAAACTGGGATATTATTGCCTACCAGATCCCAATTACCTTCCTGCGTATAAAACTTAACGGCAAAACCTCGCACATCACGTGCTAAATCAGGCGAGCCCTGATTACCCGCCACTGTTGAAAAGCGTGCAAAAACAGGTGTTTTTTCACCTTTACGTTGAAAAATATCAGCAGAAGTCAAATCATCTAAAGCATCATACGTTTCAAAGTAACCATGTGCACCATACCCTCTTGCGTGAACAACTCGCTCAGGAATTCGCTCGTGATCAAAGTGAAACAACTTTTCTCGTAACACATGATCTTCCAATAGTCCTGGTCCGCGTTGACCTGCTTTTAATGAATTTTGATTATCACTGATAGGGCAACCTTGTGCGGTTGTCATTACGGGGTGATCTTCATTAGCTTTTTGATGAAGCTCGCCTGCATGTCCTTTATTATTTGCGTACTTAAATGACTCTGCCATAACTTTTCTTCCTTAAATGATTTTTTTGATTGCTATATTTTTAAAGGGTTAAAAAACAATAACCAAGCAAAAAAAAGACCACCTATAAATATCTTTAAAATCAATAATTAAGAAAGAAATGAAAATATTTCACCAATATAAACTATAAAAATTACACAGCTAATGTAAGCTTTCCTCAAAGCATCATTTTATTAAATTACTAAGCAATCAGCTTGTTCTTATTTTCATTATTACTGTATTTTTAAGTTAATCAAAGTTGAGCATGGTTCAACTGTGACACTGTAAATACTGGTAACCCACCATCACTTAAACACAGAGTCTATGGCCTTATCGCCTTAATGGTTTATTGTTTTAATTTACAAAATATCTTTTTAAAAACAGCCGGAAGAGCAACAAAGCTCAACGCAAGGCGCCTTAATCGGGCTTGCACTCGTTGATGAACTTGTATTAACGCCGCAAGGCACGGCTGATGAGGAGTCTAAACACTTCAACTCTTCAAAATACTGATATGCTTATATTCATATTTGAGTGTAGCTAAGGTAAAAACCATGAAATTACCACTGTCTTGTGATGCCCATTATTACTCACACTTCATGTCTACAGCGCAAAGTGAAACGCTTTTTAAGTGGCTGAGGAGCAACTATGATCTCGAAGAGCCTGAGGTTATAGATTTCCCCGATGGATCACAAAAACCGATTTTACCGTGGCGAATGATTTTTTTAGACTCACAACTTGCTAAATCGGGTAGTTTCTCCTTGCATCATGGCAGACAAACAAAGAGTTTCCCCCTGCTTGAAGAGTTACGTCAGCAAATCACTGAACGCACCGGTTGTAATTTGGCTGTCGCGGTATGTTTGTACTACCCCAATGGGCAAGAAAGCTTAGGCTTTCATAGTGACTTACCCGCATTTGGCTCTACAGATGTGATTGCTTCAATCAGTATTGGGGCTCAGCGAGAATTTTTAATTCGCTCAAAAACCATCACACATGAACGCTATAATATCACGTTAGAAAATGGCTCTTTATTGCTGATGGGCAAAGGCTTTCAAGATAATTATGAACATGCAATTGCCAAAGGTGATAACACAATAGGACCTAGATTTAATATCTCTTTTAGACGCTTTGGTAATAGCAAAGTATAAGTAGCTCAGTGAAAAAGTGTAAAGTAAGTGAAGGAATCATCCATTAGACAATTTCACTCATCTACTGACTTTAAAGCGATTGAAAATAGATAAGGTATGCCTACTTTCTATCAATACTAGACAAAAACATACTTTCAGGTACTTTATTTTTAGTCATAACTTTATGGTATATACCGTCGTTTATACCTAAATCAATTGCTTTATTTACTACAATCATTGCGTTCAAACTTTTAGTAATGTCTTTTGCAAATGCAACATGAATTGAACGTTTCTCAATAACGTCAGAATCAAATGATATTTCGTTTTTAAATTCAATTAATTCATTACTTAACAAGTATTCACCATAACTCTGCGACATAATAAGACGGTCTACTTTTTGATTATAAAGTAGTTTAAACCCTTGTTGAGCAGTGGCAACTTCTAACAACTCATAAGTATGATAACCTTTTAATATTTTGTCATGTACACCTAAACGAACACTCGCAATAATATTTTCTTCGCCTTTTCTATCTTTATGATAAAAAGCACCAAATGCCCCCATACCAATTGGGTTTGACAATACCGCCCACTGCTCTCTTCCTGGTAGATTAGCCGCTAAAAATAGACCGTCAGCTTTTCCTGACTGAGTATAATAGTTTGCTCTTGCCCAAGGTAAAACAATGGCATCCACCTCATACCCCAATTTAGCTAAGCTTTGATTTAAAAATTGCCAACTCGCACGATAGATTGGGTAATTTTCCTGCAGCATTTTTTCATGATCATGGCCAACTGCAAACGTAATGGTTTTATCTTTTTCGCTGGCATTTAACAAGCCGATATTAAAGCAGAAAATGCAAAAAAGAATGAGAGTTCTACGAATCATAGTAATCTCTTTTTGAAGGTGAATTTTTAAATTATATAAGATTTAAAAATAAAAGTTATATTTAAAGTGCTTGCTAATAACATAATAGGCATAAGCTATTTCAGTAAGGGGCCGCCCTTTAGTCTGTATCGATTAATTACACCCTAAATTTCACAAAAACGGGAAGTGAATTTATCACTATGTTTCAATAATCTGCCTGCAATCAGTCACCCCTAAAAAATTACGTAAGGCCTCCAATAAAGAGCTTAACTGTATTTTCAGTTGGTGCCCCATTTAATTGTTGGGTTGAAATAAAACACTTGAACTCTGTGAATAAAAAATCAAGGAAAAACCGCGACCAACTTGCGCGGTATTTTACAATTTTGAACCCCTTTGTGGTTTTACTAAATACAGCCTCAAATCCCAATAAAAGGAGAAACTAAAGGCAGATGCAAGCCATAACGGTAAAACCAGCCCAACACCGTTCAGCAAGCCGAGGAATAAGAAACTCACCAAAGGTGATAATTAATTTTTGTGTAGCGTAAACAGTCCTATATTCACGGCACTAGGGATCCAAATAGCTAATTGAGACTTTAATACTTGTGTTTCTATATTCATTTTATCTGAACAATAGGCGACAGCCTCTTTGTAACAATGCTGATCTTTTTTTAGCTGAAGCAAGAAATCGGTTTGCCAGTCGTTTAACATAGTGACTTTTAAGCGGTATTGGTGGCGTGATATGGCAATATACGTTTGCTCTGGTGTGGGCGCAAGAGATGACTTACCTTGCTCAAGCTCAGCGACTAAAGGCAGTAAAGGATAATCGCTTTGAATAAGCTGTACGGACTCAGGTACTGCTATTATAAAGTCTTGCGCAATACCGCAAAGTAGCTCAATTTCGCTAATGGACAAAGCTTCATGTGCGGTTTCGGGCCCAGGCTTCAAAAGTGTTAATGCTTTTGCTCTTTCAAATTTAGCTAGTTCTGCGGGTAGACAAAACATAGCTTGCTGATGCGGGCTAAAATCGCCTGTGGGTTTTGTGTGCGCTAAAAAATCAGCGAAGCGCGAGCCTAGCTGGTGCATAGTCCAAGACTCCGATGGCAAGGTGACAATAAAAGCTTTAGCGAAGGTATCAAATACTTCCTTACCCATGAACTGGCAAAGTAGTGCAAACTCCCCCCTAAGGCACTCGACTAAACGCATCACATAACCTGCAGCATAGATGTCGACCCTTCGCATGGCATTAAGGGTGCCACTGCTTTTAACACACTTATATAAAGTTAAGCCTTGTGAAGCAGCAGTATTAAGCTTTTGTGGCAAATCACCTCGCACCATTAAAACGGTGCTAAGCCACTGCTGGGTTTGTATTAAGTCTGGTGTTTTCATTGATCTAACTCTACTCGCTTAGACATGGTGTGGCGTGCCGCATCTAAACGCTCGTTAACTATGGGGGTTGAAAGCGCGTTAGTGTTAATAATCGTATTTTGTTCCGGGATATGACCTGCTAGTACCAGCTTTGCTTTGTTTAACTCTCCAACCAGCTCAGAAAAACTGGGAATATTGGCATCCCACTCAAGTAAGGTCGAAGTCCCCCCAGTTAAGCGCTGCGCCAATTGGTAAAGCTGCCAAACCTTATAGGGGACAGGCTGGTCATGAGTGTCTATCAAACAGTCTCCACAATCACTAGGGCCTGCAAGGTGTATTTGAACAATGTGATCGAGGGGTAATTGGCGAATAAATTGCTCGGCGTCAAAACCATGATTAAAACTACTAACAAAAACATTATTTACATCCAATAACATACCGCATCCTGTTGCTTTGACGAGCTCACAAAAAAACGCGCTTTCAGTGAAAGTAGAGTGTTGAAATTCAAGATAAGTTGACGGGTTTTCAAGCACTAAAGGCCTCTCTAAAAAGTCTTGTACTTGATCAACGCGGTCAATAACGTGCTGTAAACTTTCATCAGTTAGCGGCATTGGTAGCAAGTCGTGACTATTTAAACCAGCAAGGCCTGTCCAGCATAGATGATCAGAAATAAGTTGAGGGTTAACAAACTCACCTAACTCTTTGAGCTTGCGTAAGTATTCAAAGTTAATTGGATCGCTACTACCAATATTCATTGATACGCCATGCATAACTAGCGGGTATTGTTCCTTTAATTTATCGAGCACATACCTACCATATCCGTGGTTATCTATATAGTTTTCACTGATAATTTCAAACCAATCAACACCAAGTGATGTATCGTGTTCCAAATGGGACATAATATAAGGATAATGCTGACTTCTGAGGCCAACACCAAACCCAAGATCAGTTAGCTTTTCGATAGCGGACGCAGCAAAATCCTGCGTCCGAGTTAGATTTGTCATACGCTCTTTCCTATCAAGTTGAAGGAGGAAGTGCTAAACGAATATCTGAAGGCATTGGCTGCTCAGGCGGTTTACCGTTATCATCCAACAAGCCATTAGCATTACTGTAAGCTTGCCAAGCAATGTTGTATACAGCGTCACCTTTTTTATAAGGCATTAATACGCACTCATCTGACTTATCACTGAGAGCGGCTTGGCTTTTTGGGTAAGTATAATCTATTGCTGAGAAGCTGTTATCTTTAAGGTTAAACTTAAATAACTGCATATCGTATTCTTGGTCATCACCTGAAAGCTTCGGGAAAAGTTGAGACGCCGAAATAGGTACTGCACAACCGCCCAAGTTATTACACTTATTATCGGCTGGTGCACTTTTTGGCCCGCTCGATACACTGCCACCACAGCTGCCACCTGGCGTTGTGCTATGCACAAAACCACAACCTCCCTGCGCTTTACAATCATTACTACCTTTACAGCTGTGATATACCTCAGGAGGTGGTAAATCATTAGTGCCGATGTTGTTATAACTCATTCCTTGGCAAGCATGATAAAGCGTGTCCGCACTTTGTGGGTCGATACCGCTCACTAAATCTGGCGCTATTCCTGTAGTTGCCCAGCAGATCGAAATTCTATCTCCAGAACCTCCCATTGCTGGACCCGGAAACTCCTCAGTTTTACCCGACCAATAGCGATCTAGCGCTGTTGTGAGACCTTTGATTGTACCTACTGCTGAACTACTAAATAATTGGTGAGTGTCATTAATATTAGTCGTGAGCCGCAGATTATTGAGCGCTTGCACTACGCTTGCTACCTCTGGGAGTTGCGGATTATTCGCATGTGCTACATCGCCCCCTTTGGGATCTAATAATTCACAGCTCCAAGTGTTGCCATCAGCAAACCATGTAGGCCATGTCATGTAGCGTTCACTAGAGTTTGATGAAGGGGATTCAAAGTCAACGATCAGCTTCAGCGTATCGGTGAAAATTTGAAAGTGATCTTTATATTTATTGGTGATCCGTGCACATGCTGAGCCTGATATAGGACCTTCACTGCAGCTTGCTGGGTAATCCGCTTTTAATGCTTCAGCGCTTGGTTGGAACTTTTCTTCGACTGTACTCGGGTGAGCATCGTTTGATGGCGACTCCTTAGAAGCAAGAAAGTTTTGCGCCCATATCTCATTAGCCCAACGTTTACAAAGCATGTCAGCCACACCATCACCTTCACCTTGATCCGTAATGGCATTCACATTGTTCATTAAGGCTTCTTTGAGAGCTGTATGATCTGAATTTACGTTGAGCGAACCCATAATGCCCGGAAATTGTGCTTGATATTCATCATTTCCAGGGCGCTCATTGAAGTAGTCGCGCTGACTAGCTTCGCAGGTAGGCTGAATAGTTGCGTAATCTAACAAACTAGTTCCATCGTCATATTGGATCTGAATATAATCCCAATAACTTAAGTACATGTGCCCAATTGAACCAAATAGCGGCAAGTCACTTTCCTTGTAATTCGGTTTCCACCAGTCATATGGGGCTTGTTCAAAGTATTTTGGTCGTTGTGTATCTGCGTTTGGTTTTAAAAACTCTGGTTGAATAATTTTGTGAGCATTTTCTTCAGTCTCTTCTATCAACATAAATAGCAGCGTTTGCTCTTTACTGAGTTCTGTAGCATTAACACGTAAATCTTGTAGCGTTTTATTGGGAAAAATTTGTTTGAAATAAGCTTGAACCGCAGGGCTCAATTTAGATAAATCGGTAGTACAGTCCGCAAAGTTCAAAATATGTGGAATGCTACTTTTGTTGTTGTAGCACTTCCAACCATATTTTTCGTCAATTAACGCCTGACTAGTAAAGCTCGGTGTGAGGCCCAATTTACTTGCCATATTTGAGGCCAGTTGTAGATGCAGCATTTCTTCAATAAAAACACTATATACCCCGTTGAACACTTGTTGATTAACAGACAGTTCATATTTTTTGGCTGGTTTATTTGCATCACCACTGTTTCCAGCTGAGGTGTCGGTGTCAAACAAAGCAGTTAAGTTAACATCATACTGATTACGTCTTATTTCAGGAATATAACCAGCCGTAGGACCAAGCCCTGGCCAATAACGGCCGGGATACAGTTTCGACGAGTCTGCAATTTGGTGTGTCCCTTGAATCGAATAGAGGCCGCTCATATAAAGCGGGATTGTAAATAATTCGACGTTAATTGCAGCCTGTGCAATTGCTCTCAGACAAGATAAATCAGCCGCTTTATACTTGCTATCACGCACTTTAATTTTTTGCTTTTGCGCACTGCTGAGAAGAATATTAGCATCAATTTCTGTATCTACTGCAACCGACGGGCCCGTTTTGTTTTGCACATTCATAATTTGCTCCTTTGTGACGGTGAACGTTGTGCAATATCGCTGGCTTAAATAAAAATAAGTTAGGATCTTGGTTGGTTATCCAAGACACCTTAAAGATTTAAGCTAGTTGATTTAGGTGAGCGATGGACACTCTTTATAAAGATAGCTGAAGACAAGCGTAAAAATATTACACAGCATTACATAACGCTATAAATGCATGTGTTGCTAGAAGTAAAAATAGAAAAAAGCATAGGGTCACTAATAATTGCAACCCTGACGAGTTTTTGTATTGAGTTTTTAATCGACCTTCCTAATTACACTCAATTGAGTATTGGGTGTAATAATTTGTAATAGATATCTTAAATCATCCAACCTAACATTTTATTAACAACGAATTTTATGTTGTTTGACAATGAAATAGATATTTACAATGGAGAAATAAATTATGGGTACCGATACTAATTTTAATATTGATGTTAATCAGCTAATTACTAGTGTTTTTGGTAGCAATAAAGATCGCAACGATTTGGCTGTTGGTATAAGGAATGCTACAAAATCAACAATAAGTGTAGATTACTATATTGACCATGGTAGTTTACGAGATGTTGACGGTGGCAACAAAATTAACCCTGGGGAGCTTTGGGAAGCAGGTGTTCATGCTAAAGGTGCGGGTTCAAATATTACTATGAGCATTGAAATTTCAGGTAATAAATCTGGTTGGGCAATTATGTCCGCAACACCAGTAAATAAACAGAACTATTTTAAAGTACAGCATAGTAAAACGCCTTATAGTAGCTCTAAAGATGCATATAAAGCGGCTGATAAAACAAAAAAACACTACTCTGATGATGGCATTTACGATGAAAGTCATAACGGGTATACGGCAGTAATAAGTATGACTGGTGAAAGCCCTGCTGCCTGCACCATTGTTATCGAAGATAACTAATTTTAAATTTATTTGTTATTAGGCAGTGTATATACACTGCCAGAAACAGGACTGATATTGGTAGTAAACGATGACGGAGACCAAGGGCCTTACTTAATCATCAATGATGCTAAAAATATCTAAATTCATAGGGCGTTCTTTACCCAAGCCATAGCGCGTATTCTCACCAATCGAGGCCATTACTAGGTCCATAGCCATATTTAAATTGGTTTAAAAAGTAGGGGCGTTTGGCTTTTAGAATAAAAAGGTCAAGAAAACACAGCTGCCTGCTTGACCGGAACTTTATAATGGATGATCACTTTGCTCTACATCGCTAGACGCTTAATTTTTAATTAATAAGGTAAATCAGCAATAAAAAAGGGCTCTGTGAGCCCTTTAAATCAGTTTTATGGATATAAATTATTGCGGAATATATTGATATATGGCTTTACCATAATAATTGGTATAAGCGCCACCAACCGACAGCAGAGTATTACCATAGGCAACCGTTTTAAAATCACGTAAATAATAGCTAGTCGTATCTTGCACCTCAACCGCAAACGGATTAGCGGTAAGCGTTTTCCATTGCATTAAATCAAAATCAAATTCCACAAAGTTTTTTGCACTTAACAGGTATAACGTATTACCTATAAGTGTAGTGTCATAATAAACACCGGCTTCAAAATCAGGAATTAACTCTGAATTTAAAACACTTTGTGTAGCAACATCAAATTGACTTAACAGTAATTGCTCGTATTGACGTTGGATAACAAAAAGCGCATCACCTTTGCTAAAACAATGCTGTATTTCATTCAAACTCTCAGGTAGTTCTGTTGCTTGCCAGCTGTTATCCACTGTATTTAAACGATTAAGGCGTTGCTGTTGACCATTTTTAGAAAACGCAATGACCTCATCATTAAATGAACAACTCGCTTGTAGCGGATTAATAAACGGCGCAAAGGTAGGTGCTGCAAACGTCTGCCAGGTTTTTTCTTGTGTATCATACACTTCCATATTAGCTTGTGCATTTGCCCCACTTGCACACGCCTCGGTGCCACCAAAGAGATAAAGCTTTTTATCAACAAGTTCTGATTGATAATAATAACGACTCGATTGCGGTGAGCTCAGTTTTTGCCAGCTATTTTGTGCTATATCCCAATGTGACAACCTCGGAGCGCTCGGTTCGGCACTTGAACATATAGAAGCAGCAGCAATCGCAAAGTTATGTGTCACTGCATACAGATCATCACTGGTTGACTGAACATTTAAATGCGTACCTTCAAAGCCCGGTAAATCACCGAGTTTAACCCAAGATACTGCAATCACTTCAATATCAAATGCAGGTAAAGCAGCTTCAAATTCACCATCTGAGACACGAATAACAATACCACTGGTTTTACCTGCATGCTGATTTGAAGGCATACCACTTAATACCCCAGTTACAGTATCAAACGTCGCCCAATCAGGTTTATTGTCAATACTAAAACTCAATTGCTCAGAATCAATATCTGAAGCCGCGGCAGCAAAATGATACGTTTCATTAGCTTGCACAGTAGCAGCAGGAGTTCCTGTAATTACTGGCGCATCGTTAACAGCCGCAAGGGTAATATTAACTTTTACCGTGCTACTTTCTTTAGTGCCTTTTTTTAGTTTAAAGCTAAAGGTATCGTCACCAAATTGGTCTGCCACCGGCACGTAGCTTAAATTTGGATATATACCCGATATCTCACCAAGCGTAGGTTGTTCTACTAATTCTAAAACTATGGCCTCAGCGTCATCAGGGACTTTATTGGCATTAATGACTATAGCTGATGGACTATCTTCCTTGCCCGTAACCGTCATTAATGGCTGGATCTCAAACACACTTTGGACTACGGTCGGTGTGCTTTTTTTATCAGAACCCCCACAGCCAGTTAACAATACAGCCGATATAGCTAAACTTAAAATTTTGATTTTCATAATATAAAACCACTTCCGATGTGAAAAGTAATCTAATGGGCCTTCCGTTCCTCATCTTTGACATACCATTGACGAGCAATGAACAACAAAAGGATAAAACCTCATTAAATACTAAAGTTTTTTTAGGTACAAGAATTCATGTCAATCCATTGTAAATAAATGTATAAAAAAACTGCAAAAATCACGAAAACCAAAAACCAAATGAAACCAAATGGAAAACCAAATGGGGTCAAATCTTGACTTCAAAACCAAATGGGGTCAAATCTTGACTTCAGACATCAAACAATCTCGAAGTTTTCCGTATTGTAATTTAACCTTTTTATCTTCAACCATTAATGTATTCAACCTACCGACAGCTTTCGATATTGCCGAATAGTGTTCAACATTAAAAACATCTGCTAAAGCCTGCAAATTTAATCCTATTAAATCTTGGCATAATTTAATAGCAAACCAGCGTGGTAAATTTTCTCTTTTCGCCCCTTTTTAACCGCTATAATCTCATCAACTTCAACATTAAAGTATTGAGCTAAGTAAGCTATAACATCATCTGCTGAGTGCTTTTTACTAACAAGCTTACTTTCACTATCTGACTTGGCAATATAGTCTTTTATGTTTTCAATAAAGTCCTCACAACCCAAAACCGACAATAACTTTTTAGCACCATAAAAAGCGCTTATTTCTTTGTTGTTTTCATATTCCACAAACTGCTTATAAGCTGCATATTTACGCTTTTTGCCTTGCAGCGAAAATATAAAATCTCGGACGAGCCATTTCGGTGTCGCTCCTCTTTTAATAAAAGCTGAATAGCTAGACCATTTATACTTAGCAAGCTCTTCTACCAACGGTGTGTTCGTTTCAATTGGGTTACGGTGAATGTACCGACTAACATGTAATAAATAGTTATCTGCATCCACAAGCACCGCTTTGTAGCGCCCTCTAAACAACGCACCATCTGTGTTATGTGTTCGATTAAAGTATTGGGTATAAAGGCCATTAATATGCTTCATGGCTCTGCCTAAATTTGCATCGGGGGTTTTGATTAGCAGGTGGTAATGATTGGTCATTAAACAATATGAATGCACTTCAATATTAAAGCGAAGGCTTGCTTGCTCAATGCAATATAAAAAACACTTAAAGTCGTCATCGCTCAAGAAGGTATTTTCACGCCCTCTCCCACGATTCATCACATGATAAAACGCATACTCTATTCGCAGCGGCCTAGACATAGTAATTCACTCAATGAGTAGTAAACTATAAATCTAGACCTTTGATGTCTGAAGTCAAGATTTGACCCCTTTCGTTCCAGAGTAAACGTTAAATACAGTCAAGCCAGCTCAATTCCTTACTCGCTGGCTGACTTTTCATTCTCAATTATCACTGTTTAGCCCTAAGCGGTGATAATTTAAAAAGTAGCCTTGAAAACCTAACTATTTAATAAAAAAAAGAAAAAACAACCCAAAAAATCACACTTTAATTTATAAAATATTAATCATTAAAGTCGGGGAATTATAATAAATAAAGTTCATAACTCTCTCGTCTATCAAAAATAACACAATTAACCTGATTAAAAACCAACCTTTATTTATTAAATTTTTGTTCTACAGTTTATTAATTAGTGGTGCTACAACGAACCTGTTATTTTTCAAAGATACAAGTCGATAAATGGACTGCCAAAAGGAATTTAAAAATGATTTCAAATTTAAATCAAATTGGTTTCACTTCAATTAAAGCAAAATTATTAGCGAGTTTTAGTCTAATAATCATCATGCTAATTGTTACTGCTGGGATTGGTATATATAACCTTTCCATAATGAATGATCAAATGAGTAAAATAATTAATGTTTCAGCTGAAAAAGTAAAACTGGCAGCTAGAGTCAATCAAGGCGCTTTAGCTGTATCTCGAGCTGAAAAAAATATAATTTTGGCAGACTCAAAAGCAGCCATGGATGAATACGCCGACTTCATAGCTCAAACGCGAGATGAAATGCTAAAGCGACGTGCAACTCTTCGCAATTTAGTCAATGACAACGGCAAACGTTTACTCGATGAATTTGCCGCGACATGGGATGAATATATTGAGGTAAATCTTCAAATTCGTGATCTAGCAAGAGCTGATTTAAACGACAAAGCAATAGCCTTATCTAAAAATGAAGGCAGGAGGCTAAACGATTTAGCCATTTCTCAAATGACTAATTTAGTAAATGCAATCGAACAAGATATGGCAAATGACGAGTTAGAAGCTCAAGCACGGCACTCCTCTGCATATAGCTTAATGCTTGTAATTACCCTTGTAGGCTTAATCGCAGGTATTGTTATTGCCATTTTTATCTCTTCGAGAATTACCGGCGCACTTAATCGCCTTTCACATAGAATGAACGATATTGCCGATGGCGAAGGTGATTTAACCGTAACAGTCGACGATTCATCAAAAGATGAAACCGGCGACGTTGCCCGCGCATTTAATAAATTTGTTGCTAAAATTCGCACCACAATAACCTCAGTGGCATCTGAAACCACTCAGGTTGCATCAACTTCCGAAGAGCTTTCAATAGTTAGTAACACCACAAGTGCAGCAGTTAAAAAGCTGCATGATGAAACGCAACAAGTTGCCACCGCTATGACGCAAATGAATGCAACAATTCAAGACGTTGCAAATAGCGCAGAAAATGCAGCAAGTTCAGCAAGTGATTCAAATAATAATGCTAAAGCCGGTGAAAGCATGGTGAACGAAACAGTTCACGCGGTTGATAACCTTACTAAAGAAATTAACCAATCCGCCTCTGCAATTGAAAAGCTACAAGCCGACAGCGAAAATATAAGTACCATATTAGATGTTATTAAAGGCGTATCTGAACAAACAAACTTATTGGCATTAAATGCCGCCATTGAAGCCGCAAGAGCGGGTGAGCAAGGCAGAGGCTTTGCAGTTGTTGCTGATGAAGTAAGAACCTTAGCACAACGAACTAAAGAGTCGGCCACCAACATAGAACAAATGATCGATAAGTTTCAATCCGGAATATTAACCGCCATTGAGGTAATGACCAAAAGCCAACAACAAACAGACTTAGTTGTTGAAAAAGTGAGTAAAACAGGTGAAACCCTGCGAACAATCAATGACTACAGCAGCGCAATTAATGATATGAACGCGCAAATAGCCTCAGCCGCTGAACAACAGGCCGTGGTTGCAGATGAGATCAGCCGCAACGTTGTTAATATTAAACAAGTGACAGAGCAATCATCAGCTGCAACTGAGCAAACATCAACAGCAAGTAACGAAATGGCAATACTAGGCAATAACTTATTAAAATTGGTACAACAGTTTAAAGTGTAAGTACTGGGCTTCTCATGCTTTCAAGCTGAGTAGTGTTCGAAAGCTAATTTAGCAGTACAAAGCACTAAAAGCATAGGTAATAAAAGGAGCTCAAATTGCAGGCATGAATGACTTGTGGTCACTTGCAAACGAGCCCTTTTGGCTGCAGCCGGTGAAGAGGTAAAAACTTACACAAGATTTTACCTCTCTTAAATTAAACTTTTAATTAGATTAGCTGCCCAACAAAGTTAACACTATTATGGGCTAAAATAGGAAACACCAAACTCCCTGTGCGCTCTCTTAGCCAAAGTAAAATAAAGCCGTAGCCGCCTGTTAATAAAATAGCGGGGAAAGAAAAGTGCCACTCTCCACCATTAAACATAACCCCATGAACTAGTCCAAATAACACCACTAAGATCAACCCTGCAATGTTAATTGACGCACCACCTAAACTATAGCGTTCAGATATGATTGCCAAAGATATACAAAATAAAAGAATCCCTCTAAACATAGGCTCCTCATCAAAGCCTGGCATTGTTGCCTGATAAAGTAAGGTTTCTAAATCGTAATTAGCTTCACCACTCCAAAAAAGTGATACAACTATCTGTAAAATGATAAACAAGCACATAACTGTAAAAGCGGGTTTTATAGAGTTTTCATTTTGCCTAAAAGTAAAACCAGCATCTGCAATACGAAAGTTAGCTTTAAATTTAACTAAAGCCAATAGTACGACTAACCAAAGGATTATTGCCGCTACTTTTCCAGACCAATTCCACGACATATCAGGAAAAAGCATACCCAAGGGGATAACCTTTCCACCTTTAAACAAAGCAAAAAAGTAGCAAACTAAAATACCTAACGAAATCAAAGACCACATTAGATTTAAATCCACTTTTTTAATTGCTCTTAATATCAAAACTAAAAGTAATATAACGCCGACATTTGCAATGTAAACCTATAAATAGATCTTCCATGAATACCTCTTTTTTAAAGGCTATTTCTGGCACTTATTTTATTATTGTTTTAAGTAGTAACTAATACTAATCCTAAATTAGGTACTGTTAAGCAATTAGTTATAAAAGAAATAAGCACTCTAGGTACAAACAGGGTGTTTACAGCAATTAATACTTTTATGTGGCTTTAAGATGGATATTAAGACTGGATATGTCGTATTGTATTCAAGGCAAAGACAAACATCCCTGCTTGACCAGAGGTTTTTAATGGCCGCCCTTCGGCTTTTGGTTTTCTACTGAATATTCAGAATATGTTTAGATATTTTAACCTCCTCAATATTATAAGGAGGTATTTAGGTCAAATGGAAAAAGCACTGTTTGACTAAATTAGACCCTGTAACTAAACATGGCGAAGGTACCTTATGCATTCTTTCTCAGAAGACGATGTCCAGCCGCTACCCAATATCTGAATAAGATAATTTTTCAGAGCTTTATTTAGTGATAGAGCTTGCTTAATAAGAGGATACCTACCTGTTCTAATCAACTCTATATAAGCAATTGCTATGTCATCAACATCTGTAAAATACTTATCATTCAACTGTATAAAAACAGCCATTACCTTATCTAATTCATATGTACACTCAGTAATTAAAGCACTCGCCATTTTATTCTCATTAGTAGAAAAAACATTAGTAAAGCGAGGTATAAAGCTTCTGGCAAACTCCCCATCTGGGCCTGCAAGTTCAATATATACTTGATCAGATATAATAGAACCCAAAACTCCACCAACAACAACACCTACTGCTACACCTATAGGCCCAAACCAGATGCCAGCAGTCGCGCCCCCAGCGGCGCCCCCAGCAAAGCCACCTCCAATGTTAGTTGCTTCACGTCCTGCCGCTTTGAGTTTATTATCTGAACTACTAATATTATAAACTGCGATACATATAGAAAGTACCCATAAGCTTCGCCCTGCTTTGCCTAAGTTGTTTGCTTTGGCGCTAACGTTAGGGTTTGCCTTCCCTGCACTTTGAACTATCTTTTTATAAATAGATGAAGCTTCTGATTCATTTAGCTCGCCAAAACCTTTACCGAACTGGCTTTTTGCATATTTATCTAGTAATACCTCTAAATTCAAACCACTGGCCTTTAACTTAACAACCTTAGCTTTACCAATATCACTAGTTTTACTGCGAGAGACTGCCATGATTTCATTTCGCATTTCATTCGCAGCTACAGCAGCTTGTTTAGGTGTTATGACTCCAGTCTTATAAGCATTAACTAATTCCAAAGACATTTTTTTTGTCTGTTCCATATATAGCGCCCTTACTTTTGAATCATTTATGAAACGACTACCAAAGTTAATTGCTGCTACTTCCATTTGCCTAATACTAGTTTCTACATCTTTGTCAGAAATAAACGAGTCCATGTTTGTAAACCTTAATCTTTTATTGTTAGATAACTTGGTGATAATTTATTTGAGTAACGAAGGCCATTTGAAGGTATTGCATGAGAAATGTGCACTTTTTTTTTGTCGGCAATAATTAAATTATTTATCGAATCCCCCCAAAATTTGAATTCAATCGTTTGATCATTTTTAATTATTAAATCTTTCAAAATCCCTGGAGAATAAGGCTTCGAGAGTTCAACACTTTCAATAACCTCACCTTTTGAATCAATCAAAGTAATATATAATGTCTCCTCGTATGGAGAATCATCGGAGGTAAAGAATATATACGTGCAATTTTTTCTTTTAAATATTTTTTCTACCTTCTTTCCATATAATACTTGTTGGTTTTGCAGGCCATCAAAATGTACTTGTAATTTTTCTTTAACTTTATTTTCTGAAAAAAATGTAACTTCTTCCATAATTAAATCCGTTTAATATTAGATATTAACAATATTATATATTTCCCCAATTAATGTACACCTTTGAAATAGAGTTACTAAATCTCACTCAAAACTACTTTGTCAAAATACGGAGTTTATTTATATAGACCAAAAGAGACCTAACAAGCTCATCCATTGACCTTTTTTCCTTTTATTTAGTCCTTTGCTCTTTAAAATCTAAGTCTTTATTCAAAGAATACAGATGAAAACATTAATAGTGCACAAAGCATAAAAATTACAAAATACACTTTAAATAATCTCGAGACGTGAGCTGGTACCTTGTTTCTATCATTTAATAAATTATACCGTTTTGCATACCAATCAAATAAAAATACACTGCCATAATGAAGTAAACCATGAAGCGCCATAAAAATATTTAGGGAATAGTAGCGATTTCCATGCTCTAAAATATCTTCAACCGTTCTGAGCTTTTTTGCTTTTAAATAAAAAGCTAAAGGTAAAAGAATGATAAAAATAACACTTAAGCCAACACCAAAAAATATCAAATCCATTATTTAATCAACAAAAAAGAAAAGCAGTTAATCTAAACAAAGTAGGCCATTAGGCATGCTAATAAAAACATAAGGCTAAATGTTATAAACAAAATATAATGAAGCTTAAACCACATCTGCAAATTTTTGGGTACCTTTTCTCTCTCCTCTATTACCTTATAACGCCTAGCATACCAATCGATTAGAAATATAGAACCGTAGTGCAATGCTCCGCTACCAGCAGTTATGATATTTAATGAGTAAAAACGATTTCCATCATCTAGAACATCCTCTACCAACCGAGTTTTTTTATCTTTTATAGCTATTAAAATTGGTAATATTATAAAAAAGAAAAGACCCGCAGATGTAAGAAACAGAGTTAAAAACCACAACTTAATAGGCTCCATTACTTTTCAACAACCTCATATATTAACTCGCCTGCAACCCCTCCAGAATAACCTCCAGCTTCGCTGCCTCAACCCTATCAGCGCAATTCCAACATACCCAACTCTTTTCAGGTTTTTGCCCATGTTGGCTACAGTTTTATAGTCTTGAAATTAGTAACGGGATTTCGATTCGCAAGTGGTTGTGACTGGTCATTAAACAGAACAATACACATAAATATTAAACGAAGGCTTGCTCAATATAATGTAAAAAAGACTTAAAGCCATCATCATTCAAAAAGGTGTTTGCATGCCCTCTTCCACGATTAATTACGTGATAAAACGCATTTTCATACTCTATTCGTAGCGGCCTAGATATAGCGATTCACTCAAAAAGCTGTAAACTATAAATCTAGACCTTTGATGTCTGAAGTCAAGACTTGACCCCTTTGGTTTTAATCGTCGCAGTACAGCCAGAAATAAAAACCAAACCCGAAAAGAAAAATATTTTACGAATACCCATAATTCTCTCTAATCAGACTGACTAACTGAAAAGCTAATAGAATAAGCAGCCTTGGCAGGATAGAAATTAAACCCGAGTGATTTTTTGAACTTACTGGTATTTTCGATCGTATTACTCGATGAGAGAGGCTTATGTATTTGCATCCCCAAAAAAGGCTTTATTTGTTCACTGAAGTTTTGATATTCAAAATCAATCCCTGTGTAAACCCCATATATAGATTGACTTTCAGGGCCTTGCTCAGAGAAAGTTAAACCAATGTTATAATCCGCTTTCCAAAATTCACTGAGTTCAACTTGGTATGAAACCCCTAAGCCGTGCTCAAAAAACGAATCAATATCAAAGGAATTGCCATTAACCGTACTTTTATAGCCTTCAATGTATGACATGGATAGGTCAAGTTTATATGGCTCTTCTGCGTTTGATGCAAATGAGCAAATTAAACATAAAAATAATAATGAATCCCTCACATTTCCCCCTCGCTTTCTCTTTGAGAAAGGTATTTATATAAACCGACTACAATATACATACTAACCAAAAGCTGCCTAAAAATATCAAATGCAGGCTGATCTAAAACTGCAATTCCCTCAATGACAACATTCGAGTAAAAATGCCATCCAGTAAGAAGGACCACATAACTTATGTATCCAATTCCAAGTACCAAAAATAACCTAAAAGTAAAATAATGAATCCTTTTTTTCCTCTCCCTGGCTGAGAACATTTCTTTGTATATCCAATAGCCATCGTTTTTTACAAAAGGAACCAAATTAAAGAAAATTTGTATCGCTAGCATGTAAAAAAGTAAAACTAGCGCAACCTCTCCTAACCAAAAATAAAATGGTAAAACCAATAGAGGAAAGAAGATAATTTGATATAAAACGCCCGCAAAGAGTACTTTTAATTTTTTATTTTTGTCTATAAGTAATGCAGCATCTCTAACATCCGAAAAAAATGCTGGAAAGCAATAGTTAAATGTGACACCAATTGGAGCTTCTTTACCATGGTATTTATAGAGCAAAGAACTATGACCCAACTCGTGAATAATGCCAGAAGTAAATATATACAGCATAAGCATAATTAAAATATCATACCCCATACCAACTGACGCTGAAGGTATGGCAGTAAGTATATTATTAGTGTCATAAAGGTAAAAAGAGATACTTAATATCAACACTAGGTAAGGAATCAATAGTCTTGCGTAACTAAATAAACTGAAGAATTTTAGTGCAAAGCTTAAAGGTCGCTCTTTTAACAGAACAAACCCTTCAACTTCCTCTCCAGTACTCTCACTGATATGCTCTATCTCACTGGCTTTATAAATCACACCTTTTTTATGTAAATCATAAATATACTCAGCTTTGAGCATATTGGAAATTTCACCAGTATTAGAAGAATGCTTTTCTAGTAATGTAAAAATGTCTTTTGGGATATGGAAATATCTGTCTTGAATCGTTTTTATTGATACAACGTGGCCATTATCTAATTTTTCCTTGTAATTAAATATGTAACTCTCATCTAATGTATTCACTATGGCAGACCCTTACGCTATTTAAATTCACACATTCGTTCTAATTCATTAACCCGCTCAAAGTTTTTGAAGTCATTACCTAACAACTTTACATATTCATCTACAACTTCACCATGGCTATTAATTTCAGCTAGTCCAATAGACATTTTTTTATAATCATTACTTATTTGAGGTAGTATTAAAGATGGTTTTTGTTTTAACATCGAGGCGATACGCATGTACCCCAAACGATGCTTAATTTTGCCAAAATGAGTATCAAACATCTTATAATTTTTATCGTCACTACCGGCTGGTAAATCGACCAATATAAAAATACATTTTCCAGCTTTTTTTGCTTTGAGTACTTTTTTCACAAACAAGCCTGATTCATCAATAACAATTGGTTCTAATTCTGAACCAAAGGCATGCGCACATTTTACTACAAGTCCTAAATCAATACTCTGTGAAGTCAGAATGAAAGCCGCGCCACTGAAATTAAATTTTTTTACAAAGTAAAGGGGAACAGAGAAATAAGGGCCATAATGAAACAAAAAAAATATATTTTTATTTTCGACTTCGACATTGTCTTCGAAGCTTACATCGCAATTTAAATAGAATTGACTTTCTGGTCCATTAATTAAAAAGTCGGCATGTAATTTTCTGTAAGCTAGCCAATGGGAAAATTCTTTATCAAGTTGAGATTCAATTAGATTGCTGCTACAAACCTGCTTTGCAATACCATAAAACCTAGCTTTTTCTTGTTGATATCTTGATTCTTTATTATTCATTAGATTCGCAACAAAGAGAGAAGTAATACTTCTCTCTTTTTATTTTAAAAGCTCAATTAGAAAGGTGTTGAGCAGCCAACGCCAATTTCCCAATCGTGATCTACATGTGATTCAACTTCTTGAATTTCATCTAGCTGTAGTTCTTCGTTGTTTTCTACTGGAAGTTGTTGAATGTTTTCCATTTTATTTTCCATTTTATTTTCCTTTTAATAAAGTTGATGATTTTGAAGCATCTCTTGTACCTCTAAAGTTACATTAACCTCACGGAAGCATTATTGCAACATAAAATTAACCAAAACCGTGAAAAATTAGAAACGAAAAGCAAAATCCCTTACAAACCATTGATTTAAAAGGAGAAAACACATAAAAAGCCACAAGAGTCACCCATTAGGAAGTTCCGGTCAAGCAGGCAGCTGTGCTTTCTTGATCTTTTTATTCAAAAAACCAAGTGTTGTTACTTTTTAAACCGAAGGAACCGAATGGGGTCTGGAACCGAATGGGGTCAAATCTTGACTTCAACCGAATGAACCAAATGGGGTCAGAACCAAATGAGAACCAAATGGGGTCATGAGAACCAAATGGGGTCACCAAATGGGGTCAAGTCTTGACTTCAACCGAATGAACCAAATGGGGTCAGAACCAAATGCAACCAAATGTGCAACCAAATGAACCAAATGGGGTCAAGTCTTGACTTCAGACATCAAACAATCTTGCAACTTGTACAATTGTAATTTAACCTTTCTATCTTCAACCATTAATGTATTCAACCTACCGACAGCTTTCGATATTGCCGAATAGTGTTCAACATTAAAAACATCTGCTAAAGCCTGCAAATTTAATCCTATTAAATCTTGGCATAATTTAATAGCAAACCAGCGTGGTAAATTTTCTCTTTTCGCCCCTTTTTAACCGCTATAATCTCATCAACTTCAACATTAAAGTATTGAGCTAAGTAAGCTATAACATCATCTGCTGAGTGCTTTTTACTAACAAGCTTACTTTCACTATCTGACTTGGCAATATAGTCTTTTATGTTTTCAATAAAGTCCTCACAACCCAAAACCGACAATAACTTTTTAGCACCATAAAAAGAGCTTATTTCTTTGTTGTTTTCATATTCCACAAACTGCTTATAAGCTGCATATTTACGCTTTTTGCCTTGCAACGAAAATATAAAGTCTCGAACAAGCCATTTAGGCGTTACTCCCCTTCTAATGAAAGCTGGATAGCTAGACCACTTATATTTAACAAGCTCTTCTACCAAAGGGCTACTCGTTTCAATTGGGTTACGGTGAATGTACCGACTAACATGCAATAAATAGTTATCTGCATCCACAAGTATCGCTTTGTAGCGCCCTCTAAACAACGCACCATCCGTATTATGTGTTCGATTAAAGTATTGGGTATAAAGGCCATTAATATGCTTCATGGCTCGGCCTAAATTTGCATCAGGGGTTTTGATTAGCAAGTGGTAATGATTGGTCATTAAGCAATATGAATGCACTTCAATATTAAAGCGAAGGCTTGCTTGCTCAATGCAATATAAAAAATATTTAAAGTCGTCATCACTCAAAAAGGTATTTTCACGCCCTCTTCCGCGATTCATCACATGATAAAACGCATTCTCATACTCTATTCGCAGCGGCCTAGACATAGCGATTCACTCAATAAGCTGTAAACTATAAATCTAGACCTTTGATGTCTGAAGTCAAGATTTGACCCCTTTCGTTTTTAAAGTTCAATGTGATTGTTGAATATAGTTTGCAACTGGCACATATTATAACTCAATAAGTTAGGTTGGGCTTTTTTCAAATAAAAAATGCAACTAAAACACAAAATCTCATTATCAATGAGCTTAACTTTTTAAATAGAGTTTGCAACCAGAAATAGGATATATCATTTCAATTAATAATGTGTTTGCTCAACGCGTAAGTTTAGATTAAATGCAATCAAGCCTGAGTGTCATATACGTTGTTAAAAGCGGACAGAAGTAACACATATATTTTGAGGGCTTTGTGTTCAAGAACGAACATGAAAATCTCTAACACCGCATATTTTCTGGTTTAACAGTGCGTGACTATGACCACTTAGTTAATTCGCCTAGAAACGCACAATGTAAATTATTTAAATAGTCAATTGCTTTATCTAAAGCGCTTCTCACATGTTCAATTGGATTGGGATTAAGATCGTAAGTAGCTACAATATTGTCATTGGAATCTAACATTACTGAGCACTTGATAGGAGAATCCGTTGTTGGGTGAAACTTTTCCAAATTTTCACCAAGGTCTATAGGTTGAACTGTGGCTTTCTTCAAATCTTGCCGCCTATTTGTAGCTTCAGGATATCTGAAATATGTGCTTGTTGGATCAAAACCACTTATAAGGTTTATTTGCGCTGTTAATTCTGTATCTATTGTCCAGTCAGTTGTTTTTGGGAGTAAATCGCTACAGTCGTTAAAAATCAATAAAAAATAGCTGTATAGGTCCGCCAAATTATGAGTATTGGAAAGCAACTTCCACTTCCCATTTACGCAAATAGCAGGTTTTTCTAAACTGAAACCTTCTCCAAAAGGGATGTTATATTTTTTATGTAATATATAAATTAGCGATTTCAAGTACAACTCAATAGCATGTCGCTGAACATAACAAGTAGGCGAGACTAACTCTTTGCTATTTTCATTTTTTTGTAATGCTTTAGCTGCGTCTCTAAAGTGCCGTGCCGAAATTCCTAGGCCTTTGTCAAAATGTTGCTCTGGTGGGGTTACCAATATGTTCACAATTTCACTCTCAATTAGCTTGTTATATGCATGAAAGAAATGGCCAACCAAAGTTTAAGCGCCATACTCGTTCCAAATCTCTTTGTAATTCAGAAAATGAATTATTAATACCATATATAGGATTTTTACAATCACACACAACAAACTTAACTCTAAAGTCTTTCTCATTTAAGCAACGAGTTAAAGCTAGCTTTCCGGTTTGTCCATCTGTATTTGTAAAAGCAGCTGACACTCGAGCTTTTAAATCAGTGCCTTTGCCATTATAAACACACCAGTATTCTTCACCACTTTGCTTGATAACCCACTTTGAATCTTGATGAACCTTAGCCATTAACGATAAATCAACATGAACAGGGTTAGTAGGAGTCGGAGCCTCAATAAATCTGTCTAGAGGTAACTTAGTAAAAATCCAATAAAACCCGGAAGATTTAGTTGGAATTTCCCTCTTAGCCTCTTTCAATGTATATAGGTTTTGAGAATCCAAAAGCTTATTAATTTTTATTACTTTATCTAGCACAACACTTCCAGCAAGAGATTAATTCAGTTCAATTTATTTTCGGTTAGATTCTTCCACTTTTCTAATGAATCCGTTTCTATTTCACACTTTGACTTGTTTTACCACTTATCCTAAACAATTACTATTACAGCGCTTTACTGTAAACTCCTATTTTACAATCCAATATCAATGTTCAATGATATTTACACAATTAAACATTTAGAATAACCCTTGATATCTCTATGCTGCGAGCCTCTTAAATCAGGTTTAGTGAAAGTTAAGATGACGTTTTTAGTATTAAATCTAGCTTTAATCCAGTACACCGAAGACCTACCTGTCTAAATATTTGGAATTTGGGAACAAAATACTAACTTGTCATATTACTGATTTCTTTAAAATGTCTTCCGTCTCAGCACTCCTGCGGACTTATAGTTCTGTCTAGCCAATACCCTGAGTAACTAACAAAAATATCATCAAGGCAGGCCTCAAAAAGTAAGTTATCAATAATGTCCATAGACATATGGTTTTCTCTCAGATCAAATCTCATTAAGGCTTCATCCTGATCGCAAACAAGGCTTCATTACAGTATTTAACCAAATTAAGGCTTCACTCTAATCGTAAACAAGGCTTCATTGCAGTACTTAACTGAATTAAGGCTTCACTCTAATCGTAAACAAGGCTTCATTACAGTACTTAACCGGATTAAGGCTTCATCCTGATCCCGAACAAAGCTTCATTACAGTATTTAACCAAATTAAGGCTTCATCCTGATCGCGAACAAAGCTTCATTACAGTATTTAACCAAATTAAGGCTTCATCCTGATCGCAAACAAGGCTTCATTATAGTATTTAACCGAATTAAGGCTTCATCCTGATCACGAACAAGGCTTCATTATAGTATTTAACCGGATTAAGGCTTCATCCTGATCGCGAACAAGGCTTCATTACAGTATTTAACCAAATTAAGGCTTCATCCTAATACCCTCTACGTCTATTTCTTGGTATTGCAGACGGTAAAGTTTCATACAGCCATTCCTTATCATGTTTAAAAAGCCACGTGTAAGAACTTCTACATAATGCTTGAATCTCTCCACGAGTAGGCGCTTTTGTTCTATCCAAACATTCATGTAATATTGAGCGATGCGTGTTGCGTTGCTTTTCAAATCGAAGCTGGATACGTAATTCTTTAATATCAGGAAACTGAGTCAATAACTGTTCAACAGCACTTTGCGAGCATTCCATCTCTTTGGCAATTGAAGTTGTAAGTTCGCCAGTTCTTAGCCTAGAAAGAATTTGCTTACGCTCTGTCGCAAATAAGAACTGTGCTCTACGGTGTATTCGTATGTTATTTTGCATAGCTATAGATTTAGCATACCCCACACTAACATTTGCTCGCTTAGCAGCTTGACGCATACTCATACCATTTCTTAACTGCTTTAAAAGTAAATCTGTTTTTTCTGGATTAACTCGTTCAAACGCATCATTAATTAAATGATCTGGCCTCACGTTTAATTGATTCGGATTAGAGCAACACTTCAAAAACTCTGACAAACTGCCAAATAAATGCTGTATCACGAGTAGGTGTTTTAATGAGTGAAACTGTGCGTGGGATTGATAAATAAAGTTTGATGGGTAGCTATTGCTTTTACTCCCCCCAAAAACCGCATCAAAAAGCCCTTTAGGCAACTCATTTACCCAGTACTCCTTAAGGCTTGTTTGCCATTTTTCTTGCCTGACAGACCCATAATTACATACGAGATTATTCGCATTTAACCCATGTAAATAAACCCTTCTCAAAACATCTGAATCAATGGATTCTAAATTTAAAGACCAGAGTGCATACGCATCTTGAGCAAGTCTTGCCTGCTTTAGGCTTGCCTGTGTTAAACCTTTGCCCTCACTTACAACCTGAGGCGGCAATACGAGCAATTTCCTTTCACGTTTTATTGCTTCTAGCTTTATTAAATGAAATGGACAGTAGTTAATCCAAGGTAATTGATGGGCAACATGCCAATACGCCACACCTACGTTTTTGATGTCTTGGGCGGCACACTGCGGGCAATAACATAGGACTGTCGGTTCTGGTATTCGATTAGCCAGTAGCGAGAATTGACTGTACGCATCAGTGCATGCTCCCTCAAGCATTTTAGTAAAAGCTTCTTGGAAGACATCACTTTGTATAAAAGGCTTAAAAAATGGCAAAACTGTGTGTTTTACGATTAATTCGTCAATGCCCACGCTCACACTTTCTGAAACTGGAACAATAAAAGATGGGAATATGGATGTTAATTGCTGGCCAGTATACCCCAACCTAACCAGCAAAAAGTCATGATCCGTAGCTAAACCGCTTATTAGCCCTGCTCTAGCGAGCCAACTGTAAATAGTCTCGTTGGGTAGCAGCGCACTTAAGCTGCAATTTCTAACGAAGGCCATTCTACCGCCAAAAAGCGCAGCCACATCAATACAAACAATGGATGCCACCCATTTACGTTTCGTAACGCCTTTTCGAGACTTAACGTTTTGTAATTGATTACAACTTCAGGCTCATGAAAAAAACGTTCAAAGCCATGTTCAAAAAACCACGCTACAAAGTCTTGCTGAAGTCTCGCTGCCACAAATACTTGCTCTCGTATTCTCCCTCCGTTTAAATTAGAAAAGCCACTTTGAATACCTCGTTTCATTACGTGTTCAAAGTATGGTTTAGAAAGCATTCCAGGTGAATTTAATAAATCCATACTCGCTTGCTGTACCCATGTAATATGCCCATTTAAATCTACGTAACTTGCCCTATGAATAGCACCACATTTAGTACATTTATTGGTGGTTGGTGGCGTCGCCATAACTCTTATATCAATGCTAGAAAATCCACAGGTATTGCAGCTTTCAAGCAATTCGCAAGCATGCTTTGAACAAGTGATCATCGAAGGTAACTGGTGTTCAACGTGCCAATAGGAAGTACCTACACGTTTTTCATCTTCAATAGCGCATAATGGGCACCATCGCCAAGCTAAAGAAAACGACAATGTTCTGCATAATGGAGCCGATAAGGATGGTACTTGCTCAATAAATTCGCAGCGTTTCCAAAGGCCTCCTTTCCTGATCCGCTTATTAATGATCTTATCAACATCACGAAAATGCATCGAAGGTGAATAATAAGGAAACAATGAGTGTTTTCTTAACAGATATTCTCTGCTTATACTCCCCTCATACGCATTCGCAGCAACATCAATTAACGGATGATAGATTCGTTGATTGCTCAAAGAGCCATCCTCTGAAAGCATGCGCTCAAACACCAGCTTAGGGTTACTACTATCTAAAAGGGTTGCCTTACGAGACACCACTCCCGCAAAGTGCTCGCCATCAAAAGGGGTAGGCATGAAGGATATATTAGTCATCAGATCCCTCCTCAATGAAATTGAGCATATCTTTAGAATCAATATCCATACACACTCGAGGTATACCTAATGGGTCTGGCACCACGTCAGGTAATAACTTTTGTACTTTTTTGCGCTCAGCTTTTGCAGCTAACTTTACTTCTTCGTTTGTTAAAACATGCTCTTTTTGATCCAGTTTGTTCACACCCTCATCAAACTGTTGAATATTTCCCGCTCTGAGATTATCTAAAGCGCCAGCAATCAAAGAGAATTGATTGTTATACGTCTTATGTAACCTTCCCACGTCACCCGTGCGATATGCATCGGCTTTATCGGGGTATTTATTCTTCAACATTGCAATTGACTCATGATGCAGTATCGCCAACCTCGTCATCATTGCAGGCAGACCACACGTTAAATAACAAAAAACTTGTTTGAACTGCTTATCTGGCATTTCGCTACTCTTGCAAAATGATTCAGGGAACAATGCATCAAAGAGAGAGTTAAAAAACTTACTCTTTACCCCGTACAAAGAAAACTGATATTCACGGTTGGTCAATAATCTGCGTGTGATCGTAAAATCTGGGCTTTTAGTGTCAGATAAAAACATCTCCCTACCAGATGTTGTTGATGAAAGAACAATAGGAATACCCATTTTGTTAAACAAAGCTTCAATCGTAGTGAAGGATGGCGCATTTTTACTATTTTTGTATTTCAACATGAACTGCAATTCATCAATATGAGCCAACCCCAAATGATGTGCCACAGCAATTGACTGCATTTGACTTAAGTGGCGTTCTACAGAGTAATGTGATTTATCTTTCCACTGTTCATAAAAATCTGTATCAAGGGCTTCATCAACAGCGTTAAAAAAATTGAGCGCCAACCCCTTGGTTGATGGAGTCGATGGCATATCAAGCGATATCCAAACGAGCTGATCTTGCCGGAAGATTTTGTCCTCAAACTTGTTGTGCTTGATCACTTGTGGGATCACGTTCAGAACACTGCGAATTCCTTTCGTCTTACCAACACCGCTATGACCATGAACAAATACGCTAGGCGCGGTTGTTCGAGAAATAAATTTCTCTTCTAATCGATCCCCCTTTCTAGCTGCCAAGGCGATTGCCATTTGCAATTTGTTAGTTTCCGCAGAATGTGGCGTGTACTTAGAATATCCATCTAAAATAAGCCCTACAAACTTGTTATACATTCCATATAAGTATGGCGCTGGAACGTGAACCTTTTCTAACCGCTCTAGAAATACCTGCTGATATACAGCTGGTATATTAGTTAAGCTCTTTTCAAAAGTAGGTTTGAAAGTAAGCTTTTTATTCAGCTCGTCTTCGTGCGCTATTACTTCAATAGCCTCGGTAAGAGGATTTCCATTTAAGCTATCAAGCGGGTGTTTTCGATATATCGCTTCTTTTTTCAAAAGATTACTCCCTTAATCTCCATACAATTCGTCGTCTAAGTCATCCATGACGGCGGGCTTCATTGACTCTAAGTCGGTTCCAGTACCAAATGTATTATCCAACTGTTGATTCGCTTGAGTTCTTAGCACAAGCTTCTGAATTTGTTGACGAGCTTTAATGCCTGGTTGGATAGATTTATGTTTATTTTTAGGTGCGAGCGAGCGCTCAGCCTCCTGTTGCGCAGTAGTAAGATCAGTAACAGAATCCCAATATGAACGTGTGATCAGAGCATTTTGCTTATGCTCGTGAAGCATATCTTTTTCTTGCTCCATCAAGTGCATTACCTGCTCCCAATGCTGACTTGCTAAAGGATTTTCGTTATTGATATTTTTAAGGCGTAACTTAACGATCTGACCATCGTCGGTTTCATGTAACAGCTCATTGATATTGTCGTACATCCTTTTGACTAATATGTTGAATGTGCCATGATGCCTAGCTCTAGCATAGCCACCACTAGATTTGAAATAGGGGTGATGGTATTCGACCCCTTCAAAACGTATACTGCTAGAAGTTACCGTCGCACGCTCTTCAGGCAAAAATGCCCACCGAATTTTAGCTTCACTTACTCCAGAGTTTAATCGCCCGACCTTTTCCATGTCTTCTAAGCTATTTAAAAAAATCGCTTTCGGCGTAAAGTCCGCACCATTTACAAGGCCTTTGAAGTTAAGTCGCTTGAGACGATCTGCTGAATTGTTGTGGTAGCAAATTTCTGCGATTAACACTTGCATTAATGAGTCATAATCGTACAACGCATTATTAGATGCATGGCTATCTTCACGTTTTGGTAACTCTGCTAATGCACCAGGAATAAACTTAATAACTTGATCATTAACAGTACCAAATTTGCGCTCAACCACTCCTTTAGCATCACCGCGATAAATAGCCATAAACGCAACATCTTCAATACCAATTCTCGCGTTTAAAAGAGCATCAATGAAGGTTTTCCTATATTCAGGTCCATTGTCTATTGCTAATTCAATTGGCACATGTTTAGCGGGCCAATCATTTTTATCAAGAAGAACGCCAAAACGTTTAGCAAATTCAACTTTATCTAAACATGCATTTGCCAAAGCCTGAGATACTCCTTGCCAATTGGGGCCATCAAACCCCAAATACATCCCAACAATCATTGTTGAATAAACATCGACTACGAGATATAAAACAGGACGCCCCATTGAATAGCGCTTACTTGTATCAAAAGGATAACGCACGTAACAATCAAGAATGGTTGCATCGACTTCATAGCGCTGTGTGGCGCCAAGTACCCCATCAAAAGACTTGCCTTGTCTATCCTCAAAGTCTTTAGCGAAGTTAACATCTCCATGTTTCAAACGAAGAAGTGATGCTTTATCAATAATTTTTTTAAAGTGATAGCGAAACATGCCATCACTGATTCGATCTTCCTCAGGAAATGGGTGAAAGATATGTTGGGTACCTAATGTCGTCTCTCTTTCGATTACATAGCGTTCAAATGTCCTGTGATATAGCCGATAAGCAAACGCAATAGAAAAGTTAACGTGATTAGATTTGATAAAAGCAGCAGTTTTTTTAATGTTTAATTTATCAACATCATTTACACACCGTGCGTTTGAACGAACTTTCACTTTACCGTTCTTACCGTTTGGACCACGCTTAATCTGGGAGTCACTCAAGTCTTTAACATAACGGTAGTTTGAGCCACATTGCATCAAGCCAAATGGCAACAATGAATTTTTGGTACAGCCAAAAATGATGTATCGATTGATCGCAGAATGAAATGATGCTTTCCCTTTCCACTTATCCTTTCCGAGAAGTGGCTTTATCTCAGCCGCTAGCCCCTTACCATACAAGTACTGCTCAATTTTATCGGGACTAACAAGACTTTCGATTTTCCTAAATTTATAGTCACGTTTATCAAGCCAGGCACCTTTCCCCATTTCAGTAGCAATCCAGTCATCACTTCTAGTCATAACAACCGGGTAGTCAAAACGCTCTACTTTTAATGAGTGGCTAGTTATATGTGCCAATACATCATCCATACGCCATGCTTCAGGTTTAGAAAGGTTCTTTTTTGGGTCAAAACCATTTAGATCATACAAAGCAGTATACTGTCGACCAAAACTAACGTGACAAACAAGAAGATCAATATTCTTTTTCTCGTTAGTCAGGCGCGTACCCATTTTTAGCATCATAAGGTAAGCTCCACAGGACGATGGAACTGTAACGTATTGCTATGCCTAAGCGGAAGAAAATGCTTGAGTACACTAAATTGAAAAAGCCGAATAACTTGCTCATCAGAGCAATTTAACTGTTGCCTTGTATGTAACAGTAAAAACTCAAGTGGTTTCATGAAGTACCTTTGCCATACGTGGCAAAAAGTAAACACGAATATTCTAACCAACTCATCCTCAAAGCTCATAAATCCACCAGGCTCACAGAACCTGATGTTATTGAACTCTTCCTTGGTAGCATCTAATTCAGTGACAATTCGATACTTGGTGCCACGGCGTCGCCAATACTCTCGTTCAATAGCAAATTTCTGCCAAGTTCGAGCATTCTTGCGCTGTAGCACCTTTCTTTCTTCGCCTTTTATCGAGCCCTCCAGCTCAACCCCTTCTTCATCCACCACGTAAATTTGAGAGGCATATTTAAAGCTATATGCCGTCGTTATTATGCGACTCGGGTTTTCTAGGTCTTGATGTTGAACCAAAAAATCTGTTGTCATCACATATGCCTCCGAGGTCTCCCAATTGCGTGGGTGAATTAAATTACCCGCGACTGCAATATTTAAAGTTTCATTTAAATCGAGTGCATACTGCTCAAATACACGCTTAGTACCTCTGGCCCAAATCAATTTTTTGTACATCCGTAATTCACCATCACTCAACAAATGAGCATGACGCTTCTGTACATTGCAAAAGATCCAATGCCTACGGCCATATTGATTTACAGCTTTTACCGTTAAATACGGTCGATAACTCTCCGTTGTTAAACTTTGTATGTCACGCTTCCACCGGTTTAACTTTTCCATAACTTTTGGTGTAGTGGTAACCTCTTTTAATTTCATATGCATCCTGCAATTGATTCATTCGGGAATAATATCTTGCCTGTAGATCAAACTTTGATCAACCCACCTAAAAACCATAACCACATGAAAAACAACATTTTTGTGTTGCAACAGCAACCTTGAACAACATCAGAATTGTGCAAGTGAAAATTGAATTAAATCAACGGAATATTTTTGTCTAAAAATAAGTTTTTGAATTGGAAATGGAAACAATAATTTTGTTGTGAGGTATTTTGGGGCTTTAAAAATTGAAATATTTCAACGCAAGATAAACAAATATTTTTAAGGCATGATCAAAATTAAATAAATATTTTATAAAATAATTTTTAACAGCTCAAAAATACAACAAAATAACAAAATAAGATCGATTGCGATCAATTGCTAATTCCTCAATTTTCTCATACTATCAATTTGTTCACATACAGAGATTAAACATGGCCGATGATATTTTGACCATTCAAGAGGTCGCTACGTACTTAAAGCTAAATGAAAAGACGGCATACCGTCTTGCAAGTGAAGGCAAATTACCCGGCTTTAAGGTGGGTGGTAGTTGGCGCTTTAAACGCGTAGATTTAGAGCAATGGATTGAAGAACAAAAACAAAAATAAGGAATGTTATATGATCCCAAGTTATCAAGAATTCATGCGCCCCTTTCTCAAAATTGCTCATCAAGCTGATGGCAAAGAAGTTAGGTTACGCGATGTGATAAATCAGTTAGCTGATAAGTTCTGTTTATCTGAAGCTGAACGTGAAGAGACACTGCCAAGCGGCAGACAATCTATTCTTGATAACCGTGTTGGTTGGGCTAGGACTTACCTAACCAAAGCAGGCTTGCTTGAAACCACACGACGAGCACATTTTGTGATCACCGCTCGTGGTATATCAGCTTTGCAAGATCCCAGTGTTAAAATTGACAATGACTATCTCAAGCAATTTGATGAATTTGTCGCATTTAAACAAAAGACAAATGAATCTGATACGCCTAGTGTTGATGTAGAATCAGACATTACCCCTGATGAAGCACTAAGAGTCGCCTACAAAAAGATTAACGATGCTCTAGCACAAGATATCCTCGATAGAACCCGTAAAGTCACCCCCGCTTTTTTTGAAGACCTATTAATTGAGCTACTCGTCGCCATGGGTTATGGCGGAACAGGTGAAGGTGCAGCCCATGCACTAGGTAAAACCGGCGACAATGGTGTAGATGGGGTTATAGACCAAGATCCACTGGGTGTTGATCAAATATACATCCAAGCCAAACGTTATGCCAAAGGTAACAATGTGGGCGCTGGTGATATTCGTGACTTCTTTGGTGCATTAAATCTTAAAAAAGCGCAGAAAGGTATTTTTATTACTACTTCTGAGTTCACCGCATCAGCCATCGAGACAGCACAAAATTTAGGTACTCGCATTGTACTTATCAACGGCACTGAATTAGCGAAGCTCATGCTGCGATACAACATCGGCAGCCGTGACGAACAGGTATTGCACCTGAAAAAGATTGACGAAGAATTTTTTGAAGGCTGATAAGTGAAAATAACTCAAGCTGAATTGGAAAGCCACCTTTTTAAAGCTACAGATCTAATTCGTGGTAGAGCTGATGCCTACGATGTTAAAGAATACATCTTCGGTATGCTGTTTTTAAAGCGCTGCAACGATACATTTCAAGCACGCCAAGAAGAAGTCATAAAAGAACAATTGTTAAATGGCAAATGCCTTGAAGGTGCTAAGGAGATTTCAGAAAGCAAGCTGTGGTACAAAAACTCATTTTATGTACCACAGACATCTCGCTGGAACTATCTAATCAATCACGCTCATAAAAATATAGGCAACTGCCTAAATGAAGCGCTTGGAGGATTAGAGCAAGGTAATAGCTCACTACAAGATGTCTTAGAATATATAGACTTCAATCGTAACGTTGGGAAAAAGCCATTTACAGATGGCCAACTACGTGAGTTTATCAATCACTTCGACCAGTTGAATTTTGCTGATAATAATTTAGAAAATGGTGATGTATTAGGCGAAGCTTTTGAATCGTTATTAGGCTATTTTGCTGAAAGTGCTGGAAAAAAAGCTGGAGAATTTTATACACCGAGAGCAATAGTTAAATTACTGGTTAAGCTGGCTAACCCTGAAAATAATACCTCTATCTACGATCCCTTCTGTGGCTCTGCTAGCATGCTTGTTGAAGCAAAAAAGCACATAGCCAGCAAGACAGGTGACAATGTTAATTTAGATCTTTATGGACAAGAAGTTGCTGGAGTAACCTGGTCTATTGCTAAAATGAACCTGCTCTTTTCAGGTGTTCCATTAAGCCATCTCACTAATGACGACACATTAGAAAGCCCAGCTCATATAAATAGCGATGGAAAGTTGGCACAATTTGATACAGTACTATCGATCCCTCCTTTTTCTTGTAACTTTGGCACCCGAGGGCAGAGTTTAAAAGACGATTTTAAATATCCTGAAAGGTTTAAATATGGTTCAGTGCCATTAGGCTCTAAAAAAGCTGATTTAATGTTTTTACAGCATATGCTTGCTACTTGTAAAGCGAACGGGAAGGTAGTTTCCGTTGTTCCTTTTGGAGCTCTTTTCAGGAGTTCAGATGAAAAACAAATTCGCTCTGGTATGGTTGAAGATGACCTATTAGAAGCTGTCATAGCTCTACCATCAGGGCTGTTTTATGGTACAGGTATACCAGCGGCTATTTTAGTCCTTAATAAAAACAAACCGGAAGAGAGAAAACAACAGACTTTATTTGTTGATGCTTCACATGACTATACTGAAGTTCGCTACGCGAACCGGTTACGTCCAGAAGATATCCAAAAAATGACTAGTACATACCTTTCTTACGCGACTGAAGGAAGTTATTCAAAACTAGTTCAAACAGAAGAGATTCGTGATAATGATTATGATCTTAGTGTAAGGGGCTATGTTGATAATTCACCTGTTTTAAGAAGAATAAATGAACTCAATGCACATTATCAAGCCTTTAAAGAATATACTTTTTCCTCTAACCGTAAAAACTGCGCAGTAAAATCCATTAACTCTCCTTCTGATAGTCCTCGTTCAAATACCGTAGTTATTAGTAAAATGGCAAGAGGTACAAAACAGTGTATTGAACACGATGAGATAGGTACTAGAAACAAGTCGAATTTCTTCGAAATTCAGTTTGATGAAAATATAGTTTCAAGCGCATATGTAAAATTATTTTTTGAATCTGAACTTGGCAAATTAACACTATCCCATTTACCTCGTGGTACGACGATGCCTATGTTAAATAGGCAGGATCTTGAGAGTTTAACAATATTCATTCCATCAAAAAACGAACAAAATAGAATTATCGACTTGGCCAGGAAGTTAGATGTGGCGAGAGAGCAACTTACCACATATAAAAGTGACTTACTTACAAAGCCAGCACTTTACCAAGAGGTTGAATCTAGAACGGATGATTTCGTTTATGAACTATCTACGCTAGATGAAGTGAGCAGAGTAAAACAACTCATTAAAATAAATGAAACGCAACGCATTGAGTTTAAAAAAACATTTTTCGTAAATGTCGATGACTTGGGTGGAAAATTCAAGAAGGGTGACAAAGATCACAAGAAAAAATGTAAAGCAGAACAATATAAAATTGCTAAAAACATAGCTACATTTCTAAACACTGATGGCGGGACTTTATTAATTGGTGTTACAGATGATAGCCAAGTCAGTGGTGTCGAACTGGAAATGCAACACATTAAAGAGGTAAAAGCGGAGGCCTACATTAAGCGTCTATCCCAAGATGTAGCCAATTTGCTCGGTGAAAGAAATAATAAGTGGATAGAATACTCATCTGTAGAGATAACTAATAAAACTATTATCGTGGTTGACTGCAAACAAGCAACTAAACCTGTATTAATCCCCACTAAAACTAAAGAAGGTGCTATTCTCAGCGACCCAACAGATTTTATTATTAGACGCGGTACTGCATCTGTAACTCTGAACGGTTATGAACTGTTAGAATACATTGATTCACATTTTAAGAAGTAAAAATAATGCCATTAACCCTATCCCAACTAGAAAGACATCTTTTTAATGCCGCCGACATACTGCGTGGCAAGATGGATGCGTCAGAATTTAAAGAATACATTTTTGGCATGCTGTTTTTAAAGCGCTGTTCAGATATCTTTGAAGAGCGCCGTGAAGAAGTTATCAAGCAGCAGCTTGCAAAAGGTAAAAGCCAAGCAGAAGCTGAAGAAATTGCCGAAACCAAAATGTGGTACAAAAAGACTTTCTATGTACCTCCGACTTCACGCTGGGATCACCTAGTCAATGAAGCTCATAAAAATGTGGGTAATTTCTTAAATGAAGCGCTTGGTGGTTTAGAGCAAGGTAATAGCTCACTTCAAGACGTATTAGAGTACATCGACTTTAACCGTAAAATTGGTAAAAGTGCGATGCCAGATCGCAAGCTACGTGAACTAATCACCCATTTCAATAAACACAGGTTGCGTAACCAAGATTTTGAATTCCCTGATCTACTAGGTGCAGCATATGAGTATTTAATTGGTGATTTTGCTGACTCTGCGGGTAAAAAAGGCGGAGAATTCTATACGCCTCGTTCAGTAGTGCGCTTAATGGTGAGATTAATGAAACCTGAACAAACCCATAAAGTATACGATCCTTGTTGTGGTTCTGGCGGTATGCTCATTGCGTCAAAAGAATATATCGATGAACAAGGTGGTGATGGTTACCGTCTCGATTGTTACGGTCAAGAAGCGGCTGGTACAGTTTGGTCTATTGCCAAAATGAATATGTTGCTGCACGGCTTAACAACCAATAGCTTGGAGAATGACGATACTTTAGAGCATCCACGCCATAAAACTAGTGATGGTAAATTAATTCAGTTTGATCGTATTCTCACTAACCCACCGTTTTCTATTAGCTTTGGTACTAAAGAAACCGATGAAGATGGGCAGTTAGTTTACCAGCCAAATCATCCAGAACGTTTTAAATATGGGCAAGTTCCATTAGGTGCAAAAAAAGCTGATTTAATGTTTGTTCAGCATATGCTTGCAGTCTGTGCTGAAGGTGGCCGAGTGGCGACTGTTTTACCACATGGTGTGTTATTCCGTGGTGGTGAAGAGCAAGGCATTCGAGCTGGTATTATTGAAGATGACTTGCTTGAAGCTGTTGTTGGCCTGCCACCTAACTTGTTTTACGGAACAGGTATTCCAGCTTGTATCATGATATTTAGACAGCAAGTGGCTGAAGGAGCTCATCAAGTTAGTGGTAAACCCGAACACATGCAAGGCAAGGTCTTATTTATTAATGCTGACAGAGAATATTTTGAAGGCCGAGCACAAAACTACTTAATGCCTGAACATATTGAGCGCATTGCGTCAATATTTGAAGCCTATGAAACTAATGAGCTAAAACAAGATATTCCTGGCCTTGCTGCCATTGTTAGTAATGATAAATTAGGCGAGGAAGGCTATAAGCTAAACATTCGCCGTTATGCTGATAACTCACCATCGCCAGAGCCTCATGATGTAAAAGCACATTTATTAGGCGGTATTCCTGATAGTGAAATAAACAGTAAAAAAGCGTTATTTGATACTCAAGGCTTAAAACCTGAAGATATTTTTACCCCTAAAGCTGGTCAAAACGGCTATCAAGAATTCACATCTGTTATTGATACTAAACAAGCTATTAAAACCACTGTGAATGAAAACACCCATGTTATTGCCCAAGAGCAAGCCATGCGTGATGCCTTTGATACCTGGTGGAGTAACCACAAACTCAGTATTACCGCCCTTGCCAAAAACAAAGAATATGCAGCATTGCGCAAAGAGTTAATCAACAGTTTTACTGAGAGCTTAAAGCCTATCGGCATGCTAAGTGATGCCCAGGTGAGCGGTATGATAGCGGCATTTTGGTATCAACAGCGCTATGACTTTTTAACCTTAATTGCACGTGACTCTAAAGGCGTAGTTGATGCTTGGCGTACTAGTATTATTACTGCAATGGAAGACGGAAAAAGTAAATCAGACCCACTAGAGCACAAGCTTGTTCGCTTTTTATTAGATGGTTTTTTATCTGAGTTGCAAAATTTACAGCAGCAAAAAACAGAGCTAGATGGTTCTATTAAAGTATTATCGGCCAAATTACCTAAAGATGATGACGATAGCGATGAAGGTGATAGTACTGAAATACTATCAGCTGAAGAAGTTGCTAGTATTGAAAAGCAAATTAAAGCCCAGAAATCGCAGCGAACGAAAGTCACCAAAAGCTTAAAGGCAAAAACAGAAGCCTTTGAAAGTGAGCTAAATACCAAGGTTGATGAATTAGGCTCAGACGATGCGGCCAAGTTGATTCTTAATATTCTCTATCAAGATATGTTAACAATCGTTGAGCGTTACCTTGCCACCGAGCGTCAACAACTCATCGCTACCATCGAAAACTGGTGGGAGAAATATCAAGTTACTTTGACTCAAATAGAGTCCTCGCGAAATAAATCTGCCAAAGCACTTAATGATTATTTGTCGGGGTTAGGTTATGTCTAATAAGTTATTTTTTGAGACTCAGCCTCTTTCTAGTGTATTTCGAATAAACACATTAAGTGTTATGCCTAATGCACAGCCGCATGCACTGTGGCATCACCATAGTATTCCTGCTTTTGATGAAACAGGTAGGCCAATTCTCGAACTTGGAGGCAATATTGAGAGTAATAAAACTGAGATTTATAACCCCTGTGTTTTAGTTTCAAAGCTAAATCCTAGAAAATCTCGTGTATCTTTAGTTTTTCCTATAGAGGGCGATAACCATTGCTGCTCAACTGAGTTTATTTGCTATACCCCTATTGATGACAATACAGTCTTAGCTTTTTGGAAGCATTTTTTTGGTAGTAGTTATTTCAAGAAAAAACTAACTAAAATAGCCATTGGTTCTACTAACAGTCATACGCGTGCATCACCTAAAGAAACTTTAGGGTGGGATGTTCCTATTGTTACTAAAAAAGAAAGTCAAAAAATTGCTGATATTTTAGATACTTTAGATAATCAAATCCGCGAAACTGAAGCTATGATTGCTAAGTTACAACAAGTAAAGCAAGGCATGTTACATGATATGTTAACTCGCGGTATTGATGGAAGCGGAGAGCTCCGTCCTAGTTATAAGGACTCCCCCGAATTATATAAATCTTCTGAGTTAGGTTGGATTCCTAAGGACTGGAAAGTTGGCTCTATTGAGTCTTTTTTGGAAAATATTATTGATTATCGGGGAAAAACTCCGACTAAAGTTGATTTAGGCATTAGGTTGATTACGGCCAAGAATGTACGAAAAGGTTTTATTCAAGAAGATCCTAAAGAGTTTATAGCAGAGCAAGATTATGACTTATGGATGACCCGTGGCATTCCTGAAGAAAAAGATATTCTTTTTACGACTGAAGCACCACTAGGTATGGTTGCTCAAATAGGAACAACAGAAAAACTTGCTTTTGCTCAGCGTTTAATTATTTTACAAGCTAAAAGTAATATTGATTCAAGATTTCTTAAACAAAGGCTCTTATCAGAACAGTTTCAAAATGGAGTCTTAAAGAAGGCCTCTGGGAGTACAGCTCTAGGTATTAAGCAAAGTGAATTTAGAAAAGTTGTTACTTGCTTTCCCGATACAAAAGATGAACAAGAGGCTATTTCAGAAAGAGTTGAGACATTAGAAGAAAATATACTTAATTTCAAAATTGAGTTGGAAAAATTAACGATCAAAAAAGCTGGTCTAATGGATGATCTGCTTACGGGTAAAATCCGCGTTACCGATTTGATTAACCAACAACAGGCCAGCTAAAAGTAGCTTTATTAAAGGAATGAATGATATGGGTCCGGAGTATTTACTATCAGAATTACCATTGATTAAACAGCTTCAAGCGCAAGGCTGGCAGTATATTGAAGGCAGTTTAGATGATGCTAGTGTTACTGGCCGAGATAGCTTTGCTGAAGTATTGCAAACCCAAACATTACGCGAACAACTGGTAAAGGTTAACTTGCGTACCCAAGCTAGCGGTGAGCAAGTTGAATGGCTTGATGAACAGCGCGTTAACCAAGCTATATCGGCTATTAGTCGTGTTGCCGCTTCTAAGTTAATGGAGGCCAACCAAAAAGCATCTGAGTTGTTAACTAATGGCATTATTGTTGATGGCTTGCCTGATTGGGATGGTGGCCGTGCCCGTAGTATTCATTTTATTGATTGGGATACGCCAGAAAATAATACCTTCACGGTAATTAACCAGTTTAAGGTGAAATGTCCTCCCGGGCATGACACCAGCAAAAAACATATTATTCCTGATTTAGTATTATTGGTTAACGGTATTCCGTTAGTCGTTATTGAATGTAAAAATCCAGATAGTGCCGAGCCTATGGCTGCGGCGATTAATCAGCTTCGCCGTTATTCCAACCAACGTTTTGCTGGCGGTGAAGTAGAAGATAATGAAGGTGCTCCTCAGTTATTTAATACCAACCAGTTAATGATTGCCGCCAGTTTTGAGCAATGTTTAGTGGGCACTATTGGCGCAAGAGCTGAGTTTTATAAACCTTGGAAAACTATTGCTACACAGAGTGAGCCTAAGCGTTGTGAAAAAGCACTCGCTAAAGAGCTAGGTGTTTCAGGCCTGTCAGCGCAACAGCGATTAGTGGCTGGTATGTTAATGCCTGAATCTCTGTTAGATATTATTCGCCACTTTATTTTGTTTGTGCATCAAGGTGGGCAAACCATCAAGATGGTCTGTCGTTATCAGCAATATCGTGGTGTAGTGCGTTCTGTTCAGCGCTTATTATCGGGTAAAACTCGTAAACAAGATGGTGAATACGATAGGCGTGGTGGTATCGTGTGGCATACCCAAGGCTCGGGTAAGTCATTAACTATGATGTTTCTGATCCGAAAACTACGTACAGATATTGCCTTACGCCGCTTTAAAGTGGTAATAGTTACCGACAGAAAAGACCTACAAAAACAACTTTCCAGTACAGCCTCTTTAACCGATGAAATGGTCTCGGTTGCTAACAATAATAGATCCCTTAAAAACCTATTAAAGCAAGATGGTCCCGGCATCGTATTTGCGATGATCCAAAAATATCGTGAGTCACAAACCAAAGCAGCTGACCCTTTTGAATTGCTCAATGCCAGTGAAGATATCTTGGTAATGGTGGATGAAGCGCATCGTACACAATCGGGTGATTTACACGCTAACTTGCTTTCAGGTATTCCTAACTGTGCTCGTATCGGCTTTACGGGTACGCCAATCATTATGGGTGAGAAAAAACGCACCCATGAAGTGTTTGGTGAGTTTATTGATAAGTACACCATTAAAGAAGCCGAGGCTGATGGCGCGACAGTACCTATTTTATATGAAGGTCGCACGGTAAATGGTGCAGTAAAAGATGGCTCTAGCTTAGATGAGTTATTTGAAGACTTTTTTAGCGATAAAAGTGAAGAAGAACTCGAAGCCATTAAAAAGAAGTATGCGACTAAAGGTAATGTATTAGAAGCCACACTGCTAATTGAAGAAAAAGCAGCAGATATGCTGCGTCACTATGTCACCAATATTTTACCTAATGGCTATAAAGCACAAGTGGTGGCATATAGTCGTTTAGCTGCTGTGCGCTATTACAAAGCCTTTATAGATGCGCGTGATAAGTTGCTGTTTGATGCTGAGCGCTTACCTGAAGAGTTAAAGGGTTGTGATAACGAAACCCTTTGTCGTAAGTCTCCTAAAGTACAGGCGTTGATCCAAGCATGGCGTTATAAAAGTGTATTAGCCAGAATGGAATTTTCCACCATTATCTCGTCTGATAATAACGATGGGCCAGAATGGGCTGAGCATACAGATAGAGCCAAACAAGACAAAGCTATTGAACGTTTCAAAAAGCCTTTACTGAATAAAGAACTAGGTGCTGAAGCTGAGCAAACTGAGGCCGGTACAGATCCGCTTTCGTTCTTAATTGTTAAATCAATGCTGTTAACAGGCTTTGATGCACCAATTGAAGGTGTGATGTATTTAGATCGCTCAATTCGTGAAGCGGAATTATTACAAACAATTGCTAGGGTTAACCGTACGGGATATGGCAAGCAGTTTGGTATTGTGGTGGACTATTATGGTGTTGCGAATCACCTTAAAGCTGCATTAGCAGCTTATAGTGACGAAGATGTTGAAGGCGCGTTACGCAGTTTAAAAGACGAAGTTCCAGCCCTTAGAGAGCGTCATATTCGAGCCGTCGATATATTCCGCAGTAAAGGAATAGAATCGCTTGATGATATTGAATCTTGCGTACAATTGCTTAGCACGGAACGATTACGCCAAGAGTTTTCAGTAAAATTAAAAGCCTTCTTACAAAGCTTAGAACAAGTATTACCACGCCCTGAAGGCTTACCTTTTGCTGGCGATGCTAAAGCACTGGCGATGATACAAAACCGTGCAAGAATGCGTTATCGCGATAGTATGGTGATAGGTAAAGATGTTGGTGCTAAGGTTCGTACTTTAATTGACGAACATATTATTTCACTGGGTAGTGACCCTAAAGTAGCGCCAGTAAACTTAACAGATGCACATTTTGAAAAAAGTATAGATGAAGTGCGTGAGCAAGTTGCAACTTATTGTGCTGACCCAGAAGAACAGAAAAAAGCAGTCGCGTCAGATATGGAGCACGCAATAAAGAGTCACATAACTAAACATCTTGATGAAGACCCTATTTACTATGTGAAACTTAGTGACTACCTAAAACAGATTCTCGAAGACTTAGCTGGCCAATGGGATGAATTGATCAAAGCGCTACAAAGCATTATTGATGAAGTGCGTTCTGGCTCTACCAAGCATGAAGAAGGTTTGCCTGACATCCCTGAGCATTACCTTCCGTTTTATCGCATGTTAAAAGTGGCAGTAAGTGGTGAGGACAAACCTGATTTAGCCTTAGAAGCCCAACTAATAGAGCTTACTGAAAAATTGGTTGCCCATATTCAAGATAAGATCACCACCACTAGTTTTTGGGAACCTCATCGTTTAGGTTTACAAGAAGAGTTAGAGCAGTATTTATTTGAAACTCTGTATGAATCTGAGCTACTTGACTTTGATCATATAGAACCTTTGGTTGATAAGCTTAGAGAGCTTGCTAAAGCCAATAGCTATAAATTAGAGGCTGTATGACCTTAACTATTGAAGACCTAGTTATACCTGTTAAACACAGTGCTGGTCGTAAAACGATGCAGTTAACCGTGGATAGAGATAGCAGCTTATTGCTTACCGCACCTCCATTTGTACAAACCGATGTACTTGAAGATTTTGTGCGCTCTAAGCTTAGCTGGATTTATCAAAAGCTTGCTGAAAAATCCTTAATGCATAAAACCGTGCGTCAAAAACAGTTTGTGCAAGGAGAAGGCTTTTTATATTTAGGCAGAAGTTATCGCTTAAACTTAGTTGATGAACAAGAACAGCCACTCAAGTTTTATCATGGCCGTTTTCATTTATCAAAAAGCAATATTGAGGGTGCCCGAAAGCTATTCATCGATTGGTATGTAGCAAAAGGTTTGAAGTGGTTAGAAGCAAAAGCTAACGAATTTAGAAATCGTTTAAGTGTTGAGTTCTCAGCAGTAAAAGTACGTGACCTAGGTTATCGTTGGGGGTCTTGTGGTAAAAATCAGACACTTTATTTCCATTGGAAGACTATATTACTCCCCGCAAAAATTGCTGAATATGTTGTTGTGCATGAGCTTTCCCACTTGATTGAACCAAGCCACTCCTCTGATTTTTGGTTATGTGTAGAACGTGCAATGCCCGACTATAAAGAGCGAAAAAAGTGGTTGGCTGAGCATGGTATGGATGTTGAGGGTTTATAAGCCTCAATACGATACAACCATTCTGGTGTTACGAATGGAAGCTCGCTTCAATCACTAACCAGACCTGCTAAAGCCAGTGTACAGACTAAATAAGGACATATAAAAATGGAAGTTAAGCATTTTATTGAACAATATTTGCGAGAGATCGAAAGCGGTAATGCTGCTATTTTTGCTGGAGCCGGCTTATCTGTGGGTGCTGGCTATGTAGATTGGAAAAGCTTACTTCGCCCATTGGTAAAAGAATTAAAACTAGATGTAGATGATGAACACGATCTAGTTGGTCTAGCACAATATTACGTAAATCAGTTTAATCGTCAGCGCGTTTCACAACAGTTACTAAATGAAATGGGAACAGAGAATACGCCTACTGATAACCACAATCTCTTGGCCTCGTTACCTATTTCTACCTATTGGACGACAAATTACGACAAACTGTTAGAAAAATCCTTTGAGACAGAAAACAAAGTTGTCGATGTAAAATATACGAAAGAGCAATTAGCAAACACCAAACCTAAACGTGACGTTGTCTTATACAAAATGCACGGTGACATCGAGACTCCAAACAACACGGTGCTTACAAGAAACGAATATGAAAAGTATCCTGTATCACACGCGCCGTTTGTTACAGCTTTATCTGGAGATTTAGTATCAAAAACATTTCTATTTATCGGCTTTAGTTTCACTGATCCTAATCTTCATCATGTCTTAACGAATATTCGAGTGCAGTTTGAGGATAACCAAAGAAACCATTATTGTATTTTACGTCGCGAAAACAGAAAAGAGTATGCCAATGATGCGTCTTTCGCCAGAGGAGAAACAAAACAACAACTCTTCGCAGAAGACCTGGGAAGATTTCATATCAATGTGATTTTCATCGATGAGTATCAGGAAATCACAGAGATACTTAGCGATATTTATCGATTATATAAGCGCAAATCAGTTTTTGTATCTGGTTGTGCAGCTGACTTTGGGGCTTGGAAACAGTCAAGCACGGAAGAAGCACTTCACAACCTAGGTAAGGCTTTGATCGACCAGAACTATAAGCTTGTAACTGGTGTCGGACTAGGTATAGGGAATGTTTTAATTTCCGGGGCAGTTCAGTCCGCTTATCAAAAACAGTTTTCTCATCTTGAAGACAAATTAGTCATGAGACCCTTTCCTCAATACATTAGTGATGAGACGGAGCGTAAAAAAATATGGGAGCAATATCGTTACGATTTGATTGAGAAAGCTGGAATAGCTGTTTTTATTCTGGGCAATAAAAAGATTGGTGAAGACGTCATTTTCGCAGAAGGTGTTTTAGCAGAATATAGGATTGCAAAGGAGCTTGGATTAGTCATTGTACCCATCGGTTGCAGCGGTTTCGTTGCAAAAGAGATTTGGGAGGAGATTATGGCTGACTTCGACACTATTTTTCCTAATGACGACGGGAAATTAAAAAAATTATATGAAGCACTTGGGTACGAAACAAATAATCCTCTAGAGTTAATATCAAGAACAATCGATACATTGAATGCTTTGGCAAAGGAGTGATGTAATGGCAAGAAAAATATTTGTCTCATATAAGTATGGTGACGAACAAGTCGAAAATATTTTAGAAAGTTGGTGGAAAACAACTAAAGTCAGAGATTATGTAAATAAACTGGAAGAAATTCTTGGTGAAAATAACGAGATATACAAAGGTGAAAGTGACGGTGAAGATCTTAGCGACTTTAAAGACTCAACTATCGAAACTCGTCTGAAGGGTAAAATTTTCGACAGCAGTATTACATTGGTTTTTATATCCAAAGGAATGAAGGATTGGGGTATCTTTACCTCAGAGGCGGATCAATGGATTCCATGGGAAATATCCTATTCACTTAAAGTAAAAACCAGAAATGGCCGAGTCAGTCGTCCAAACGCAATATTAGCTGTAGTTCTGCCAGATGAAAATGGGTCTTACGAATATTATATAAAAGATAATACTTGCTCATGTTGTAACTGCACAACTTTAATGACAGATTTTTTATTTGGGATTATGAGCCGAAACATGTTCAACAAACGAGAACCAGAAGTTCTGGGCTGCAATGATCATACTGGAGGAACTGTTTATAAAGGGCGGCACTCTTACATCCAATCTGTAAAATGGATAAATTTTACAAATAACCCATCATTGTATTTTGATATTGCAGTTGAAATAAAAGAAGACATAGATAGCTATAACATTTCAAAGGTAATTTGATATTCAAATTATCGGACGTAAAAAGCGAACCATCTCTGGTTCGCTTTTTCATTTTTACCCACCTCAAAATTCAACTATCGGTTGCAAACTTTATTCGAGTTGCAAACTTAATTCCGATAGTTGCATTTTTTATTCGCAACCTACATTCAAAAATTAGTCGCGATATGTCTCAATCGGAGGACATGCACATACTAAATTACGGTCGCCATATACGTCATCGATACGTGTAACGGTTGGCCAGAACTTATCTTTAGCAACTGCTGGTACTGGGAAGGCAGCGTAAAAACGGTCATACGCGCGGTCCCATTCATTACCTAACACATCAGCTTGTGTGTGCGGTGCAAATACCAGTGGATTATTTTCGATAGACCATTCACCTGAAATGATTTTATCAATTTCACCTTTAATCGATACCATCGCTTCGATAAAGCGGTCAATCTCGCCCTTAGACTCAGATTCAGTTGGCTCAATCATTAATGTGCCCGCTACAGGGAACGACATTGTTGGTGAGTGGAAACCATAATCTTGTAAGCGCTTAGCAACGTCCATTTCTGTAATGCCTGAGGCTTCTTTTAATGGGCGTAGGTCAATAATACATTCGTGAGCAACGCGATTATTACGGCCACGGTATAAAATTGGGAAGTGCTTGCTGAGCTCATTGCTTAAGTAGTTAGCATTTACAATCGCCATTTCTGTCGCTTGTTTTAAGCCTTCAGAGCCCATCATAGCAATGTAAGCCCATGAAATAGGTAAAATAGCTGCAGAGCCGTAAGGCGCTGCCGATACTGCACCATTTCCTTCATTAGTACCTGGTACGTTAATTACGCTGTGGTTTGGCATAAATGGCGCAAGGTGCGATTTAACACCAATTGGGCCAACACCTGGGCCACCGCCGCCGTGTGGAATACAGAAGGTTTTGTGTAAGTTTAAGTGCGATACGTCTGAGCCAATAAAGCCTGGGCTAGTAACACCTACTTGCGCGTTCATGTTTGCGCCATCCATGTAAACTTGGCCACCATGCTGGTGAACAATTTCACATAACTCACGAATCGTTTCTTCGTATACACCGTGGGTAGATGGGTACGTTACCATGGCACATGATAGATTTTCAGAGACTTCTTCAGCTTTCGCTTTTAAGTCTTCCATGTCGATGTTGCCGTTTTTATCACAGTTAACAACCACAATTTTCATGCTGGCCATTTGTGCCGATGCTGGGTTAGTACCGTGTGCAGAACTTGGGATTAAACATACGTTACGGTGCGCGTCCCCTCGTGACTCGTGGTATTTACGAATGGCGATAAGGCCTGCGTATTCACCTTGTGCGCCAGAGTTTGGCTGTAGTGATACGGCATCGTAACCGGTAATGTTAACCAACCAATCATGTAGTTCGCCTATCATGATTTGGTAACCTTCTGCTTGGTCTAGCGGGCAGAATGGGTGAAGGTTAGCAAACTCAGGCCAGGTAATTGGGATCATTTCAGCGGTCGCGTTTAGTTTCATGGTACATGAACCTAACGAGATCATAGAATGATTAAGTGCTAAATCTTTGTTTTCAAGGCGCTTAATATAGCGAAGCATGTCTGTTTCACTGTGGTAGCTGTTAAAGTTTGGATGCGTTAGTATTTCATCATCACGCACTAGGCTTGCAGGAATAGAGTCGCTGCCATTTGCTTCAACATCAGCAGCAATCGCATCTACGCTTAGGCCATGGCCTTCGCCTAAAATAATATCAAATAACTCAGCAACGTCTGCACGGGTTGTGGTTTCAGATACTGAAATTGAGTATTCACCTGCATGGTTAGTAGCAAAGTTAACACCTTTAGCTACAGCACGCGCAATCACGTCGGCTTTGTTTTCATCAACCACTGTTAATGTGTCAAACCAAGTAGTGTGCTTAAGTGCCACACCTTTTGCTTTTAAGCCAGTTGCTAAAATATCAGCAAAACGGTGAATGCGTTGTGCAATGGTTTTTAAGCCTTGCGGGCCATGGTATACCGCATAAAACGCAGCCATGTTCGCTAATAATACTTGCGCAGTACAAATGTTTGAATTGGCTTTGTCGCGGCGAATATGTTGCTCGCGAGTTTGCATTGCCATACGTAATGCATCGTTACCTAAACGGTCTTTTGATACACCAATAATACGACCCGGTAATGAACGTTTGTACGCATCACGTGTTGCAAAAAATGCAGCATGTGGACCGCCGTAACCCATAGGTACGCCAAAACGCTGCGCTGAACCCAGTACTACGTCGGCGCCTAATTTACCTGGCGCTTTTAATAGTAATAAGCTCATGATATCGGCAGCTACACAGGCAATCGCTTTTTTGCTTTGTACGCCAGCTATTAGGTCAGTTATATCAACAATTTCGCCTGATGTTGACGGGTATTGGAATAACGCACCAAAAATATCGTGGTTAACAGCATCGGCGGCTTTACCTACAATAATTTCAAAACCAAATTGCTCTGCACGGGTGCTCACTACGTCAATGGTTTGCGTGTGTACGTCGTCGGCAATAAAGAACGCATTGGCTTTTTTAGCTTTAGATACACGTTTTGCAAGGCCCATAGCTTCGGCTGCAGCGGTTGATTCGTCAAGCAGTGAGGCACTTGCTAAATCTAGGCCGGTAATATCTAGGGTCATAGTCTGGAAATTTAATAGTGACTCTAAACGCCCTTGTGCAATCTCTGGCTGATACGGTGTGTACGCTGTATACCAACCCGGGTTTTCAAGTACGTTACGTAAAATTACGTGCGGTACGTGAGTTGGGTGGTAGCCTTGGCCAATATACGATTTGAAAACTTTATTTTTGCTTGCTACTGATTTTAAGTAGCTTAGTGTTTCAACTTCGGTGCGGCTTTCGCCGATATTAAGACCTTGCTCAAGACGAATACCAGCAGGTACAGTTTGACCGATCAGCTCTTCAACGCTCGATACTTCAAGAGCGCTAAGCATGTCGTTTACTTGCGCTGGGCTTGGCCCAATATGGCGGCGAATAAAATCTTGCTTTTGCTCTAATTGTTCAAGAGATTTGGCGTTTGACATGTGTCCAGATTCCTATGATCCAAATACTAATGGGTAACTAGTATTGATTAAAATATGTGATGATTTAGCTGCTTACTTTGTATGGAAAAATAAGCGCTTTAATCATAAAAGCCCCAATGTTTTAACATAGAGGGGCTTTTATTAATTAACGATTAGTCTTCGTCAATTGTATGCGCGTAACCTTCAGCGTCTAATAAATTATCTAACTCAGACTCTTCTGACGCTTTAATACGGAATAACCAACCGTCGCCGTATGCGTCGTTGTTTACTGTTTCAGGCGCATCTTCTAGCTCTTCGTTAATGGCAACAATTTCACCACTGATTGGCGCGTAAATGTCTGATGCCGCTTTTACTGACTCTGCTACTGCACAGTCTTCGCCAGCATCTACTTCGTCGCCTACTTCTGGTAATTCAACAAATACCATGTCGCCAAGCAGCTCTTGCGCATGCTCAGAAATACCAACAGTGTAAGTGCCGTCGCCTTCGTTACGAACCCACTCGTGTGAAGGTGCGTATTTTAACTCGCTAGGGATATTGCTCATTTTTTTCATCCTTTGGTTTAGATTGGGAGAATACCAATGAATAAGGCTAACTTATTTATTGGTATAACCAAATTATTTAGATTATTGATTTACCGTTACGTACAAAGCCCGATTTAACAACTTTTACGTTAACTAATTTTTTACGCATTTCTACTTGAGCCGTGTCGCCGGTTGAACGAGGTACACGTGCTAATGCAACACTATAGCCCAATGTTGGTGAGAATGTGCCAGATGTAATAACACCTTCGCCACCATCAACAATTACTTTAGAACCACTGCGTAGCACGCCTTTTTCTTCAAGAATAAGACCTACTTGCTTGTGAGTGCTTTTTTCTGCACGTTGTTTTACCAAAACATCACGACCAATAAAGTCACGATCTTCTGGTTCCCATGCAATAGTCCATGCCATGTTAGCAGCCAGTGGTGATACGCTTTCGTCCATATCTAGGCCGTAAAGGTTCATACCGGCTTCTAAACGCAGTGTATCGCGCGCGCCTAAGCCCGCAGGCGCTACACCGGCATCAAGCAATTGCTGCCATAAATCGGCGGCTTGCTCGTTTGGTACTACAATTTCGTAACCGTCTTCGCCAGTATAACCTGTTGTAGCAATAAATAAATCACCGGCTTGAACACCAAAAAATGGCTTCATGCCTTCTACTGCAGCTTGCTGGTCTGCGTTTAATACCTGGGCTGTTTTAGCACGTGCATTAGGGCCTTGAACCGCAATCATGGCGTATTCTGGGCGCTCAGTAACCGTTACAGCAAAATCGCTCGACACCTTAGCCAAATGTGCTAAATCTTTTTCACGGGTCGCTGAGTTAACCACTAAGCGATAAAATGTTTCGCTAAAGTAGTAAATAATTAAGTCATCGATTACGCCGCCTTGCTCGTTAAGCATGCCAGTGTAAAGCGCTTTACCTGGTACGGTTAACTTAGCAACATCGTTAGCTACTAGCTTGCGTAAAAATGCTTGTGCTTGCTCACCTTGTATATCAACAATGGTCATGTGTGATACGTCGAACATACCCGCATCGTTACGTACGGCGTTGTGTTCTTCTATTTGTGAGCCGTAGTTAATTGGCATTTCCCAGCCATGAAAATCAACCATTTTTGCGCCGGCTTCAAGATGCTTTGCATGTAATACTGTTTTAGAAGTCATAATATTCCTTCACTTTTAAATTAACCCATGTGTGTGGGCGTGGCCTCAATTAAATGAGGGGGAATAACATGGTAGCCATTATTAAGCCTACCAAATTGTAATCTTTAACTTTTTACCCGTTAGGCTGCTTGAGTGTTGGTAACACTAAAGCCCTGTTGCTGCATATACTGTTGCCACTTATCAAGCGTGGCCGTTTTAGCAATAACAATAAACTGCTGTTCATTGTTTTGATCTACTGCAGTAACAAACACATCACCACTTTGCGCGCCATAGCAAAGCTGCGCGTCAGCAAGGCGTAACCCTGGGGTTAGTTTAAATGCCTCAACTAAGGTATCAAATGCATTGTCGCCTTTTAAAGTAAAGGTCGCTAAGTCGGTGCGTACCACAAAGTCTATATCGTATCTAAGCTGCTGCTCGTTAATGAGCGCTTGTAATTGCAGGCTAGCATTAACTGGAAGTACAAATCGAAAGGCGGTTTCGCTAAAGTAGTAAACGGCGTAGCTAAAATCAGAATTTAAATCGCCATCCAGTGTGCCTTTAAAGCCAAAGCCACTAGCGGTAAGTTTGGTGAGGTCATGACCTAAAATAGCACTTAAAAATACCGATGCTTCACTACCACTAAAGTCAATAACAACGTGACTGCTATCGGCTTGTAAGGCATTTATAACCGCGCTGTTAGCGTTGCTATGGCGGGCAAACATAATCGGGTTAAAAGTCATAACAAATACCTATCAATCTTTAATAGCAAAAGTATATTGCGCAAGCCTTACAACAACAAATTGTAATTACTTATCAATTGATAAATAATACTTATATATATAGCCATATAAATAGTAATTTTAAATATGAAAAATATTTCAACCGACAGTTTACGAACTTTTGTTATGGTGGTTGAGGTTGGTGGATTTGCCAAAGCAGGCGATTTACTTGGCCTTTCGCAACCTGCGGTGAGCTTACAAGTAAAACGCTTAGAAGACTTACTCGGCTATAAATTATTTAAAAAGCAGGGGCAACGACAAGTGCTCAACCAATATGGCGAGTTATTACTGCCGATGGCAAAGCAAATGGTGCAGCATAACGATGCCATTTTGCAGTTGTTCACCTCAGAAAGTGTAACTGGTAAAGTGCGCTTGGGGATCCCTAGCGAATTTGCCGCGCGTATTTTGCCCTCCATTATTGGCGATTTTGTAGCGCTCTACCCTGAGGTATCACTTGAAGTAAAATCACGTTTAAGTAAACACCTACTCTCTGATGAGCGCCAAGATCAATTTGATTTAGTGTTAGCGCTTAACGAGCAACTAGACTCAGAAAAATTCCCTATTTTTATTCAAGACCAATTAGTGTGGGTGGGCGACCTATCACTGGCACAAAATGAAACCGTAACCTTAGTGACCGCCCCTGAGGGCTGTATTTATCGACGCAGAGCAACTCAGGCGCTTGAAAAAGCAGGCATTAAATATCGTATTGTTTACAGTAATGCCGATTTAACCGGTTTAATTGCCGCATTAAAAGAAGGCTTAGGTATAACAGTGCTCGCAAAAAGTACCGTACCTAACGATTTAGCCTATCACTTACACACTAAACATTTACCTGCGCTTGGTAGCATAGGTATTAGTTTAGTAAAAACCGCCAGCGAACCTGAAAACGCGGTATTTAAACTCGCCGAATTTATTAAGCTGCGCTTAGGCTATCCCACTGCTTAAATAACCGCCACCAGCCAATACATTATCCTAATTTTATAAGATTAGAATAAACACTTAGTTAAAAATGTTATAAAAATAGCGTGTTTTTACGGCAAATGTAAATATAACTAAAACTTAATAATATTGATTCTCATTCGTTAACATGTTTAAATTACGCCAATTTTAGTAGTTGAACTATTTTTAGGGTAATCAATGTCACATAAATTTTTAGTTTCCTCGTTAACTGCAGCCGTAGCGCTGTCTTTAAGTGCTACAGCAATGGCAAAAGATGCCGGCGGCGTTGAACGCAACTTTGAACAAATTACCGTTATTGGCTCACAAGCAGCAATTAACGATATTCCAGGATCGGCTACATTTATCTCTGATGAAGAATTGCAAAAATTCGAATTTACCGATATTTCTCGCGTATTAGCATCAGTACCAGGTGTATACGTTCAAGAAGAAGATGGCTATGGTCTGCGTCCTAACATTGGTATGCGTGGCACAGGTACTGGCCGTAACGATAAAATTTCAGTAATGGAAGACGGCGTACTCGTTGCACCAGCTCCTTATTCTGCACCATCGGCTTATTACTTCCCGACTATGGGTCGTATGGAATCTATTGAAGTATTAAAAGGTGCTGCCTCAGTTAAATATGGCCCGCGCACTACCGGTGGTGTATTAAATTTACTTTCTCGCAGCTTACCAACTGAAGCAAATAGCTCTATGGGTATGGTTGACGCGGCACTTGGTAGCGATGGTTACTATAAAGGTCACGCTTACTTCGCTAAAGAAAAAAATAACACTGCTGGCTTAATTGAAGTGTTTTCTTACGGCGCTGATGGTTTTAAAGAATTACCTGTAGGCGATGACAACACTGGTTTTGAAAAAAATGACGTACTGGTAAAATTTGGCCATACCTTTGGTGAAAACGATGCCCACAACATTGAGTTTAAAGCTAAGTACTCTGAAGAAACATCAGACGAAACGTACATGGGCTTAACTAACGCCGATTACCAAGAAAATCCTAACCGTCGTTATGCGGCATCGCAAAACGATGAGATGAACACTCGTCACAATGCATACCAAGTAAACTATGCATATCGCTTTGGTGAAGGTTACGAATTTTTAGCAACCGCTTATCTAAATGACTTCCACCGTAACTGGTACAAAGCCAGTAAAGTAAGCGAAAGCTACCTTGAGCAATACAGTGAATTTGAAGCAAACCCAACGGCTGAAGGCATCGAAAACATAGGTGTTAAAGCTAATAACCGCGACTACCAAGCCAAAGGCGTGCAGTCTGAATTACACATTCCAGCGGGCGATCACTACATTACGGTTGGCGTACGTTACCACGAAGATGAAATGGATCGTTTCCAGTGGGAAGACAAATACACGCTTAATCAAGATTTAAGCATGACTCTTACTTCGCAAGGCGCACCTGGCTCTAATAGCAATCGCTTAGACAGCGCAAAAGCAAGCACCCTATTTATTCAAGACGAATGGACAATGGATGCATTAGTAGTGAGTGCAGGTCTGCGTTATGAAGACATTACTATTACCCGTGAAGAATGGGCTAAATCAGATCCAACTCGTAGCCAAGGCTTAACGAAAGACATTTCAAACGATACTGAAATTTTAGTACCGTCTTTAGGTGCTACTTACACACTTAACGACAACGTAACGTTACTTGCAGGCATTCAAAAAGGTTATGCACCCGCAGCGCCAGGCAATGCAGACCAAGACGAAGAAGAAAGCGTCAACATTGAGTTTGGTTCTCGTTTTAATGCAAACGGCTTTAACGGTGAAGTGATTGCATTCTACTCTGATTACGACAACATGCATGGTAACTGTACTGCTGCAGTAGGTTGTAGCGACGATAACATTGGCGACCAATACAACTACGGTGAAGTAGAAGTATCGGGCTTTGAATTTAGCGCTGGTCGAACGTTTAATACTGCATCAGTTGCGTTCCCAGTTAAACTGACTTACACCTACACTGATTCAGAGTTTAAAAACACATTTGATTCAGAAATTTGGGGCTCTGTAGAAAAAGGCGATGCAATGCCTTACGTACCAGAAAACCAAGTTGCTTTATCATTTGGTGCCGAAGTGAATAACTTTGTTGTTAACAGCCAAATACGTTACGTATCGGATGCACATGCTGACCTTTCTGACTCAGGCTTAAATGCGATTGATAGTCGTGTTGTATGGGATTTAGCTGCTAAGTACTTAATTGATGAAAATCAAAAAGTATACCTAAGCGTTGATAACCTGTTTGATAAAACCTACATTGCTAACCGCGCAAATGGCGGTATTCAACCTGGTAAGCCACGCTCAGTACAAATGGGTTACTCTTACAGCTTTTAATAAAGCGCTAACTTAAAAGTACAAAAAAGCCGAGATTGATGTAATCAATCTCGGCTTTTTAATGCCTATGTGATTAGCTTAGGCTTAATTTGTTTCTGCGCGCTGGCGTAACACTTCAAATAAACAAATGCCGGTTGCTACCGATACATTTAAACTTGAAACCGTGCCTGCCATTGGGATTTTAACGAGCACATCACAATGCTCACGTGTTAAGCGGCGCATGCCCTCGCCTTCAGCACCCATCACAATCGCCATTGGGCCTGTTAAGCTGGCATCAAATACATGTGTGTCGGTTTCACCGGCAGTACCTACAACCCAAACGCCCGCGTCTTTTATTTCACGTAATGTACGTGCAAGGTTAGTTACCTGAATAAGCGGTACCGTTTCTGCTGCGCCACAGGCTACTTTACGTGCTGTGCCATTAAGCTTTGCTGATTTGTCTTTAGGAACAATCACCGCATGTACGCCCGCTGCATCGGCACTACGTAAGCAAGCACCTAAATTATGCGGATCGGTAATGCCATCAAGTACCAGTAAAAATGGCGTGTCTTCGCGTTCAATGATCTCATCGAGATCTTTTTCATTAAACACTCGCGCCGCTTTTACGTTGGCAATAATGCCTTGATGCTGTTCATCTTTCGCTTTGTTATCAAGCGCTTTTCGTTGCATAAACTGTACTGAAATACCAAACTGACGCGCTTGCTCAATCACAGGCGATAGACGCTTATCATCACGTCCCTTAAGGGCGTATATTTCTATAAAGCGCTCTGGCTCTTTTGCTAAAATTGCTTCAACAGAGTGAAAGCCAAAAATTAATTCATTACTCACGAATTGTTTGCTCCTGGGCTACTACGTTTACGGGCATTTTTACCTGGTCTTTTAGGCTTTTTGACCGCTTTCTTTTTGGTTTTTTTCTTCGCGGTGGTGTCATCCGCTGTTACTTTAGATTTACCCGCTGCCTTAGCTTTACTTGCAGGCTTTTTTCCACTTTTTGGTTTTTTACTGTCGCTTGCTGACTTTTTACCCGGTATTTTACCGGCTTTAAGTTGCGAGCGAACACTTGCTGGGGCATTCTTTTTTGGCGCACGACGACGCGCATAACGATCTTGAGCCACATCGCCTTTAAGCGTTAAGTTAATTCGGCGATCATCTAAGCTTACCGAGGCAACTTGTACAGTTACTTTATCGCCTAAACGATAAACCGTATGTGTGTGTTCACCCACCAAGCAATGTTTAGCCGCATCATGTTGGAAGTATTCATCACCTAAATTGGTAACATGAATTAATCCATCAATTTGCAAATCATCTAAACGAATAAATAAACCAAAATTAGTAACCGATGAAATAACCCCGTTAAACTCCGTGCCTACATGATCTTGCATGTATTCACATTTTAGCCAATCGGCTACTTCACGGGTGGCATCGTCTGCGCGGCGCTCAGTGGTAGAACACTGCTCACCAAGTTGATCGACTTCATCATCGCTGTAAGCGTATTCACCTGACGTTTGTTGACCTTGCGCTTTTAATACCGCTTTAATTGCACGGTGTACCACTAAATCGGGGTAACGGCGAATTGGCGAGGTAAAGTGTGCGTAGGCCGATAATGCTAAACCAAAGTGACCTATGTTATCTGGCTGATATACCGCTTGCTTCATTGAGCGCAGCAGCATAGTTTGAATAAGTTCAGCTTCAGGACGATCCCCTAAACGAGCCAATACATGAGTAATTTCTTTCGGGGTGGGTTCGTCGCTTAGCGTGCTTTCAATACCTAGCTCAGTTAAAAACTGAGTAAAGTTACCCAGTTTTTCGCTATCGGGTTCATCATGTACCCTAAACAATGCACTTGCTTCGTGTTTCTCAAGTAATTTAGCCGCCGAAACATTAGCTAAAATCATACATTCTTCAATCAGCTTATGCGCATCATTACGAATAACCGGCACAATAGATTCTATTTTACGTTGTGCGTTAAATACAAAACGAGTTTCGAGTGTTTCAAATTCAATTGCACCACGCTCTTGGCGTGCTGCTTTTAATGCCATGTACATTTGCTGTAAGTCAGTTAAATGTGGCACTACAGCTGCGTATTCTTTACGGAGCTTTTCGTCATTTTGTAAAATGGCATTTACTTTGGTGTAGGTTAAACGAGCATGCGAATTCATTAGTGCTTCGTAAAACTTATAGCCCGACAGCTTACCCTCTTGCGATACGGTCATTTCTGCAACCATACACAGGCGATCAACCTCAGGGTTAAGCGAACACAAACCGTTAGACAATACTTTTGGCAGCATTGGAATAACTTGCTCAGGGAAATACACTGAATTACCGCGCTCTATCGCTTCTTTGTTAAGCGGCGTGTTCATACCTACATAATGGGATACATCGGCAATGGCTACCCATAAACGCCAGCCACCTGATTTTTTAGGTTCACAATAAACAGCGTCATCAAAGTCGCGAGCGTCTTCGCCATCAATAGTGACAAGTGGTAAGCCGCGTAAATCAACACGGCCTTGCTTATCGGCTTCTTCAACAAATTCACCTAAGTGGGCAACTTGCTGCTCAACTTCTTCAGGCCACACATGTGGAATATCGTGATTACGCAGCGCAACTTCAATTTCCATACCCGGCGCTAAATGCTCGCCCAGTACGTCAATCACTTTACCTACCGCATTCATATTGCGGCTTGGATTTTGAGTTATTTGCACTTGCACCATTTGGTTGTGGCGTGCGCCTTTTTCGTTACCCGGTAAAATAATAATATCTTGGGTAATGCGCGGATCTTCAGCAACCACCACAGCAATACCATGCTCAACAAAATAGCGGCCAACAATAGGCGCTCGCTCATTAGTAAGCACTTTAATAATACGGGCATCGCATTTTGAGCCTGAACCACGCTTAGTGCCTTTCGCAAGAACAATGTCGCCATGTAGCACCATATTCATTTGATGCTTGGCAATAAACCAGTCTTTGCTCTCGCCTTCAACTTCTAAAAAGCCAAAACCGTCTCTGTGACCGACAACTTTGCCTTTGGTTAAACCGGCTTCGTCAATCAGGGCATAACATTTAAATTTATTAAAATACAATTGCCCGTCGCGCTCCATGGCACGAAGTCGGCGCTTAAATGCTATTTGTCGTTCTTCATCGTTGACCGCGAGTTCTTCGCATAGTTGCGTGTAATTAGCAGGTTTTGAACGCTCTTGAAGGTGAGTAAGTATAAACTCACGACTAGGGACTGGGTTTTCGTACTTTTCTTGTTCTCGACTGAGATTTGGATCTTGGTTTGACATTCACTATCTTGTTAGTTGGTTATGTAAGCATTTTAACTCATATACTCGAAATGAGACAGGTAAAAGCCATTAAACTTTTAATAAAGCGTTATTAGCTTTTGCATTTTGTAGCAATGTAGCTAAATAACACTTAACACCTACTTAATTAATGCACATGAAAGTGAGTAAATTAACTGTAGTTATGCTTACTCACTTTTATAAAAACAGCTTACTTTTGCTGTAGTTTCTTCCACAATAGCGTGCTGATGTTTTCAATAAAAGCCGAGTCTTGTGCAGCCATAACATCGAGTATTGGTTTGTTCATTTGGGTTTTGTTTTGAGCGTATATCCAACGATTTTTATTAAAGCTTTGCGCAAACTCTAACACACCCGCTTGCAAGGCTTGCTCATCAGCAAAAATTGCTTCTACCACATTTTGTTGTAACAATTTTTGCGCATCAACACGCTCGCCAGTCATAGCTAAGCGGTTAAAAAATTGAGGATTAATCGCTTTATTAATAATCGGAAACATAGACGGTACAAACGGTACCAGTACATCAACTTCAGGAAAGCAGAAAAAGCCTTTGTCCGATTTCATAAACCGAAAATCACAGGCACATGCCAATACCGAGCCATTACCATAAGTGTGACCGTTTAGTGCAGCAATGATAGGCATAGGAAACGTCACTATGCGTTTAAATAACTGCCCTATCGAATTCATAAAATCAGCAATAACTGTAGGCGTGTTATCTGAAATTGCCATCCACTGTAAATCTATTCCCAATGACCAGCTTTTATCGCTGCTTGAGGTTAATACTACGGCGTTAATATCGCCATTGGCTTCTATGCTATCTAAGTGTTGATTAAGTTCAGCTATAAAACTAGGGTTATGGCGGTTTTCAGCGGTATTCATGGTAAGTATTGCCACGTTTTGCTCAGTGGTAATCTTTATTAATGCGGTCATTCGAGCCTCTTTGAGTGCATTTAGCTGCGCTTTTAGCACTTTTCGTTACTTTTATAGTTATGCACTGAATAGTAATACGTTGTATAAAATTTATAAAGTGCCTATTTTTGTAATCATCAAAGAAGCTATTTATAACCACCCCTTTTGCCGAGCGATACGCGCTGCATCTATCCTGTTTGTGGCATTGAGCTTTGCAATCGCATCAGATAAATAATTGCGCGTTGTCCCTTCACTTATATAGAGCTGCTTTGCTATTTCGCTGGTTTTTAAGCCATCACTTGCAAGCTTTAAGGCTTTACGCTCTTTATCTGTGAGTGGGTCGGCATCGTCTAGGGCATTAATGGCAAGTTCTGGGTCAATCACCTTTTGCCCTTGCATTACTTTTTTTAACGCGTTTATTAGCTCTTCGCTAGGTGCTTCTTTTAAAATAAAACCTTTAACACCCGCATTCAAAGAGCGCCTAATATAACCAGCACGTGAAAAAGTGGTCATAATTACCATATTAATTGCAGGATATTTAGCGGCTATTTGCTCACTAAGCTCAATGCCATTTATGCTTGGCATTTCTATATCCGTTAAAATGATATCTGGATGTAAGTCTTTACTAAGCGCGCTGATTTCATTTAACGCATCTCGCCCATTACATGCTTGACCAATTACCTCAATATTAAAGTCGAGGCTTAATAAAGCGGCAACTGCGTCGCGCACCAGCGCTTGATCTTCAACTAAATATACTTTGATCATTTTAAATCCTCAGCACTTAATGGCAGTACAACGTTTAAAGTAAATGTATCGCCACAGGTAAATTTTGCACTGCCGTTTAATTGCTCTGCTCGCTCTTTAATGCCATTTAAACCATTTCCCGCTTTTAATGTGGTGCATGGCGCGTTATCAATAACGGCAATAAGTAATTGCCGCTTTGTTTGTTCTATATTAATAGAACCGATTTTTGTGCTGCTATGGCGTAATAAATTAGTCACTGACTCTTTAATAATAAGACTCGCAATGCCCTCAACCTTGGCAGGTAACGTCGCTAAATTAACGTTAAATTTTATGTTAAAGCCTTGCTCTTTGAGTGTTTGTTTTAGCTGTGTTATTTGGCTGTTTAAGTTGAGCTGCTTTAAATCACTTACCGCGTTTCGTACATCACTCAGTAACTGTCTTGCAAGATCTGCTACTTGGGCTATTTCGTTATTAGCCTGCGCGTATCGTTCACCTTGATTTAGTTTATTCGCAAGTTCAGCTTTTAAAGCTATTGATGACAGTGAGTGACCTAAAATATCATGTAAATCTCGGGCTATGCGTTCACGCTCAGCAATGGCTGCTAGTTGCTCCAATTGCTTTGCGCTTTCTTGTTCGCGCTTTTTATGTTCGCGCTCTCTTTTTGCTGCAATTCCATAGCTAAATAAGGCGGCACATAATATTAATGCCACAGCCAAAAAGTACTGAAGCTTTCCTATATCGCTTAAATACGAACTTGTAAAAAGCGCGACTATAATGGCTAATGCGGCATAATACCGCTGCTTTTGGGTATAACTATACCCTGCCACATAAGCAACAAAACCATACAAAGTAGGTGTGCCAGAGGTAAAAAAAGTGGCGCTAAAACAAATGGCGAGCAAGGCTAAAAATAAGGGGGTAATTTTTGTGTTATTGCAGTTAATTGCTTTTATGTACAAAATAATAAAAGCAATATAAAAAGCTAAACATAGGCTCATTTGGCTTTTTGTAAATTGGTCAAAATTAATAATTAATGGCAATAAATAAAAGCCGGTAAAAATTAAATGGCCATACTTCCAAAACGTTTTATCCGTTTGTTGAGAAAAGCTACTTAGCGAACTCATACTAATACCTCTGGCCTATTGTTTTTGTTTATAGCACTATTTTTATTAATAAATATTAATAACATAAAAATGAATGCGAACATAAAACAATCTTCATAAGTCGCAGTTAAACTTAGTGTTTCTACAAAGTCGCTAATGCTTAAGCTTATTAAAATTAAGGAATTCATAACACCCTCCAATATAAGTAAAGTAACTATGCCATTAGATAAAATATATAAGAGTGTGAAGTGTCATTAACTTGGCTGACATTTGTCATGAAATAGAAAAATTCATCTTCTGAGTGTAAAAGCAATGCTAATATAGCCAAAAAAAGTGACAAGGAAATCTCGTGCAGTCCCAACAACAAAGCTTAATTTACTTACATATTGCCGTCCTTTTATTTGGCGGCACCGCCTTATTCGCAAAGCTAATTGGTTTGAATGCATTAGATATTACCGCTTATCGCGCGGCTATCGCTGGGGTGGCAATTTGTGTGCTACTGACTTTGCAAAAAAAACCAATTAAGCTGCATCACGCCAAAGATTATGTGATTGCCATTTTATTAGGCGTTGCCGTAGGTATCCACTGGGTAACCTACTTTGCAGGCATGCAATTGGCGGGAATTACCGTGGGCATGTTAGCTTTTTTTACCTATCCCGTGATCACGGTATTTTTAGAGCCTCTATTTAATAAAAGTAAGCCCAAAGCAAAAGATATAATAAGCGCTGTGGTGGTGATTATTGGTATTTATTTATTGATCCCTAACGTTAATTTAGGCGATGACATCACTTTAGGTGTTTTGACGGGGGTGGTATCAGCGTTGTTTTTTGCTCTTCGTAATATTACCCATAAACGCTACTTTAGCGAGTATGGTGGACCGCAAACCATGTTTTATCAAACGTTAGTGGCAAGCCTGATGCTATGTACATTTATTGAAGTACCCATAACACAAATTAATGATACTGATTTAATATTGTTGCTTATCGCCGGTGTGGTGTTTACTGCGATGCCGCATTCGTTATTTGCAGCGAGTTTAAAACATTTATCAGCAGCGACCGCTGGATTGATTTCTTGCTTACAGCCCCTTTATGGCACAATACTGGCTATAATTATTTTGCACGAACGCCCTTCAGTGATGACCCTGATTGGTGGCGCACTGATTGTTAGTGCTGCGTGCTTTGAAACTTGGTCAATCTCACGGAAAAAGCAGCCATGAAAATATTTGCTCATAGAGGCACAAGCACACACTTTCCTGAAAATACACATAGCGCCATTATGGCGGCGTTAAAAGCAAATGTAGATGGCATTGAGGTTGATGTACAAAGCGCACTTGATGACTACGTGATTATTCATGATACCTATCTAGATAGAACCACTAATGGTAAAGGTAAAGTGTGCGACCTAAGCGCTCAGCAAATTCAACAATTTGATGCGGGAAATGGTGAGCAAGTACCTACCCTACAACAACTAATTGACTGGAATAGCAACCAAACCTTACTTAATTTAGAGCTAAAACATACTTTTGAACTAGAAAAGTTTGCTGCGCAACTAGAAATGAATATTACTGCAAATAAGATATCAGCAGGCAATATTTTAGTTTCATCATTTAATCATCATCAACTACACTGGCTAAAGAACCGCTTGCCTTGGCTTAAAATTGGCGCACTTACTGCATCAATTCCATTGCAGTATGCGAAGTTTGCTGAAGACTTACAGGCCTTTAGCATTCATGTTGACAAAAACTTTATGAACAAGTCGTTTGTTGACGATGCCAAACTGCGCGGCTTACAGGTGTTTGCCTACACCGTAGATGAAGTTGAAGATATTAAACTGATGCTTGCCTGTGGTGTTGATGGCATTTTTACTAACGACCCTGAACGAACTAAGCATTTTTTGGCGCAATTAAATGAACTATAACTAATTATTTAATTGCTATTTATGCTATAAAAACAATAATTTAGTAGGTCACTATTTAATGAGTAGCTACATGCGTATTTATAACTTTTTAGAACAAACTCTATTTTTTACTTTAACCCGAAAAATAGTGGGTAATTTAAGCTTTGTATTTTTATTTCAAGCTATTACATTATTTTGGTTACACAGTAGCCTCTCTGAAAATCAACAAAGCACAGGGCTATTTTGGGCATTAACCCTGCTGATTGTTGCCGGTTTTATATTTACTATTTTTTATATGCGCTTTTTAATTGTGCGCCCGGTAAAAGCCATGCGCGATACGTTGATTAATATTAATCAACAAGATGCCAACTTAGCTGCCAAACTTCCTCATTTTACTTTTGATGAATTTAGAGATTTAAGTGAACAATATAATCAGTTTACTACGCATTTAAACAGCTTATTAAATACGACCTACAGCAGCGCTCAGGAAAGCGTGCAAAGTAATAGCCAAGTAACGCAATCAATGCAGCACACAGAGCAGCTAAGCGAACAGCAAATTAATTTAAGCCACACCATAATTAATGCCAGCAACCAAATTACCCAAAGCCTACAAGATATCGTAAGTAACACTGATAGCGTACATCAGGTAAATAATGAACATCTTAGTTTTGTTAAGCTCTCTGCGAGCGAACTGTCAAAACTGGTTGAACAGGTGAGACTTATTAATGAAATGCTGGGTAGTTTTTCTAAAACGATTGCAGGCTTAAAAGAGAATAGTGAAAACATTCGTAGCATTTTAAAAATGGTAGAAGAGTTTTCTGATCAAACTAATTTATTAGCGCTTAATGCGGCAATTGAAGCAGCGCGCGCCGGAGAGGCAGGGAGAGGTTTTGCCGTGGTTGCCGATGAAGTTCGCACCCTATCGGTTAAAGTAAGTGATGCAACCCGCCAAATTAGTGATTTTATTACCCAAATGAATGAGCTGGTTAATGAAACCAATAAAGAGTCTCAGCAGTTAATTAGTCACTCTAATAACGCACAAGCTGCAATCAACGATACCTCAGAAGGTTTTGGAAAAATGCTCAATGAATTTGAGCATAATCAGCAGCAATTACAGCAAATAGCTAACGCAGTTCATTTACTTGAAGATACACAAAATCAAACCCATGAATCGGTTGAACAAATTGTGGCGCTTGGCGAACAAGCAAAGCAACAAATAGACACCGCATTGCATGACTCTGAGCAATCACAAAAACTAAGTCAACAAACCCAACAACAGTTAAAGCGTTTTGTAGGCTAGGGCCTGACTAGTTTTACCCAAGCCGCGATTATGCTAAATTACGCGGCTTATAATATAACTGTGTGAAGCATGTGAGCGACGTCAATCTAAATTATGAACAGCTAGCCCAGCAAATAAAGCTATGGGGTCAAGAACTTGGCTTTAGTGAAGTGGGTATTACTGACATTGATTTAACTAAGCATGAAGCACAGCTGCAGCGATGGCTTGATGCGGGTTTTCATGGCTCAATGGATTATATGGCAGCCCATGGTATGAAGCGTGCTCGCCCTAATGAGCTAGTACCCGGAACACAGCGGGTTATTTCAGTTAAAATGAATTACCTCCCACCTGATTCTGGCTTTGCCAAAAACCTTAAAAATACCGAAAAAGCCTATATCAGTCGATATGCCCTTGGCCGTGACTATCATAAGTTGATGCGCAACCGAATCAAACAGTTAGGTAAAAAAATTGAACAATATGTGGGTGACTATAGCTTTAGGCCTTTTGTTGATTCAGCCCCTGTACTTGAACGTCAACTCGCTGAAAAAGCGGGATTAGGCTGGCGCGGAAAGCATTCTTTATTAATAAATAAAGAGGCGGGTTCTTGGTTCTTTTTAGGAGAGCTTTTTGTCGACTTACCTTTACCTATTGATAACGAAAACACTTTTGAGGGCTGCGGCAAATGCGTTGCCTGCATAACACTATGCCCCACTGGTGCTATTGTAGAACCTTATGTGGTTGATGCGCGTAAGTGCATTTCGTATTTAACTATAGAGCATCAAGGCGCTATTCCTGAGCAATACAGAACATTAATGGGAAATCGCATTTATGGCTGTGACGATTGCCAATTGGTATGCCCATGGAACCGCTACGGACAAATTACCGATGAGGCTGACTTTCATCCTCGTACACAATTAAAAAACAAAGATTTACTCGAGTTATTTGCTTGGGATGAAACTACCTTTTTAAAAAATACCGAGGGCAGTCCAATCCGCCGCATTGGCCATGAACGTTGGCTACGAAATATAGCCGTTGGATTAGGTAACGCAGATTTTAGCCCGGCAATTATTGCTGCACTCGAAGATAAACGCCAAACAGTCAGTGATCTGGTGGGTGAACATATAAATTGGGCACTCGCCCAGCAACACGATAAACAAAGGCAAAAGTTGCGTAAAACAGCACGGTTAATTCGTATAGTTGAAAAAGGCTTACCCAGAGACGCATAAGCCTTTTACCCTTTTAACCTCCTCTGCGATCTCTTAGCTCTCTTTGTGCATAATTTACTAATATATGATTTAACACAGAGAAGAAAATGAGGAGTAAATGAGAAGCCACAATTAAAGTACAGATTTTAGTTAATCTGTAGCGCACACCTTTCGTATTTAACCTTTAAAAGACGCGACATAAAGTCGCTGCTACAAGTAAATGTATCAATCGTAGCAAGGAATTTACCCCGCGCCTCGCAGCCCGTAGCCCGCACCTTTAACCTTTCAACAATAAAGCGAGATCTTGCTCTATCTCTGCGAACGCTTTTTTAACCTGATCAACAGATTCTTGACGTGCCACCGAATTTTGAATCGTTTCGTCGACTTTTTTGTAGATAAACACTTCCTGGTCTTCATCGAGTCCCATAGTTGGGATCCGCTCTTCTAACTCCTCTTGAAGTTGTTTAAATACTTTTTCGTTATTTATCCGGCTGTCGTTAAGCAATCCAATTAAACTATGAAACTTACTGTGAACAGTACTCGCCACTTTGTTTAATCGCTCTTGCTGCGAAACCAACATTTTCTTAGTAGTAATAGCCCGCAATTGCTGTTCGGTTACACTTACAATAAAACAAATATGATCACGTATACGCCCATGCTTCTGCTCATCTTGTTCTGGCATATTCAAAATCAATAAACTGACAAGCTCGTAATTAACCAAAATACGATGAGAAAACTCATGTAACCTACCTTTGTTTTTAAGCATTTCAAATAACTCAATCACAATCGGCGAACACACACCGTTTAAAGCAAAGTGCGATTTGGTGTCGTTACATCTAAATTCAATATTACTTTGTAGACCAAATGTCTGTAAGCACTCCACTAATGCCTTACCTAACTCTTCTACATCGTTGACAAAACCGATATTTTCAACATAGTTAACTATTTGACCCATTTCACTGCTATTTGCCATAGCATCAAAAGCGGTTGAGGTAGCTTCTTTTACTTGCTTTTCAAGCTGTTGTTTTTCTATTAATACTTGATTTAACTTATTCAGCTTTTGCTTAAGCTCATCGTGCCCAAACGGTTTTACAATATAGTCTTCAGCACCTACTGAATAACCTTCCATACGTTCCTCAACTGTCCCCCTTGCCGATACAAACATCACTATAATATCTTGTGTTTTAGGGTTCGCTTTGAGCTCTTTACATACTTCGTAACCATTCATTTTTGGCATGCTTACATCAAGTAAGATAACCTGCGGCATATACTCTTCAACCATGCTCAAGCATTCCGGGCCACTCGAAGCCAGCTTAAGTTCAAAATCTAATTCTTCTAGGATTTCTTCTATTATTTCGAGGTTAAATGGTTCATCGTCGACTGCAAGAATTTTAGTTAAAGCCATAATTTTTCGTCCATATAAATCGTGTTCATTAAAACAATTCGGTTATTAGCTACTATTTTTCACTAATTGCTCATCGGCTAAATATTCATCGAGGTTTATTTCCAAAGGAACCTGAATGCTAATGGTTGCCCCACCAAGTTCGTTATTACAGGCTTTTATAGTTCCTTGATGTAAAGAAACAAATTCACGGCACAGCGTAAGTCCTAATCCTGTCCCCCCTGCGCCACTATTTGTTTTGCTACTTTGCACAAATTTTTGAAAAACAGTTTCAAGCTCGTCTTCTGGTATACCTATTCCGCTGTCTATTACTTCAATATTTGCACAACCATTGTCTGTTTCCAATGCAACTTCGATAGTGCTATGTTCTTCGCTAAATTTTAATGCATTACTCAATACGTTTCTAAGTACCTGATTAATTTGCTCTTCATCGCATTGTGCTACAACTGGTGGGTTATCTGATTTAAATGCAATCTTAATATCTTTTTCTATGGCAATCCCAGCAACATCATCAATGCTTGTTTTAACAATAGTCGTTAAATCGCATGCTCGCGGGTTAAATGGGAATTTACCTACATCTAATTTCGACAAATCGAGTAGATTGTTAAGTAATGACAGTAGCCTTTGCCCACTTGATTCTATTCGGGTTAAATATTTTAAAAGTTTATCTTTACTAAAATCATCATCTTGAAGCTTACTGATACCAAAGCGTGAAAAACTTAGTATAGAATGCATAGGGGTTCTTAGCTCATGTGACATATTCGCCAAAAACTCTGATTTGCTTAAATTAGCTGCTTCAGCAATGTTTTTCGCATGCTCAAGTTGCGAAGTCCGCGCTCTGACCTGCTCTTCTAAAAGATCTTTGGCCTCAAGTAATAAATCTTCTTTTTGTTTTAAATGGGTTACGTTTTTAAAAATAACCGCTAATGCTATTTCACCATGATGATCAATTTCATTAAACGAGCCGACAAGTGGAATTTTACTGCCATCTTTATTGACTAGGTGTAAGTCGCAACTAAATTGCCGATTACTGTTTAAAGTCAATATTTTATCTTTTATTGCCTTTACTGAATCGTCATCTAAAAAGTGAAATAACGAGTGAGCAGTGAGCTTTTTAAACGGTAAATTAAACAGCTTTAAGCACGCGTCGTTAGCCTCTACTATTTTGCCTTTACGTTCAAAAAGTAAGATTGGATCGGGAGTATTTTTAAAAATTACTTGCAGCAAACTGTCTTTTTCAATAAGTACATCGACTGTATCTTGTAGTCTTTCAACTAGCTCTGCGTTATGACGTTTTAGCAATTCGGTTTGCCACAACTTATGTACTGCTTGTAATAACACATTGTCGTCGAGCGGCTTAATTAAAACGTCTTCAACACCTTGGCGAATTGCTTCAATCATAGAAACCTGAGCAGGACGCGAGGTTAATAATAAGCAGCGGCTATGCGGCTGTATCTGCTTAAGGCTGGTAAATATATCTAAGCCGAGCCCTTCTTTTAAACTAAAATCACTAATTAAAATATCAATCATTCTGAGTTTGGCAATATTAAGTGCCTCATCATGATTTGTAGCTGTGTATACCTCTATATGTGCACCCACTAAACTACTTTTTAGCATTTCTAAACGCTCACTAACATGATCAACCAACAAAATTGTAGGCAGTTTAAAAATATGATCAGGTCCTATTTCTAATAGATCTTCAATAAATGAAGTGATTTCTTTATTAGAAAAAAATGGATAAATAATAGTGGCATCTGGAACAAGCTCGTTTAATTTACCAAATGCATCAAGCAATTCACCACTTTCAGCCTTGGGAGCTAAAAGTAAAAATGATTGTCGGGTCGCTTGTTTTACCAACGAAGCAACCAGATTTGTTGGTGTCCCTTGTGAAAAGGCAAGCATATCGTACGCATCTATGTTGCTGCTTTGATCAAACATAGAATAATGAACTAATTCAACTTCACAACCAATTAGCTCAAGCAGTACTTTTAAGCGCATAGCAATCATGCTACTGCTATCAATAATAAGTATTTTTTGCGCCATTTATGTACACTTTTAAGAATTAATTAAACACCTTTTCAGCATAGTATAGAATTTTTGGTTTGGCATAATCGTCTACATAAATGTAATTTTTGCTTGCCTATGATTGTGGGATTACATTAAATGCTTACCAAAAATAGTCAGGCTGTACAGCTGGTTATCCATCCTTGCAACATTGGGCAACTCTCCCCATACTGCAAAATCAAAATGCTTAAATAATTTAATGCTTGGTTCGTTATGGCTAAAAATAAATCCGAGTAACACTTCAATATCGAGCTTTTTTGCTTGTTGTTGTGCAAATTGCATCAACTTTTTACCCAACCCTTTTCCTTGGGCTGCTGATGTAATGTAGATGCTTAGTTCAACGGTGCCATCGTAAGCTGGGCGCCCATAAAACGATTTATAACTAACCCAGGCTAATACTTGGTCATTTTCGCAGTAAACAAAAATAGGTCTTTGAGCTGTATGGCTATCAAACCAAGGTTGTTTGTCAGCAACGGTTACTTCTTCAGTATCGGCGGTTACCATTCGACTAGGGATAGTTTCATTATAAATGGCAACAATAGCAGTTAAATCATCAGGTTTAGCTAAACGTATAGTCATAGAAAATAAGTAAAATTGATCAATTTCGCCTATAGTAGCGTATGATAAGTTACATAAACACCCATCAAATCGCGTTCAAGGTAACCGCATGATAAGAAAATTAATATTCGGATTAACACTGGCTCTAGGCTGTGTATCTGTAACCACCAATGCAGCAGACACTAATAGCCCTTCAGCAAAGACAGATACCTGCGATGACTTCACAAATGTGTCACTGAGAAAGCTTCGTTCAACCGAAACGCTTAATCTATGTGAATTTAAAAATAAGCCACTGTTGATTGTTAACACTGCCAGCAATTGCGGCTTTACTTCTCAGTTTGAAGGGCTAGAAACGCTATACAAAAAATATAAAGAGCAAGGCTTGGTGGTGCTCGGTTTTCCATCTGACGATTTTTTTCAAGAAGAAAATGACGAAAAAGATACGGCTAAAGTCTGTTATGTAAATTACGGCGTTACCTTTCCCATGTTAGCCACCAGCGCAGTGCGTGGCAGCGATGCCAACCCTATTTTTAAGCACTTAAATGCAAAAACTAGTTCACCTAACTGGAATTTTTATAAATACGTGGTTTCGGCAGATCGTCAAACCGTGACTCGCTTTAACAGCCGCGTCAAACCCGATTCAGCAAAATTAGAAAGCGCCATCAAAAGTGCATTTTAATTTTGTGTTTTCAGTTTAACCTTACTAAGATGTTGCTTAGTAGATAAAAAACTAAACTTATAAATAGGAGATTTTATGGCAGTAGCAAGTGCAAGGCACATACTCGTAGACAGTGAAGCACAATGTTTAGACCTTAAAGATAAAATTGAGCAAGGTGAAGACTTTGCAGAGCTGGCTAAATTGCACTCTAATTGCCCTTCAGGTCAAGATGGTGGCGCATTAGGTGAGTTCGGACCTGGTATGATGGTTCCTGAGTTTGATAAGGTGGTTTTTTCAGCGCCACTTAACCAAGTACAAGGTCCTGTTCAAACACAGTTTGGTTACCACTTATTAGAAGTAACCAGCCGCTCAGAGTAAGCAAATCGATTTACTAATAAAGCCGCATTAGCGGCTTTTTATTTATGTGGAGTTGGCAAAAGCCCCAATATGCAATTACTTGGCTCTATTTCTTCCCCTTATGTTCGCCGTGTCAGAATTTGGGCACAACAAAATAACTGTGAGCTTGAGTTTATAAATCTCGACATTTTTTCAAGCGATGATCGTTCTTTAATGATGTCGCACAACCCGGCAGCTAAAATCCCTATCTTAATTGATGGCTCGCTTAACTTAAGCGACTCAAACAATATACTGCGTTACTTACTTGAAAAAACACAGCAGAACCCGTTAACTTGGCCGCAAGAGCATTTTTTAACTAGCATCAATGCCTGTAACGATTCATTGGTTGAATTATTGTTATGTCATCGTTCTGGGTTTGACACGCAAGCTGATAAACTATTTTTTAATCTGCAAAATGAGCGAATTGCGCAAACATTAGACTATTTAAATGATCATTTAAACGATGATGAATTTAAAAGCTGTGAATGCCTCAACATCAGTTTATACTGCTTGCTAGATTGGATCTGCTTTCGTGAACTCACTGATTTTAGCGCGCAATCGCAGTTAGTTAAGTTTTATGAAGCGTTTAGTCAGCGTCAAGCGGCTAAAAATACCAACCCTCGACTCAAATTTTAAAAGGTGAACACATGAGCGATATCGAAATTGAATCACAACTAGTTAGCTTTGTAGAAAAAGTACGTGTTAGTGAGCAGATCTGGGCACTGGGTGCACAAGATGGTGGCTTTGTTGTATGTGAATCAAATCAGTTTGATGACACCGATGTACTTTTACTGTGGGAATCAGAAGACGCAGCAAAAGAGCAATGTAAAGAAGAGTGGAAAGACTACAGCCCAGTAGAAATCAACCTAGATGAATTTTTAGATGATTGGGTTGAAGACCTTAAATCAGATGATGCATTGGTCGGTTTAAATTGGAATGACGATCAAGTGTGCGTAGAAATTGAACCAGTTGGTTTAGCTCGCGCTTTAAGTGAATAAGTTTTAACTGTTTATTTGCTGGCACACCCCCAATTAACAACAACGATTAGTTGGGGTATAAAATAATAAAAACTGTCAAGGTACTGCGTTGAAAACCCATCTTGGTCGTCGTCCATTCTCAGCTATGGAGTTACATACGCTCTATACCGGATATATTTATAGTGATACTCGGCTTGCCCGCGAACAAGCTAAGCACTGGCACTTTTGGCTGCCTTTAATTGCGTACTACAGTGGCGCTTATAGTGATGAAATTGGCCATTTAACCCTAGATGACTTGGTGGTTAAAAATAACATTCTCTGCTTTAGCTTTCATACTCATGGTAAAATTAAACCCCGTTTAATTCCTGTACATAACGCCCTTATTAAGGCCGGACTTAATGATTATTTAGCCTACGTAAAAGCGCAAAAACACACACGTTTACTGTTTGACCTCCCAGCAAAAACAGGACGCTACAGTGAAAAAGTACGCATTTGGTTTTCAGGCGAGGGCGAACGTGCGGGGTATTTGCAAAAATGTGCAATTCCTTCCGTGGATCAACTCGGAATGAAAACCGCGATTAGTAGTTTGCGGCTTAACTTTGAGCAGCAAATTCGTATTTATGCCCTGCAAGCAGGCTCTAAAGACTGCTTCAATTACTTAATGGGCTTTAATGATTACTCTGATGAGCATTTTGCCGATACCAAATTGCTTAATACCGTTTTACAACAAATTCGTGTTATCAATTCCTACACCCATTGGCAGCGGTTTTTAGCACGAGATAGCCACTGACAAACTTTGTTACTCTTTTCCTTATTGTTGTTCGCTTACTCTAGCAAAAAAAGCTGTTAGGATGGAGTGTACTCACTCTTCTAACAACAAAAATCTAGGGATAACTATGTTTTTTAAAAGCCTCTTAACCGTGAGCGTTGCGCTTGCGATAAATGCTGCTAACGCTAATGAATTCGTCATTGAAAAGCTCGCAAAGCCAAGTTCACAAAAAGTCGCTTTAACGCTCGACCCAAGTCAGGATACTTTTACAGGAATGACTGAAATCAGTTTGGAGGTGCTTAAACCAACACGCTATATTGAACTCAATGGTGTTGATTACGCAACCAAAATGGTTCAACTATTGGGTGAGCAAAACTGCGACTTAAACAGCGAAATGCTTAAAACCGGTAAAGTTAAATTTAGCTGCGAAGAGCAAATTCAGCCGGGTAAATACACTTTAAGAATTGATTTCTCAGCGCCATATAATCGCCAAAGTGTGGGGCTATATAAAACCCTAGATCAAGGCGTTCCTTATCTTTTCACCCAATTTGAAATGAGCGATGCCCGTCGAGCGTTTCCTGTATTTGACGAACCAAGCTATAAAATTCCATTTCAGTTAACTATTACCGCCCCCACGTCACAAAAAGTGTATTCAAATACACCTGAGTTAAAAACGACGGTGAATGGCGATATGACTACCCATTACTTTGATAAAACGCCACCAATTCCATCATACTTAGTAGCTATGGCTGTAGGCCCGTTTGAAGAACTAGAAATTAAGGGTATGCCAATTCCTGGCCGTGTGATTACTCCACAAGGTAAAATTCATTTAGCACAGTATGCAAAAGAGAATATGCCTAAAGTATTGGGCGCACTTGAAGAGTACTTTGGTATTCCTTACGTGTATAAAAAATTAGATTCAGTGGCTGTTCCAGAGTTTCCGTTTGGGGCAATGGAAAATTCAGGTTTAGTGACTTACCGCGAAGATATTCTTCTGGTTGATTTAGAAGCTGCAACGCGTAGTAAAAAGCAACGTAATGTCTCTATTATTGCCCATGAATTAGCTCACCAATGGTACGGTAACTTAGTGACTATGAAGTGGTGGAACGACTTATGGTTAAACGAAGCGTTTGCTAGCTGGATGGCAGCAAAAATTACTAAGCAACTTAACCCTGAGTTTGAATCACACCTAGATTTACCACAAAACAATGTAATGGCGTTAGATGCTCGCTTAAGCACTAAGCCAATTCGTAAACCAATTAAAACTGAAGCCGATATTATGGACGGTTTAGGCCTTGCATACAGCAAAGGCAGCTCAGTACTGGCGATGGTTGAAAATTGGATTGGTGAAGACGCATTTCAAGCTGGTATTCAAAATTACTTAAAAGAGTTCTCATATAAAAATGCCGAAGCCGCCGATTTATGGGAAGCACTCGGTAAGGCTTCAAATAAAGATGTGGCGAGTGTTTTAAAATCATTTATTGAACAATCATCATTTCCTTTAATCAAGGTTGATCAGCAAGGTAAAACTATCACCATTTCGCAAAGCCGTTTTGCTAATGCCGGTGTTGATGCTCCAGCCCAACTTTGGAATGTACCCGTTGCCATTAAGTACGGTAAAGGCGATAAAGTAAAAACTGCCAGTGTATTACTTAATAAACAAAACCAAACGCTAGAGTTAGATTTTGAGCCAGAGTGGATATATCCAGACCAAGGTGCGCTAGGTTACTACCGCTGGGTCATGGACGATGCGCAATTTAACGCACTAATTGATAATGCAGCGAGCGTATTAAACGACCGCGAGCGCCTTGCATTGTTATCAGCTACTGACGCCTTACTTGACGCAGGTATAATTTCTGCGGCTAAGCTGATGCAAACGCTTGAAGTATTTGCCAGTGATAGTCATCCACGCGTAGCTAACACTGCTTTAGGCTATTTAGCGTCTCAGCAGCGTACCTTTAAAGACGATAGCAATAAAGATTTATGGCCTACATTTATTCAAAATGCAGTCATGCCTGCCGCTAAAAAATATGGCCTAGAAGCAAAAATGGGGGAAGATGGCGCTGTTGCTCAACTGCGAGCTGCGGTGGTATCACGCTTAGGCTTTGATGGTGAAGATAAAAATGTGATCAATAAAGCTAAGCAGCAAACAGCCGCTTACTTAAAAGATCCGCAAAAAGTAGACCCTTATTTAGCGGGTACTTACTTACGTCTTGCGGCTTTTCATGGTGATAAAGCGCTGCTTGATCAGTTTATGGCAACCTTTAAAACCACTAAAGATCCACAAGTTCGTACCAATATGTTGGCAGCAATGGGTTATTTTGGTAAACCTGAACTCCAAAAAGCAGTGCTTGCATATAGCTTAACCGATGAAGTAACCGCTTCTGATATGCGTACTATTTTATCGGGGCAAAGTTACACCGATGAACGCCAAGCACTCTTTATTGATTGGATATATAGCAACTACGATAAAGTAACAGCAAGTTTGCCACCATTTTTTGTGCCTAACTTACCTTACTTTACTACTGCTAGCTGTGATGCTGAAAGTTTAGCGACAACGCAAACGTTCTTTGACGCTAAACTTGATGACGTACCTGGCTATGCGCGCACATTAAGTAAGCTTGCAGAAAGTACGAATGACTGTATTGCACTTAAAAACCGTGAACTCAAATCAGTAAATAGCTTTTTGAATAGTAAATAAACTAAAGGTTAAAGGTTAAAGGTTAAAGGCTAAAGGTTGAAGGTTGAAGATTTTATCTTGCACCTTTTGCCTTTAGCCCTGCACCATTCTATTAACCACCAATAATCATCGTTAGCTTAGCTATAAACTCTTTTGCCGCTTGTTCAGAGTTAATTTTAAAAGCGACACCATAATGAATAGGCTGTGCGCTTTTATAAATACGAGTGGGAAAACGGGTCATTTCACTACTATGAAAATAGCCTTGAGTACGCACAACCCCATCAATATCAGTAAAGTCATCACTAAACACTTCAAATGCAGGACGGATCACAATTTTACCTTTCCCCGTTTCGGCATGGGTGTAAAACGCTTCTTTAGAGTTTGCTAGCATATACTCAGCAATGTTTTTTATTTTAAAATTACTTCTACACTCTAGTTTTATCAGCTGCTCTGTTAACTCGTCTGCGCTAAATGCCACGTGACTTTCCTTTTTATTTAATAGTTAGGGTCAGACTAACTCATGCATGAGTGAAAGTCCGAAATTTATTATTTAGTGTTTATTTAACACTACATACAAACGCTAATTGCTGATTTTTATAACTCAACCGGCTAATTTCAGTATCGCAATATTGGCTTAAATCGAGCCATTGAGATATATCAGATCCAGCTGTTAATTTTCGTTGATAAATACGGTTTTTAACTGCGTAAGCAATAGTATTTTCATCTTTTAAGATGAAGTCTTGTACTTGGTTTGGCAGCCTAAGGATGTTGCTGACCTGCTTGGTTTGAGGGTCAAAACGGGCTAACTGGTGCTGGCCATTTTTACTATGACTAAATAAAAATTCACTTTGCGATTTATCGTAAATAAGTGTGCGACCAATGTTATTTGCAACAACTTCACCTTTAGCCGCAACAACCGAGGTATATTGTAATGTATGTGGCTCACCTAAAATAAACATCACTAAATCGTTGTTATTACCCCAAGCGTGGTAGCCCACAGGCTCAATCCAATCAAAAATACGACTTGGCGCCTGCTCTGTGCTCAGCGGATATTGCCATAACTTTTGTTTGCCATCTTCTTCAACCACGATAGCAGATAAACTATCACCACTCGGTGTTACTGTTGGCGAATACTCACTTACAGCTGTATTGGTGATCATGGAGGTTTGTTTTGATGATAAATCGTAAAGCGCAATATCAGTTTGGCTCTGATTATTACTGATTACCTCACGCGTATAATAAAGGCCCGTGTCGGTTAAATAGGGCTGATTGTTGTAGCTGGTTTTATCACTAACAATGCTTACGCGTATGCCATGCGGAGTATTTAAATCGGCAAGCAGTATTTGACTTTTAGGCATATTTGCCTGGGCAACGCCCAATGTTAAAGCATTAATTGTTATTAGCCCTAACAACGGTTTGATCAGTTTCATGCTTTCTCTCGTTTTAATTTTAAGCACCTCATGATAACGTTATTTACTGATGACGTCACTTGACCTAGCTTAGTAAGGTCTTTATAACTAACGGGTCATAAAAAAGAGAACAAACATGTCAGCTAAACACCCTATTATTGCAATCACCGGCTCATCTGGAGCAGGCACTACAACCACCACCAATGCCGTGAAGCATATTTTCCGCAGCCTCGATATCAATGCTGCATTTATTGAAGGTGATAGCTTTCATCGTTACACACGTCCTGAAATGGACAAAAAAATTCGAGAAGCCCAACAAGAAAGTAAACACATAAGTTATTTTGGCCGAGAAGCCAATGACTTTGGTGCATTAGAAGACTTATTTACCAAGTATGGTGAAACAGGCGAAGGTAAACTGCGCCGTTATTTACATACCTTTGATGAGGCCGTGCCTTATAACCAGTTACCTGGAACATTTACTCCTTGGCAAGAGCTTGAGCAAAATACAGATTTAATGTTTTACGAAGGCTTACATGGCGGCGTGGTCGACGAAGATCATGATGTTGCTAAGCATGTTGATTTACTCATAGGCATGGTGCCAATTATTAACCTTGAGTGGATCCAAAAGCTTATTCGCGATACCTCAGAACGCGGCCATTCTCGTGAAAAAGTAATGGACTCGATTGTACGCAGTATGGATGACTACATTAATCATATAACGCCGCAGTTTTCTCGTACTCATATTAACTTTCAGCGAGTACCCACCGTTGATACTTCCAACCCATTTAGCGCAAAAGATATCCCCTCCCTTGATGAAAGCTTTGTTGTTATTCGCTTTAGGGGCATTGATGACGTTGATTTCCCGTATTATTTACGCATGATTGAAGGGAGCTTTATGTCGCGGATCAATACGCTTGTAGTACCCGGTGGCAAAATGGGACTCGCTATGGAGCTAGTGCTTACGCCACTGATCAAAGATATTATTTTGAAAAAACGCGCCTTAGCAAAATTAGCCCCACCTGAAATTCCTATTTAAGTGTATCAATAATCTGTTAGAGACTTTTTGGTTTAGAAGATCTAACACATACAATGATCCTATGGAGCTGATCATTTCTTTTATCAAGTGATCGCAAATACATTCTGCTCTTTTTTGTTTAGTCTAACTCACGTACACTGCTGATTTTAAGTATGATGAGAGTAGTATGTCGCAAGTCATGAAAATTGTTGTCGGGTCTAAAAACCCAGTAAAAGTAAATGCCGCTAAACACATTTTTGCGATGTATTTCCCTGAGCATTTAATTGAATGTAGTGGCGTTCATGCACCTTCAGATGTACCCGATCAACCAATAGGCGAAGAACAAACGTGTTTGGGTGCACAGAATCGAGTTAACTACTGTAAAGCACAGCATCAAGCAGACTACTACATAGCGATGGAAGGCGGCGCAGCGCAATTTAGCTATGGTGCAGCAACCTTTGCCTATGTTGTTATTGATGACGGCGCACAGCAAGTTACAGGACGAAGCAGTAACTTACCTTTGCCTTCTGTTTTTTATAAAGCATTGCTGCAAGGTGAAGAGCTCGGAGATGTGATGGATAAGGCTTTTAATACCACCAATATTAAGCAGCAAGGGGGTGCTATTGGTTTATTAACTGATCATCATGCAACACGAGAAAGTACCTATACTCAAGCGCTGACTCTCGCCATGGCCCCTTTTCTTAATCCCACTTTATATAATCAATAACGGATGTTTTAATGAAGTATAACTACGTATTATTTGATGCCGACGAAACCTTATTTAGCTTTAATGCCTTTGCTGGCTTACAAAAAATGTTGGCTGCTTATGACATGGATTTTACCAAAGCAGATTATGACCATTACCAAAACACCAATAAGCCACTATGGATTGCCTATCAAAATAACGAAATTACCGCAAACCATCTGCAAGTAACTCGTTTTAGTGAGCTGGCAAATAAACTTGATGTACCAGCCCAGCAGCTCAATGATGATTTTTTATCGGCAATGGCTGAAATTTGCATGCCTTTACCCGGTGCGGTTGAATTATTAAACGCCCTTAAACCTCATGCCAATTTAGGTATTATCACTAATGGCTTTTCTCAGCTGCAAGCACGTCGTTTAGCGCATACTGGGCTGCAAGATATGTTTGATTGGCTGGTAATTTCTGAAAAAGTAGGTATTGCTAAACCTGCAAAAGAGATATTTGAGCACACCTTTAATTTAATGGGGAATCCACCTAAAGAACAAATTTTAATGGTAGGTGATACCGCCAGCAGTGATATTCTTGGTGGACGAAATGCAGGCATAGACACCTGCTGGTTACAGCACCCTGGGGTAATCTTACCTGAAGGTATTAAGCCAACGTACCAAGTCACTGAGTTAAAACAGTTACAAACTATTTTAGGTCTGTAATACCTGACTGGTTGTGGTTACAAACAGCCAAAAAAAATGACGCTAATAAGCGTCATTTTTTATAACTGTATGTAAGCGATTAACTGATTAGGCGTTTGCTAATTCAAGGCCGGGTGCAGGCATCGAAACAGGTGTTTCAAAGGTTGCCCACTCCCATGCTGACTCGGTTGCCATAATTTTGCGTAGTAACTTGTTATTTAAATCATGACCTGATTTAAATGCAGTTACTTTACCTAAAAGGTTATGACCTGTCATAAACATGTCACCTACACAGTCTAGTATCTTATGCTTGACGAACTCGTCTGGGTAACGCAGACCGTTTGGATTTAAAACTTTAAATTCATCAAGTACCACTGCACTATCCATGCTACCACCTAGTGCAAGGTTATTAGCATGCATGTATTCAATATCTTTCATAAAGCCAAAAGTACGCGCACGGCTAATTTCTTCAGTGAAGCTTTGTGCGGTAATATCTAAGCCAATGCGTTGGCGGCTTTCATTAATTGCAGGGTGATCAAAGGCAATTTCAAAGTCGATATGGAATCCGTCGTAAGGTTCTACTTCGGCCCATTTGTCGCCTTCTTCAATACGTACTTTTTCTTTAATACGAATGAAACGTTTTGCAACATTTTGCTCTTCAATGCCGCCTTTTTGTAATAAATAAATGAATGGCAATGCACTACCATCCATTATTGGAACTTCTGAGCTATCAAGTTCAACAATTAGATTGTCGATACCCATGGCCGCAACAGCTGCAATTAAATGCTCAGTAGTTGATAAGCGAACACCATCTTTGTTAATTAAACAGGTACACAATTGCGTATCACCAACGGCTTCAGGTGTTGTTTCAAAATCAACAACCGGATCAAGGTCGACACGACGAAATACAATCCCAGTATTTGCGCTCGCAGGTCGGAGAGTTATTGTGACCTTCTCACCTTTATGAAGTCCAATTCCTATGGCTTTGACTACTTGTGCAATCGTACGCTGTTTAATCATAGGTTCGCTCACTTTAAGTATATATTACAGTTAGACGGCGGAGTGTAACATAAATACGGTATAACTACAATATTTGTTCACATTTCGCACAAAAGTACTGTTTTTAATTAGTCTGCTTGTTTACGTAAAAAAGCAGGAATGTCGAAATAATCGCCACCCTCAGACTTATCTGTTTTATTAGCACTACTTGACGACGTATTCGTTGCTGAACTTGAAGAGCTAGTCGATGTGCTGCTTTGCTCTTTTGATTCAGTTTGCGATGTCGTTGCAGGCTCTTCAGTCGTGTTTGTGCCTTGGCTTGCAAAGCTAGGTACGTACATGCTGCTGCTTGTTTGTGTGCTTGAGCTAGTTACATCAGAGCCTGACGCTTTTTTGAAACCGTTATCTACAATACCAAACTGTGGACGACGATCGCCCCCTAAGCCGGTTGCAACCACGGTTACACGTAGCTCATCCGTCATTTCTGGGTCAATTACCGCGCCAACAACAACCGTTGCGTTTTCAGACGCTAGCGCCTTAACGTGATTACCCACAATTTCGAATTCTTCGATCGCGATATCCATACCCGCAGTAATGTTAACCAAAATGCCTTTAGCACCGGTTAAATCTACGTCTTCTAAAAGAGGGCTTGAAATAGCAGCTTCTGCTGCTTCTTGTGCACGATCAGGACCCGACGCAGATGCTGTACCCATCATCGCCGTGCCCATTGCAGACATAACTGTACGTACGTCGGCGAAATCCACGTTAATTAGACCCGAGCGAGTGATTAGCTCAGCAATACCTTGTACCGCACCGAACAATACGTCATTTGCTTTAGCAAATGCATCCAGTAAAGTTGTTCCTTTACCCAATACTTTTAGTAACTTGTTATTTGGAATAGTGATTAACGAGTCCACAATTTCAGATAATTCGCTAATACCTTGCTCTGCAGCAGCGGCACGCTTTTTACCTTCAAAATCAAACGGACGGGTTACCACAGCAACAGTTAAAATGCCCAGCTCTTTAGCAATTTTAGCCACGACTGGCGCAGCACCGGTACCTGTACCGCCGCCCATACCTGCCGCAATAAACACCATATCAGCGCCCTCAAGGCTAGCACGAATGGTTTCGGCGTCTTCTTCAGCCGATTCACGACCTACTTCAGGGTTAGCCCCCGCACCTAACCCAGAGGTTATTTGCGTGCCTAATTGTACTGTTACATCAGCGGCTGAATTACGTAATGCTTGCGCATCCGTATTGGCTGCGATAAAACGAACGCCTTCTATTTGTTGTTTTACCATGTGCTCAACTGCGTTACCGCCGCCACCGCCTACACCGATTACTTTTATTACAGCTTCTTCGCTGTGTTGTTCCATTATATCAAACATATTTACTCTCCGACTTGAGTACTAAAACTCGCCTTGAAACCATTTTGTGATGCGGTTCCACCAATTATTATTATCATCCGCTTTCGACTTTTGTGCATTCATCGACTGCATAGTACGCCCGTATTGTAACAAACCTACAGCGGTTGCGTACGATGGATCATCAACATAATCAGTTAAACCTACTACACCAATTGGTTTACCTATTCTTACTGGCATCTGAAAAATATCTTCAGCCACTTCCATTGCGCCAGTCATTTTAGCAGTTCCGCCAGTAATGACGAGACCTGCTGCAATTTGGTCTTCTAATCCTGAGCGACGAATTTCTTCCATCGCCAGTTCAAATAATTCTCTAAAACGTGGCTCAACCACTTCAGACAACGTATGCCTAGACATCAGTCTTGCTGGTCGCCCACCTACGCTTGGCACTTCAATCGTGTCTTCGCTGCTCGCCATTTGGCTACTTGCACAGGCATATTGTACTTTGAGTGACTCTGCATGTGATATAGGTGTGCGAAATATTTTTGCAATATCACCGGTTACTTGGTTGCCCGCCACCGGAATAACCGCAGAATGACGCAGTGCACCATTAATATAAATAGTGATATCCATAGTACCACCACCGATATCTAGCACCGCAACACCTAGCTCTTTTTCATCGTCCGTCAGTACGGAGTAACACGAGGCAAGTGCAGTGAATATAAGTTGGTCAACTTCAAGCCCACAACGTTCAACACATTTTTCTATATTTTTAGCCATGTCATTGGAGCAGGTAATAATGTGTGCGCGTGCTTCCATACGCACACCACTCATGCCGAGTGGGTTTTTAATCCCCTCTTGCATGTCAATGCTGTACTCTTGTGGCAAGGCATGCAACATTTTGCGTTCAGCTGAAATTGGTACTGAGCGAGCAATATGGATTACATTTTCAATGTCTTCATCGGTTACTTCAGTGTTATTAATAGCGACAACACCGCTTTCGTTCTGACATTGAATATGTTTGCCAGAAATACCCAAATAAACCGAGCTAATACGACAATCAGCCATCAATTCAGCTTCATCAATTGCGCGGCGAATAGACTCAGACACTAAATTTAAATCGTTAACGCCGCCTTTATCCATTCCATAAGATACTTGGCTCCCCACGCCAACAATGCTGAGCTTGTTATCTGTGGTGATTTCACCGACCGTGGCCACTACTTTCGAAGTGCCTACGTCTAATCCAATCACTAGGTTTCTTTCTGCTGACTTAGTCATGCCTTACTCTTTATTATAATTGCTGTTCTTGCATTGGCTTATAGCTCACTGCAAGGCCGGTATCGTAGCGTAAATCAATTGCATCTATCTGTGCATCAGCACGTTGTTCTATGCGTGAATAAACGTCTATAAAACGCTGTACACGCTTGGCTTTATCCTTGCGCCCTAAATTTAAACGCACGCCATTATCTAACCAAAGTTGCCACGAAAACCGCTCAGATAGCGCAAGGCTAGTGAGCGTTAGTGCATTTACTTTAAGCATTTCATCAAACTGTTTAAACGCTACCCATGCTTCTTTTTCACTGCCTTCTGGCCCATATAACTGGGGTAATGTGGCACTTAACTTATCACTTTTAGCCTCAAACGCATCGCCGCTTTGGTTAATCAATAAATCACTGTTCCAGTGAGCGACTGCTTGATGCTCTACCACGTAAACTTGGATAGTATCAGGCCATTGCTTTCTTACCGATACCGTTGCAACCCAAGGTAGTTCTTGCACTAAATGCTGAACATGCTTTACGTTTAACTCAAAAAAGCTACTTAAGTCCGCTTTTTTTATCGCGGTAGTTATTGCTTTTTCATCAGTGTATTTGGGACTCCCCAACACCGTTAGATGCTTAATTTGCGCATCTTTATTTGCAACTAACCAATGGGAAACCCCATTGGTTATTTCAATTAACCCAATCACCACAGCCAGAAAAAAGCTCACTCCAAAAATCAGCGACCAGTTAAGTTGCTGTTTTAGTTGCTGCGCTTTCTCTAAAAAGGGATGCATATTAAAGGGTTTGCTCCAAAATGCGAACAACTAATTGCTCAAAACTTGCCCCATTGGCTTTTGCAGCCATTGGCACCAATGATTTTTCTGTCATGCCTGGCACTGTATTTACTTCCAACAAGTAAAATTGGCCTTGCTGATCTTGCATTGCATCGACGCGACCCCAGCCACTTGCACCCACCAAATCAAACGCATCGAGTGCCATTGCTTGTAGTTTTTGTGTATCCGGTTGTGATAAATCAGCAGGACAATGATATTGTGTCGTACTTGACTGATATTTAGCTTGGTAGTCATAAAAACCATTTGGCGTGCTCATTTCAATCACAGGTTGTACTTCATCACCAAGCACCGTAATTGTAAATTCGCGCCCCGAGATCCACTGCTCTACCAATACTTGGCTGTCGAACTTAAATGCATTGCTGAGCGCATCTTCAAGCTCTTCTGCAGAGCTTGCTTGTGCCATACCAATACTTGAGCCTTCGTGCGATGGTTTTACCATCACTTTTTTAAACTCATCGATAATTGCTTTAGCATCAAAGCCTTTTTTAGCATCAACTACCGCATAAGGTGCTGTGCTTAAGCCTGCCGACTTAAACAAGTGCTTACAACGAATTTTATCCATTGCTAATGCTGAACCCAGTACATTACTGCCGGTGTAAGGCAAGTTCATAAACTCTAAAGCACCTTGTACTGTGCCATCTTCACCACCTCGGCCATGCAGCGCAATAAAAACGCGATCAACGTTTAAGTCTTTTAATTCCCACAATGAACGATTTTGAGGGTCAAACGCAATCGCATCAATGCCACAGGCAAGAAGTGCATTAAGGACTGCTTGACCAGATTTTAATGACACGTCGCGCTCTGCTGAGTTTCCACCTAGCAGCACCGCTACTTTACCGAACTGGGAACTTACCTGTGTCATACTTCACCTTGCTTTAATTTTTCTATCGACATATTTGTTGCTGCTAAACTTTTAACTAGCTGACCTATGTTACCTGCGCCTTGCGTAAGTACTAAGTCATTATTTTGTAGGCAGTTAGCAAGTACACCTGCAAGCTCTGAGCTTGAAGCCACATGCAATGGCTCTTTGCCACGCTGGCGTAAACTGCGGCATAAACTCTTACTATCAGCGCCCACTATCGGCTCTTCGCCTGCACTGTAAACATCAAGCAATAGCAACTGATCAACCTCGGCGAGTACTTTCACAAAATCTTCGTATAAATCGCGAGTACGAGTATAGCGATGCGGCTGATAAACCATCACTAAACGCTTATCAGGCCAGCCTTCTCTCGCTGCGGTGATGGTAGCTGCCACTTCTGATGGGTGATGACCATAGTCATCTACTAACATCACATTACCGCATTCGTTTGCAAATTCACCATAATGCTGAAAACGACGGCCAATGCCTTCAAAAGTATCTAATGCCGCTAAAATTGCATGATTAGCTATGTTTTGATCTTTTGCCACCGCAATCGCTGCGGTTGCATTTAAGGCATTGTGTTTACCTGGCATATTTAACTTGGCGGTTAAACTCTCGCCTTGTTTATTAGTAACAGTAAATTGGCATGTATTGGCTGTTTGGCTAAATTCACTCATTCGATAGTCAGCATCTTGCGATTCACCATAAGTGATCACCGGACGACCAAAGCGAGGTATTAATTCTGCGGCAACGTCTGAATCTATACACACTACAGCTAGCCCGTAAAACGGCAGGTTATGAATGAATTCAACATAAGTATCTTTCATTTTTTCTAAGCTGCCGCCGTAAGTTTCCATGTGATCTTCTTCAATATTAGTGATCACCGATACCATAGGTTGTAAATGCAAAAATGAAGCATCGCTTTCATCCGCTTCAGCGATTAAAAAGTCGCTTTTGCCTACTTTAGCATTGCTGCCAGCACTATTTAATAAACCGCCAATAATAAAGGTTGGATCGAGCCCTGCTTGTGCATAAATACTGGCAATTAAACTGGTTGTTGTGGTTTTGCCATGGGTACCGGCAATAGCAATACCATGACGAAAACGCATCAGCTCAGCTAACATTTCTGCACGGCGAACCACCGGAATACGTGCAGCTTGCGCGGCTTGAATTTCAGGGTTTGTTTTATCAATTGCACTTGAAACCACCACCACATTAGCGTCTTTTACATTATTTTCATGATGTCCAATAAATACTTCAGCGCCCGCTTGAATTAAACGCTCGGTCATGGCGCTATGCGCTATATCTGAGCCAGTAATACGGTAACCTTCAAAAGCCAATACTTCTGCAATACCGCCCATACCTGCACCACCTATTCCTACAAAGTGAATAGTTTCAATGCGGCGCATCGCAGGGCGTGTATATTTTTCTTTTGCTAATGTCTGTTTCACTTATATTCTCTTATTTGTTACTTGCTCACAGTGCATAGCGACGCTGGCTGTGGCATCTAAAATAGCCTGCTGCTTTGCTTTAGCAGCCATTTTAGTTATTAATAAAGGTTCGGCTAAATAGGGACTTAAAAGTTCAACAATGCTGCGCTGATTAAATTGCCCCTGTGGCATTAATAGTGCCCCTTCTGCCATTACTAAATACTGTGCATTTGCTGTTTGGTGATCGTCAACCGCATGTGGAAACGGTACAAATACCGCCATTTTACCTGCTGCAGCAATTTCACTAACCGTTAGCGCCCCAGCGCGACAAATCACAATATCGGCCCAGCTATAAGCGGTATCCATATCATCAATAAATTCAGCAACAGTTACTTGTTCATCGCCCATTTGTTGCTGCTGGTAACTTTCGCTCACACTAGCAAAATGGCCTTTACCAGTTTGGTGCCAAACATTAATGGCACAGGTATCATTTAAGCGCTTAAATGCTTCAGGCAGTGTTTGGTTAAGTACTTGCGCACCTAGTGAGCCACCCACTACAAGCATATTGATTGGACTTGATATTTCCCGCTTAGGTATATCAACTACACTCTGACGCACAGGGTTACCCACCAGCTCAGCTTTACCACTGGCAAAAGCACTTGGAAATGCAGCTAATACGCGATTCGCAAATTTCGCTAGCCATTTATTGCTCATACCAGCTACGGCGTTTTGCTCATGAATTACCAAAGGGATACCGAGACTTTTTGCCGCAATACCCGTAGGGCCTGTCACGTAGCCGCCCATAGCTAAAACCACGTCAGGGCGTTGTTGTTTTAATACCTTACGCGCCTGCAATATTGCATTAATAACCATGAATGGCGCTTTAATGAGGCGTTTTAAACCATTACCTCGCACGCCTTTTACATCAATAAAATCAATTTCTATGTTGTGCTTGGGCACGACACTGGCTTCCATTCTATCAGGAGTGCCTATCCAGCTAACTTGCCAACCTTGCTGTTTGAGATAATCAGCAACCGCAATCCCTGGGAAAATATGTCCACCTGTGCCCCCTGCTACAACGACTATTTTTTTACTCATCGTTTAGCTCCCCCCGACGTGGCCTGTTTGGTTGCCATCTTCGTTTCAAAATCTACCCGTAATAAAATACCAGTGGCTATGGTCATCATTAATAAACTTGAGCCACCATAGGAAATAAACGGTAGGGTTAGTCCTTTGGTTGGTAATATACCGGCACTGGCGCCTACATTAACCATAGTTTGAAATGCAAACCAAATACCGATAGCTAAAGCTAAATAGCCTTCATATTCTTTACCGTTTTTAAGCGCATTTTGGCCAATTAGTAGCGCTCTAAATACTAATGTTCCTAATACCATTAAAATACTCAACACGCCCATAAAACCAAGTTCTTCAGCAATCACGGCAAAAATAAAATCGGTGTGTGCTTCCGGTAAATATTGTAATTTTTGTACGCTATTACCTAAGCCTTGGCCAAACCAATCACCTTGACTATAAGCCATCAGTGATTGCACTAATTGATAACCTTTACCAAAAGGGTCATCCCAAGGTTCTAAAAAACCCACCACACGCGCCATGCGATAGGGCTCAAACACAATCAGCCCAACTACCAGCGCAATACCGGTTAAAATAAGTGCAAAAAATTGCCAAAGCTTGGCACCGGCTAAAAACAATAAACCAACTGTAGTAACAAACATCACCACCACGGTTCCTAAATCTGGCTGCATTAAAATAAGCGCTGCATAAACGGCAAATACCGCAATAGGTTTTGCAAAGCCTTTAATGTTTTCTTGTACTTCACTGCGCTTACGCACTAAATAGCCAGCGATATAACTAAAAAAGAATAACTTAGCGAGCTCGGAAGCCTGAATATTAAATGGCCCTATAGGTATCCAGCGGGTCGAACCATTCACTTCTCGCCCCACAATTAGCACTACCAATAACAACACTAAGCCGATTAGTAATAAGTAGGGGTTAGCTTTTTTCCACCACGACATAGGTACTTGAGTACTAATGCAAAATAAACAAAACGAGAGCCCTAAAAAAATACCGTGGCGGATAGTAAAATGATAAATGTTGCCAAACAGCCTATCGGCCGTCGGCATTGAAGCACTGGTTACCATCACAAAGCCCACCCCTATTAGCATTAACATGCAATAAAGGAGCGGCACATCATAAAGCTGCGCCGAAGGTTTAGGAGTAAATGCCTCTTTAATATCCGCAAAAGCTATCATGGCAGCTCCTGCAATACACAATGCACAAAATCATCGCCGCGCTGCATATAGTTGTTGTACATATCTATACTGGCGCAGGCTGGGGCTAATAAAACCGTATCGCCTGACGTACTTAATTGTTTAGCAAGCGCCACAGCTTCAGACATGTTAGTGGTTAAATGACCTTTAGCAGTTAGTGCCACTAACTCTTTTGCATCTTTACCAAAGCAAATGAGGGCTTTAACGTGTTGCTCAACATAAGGTTTAAGTGCCTCTAAATCCGCGCCTTTGGCATCACCACCAGCAATAACCACTAAGTTTTGTTGCTTACCCGCTAAACTATCAATGGCCGCTATTGTTGCGCCTACATTGGTGGCTTTAGAGTCATTGAAATACTTAACGCTATTAAGCTCACCCACAAACTGACAACGATGTGCCAAGCCATTAAATTGAGATAATGCAGTTTTATAATGCGCTTTAGTTATTTCAAACGGACTGAGTAACGCCATTACTGCCAATGTGTTTAAATAGTTATGCTTACCAACAACAGCTAAGGTACTTACTGGTAAATAAGCTTCGCCCTTTACCATAAAGTGCGCTTCGTTATTATGCTGCGCTAAGTGGTAATCGCCTTGCGTTTCTCCAAAGCTAACTTGTGATGCTAACGTGCTACTCACTGGGTGTGTTTGTCTATCGTCAGCATTAATAACTAAAAGTTCAGTGCCTTCATATATACTCAATTTTGAATCTATATAAGCTTGATAGCTATCATAGCGATCGAGATGATCTTCTGAAATATTTAGCACGGTTGCACTGCTAGCCTTTAAGCTGTCAGTGGTATCAAGCTGAAAACTAGACAGCTCCAGTACAAACACATCAAAGTCACCGTCAAGTAAATCCAGTACAGCTGTGCCAATATTGCCGCCCAGTGCTACTTTATACCCTGCGGTTTTTAATACTTCATAAGCAAGGGTTACTACCGTTGATTTACCATTTGAACCTGTTACCGCAACAACTGGTTTAGTGTTAATGCGGGCAAATAGCTCAACATCACCAATTATTTCTACACCTGCATTCATTGCCTGTGCAACCGCAGGGGTTTTTAAACTTAGCCCAGGACTAATAATGATCATATCGCAAGCACTGAGTGCCGCATTATTTAAATCACCAAAGTGAGTATTTAAATTAGCGGCATGTTGCTTGAGCCAATCAACACCGGGAGGATTTTCTCGGCTATCGACTACATTGGGCTGTATTCCTTGAGATAATAAAAAGCGCACAATGCCCAGACCGGTTACACCGAGCCCGAGCACTGTTATTTGTTTATTTTTTATCTCGTTTAAATACTGCATTTATCGGATCTTTAATGTCGCAAGGCCAGCGAGCACCAGCACAATAGAAATTATCCAAAAGCGCACAATAACGCGTGGCTCTGGCCATCCTTTAAGTTCGTAGTGATGGTGAATCGGCGCCATTTTAAAAATACGTTGGCCGCGCAATTTATAAGAGCCAACTTGTAAAATTACCGATAGCGCTTCCATTACAAACACGCCCCCCATAATAATAAGTAATAGCTCTTGGCGAACCAGCACAGCAATAATACCTAATGCACCACCTAGAGCTAACGAGCCTACATCGCCCATAAACACTTGGGCTGGGTAGGTGTTAAACCATAAAAAGCCTAACCCTGCACCCACAATAGCGGTACACACCACTACCAATTCACTGGCAAGTGGCAAATGCGGAATGTGTAAATAAGCTGAAAAGTTAATATTACCGGTTAAATAAGCAATAATGGCCAGCGCTGCAGCCACTAAAATTGTTGGCACAATAGCTAAGCCATCTAGTCCGTCGGTTAAGTTTACCGCGTTTGAGGTGCCCACTAATGCAAAATACGTGATTACGATATAAAACAGTCCTAGCTGTGGTAGTACATCTTTAAAAAATGGTACAACAAGAGATGTCTCTGTCGCTTGGGTACTGGTCATGTAAAGTGCAGTTGCTACAACCAATGCAATTACTGATTGCCAAAAATACTTCCACTTAGCAATCAGTCCTTTTGGGTCTTTACGGATCACTTTGCGGTAATCGTCAATAAAGCCAACAATCCCCAATGAACCAATCACAAATAATGTGGCCCATACGTATTTATTAGACAAATCAGCCCACAATAAAGTGCTGGTGAATATTGCCGCTAAAATAAGTAAGCCACCCATGGTCGGCGTACCCGATTTAGACAAATGCGATTGCGGACCATCATCACGTACTGTTTGTCCAATTTGCATGCGCTGTAAACCACGAATTAACTTTGGCCCCAAATAAAGCGACATAATTAATGCGGTCAAAATACCTAAAATGGCACGAAGAGTTAAATACGAAAAAACATTAAAGCCACTATAATATTGAGTTAAATACTCAGCCAGCCAAACTAACATTATGATACTCCATTGATGGCTTGTTGCTGGCCATTAACTAAATCGGTTACTAAAAGCTCCATGCGAGAACTGCGTGATCCTTTCACGACAAGGGTAATTTTTTTATCTACTTTGCTAATACTGTTTTGAATTTGCTGCAGCATTTGCTCACGATTTGAAAAGTGACGATTAGGCAGCTCAAATACATCACTTGCTGACTTACTTAATACACCGAGTGTAAATAGCTCATCAATGCCTTGCGCTAATGCATATTCGCCCACTTCTTGATGATACTTACGAGCATCTTCACCAAGCTCCCCCATATCACCGAGAGCCAAAATACGATGACCTTGAATATCGCTAAGTAAATCAATCGCCGCTTTTACCGATTTAACGTTGGCATTATAAGTATCATCAATAATGGTGAGTGAATCACTAGCTTCAATCAGGTTAACCCGCCCTTTAACTTCATCCATGGTCGCTAGGGCGCTGGCAATTTCTTCAAGTGACACGTCAAACTCACTGGTTAATGCCGCAGCAATAAGCGCGTTGCTAATATTATGCTTGCCTGGCAATGCTAACGTAACCGGAACTCTGTGTTGTTTGGTACATAACATAAAGCTTGCTCGAGCTTGTGCATCTAGGCTGATGTCCTCAGCCCAAATATCCAGTTTTTCACTGCTAGAAAAACATTTAACCTTTCGCGCTGCTAATTTATCAAGCCAATACTGACTAAACTCGCTATCGCAATTAACAATGGCAATGCCATCGTCTTTTAAACCATCGTAAATTTCGCCTTTGGCTTGTGCTACCCCTTGTAAGCTACCAAAACCTTCTAAATGTGCCGCGGCAACATTACATACCACGGCAACATCCGGTTTGGTCATGGCGGTAGTGTAGGCAATTTCACCAATATGGTTTGCACCGAGTTCAATAACAGCATAACGATGCTGTGGCTCTAATCTCAATAAGGTAAGAGGCACGCCAATATCATTATTGAAGTTGCCTTTAGTCGCTAAAACATCCCCTTTACTTGATAAAATAGCGGCACACATTTCTTTAACTGTGGTTTTACCTACACTGCCAGTAATAGCGATAGTTTTAGGTGCAACTTGCGCCATAACCGCTGTTCCAATTGTGCCTAATGCAATACGGGTATCGGCAACTACAAATTGAGCAATGTCGGTATCAACAGCGTGATCGACAATGACTCCAATAGCACCTTTTTGTTTTGCTTGCTCAATAAACTTATGACCATCAAAGTTAGGGCCTTTAAGTGCCAAAAACACTTCACCATCACATAAAGTACGGGTATCGGTGTTTATATTTATTACTTGACGATTATCACCTTGATAATCGGTTGCTAGCACATTAGCTAGCCAATCAAAATCCATTGGGATCATGCTTGAGACCCTCTTACTGCTTGTTTTAATTGTTGTTGTACAAATTGGCGGTCGCAAAAATCAATGCGTTTGTTACCTATAATTTGATAGTCTTCATGCCCTTTACCGGCAATTAAAATAACCTCACCGGCTTTTGCGTTATCTATAGCAAATTGTATCGCAGCATCACGGTCGGCCTCTAAATGGGCGTTTTGTGGGTGTGTTAATCCTGCAGCTACATCATTAATAATTTCATTAGGATCTTCAGAGCGCGGGTTGTCACTGGTAATGATCACTTTGTCTGCAAACTGCTCAGCGGCTTGTGCCATTAGTACACGTTTACCTTTATCTCTATCACCACCACAACCAAACACACAACTCACTCCACCTGGTACATGTTGTTGCAGCGCTTGTAACGCTAGTGCGAGTGCATCAGGCGTATGTGCATAATCAACTACGCAAGTAGGCATATTTGGCGCTGTAAATGCTTGCATTCTGCCTGCTACAGGTTGCAAATACTCACACCCTGCCACTAATTGCGCCAATGGATAACCCAGTGCTAATAATGTGGCTAAAGCAGCGGTCAAATTGTATAGATTAAATTCACCATATAACGGTGACTTTATGGCAATATCACCCCAACTTGTAGTTAATTGCGCCGAAATACCGGTTGCCGAATAGCTAACATCAGAAAAATACACAAACTGAGCGTTTTTAGGAGCTAAGTTTTTACGGCCATAACAAATTAGTTTATTAAAGCTATATTTTTCAATCCATTGCTCTGCTTGTCCGTCATCTTGGTTAAGAATGACATTGGCAGCATCAAAATCACGAAACAGCATCAATTTGGCATCACCGTAACTATCCATGTCACCATGATAATCTAGATGATCACGAGATAGGTTAGTAAATACCGCCGCTTTGAAATGGCACTGATCAACACGGTGCTGCACTAGACCATGCGATGATACTTCCATCGCTACTAAGCGGTGTTGCTGCTCTTTTAAGTCACTTAAAATATGCTGTAAATCCACACTTGAGGGCGTGGTATTTTGCAGCGGTGTTAAATTATCTGGATGGCCATAACCGAGCGTGCCTATGATTGCGGCTTGGGTATGACAAAACTGTGCTAAATGAGCAATCATTGCGGTAGTAGTCGACTTACCATTAGTACCTGTTACGCCAACTAAATCTAGTTCTAGGCTAGGTTGTTGGTAAAATTTACTCGCTAATACAGGTAACTTTTTATTTAGCTCTGAGACTAAATAAAGCGGCTCAAAATCACTTTCAAACTCACACAGTCTGTCGGCAATAATTGCACTGGCACCATTTTCAATTGCTTTATCAATAAACTGTCCGCCATCAAGCTGATGACCTTTTATTGCCACAAACACATCACCTGGTTTTACATCGCGGCTGTCTAAACGCAACTCGTTTACCATTAAACGCGCTGCGTCTATTTCTAAATGTTTTAAAATTGAATGTAAATCACGCACCATCATCTTTGCCCTTCACGTATGCCACAGAGTCTTTGTCTGGGGCAACGTTTAAAATTCTTAATGAATTAGAGATTATTTCTGCAAACGCCGGACCTGCCGTTGCGCCGCCATAATAAACATCTCCACCGGGCTCGTTGATCAATACCACAACAGCTAATCGCGGATTACTTGCTGGGGCAATACCCGCAAAGTAACCCACATATTCGTCACCATAACCACCCGCTGCGGCCTTTTTAGAAGTACCTGTTTTACCAGCTGCACGGTAGCCATCAACTTTAATACGACGTGCAGTACCACCTTCTTCAAATACGCTTTCCATCATATGAACTACAGCTTCAACATCTTGTTGCTGAAAAACACGTTCACCTTCAGGTATAGAGTCTTGCTTTAGTACAGTGAGTGGGCGGTTAACCCCACCTGCGCCTAACATGGCGTAAAAACGAGCCATTTGCGCGGTACTCACGGCAATATTGTAACCAAACGAAAGTGCGGCAATTTCGTGATCTGACCAACGACGATTTGGGTAAAATAAACCACTACTTTCCCCGACCATGCCGGTACCACTATCACTGCCAAAACCCACCTTTTGGTAAAGACCAACAAAATAGTCTTTGGGTACGGTTTGGCTTATTTTTGTTACGCCCATATTACTGGAGTATTTTAAAATTTCGCGCAGCGTCATTTCACCATGATTACGGGTATCTTGTACTAAGCTGCCCCCTAAACGCATCCAGCCTGGGTAGGTATCAACTTTGTCATCCGGTTGGATTGTGCCGTAGTCTAATCCAGCTAAAATGGCTAGAGGCTTAACAGTTGAGCCGGGTTCAAACAAATCGGTAATTGCACGGTTACGACGCTTATGAGGAGCCGCACCGCTTAAATTGTTAGGATTAAATGAAGGACTATTTACCATAGCCAAAACTTCACCAGTTTTAACATCAACCACCATGGCTGAGCCTGAAGTGGCCTTGTAAGTTAATACCGCTGATTTAACCGCTTTGTAGGCAATCGCCTGAATACGCTGATCAATACTTAGTTGAATACTCTCAGGCTCTACTCGCTCGCGCTCATCAAGCACTTCAACTTCACGTCCTTGGGCATCTTTTCGAATCGTACGTCGGCCTTCTTCACCTGTGAGTGCATTTTCGTAAAGCTTTTCTATGCCTTCAATGCCTTTGCCATCGATATTAGTAAAACCAATGATATGCGCACTGACCTCACCGGCAGGGTAATAGCGTTTTGATTCATCTAAAAGGTGAATACCCGGCAGGCGTAAATCGCCAATGTAATTAGCAACAGCTGGAGTAACTTGGCGTTTTAAGTAAACAAAGCGACGAGTAGGATCATCAAGTAGTCGGGTATTAATTTTGCTCGGATCAATACGCAGTACATCGGCAAGTTCACGCCAGCGCAAATCGTTTTTATAATACAGGGCGGTACGCTTGTTTAACTCAGCGACATTTTCACGCAGAGTTTGCTGATCTTCACCATTTTTGCGGGCTTGTCTGAGTACTTTGCTCACCAGTGATTTATGCAAAGCTTTAGGATCGGCATACACACTGACTACAGGTACACTAACTGCTAACTCTTTACCGTTACGATCGAAGATCATGCCGCGTTGCACATGCAATTTTTCAACACGTACCGTACGCTTGTCACTTTCGGAGCGGGCCTTATCGGGTTCAATTACTTGCAAATACGCAGCACGCGATACCAAAGTCACAAACACTAAAAAAATCACCACGCACACCAAAATAAAGCGCCATGCGATTAGGTTGTTGACTGGTTTTTTGCCTCGCGTTCTCATTGTAATATGATTACCTGCTCATCTTGGCTGGTTGGCCGCTTCATTTCTAATTGTGACGTTGCCACTTCTTCAATGCGTGCATGTTGTGAATAAAATTCTTCTTCCACTAAAAAATAACGCCACTCTAAATCCAGTTCATCACGCTCTTGCAGTAACGAATCTTGCTCAATTAATTGCGCACGAGATAAGTGGGTTACCTGTACTACGCTCAAACTTGATGCGAATATCACAACCAACAAGGCCAAGGTGATCTTGTTTGCACCTAGGCCTTTAATTATTTCAATAAATAGATTGGGTTGGCGATAACTCGCTTTTTTACTCATCCCAACCTCTGTGCAATCCTTAGTACTGAGCTGCGAGAGCGTGGATTGCGCGCCACTTCATCAGCACTTGGTTTAATAGCTTTACCCACTGCTTTTAACGTCAGATTTTTATTTATTTGTGCGTCGGTTAAAGGCAGACCTCTGGGTATCGCTTCTCCCTTACTCTGTTTTTTAATAAATTGTTTTACAATGCGATCTTCTAAAGAGTGAAAAGAAATAACAACTAAGCGACCACCCGGCTTAAGAACTTTAATCGCCGCTTGTAATGCAGTTTGAATTTCCTCTAACTCGCTATTGATATAAATACGAATTGCCTGAAACGTGCGCGTTGCAGGATGTTTAAACTTATCTTTAACAGGTACTGCTTCATCAACTAAATCTGCGAGCTGTTTAGTGGTAGTAATTGGCGTATGTTCACGCACTTCCAATATCTTGTGTGCAATGCGCTTACCAAATTTTTCTTCACCTAGCTTTTTGATCACATGGGTAATGTCATCTAGTTCTGCCTCAGCTAACCACTGCGCAGCGCTACGGCCTGTGCTTGGATCCATTCGCATATCAAGCGGGCCGTCTTTCATAAAACTAAAGCCACGAGCGGCGTCATCTAACTGCGGTGACGACACACCAATATCAAGTAAAATGCCATCAACTTTACCAATAAGATCGTTTTGCTCAGCAACTTCGTATAGTTTCGAGAATCGTGAATGAGCAATTGAAAAACGTGAATCGTCGGCAAACTTTTCTGCTGACTTTATCGCTTGTGGATCTTGATCAATAGCCTGCAAGCGACCAGCGTCGCCCAAGCGCGCTAATATTTGCCCTGAGTGTCCGCCACGTCCAAAGGTGCCATCCATGTAAATGCCGTCTGGCTTAATTGCAAGTGCATCTATGGTTTCGTCCATTAATACGGATACGTGTTCAAATTGCGCTGTCATTAGCTATTTTTTGCCTTTTTGTTTTGCTGCTAGAGGGTAAAGTTATCTAAATCGTCATTCGGTTCAAATTCACCAAGCCTTTCAAGCTCAGTGTCTTGGCACATTTGTTCGTGCCAACGCGCCTCATCCCAAATCTCAAATTTATTCATTAAGCCCACCAGCATAATTTTTTTGCCAAGTTCTGCATGTGAGCGCAAAGAAGGCGCCAGCAAAATTCGACCGTTTTTATCAAGCTGATACTCTGTCGCATTACCTAACAACATACGTTGCATCCGTCGCGCTCTGGGATTCATATTAGATATTTTTGCTAAACGGCTTTCTATTTCTAACCATTCAGCAAGAGGGTATAACCAAAGGCAAGGCTCATTGAGTGCAACAGTGCAAATAACCGTTCCCTGATCTTCAGACAATAGCGTGTCTCGGTACTTTGTTGGTACCGCAAAACGTCCTTTATCATCCAAACTCAGTGAACTTGCGCCACGAAACATAAAAAGCCTATTGTAAAATTATTTTAATCAACTTTTTGATTAACCCGATCCAGTTTGATCCACTAAACACCACTTTTTACCACAGTGCTCCAGTTTAGGGCTTGACAAGCCTTTTTGTCAAGTAAGTCACCCAGCTTTAGCACCCCGCGAAGCCTGAAAAAATAAGGCTCAGATTAAAGCGGTTGAATTGTTTAGTAAAAAATCTGATCAGCCAGTAAAAAATTTTTTATCGTTTTTTTTATTAGCTAGCTGGCATTATTTGCTTAATGAATAAACAGTGAATAATTACAATTTTTTTGTTTGTAAAAATTACAAACCATAGTCGCAATAGTTACAGCAATAAACACGTAGAAGTCAGCGTTAAAATTAAAATATAAATATAAAACAACAATTTAAAAACTGGTTTAATCATTGCACTTTAATAATTACTTTTAAAAACTATTAAGGATTGATTATGGCTACGGCAACTAAGAGCAAAGCACCTATTGATACAAAACAAGAGATTGAAGCCCCGTTAACAGATAAGGCAACATCAGCTGCGCATGACGCAGTAGATGCATTATCGAGTAAAGCGGCGGTAGCTGAAAATGGTGTTCGTAAAGGAGCAAGCAGTTCAGCAGAAACGCTTAACGAAAAACAGTTAGCAGCTCGCGAGAAATTAGAAGAATGTACCTCTAAGACTCGTCAACTCGCATCTGAAAATCCACTAGCAACGGCTGGTCTGGCATTTGCTGCTGGTATGTTAGTTACTGCGCTATTTCGTCGTAAGTAATACCATGCAAAACCCAGATTTAACATCAAGCGAATCACAAGCGACGGATTCGCAATCATCAGCAACAAATGCGGATGACTGGCAAGATCATGTTGCCAAGCTTGCTGACTATGCAGCGCAGCTCAAGGATGATTACCGTCAACAAGGAAAGTTGACACATCAGCTGGCAATAGCAGAGTGGAAGCTATCGCTAAGATCCTTAGCACTGATCACTATTTTACTAGGATGTTTTGCCAGTGGCTTGGTGTTATTGTGGGTGGGATTTTTAGGTATTGTAGGCTTTGCTACTTTTGATTTATTTAGCTCGATTTGGCTGAGTATTACTGTAGTGATCAGCCTACAAATTCTATGCTTAATTTGGCTATGGCGAAATGCAGTTTATCTAAGCAAAAAAATTGGTTTTACTAAAACGCTAAATAGTCTAAAGCAGCTGCTTAAGTTATAAGGCATACACAATTATGTTAATCAATTATTTGATCAATTCACCGGACGCTCGAGTGCAACAGCTCCACAAAGAAGTGGCGATACAATCTGAGCTAAAGCGTCAGCACCTTACGGCAATAAAATATCGAGCCAAACGTTTTGCCGCAACAAAAGTGGGGCTCGTTAGTGCTTTTAGTGCAGGCGTGGTTGTGGAGTCGGCAAAGGGAGACACCGACATGGTAAAAAAATACAGTTGGTTAGTAAAACTTCTCGCTTAAAAGTCACTCCTGCATTAATACATCACGACAGTGAACCAAAAAAATGTTTTTACAATCGCTAACCGCTTAGCATATTTAAGCGTCAGTGATCATCACAAACGGGTCTATTTGTGCAATTGGCTGATTAAACGGTTCACCTACTAATTTGCAATGCTTCAACCATCGCTCTAGGCTAACTCCTTGTTGATTAGTAAAACTGAGTACTGGTTGCTCTGTGATATTCTGGCATTGCGGCTCACGCATTTTGTTATTGCTTGGCGTATTGAGCCAAATCTGAAAGTCACGTAAGCCTTGTTCAGCATCAGCAAGTGGCGTTTCACTGTGCATAACACCGCTACCGGTATTTATCCATTACACGTCTCCGGAGCAAGTCACTTCTTTGTTTCCCATTTAATTTTCATGCTCAAATTACACTTTTAAAATATGAATGAAAGTTTCGATACCGCAATGAGGTTGAGGAGGAAAACCATCACTTTACTCACTTTTATCATCGGGCTTAAGCTCACCAATTATTAATAATGACACTAAATATTTACCATCAAACTTAGAATAAGACGGATGTTGACATAATACCCATATTAGGTACTGTGAGCAGCCAGAACATTGATTATTTTTCATTTTTTGCCTAGGGTCGATTTACTCTTTGTTGCCTACATGAATGTAGGTAAGGGCTTTGAGCGGGACGCGGAAGCTTTGCTCGGTTTTTAGGGATGTAAGCCAGTAGAATAACGCAGGAGCAGTTATCAACTGCCCATTTGATTACAAACCTCGCGTCGCGGTTAAACATGCCCTTATTTGTTATGTAAATATATAAGAGATTAAATTATTATTTCATCATGTTTTTCATACGTAAATTAATATATTTCAATCATATGCAACACTATTTTATTGCAAAATCTTAGATATAACCTTAGTACTTCAATGGTTATTTATAGTAGGATTATCAAGCGTCACTCTACTTTGCACTAATTTGGATACGACTATTTTTACTTCATCATTAAAACATCAACTCTACCGCCTTCTTATGCTAATTTGCATACCTGTTGCTGCTATTATTTTAGTAACCTTGTGGTTTAGTCGTGACGCAGCCATTAAAGAGCACGAGACAAAAGTGCGCACCATCACTGAGCAACTAATTATTAAACAACAAAGCATGATTGATGATGTCAAAAAAGTTACTGAGTTTTTAGCAAAAAAACAGAAAAACATTCAATCTTTACCCTCTACTTGTCCAGCGTATTTTTTAGATGTTAAGGCACTCAATGGTAATATCGCGAATATTGGTATAGTAAATAAAAATGGTGACCTAATTTGTACCTCAAAAAGTAGCGACACTAATATTAACATTAGTGACCGTCCCTATTTTAAAAACGCGCTCGCCAGTAAAGAGTTCAGTATTGGCCATTTCCAACACGATCGCAGCCTCAAAGCTCAAAGTATTAACTTTGCTTACCCTATTTTAAATGAAAGCAATGATATTGAAGGCGTTATTGTGACCGTAATCGCTTTAGACTGGTGGAGCTCGGCACTTAATACTTTAAATTTATCGACAGAAATCAGAGCTGTCATTACTGACTCTAACGGTAGTATTTTAGCTAACTACCCTTTTTCAGCCGATAGACTAGGCAACAAATTGGAAAAGTTCGATTTAGCGCATAACTTGCAAGCTGGTGTTATTTTTAAAGGAAAAGATGGTATCCGAAGAGTTTTCCATCAAACAACACTCTATCGTGATGGCAATAACAATAAGCTCTCTATTTATATTACTCAACCAATAGATGAAACACTTGAGCAAATAGATATTAACTTTGTAAAAATGGTTTTAGGATTTTTAATGACCATTTTGCTTTTAGCCGTATTGGCCAGACGATTAGTTAATAAAAGCATATTAAACCCGATTAAAAGTTTAACGCAGGCCGTTAACCGCTTAGCAGCCGGTAATATGCCTCATGACAACGAGCAGCCCAATAGTCCTGAGCTAAATAGACTCTATCATCGTTTTAAATATATGGCTGAAACTCGCTTAACAGCTGAAGCATGCCTTAAACATAAACATGACGAGCTCAATAGCTTGCTTAATGCACTACCTGATGCTTTTTTACGTGTAGATGCCAACGGCAATATACTTGATACCGGTGGCCTTATTAAATCGTTAAATTATAGCCATTCAACACCGCCTAAAAAGCTATCGTGTTTATTCTCTATTGCCAATTTAAAACAAATTGAAGGATACTTAACAACCCTGAGCGCTCCTGTCACTGTTGAGCTTGAAGATAAACAAGACAATCAGTTTTATGAAGCGAAAATCAGCCCAATGAAAAAAGCGGATGAGTTTATAATTGTTATTAGTAACATCACGCAACGAAAGCAAAACCAAGAATCTTTGCATTTAGCGTCATTAGTTTACAACAACAGCAGTGAAGGTATGGCAATCACGGATGAAAATGGCATTATTTATGACGTGAACCCTTCGTTTTGTAAAACGACCTTGTATTCTCGAAAAGAAGTACTCAATAAAACGGTGGGTATTTTATCATCGGGTAAACATGATAAAGAGTTTTATGACTACATGTGGCAATCAATAAATAAAACTGGCCGCTGGCAAGGTGAAATAACCAATCGTCGTAAAAATGGCGAGCTGTATGTTGAATGGTTAACCATAGATACTATTTACGATAAAAATAAAGCCCCAACTAGTCGTATTGCTATTTTTACCGATCTAACCGAGAAAAAACAAGCAGACGAGCTAATTTGGCGACAAGCTCATTTTGATCATTTAACCGACTTACCTAATCGACTAGAACTAAAAGAGCGGTTAAATAAACGCTTTACGCGCGTAAACAACCACGACCAAAAACTGGTCATTATGCTGTTAGATATTGATCACTTTAAAGATATTAATGATACGTTAGGCCATCATTATGGCGATAGATTACTTAAATTAGTATCTGAGCGAATTGTGCAAACAGCCAAAGAGGCTGACTTTGTAGCCCGTATTGGTGGCGATGAATTTGTTATTGTGTTTAGTGACTTACGCGGTGGCGATAATATTAAAAAAATAGCAAAATCACTGCTACTTAGCCTTGCTTCGACTATTTTTATTGAAGATGAAAAAGTGTATATCAGTGCCAGCATTGGTATTGCCTGCGCGCCAGATGATGGCCAAAACCCAGAGCAACTGCTTAAAGCCGCAGATCAAGCTATGTATAAGGCAAAAAATAGCGGCCGAAATGACTTTGAATTTTTCTCACATGATATGCGTGAAGATGCAAATGCAAGAATGCAGTTGCTCAAAGAGCTTCGCTCAGCCATAGAGCTAGAGCAATTTGAGTTATATTATCAGCCTATTGTATCCCTTGATGATTTACACGTTCATAAAGCCGAAGGGCTTATTCGATGGCAACACCCAGAAAAAGGGCTGATCAGCCCAGCTGACTTTATTCCCTTAGCTGAAGAAACCAGACAAATAAATGCGCTCGGTCAATTTGTATTTACTGAAGCACTGCAAACACTTAATGATATTAAAAAACACATTCAAGATGAATTTCAAATTAGTATTAACGTATCGCCGGTGCAGCTCGCAACCACAGACAGTGGTATAGACGATTGGTATGGCATGCTTGAGACAGCAAACTTACCTGCATCGAGCATTGTGGCAGAAATTACTGAAGGCTTGATGGTTAATCCTGAAGAACTGACCCAAAGCCGCCTAAAAGCCTTGGTTAAATCAGGGATGCAATTAGCACTCGATGATTTTGGTACTGGTTACTCATCGCTTGCTTACTTACAAGAAATGGATACCGACTACCTAAAAATCGATAAACGCTTTGTTGATAATATTCAAAAAGACAGCCAGGAGCTGGCCTTATGTGAAGCAATTATTATGATGGCTCATCAGCTTGGTTTAAAAGTAATTGCCGAAGGCATAGAAACAAAATTACAAATGGATTTATTACTTGAGGCTGGTTGTGATTATGGCCAAGGCTATTTGTTTTCAAAGCCGTTGCACAAAACCTCGTTTATGCAGCTGATAAAAACAGACCAAGTGATTAATTTAGACTAAAGGCAGTTAATACGCTCGCTCAGTTATAGCGCGGGTACTAAACTGCCCCTTATTTCGGAATGTTAATGCTATAATTTAGCGCACTGAAATAGATTTACCAAATACAAAAGCAACCATTAAATTTATCAATAAAGCCGAAGCAATACTAACAAAAGAACCTGCAATACTTCCATACTCAGCTATAAAACAGATAAGTGCGCCAATAAACACAACGAGACTTAGCCAAGTGCTTGCTGGGCGCATCAATCTTAGTAATAAGCTACTTACAACTAACAATCCACATCCAAGTATTAAATAAATAACTGTCATATAGTCACCTCTTGTGTTGTTGGCTTTATTAGTACTTGTCGCTTAGCCATGATCCGCTGACTTACATAGATTATTAAGCCACCAATAAATAAAAAACTAATATCAACAACAGTAACTAGCGTGTTATTTGAACTAAAAGCATGGCTTGACGACAGTAACATGTTTAAAGGCAACACAGACATGCACGAACCACCAGTTATAAGCAGTGTGACTTGCAAATAACGATAATAATTAATCGGTAACACTGCAAATAAACACCAAACTAGCCATGAAAGAAAAAATAAAGGTCCGAAGTAGCCATTGTGCAATTGTACTGGGATGAAGTTATTAAGTAATACTTGCAAAGGGAATAATATGGCAGTAGCCAATACTAAGCCTCCACAGCTACCGATAATAACCCTATTCCATCGTTGATAAGCCACTTCAGAAAGAGTCGGATTGCTACCCCTTGTGCGCTTGGTTAACCACATCATAATTCCAGAAAGTGGTAATAATGCAGTAGTTAAACCAAGGAGTGCCCAAACTAACTTTACAAAAACGCCCGCAAAATTACCAAAGTGTAGCGGGAATAATAATTCAAGTACTTTAATAGCAGGGCCAGGAATGTCACCAAAGCTACTCATTGATTTACTAAACTTACCATCTCCGCTGTATTGCAGTAATTGTGATGCAACTGCATCGCCGCCAATAAGACGTAAGTAAACTTGAGCATTCGCATCATTATGCGCCATAACAGTTAAATCAATAACTTTCGCTTTTGGGTAACGTGTTTGGGCATCAAGCAAAATAGTATCTACAGCTGTTGCTTGGTAATTATTAGAAACAATGGTTTCAGGCATCGCGGTAAATTTTTCCACCAACTTATCTTGATCTCCACCAAAACTCACAAAAGCGGCGGCGGGAAGTAATATAACGGTTGCAAGACCTAAAAAAGCTCCTGTAAAGCCGATGATGGCATGAAAAACGCTTCCCCAAATACCCATCACTTTGTGTGCATCGTTCACTACCACATCAAGACCTTTTTTACGTCTAAATGTAAATAGCTCTTTTATTATTTGGCGGTGAATAAATAAGCCCGTCACAACAGACACCAATAAAGTTAAACCTAAAAAGCCAGTAAGAATAAGCCCTATTGGTCTGCCTAAATGTAAGTCAGCATGAAAATGCCCAATAAACGATGGCGCATCAGTTTTACGGTGCTCATAAAAATAATCTGCAGCACCATAATATTGGTTTACCAAATTAAAATTACGAGGGTCAAATTGGTAAGCATAAGCAGCCTCTTCGTCATAATTTTCATCGCCATCGTGAGATTCAAATAAAATCGTCAATAAATGCGTATTATGCCCAGTTGGTAAATACACGTGGATATTTTTACCAAACTCTTTTGGTACTTGTTGGTGATAATGGTTAATTAACGTCATCACCTTTTCACTTGGCACTGTATCCAATTGATGTAACTCTGGGTTGGCCCAAATTTTTAGTTCTGGGCGGCTAAGTACAGCTAACGCACCGGTAAAGCAAACAATAAAGAGCAAAATACCTGTAACAATACCAACCCAACTATGCAGTAAAAATAGCTTTTTTAGTGAAATAGATCTCATCCCTGTCCTCCTTGTAAAGCCATAAAACTAAGCCCTGCATGGCTTAACAAAATAACTAACATAACAATAAAAGGCTGCCATGCGCTTTTAGCCATGTAAGCGTATATAAATAACGCAGTCCAAATAAAAGGAAAAAGCATTATAGGTATTAATATCTGCTCTTCCATAGCGAAAGGTAAATAGGTAGTCATGCCAGGGATCATCACTACAGCCGTAATTAACGCAAGTAAACAAGCCAGAATATGGCGTCGCTTAGTTGCTGTAAAAGTGTGTTTTTTATTCATTATTATTTGCCTTATCAATGCAGCTTAGTCCCACCATATAGAAACCAAATTACACTTCGTCCAAACCTGAAACGTTATACTGCTACCACATAATTAAGCACAGCAATAAAATTAAAAATGATAACCATTTGCATTATAATATTTATTTAATTAACTAAACAAATATAAATAGCAAATAATCCATGCACAAATGCCAAACATGGCTCAGCTAACGGCAATTGACGCTTAGTTAAATATATAAAAGATGGTAATCGGGTATAGCCAGAGATTTTAAATGAAAACAAGGCGAACTTACGCGTTAATAGCTAGGGTCTGTAGATTCAACGTAATTGTGCTGAAAATAGCTGCTTGAGATAGATTTATTATCCAGAGTTCAGATTATTTAGTATCGAGGTGGTCTGCAACATAAGCACCTCGCTGCCCTCTTTTTTTATCTGGGCCTACTGTGCTGTCTTGCGCTGTTTGCTGCTCTAACGCTGCATTAATTGTAGCTCCTAAAATAATGATATAAGCGCTAATAAATAGCCACATAAGCATAATAACCACCCCGCCTAAAGAGCCATATGTTTCGTTGTAACTGGCAAAGTGAGATACATAAAATGAAAAGCCAAAAGATGCCACAATCCATAATACTGTGGCAGTGAATGAGCCTACGGTAACCCAGCGCCACTTAGCTGCTTTTCTGTGAGGCGCGTAACGATATAAAATTAACAATGCAAAGTTAAAGGTTAGTGCCAGTAATGGCCATGAGATAAGCATGATTAAAAAATCAATACTTTCTTTTATTCCTAACAGGTTAAGTGCTAACGGTAATATACCGATAATTACCAATGCTATAACCGCCACCACAATCGCGCCCACTGAAAATAGTAAACGTACAAGTTGCGCCTTAAAAAATGAACGCTTTTCGTATTCTTGATAACTAATATTACACGCGGTGATCAAAGCTTGGCTGCCCTTAGAGCTGCTCCAAATAGTGATCAGTAAAGTGCCTAGTGCGCTAAGACTTAAACTGGTTTGAGACTTTTGCGCAAGACTCGAAACCTGAGACAAAATAATCTCTTGGGTACTTTGCGGCAATAAAGCCATAAATTGACTTAAATACGCACTAATATCATTCGGTGAAGCAAAATAAGCATACACAGACACCAACGCCGCAATGGCAGGAAAAATAGCAAGAAGTGCATAAAAGGCCACGCCTGCTGCCACCAAAGATAAATTATCACGGCTCATTTGTTTTATAATTCGCTTTGCAATATCCCACCAGCCACGCAGAGGGATATGGTTAGGCTGCTTGGCTCTTTGGCCACGCTTAAAGTCACTCATAGTTAACTCCCTTTTCCTAATTAATTGCAAGATGTTTGCCAAACAAATACTCCTTGGTATTAAACTTGCTGCTATTGTTTTACACAGACCCTAATTAACTCAACCTAACACGGATGGCTCCTATGCTCAGCGCTTTAATTGCAACACTCGCTAATAACGCATCTATTCCTGCAATCGACACCGTTCAGCCAAACTCGGTTTCATGGGACTTTTTAAAAGAGCAAAGCGTGCAATTACTACACTCATTCGTGCAATTACTGCCCACTTTGTTTCTAGGGATTATTATTTTGGTGATTAGTTATTTAATCGCCACCCCATTATCACGCTTGTTAATAAAGCCCGTTACTTACATAACCAACAGTAAATTAGTACACCTAGTTGCTAGGCGTGGTATTAGTACCTTAATTATTTTACTTGGGTTTTACCTTTTCTTACGTTTGGCTGGCTTGACTGAATTCGCGGTCGCTATTATGAGTGGCACTGGGTTAATAGGCCTTATTTTAGGGTTTGCCTTTCGGGATATTGCTGAGAACTTTATTGCCAGTTTACTTTTGAGTGTACAACGTCCATTTAAAATTGATGATGTAATAGAAGTAGATAGCAGAATAGGTATAGTTAAAAAAGTAACTGCACGGGCAACCACTTTAGTTGACTTCGATGGCAATCATATTCAAATACCCAATGCGACTGTGTATAAAAATACCATTAAAAACTTAACCGCTAATCCAAAGATGCGCGGTCATTTCACAATCGGTATTGGCTACGATAATGACATTCGCGGCGCACAAAGTCTTGCTATTAGTGTTATAAAAAAACAAAACTCTGTGCTTAGCGATCCACCTCCTCAAGTATTGGTTGATAACTTAGGCTCCGCCACTATCAATTTTACTGTTTACTTTTGGGTCAACGGCGAACAATACAGCATTGTTAAAGTAGCCTCACAGCTAATGCGAGAGTTAATTAACAGTTTTACGCAACATAATATAAGTATGCCTGACGATGCTAGAGAGCGTGTATTACTCAATAGCCAAGGTGAAGATATTTACCCCACAGCAAGCGAAGCTAAAACAGAGACAACAGAAAAAACTAAAGAGAAACCACATACTCAAAAACATAAAACCACAGAGCATGAACACAGTATTGATGATGTAAGCAGTGATACGGATGATATTCGCGAGCAAGCCGATGAATCGCGCGATCCGGAGCAGGGAAAAAATATTATATAGATAGGTTCGAGGTTCGAGGTTCGAGGTTCGAGGTTCGAGGTTCGAGGTTCGAGGTTCGAGAAATTTAAAAACCTTGCGGTTAACATTACAAGGTTTTTTATGCCTTAAAGCGATACTTAGTCTCGCGTCGGGGTTAGGTTTTAAGCCCGCAACCCGAAGCTCGCCGCCCCCCTCCCGCCTGGAACCTGACAGCTTGTCTCAAACACAAAAAAGCCCGCAGCGTTAACTGCGGGCTTTTTTATTGAATGAGTGAGTTAGCCGGTAAGCCGGGTTCTGTCCTTTCCGAAGAAAGTGATAATCATTCGTCTAGGCCATAAATTGCTCTATGGCTCAAGCAACCTACCCGGTTCCAACGTGGGCCACGCCATAAGGAACCCTATTTGGTCTTGCTCCGAGTGGAGTTTACCTTGCAACCGACTATTACTAGCGGCCCGGTGCGCTCTTACCGCACCCTTTCACCCTTACCAATCCGAAGATTGGCGGTCTTCTCTCTGCTGCACTTGTCGTGGGCTCACGCCCCCCAGCCGTTAACTGGCACTCTGCCCTGTGGAGCCCGGACTTTCCTCCCCCTGATCATTTTCGTCACAGGCAGCGATTATCTTGGCTAACTCGGCGCGCAGTATACATGAGAGCACCGCACTACGCAGTAAACATTTACTGTTTTTCTTCAATAATTGTTTTATACAGCGCGTTTTTTTTCATACCGAAGTAATCGGCTACTACACCACACGCTTTTTTCATTGGCATTTCGTTTTCAAGTAACGCTAACATTTTACGGGCTTCTGGCGGAATATCGTCAACTACCTTAGCTTTCCCTGGCAGCATGAGTACTATTTCACCGCGTTGCTTGGTAGGATCGTCAGTTAAAAACTGCTTTAACTCACTCACTGTGCCATTAAAAAAGGTTTCAAAGGTTTTAGTTAGCTCTTTGGCAAATACCACTTGCTGCTCACTACCTAGCGCCACTTCTAAATCGTCAAGGCTTGCCATAATACGATGGGTACTTTCATACATAATACTGGTAATACTTGAGTTAACCGCATCTATAAAAAAGTCTTGTCGCGCTTTACTTTTAGCAGGTGTAAAACCAATAAATTGAAAACGGTCAGTAGGTAACCCAGAACAACATACCGCCGTAATAGCAGCACATGCGCCAGGCACGGGTGTTACACTTGCGCCCTGCTCACGACATAAGTTAACCACCGCATAGCCAGGGTCGCTTATAAGCGGCGTGCCTGCATCAGAAACTAATGCAATATTTAACCCTTGATTAAGTTGGTCGATAATTTGCTGCGCTTTTTGCTTTTCATTATGGTCATGTAACGCAAAGGTTTTAGCCTTAATACCAAAGTGGCTAAGTAGCTTACCAGTATGGCGAGTGTCTTCAGCCGCGATTAAGTCAACCTGCGATAATGTCGCGATTGCACGCTGACTTAAGTCGTCATAATTGCCGATTGGGGTGGCAACAACGTAAAGAGTGCCAATTTTCTGTGAATTCTCCTCATTTAACATTGAGGTCTCCTGCGTCAGTCAGTAATATAAGCAAATCGCGTTAACGTATGGGAAATCTTTGTGCGACTTAAACTAGTTAGTCTATTAATTATATTGTCAGGGTTATCGGCGTGTAGCACAACCGAAAAACCAATTAAAACCAGCGATAACTTAAGTAACAGTGCCAATACGCTGAAAAATGAAGCACTAAATGCGCAATCTATTTACCAATTAGCGCAAAACCGCTATGGCGCTGATAAAATCCAGCTGCTTTATAGTGCTCGTGATAGCGCAATTACAGAAGAAAACTGGCCACTACTCGAAAAAATATGCACTGAACTTGCACTTACCGCCAGTGTTGATCAAATTCAAAATCGTTTATACATTGCCTTTGCGCAAAAAGAGCAAAATAAAAATCAGCAAGCACTTGAGGTACTAAACACGCTTGGGGGGCAACTTAAGCAACCTGAGCATTTTGCTTGGCACCAATTTTTAACTGCCAGCATTTTTGCGTCGCAAGACTTACCAAAACGTGCAGCTCCTTACTTTTTTGCTGCCTCTGAATCGGTAGCAAAAAATAATATTTCTATCCCTAAACTTAATGACGCACTTTGGCATAATTTAAAGCAGCTTTCTTCATACGCATTAGAGCGATTTAACCGTGGCTCGGTTATTCAACAAGGCTGGGTTAACTTAGCTTTGTATCATCAGGTTTATGCCAACAGCTCTGTTGATTTAGACCAAGCGATTAATAATTGGCGCCGCCGTTACCTTGGGCACCCTGGTAGCAATGTTTTACCAAAACAAGATACTTACGCCAATGAATTAGCACCACTAAATATTGAACGCTTAGTTGTGCTATTACCTCAGTCAGGTGCTAACAAGCGCTTAGGGGATGCATTAAAAGCCGGCATACTGGCTGCACTTGATAAAAAAGAGATTAGCGAAACGCTGTTTATTGATGAAAATACCGAAACCGAAGCGTTGAGCGCACAGATTTCGCAATTACAACCAGACTTTGTTATTGGCCCGCTATTAAAAGCCAATATAGATAAGCTCGCTAATACCAATACATTACTCGATATACCCACATTACATTTAAATACCTTTGATGGCGAACGAACCTCTTTGCAGCACTACTTTTTTGCGCTTAATCCTGAGCATGAAGTACAACAAACTCTAGAGCATTTTTTAGCGCAAGGTTATCAAAAACCTATGTTGCTAGCGCCAAATAATACCAATGGTCAGCGCTTAATTGACTACTTTAACCTGCAATGGCAACGCTATAGTGAAACAACCACACAAGTTGGCTTTTACAACGACAATAAAGATATGCCCAATACCATTACCAGCTTGCTAGAAGTTGATAAATCAAAAGAGCGTATTAAATCGGTTAAAACACTTTTTAATAAAGAAGTAGAAAGTGAAACCCGTTCACGTGGCGATATTGATGCAATTTATATATTAGGTGACGCCATAGAGACCCGATTAATTAAGCCTTATCTGGATGTTAACGTAAGCACCTTTGCCGACAGAATCCCTATTTACGCCAGCTCTAAAAGTCATAGTAAGCAAATAGATACCACTGACAAAGGCGATTTAGATGGGCTTTACTTTACCGAACTTCCTTGGATGTTAGACTCACAAATTACGCAGCATAATCTACGTAAGCAATATAATGATTTATGGCCTGAACAGGCTGATATTAGCCAACGTTTATTTGCCATGGCCTACGATGCCGTCGCCATGCTGAATGATATTAGACAGCTGAGCATTACACCCGATAAATACTTTTCAGGCTTAAGCGGTAAATTATCCATTAATAGTGCCGGTGATATTGAACGTTCACTGCAATGGGCGCAGTACAGCAATCGCCGTATAAACCCAGTGGAATTAAAGACGCAACGCCCTGTGCCGCTATTTATGCAATCAGCAAACGATGGCATAACCATAATTAACTAAGGGGTTAGCATGTCGTGGTTTAAACAGCTGTGGCAAAATAGTCGTGAAAAAGGCCAGTATTATGAGCGCCAAGCGCAAAAGTATTTAGAAGCGCAAGGTTTAAAAGCGATTGAGCGTAATTACTACTGCCCCTACGGCGAACTTGATGTCATTATGAAAGACGGTGACATCTTAGTGTTTGTTGAAGTTAAGTTTCGTAAAAATAACATAAAAGGCGGCGCTAATTATGCGCTAAGCCCGCAAAAGCAAGCTAAGTTAAAGCGCACTATTTATCATTACCTTGGTGCTAAAAACTTAAAAAACCAGCCATTACGTATTGATTACGTAGCTATAACAGGCGAACCGTCATTACATATTAACTGGCTGAAAAACGTATTTTAATGTCTGATGTATAAAAATAAGACGATTACAACAGCTTCATGTTGAGCATACAGTTAAACATTAGCTAACGCCTAAAATAATTACCTTTTAATAAAGCCGGTGTGAGCTCACACAGAATTAGAGATAAATTGTTGGTAACCCATGCAAGATACAATTAAAGAAATTTTTAAAGAAAGTATTCAAGTTCAAATAGCCGCAGGCGAAGTGTTGCCAAGCGCGTTAGAATCAGCGGCATTTACCATTGCACAAAGCCTGATCAATGGGAATAAGTTGATCTGTTGCGGTACTGCAAATTGCCATATGCTGGCGCAACACATGGCAGGCGTACTGGTTAATTTTTACGAAACAGAACGCCCTTGCTTACCTGCAATCGCTCTCTCACAAGAAAATATTAACCTTGGCCAAGGCAATCAAATAGATGACCACGATACCTTTGCACGCCAAGTTCGCGCCTTTGCTCAGCAAGGTGACTTATTATTGGTACTTGCCATTAATGGTAATGAAAAACACATAATTTCTGCAGTAGAAGCGGCACTTACCAAAGATATGAAGGTCATAGTAATGGTAGGCGATGATGGCGGCGAACTCGTTGGCTTGCTTGGCCATAACGATGTAGAAATTCGTACGCCGTCTAAACGCCCGAGTCGCATTATTGAATCGCATTTAGTGAACCTTCACTGTTTAAGTGAGTTGGTGGATTTAACTCTTTTCCCTCAGGACGAAAATTATGTTTAAACGCTCCCTAATTATTTTAGGCACTGTTGTGTTATTACAAGGCTGTGCCGCTGCTGTGGTCGCCGGTACAGCCAGTGCTGTTACTGCCGCTAACGATAGACGAACCATTGGGTCACAAATAGACGACAACAACATTGAAATAAAAGCCAGCATTGCTATTAGTGAAGATGAACGCCTTAACAAGTTTGCTCATATCAGCGTTATAAGCGTAAATGGCGTGGTTTTAATGGTAGGCCAAGTGCCTAACCAAGAAATGAAAAACCAAGCGTTTAAAACCATTGAGAACCTATCTGGTATCCGCAAAATTCATAACCAACTTCGCATTGGCTCTAATATTGGTATCACCACGCAAACACACGATTCATGGTTAACCTCAAAAGTAAAAGCGCAGCTTTTAGCGGCTGAAAATATCAGCAGTAATAATATAAAAGTAGTGACTGAAAATGCCGAAGTATACTTAATGGGGCTAGTATCTGACGCTGAAGCAAACCAAGCCGTTAATATAGCTCGCAACATCTCTGGCGTAGAGCGAGTAGTTAAAGTATTTGAGTATTTGTAAAAGTCTCAGGTTCGAAGTTCGAGAAATTTAAAAACCTTGCGGTTAACATCGCAAGGTTTTTTTATACCTGTAGGCGGGAGTTTACCTCACGCAGGGTTTAGTAAAATGCGCGGCATAAAGCCCCGCCTACAAAACCATTTTGAACCACAGAGTACACAGAGACGCTTCGCGCTACACAGAGAAGACAGGACAAATAAAACATGCCTTTAATCATTTCCTCTGTGTGCTCTGCCCACTCTGTGGTGAATAAAATCTCTTTAAAATCTTTTTGCACAAAGAGAAGTGAATGAGGAGTAAATGAGAAAACAACAACCATTAGCCCAACTAATTAATTCGAGTCTCTAGGCCCGTTGGTCGCCTCTCGCAGCCCGCTGCCCAATGCCGTGAACCCAAACACCCTGCTTGGCTTAATCTCTACCTAACACCTAGACCTAATACCTAAAACCTGCTCTTCACTTTAGACCAGACGCGGTGTAAACCCGCTGCTGCACCAATCAATCTTAACCCGCCTCTCGCCGCCCGCTACCCATTGCCCGTTGCCCGTAAACTTTCATATTTATACAGACATAAAAAAAACCGCTTATTAAGCGGTTTTTTTCTAACATTTACGGGCTATTTTATAACGCGTAAATGTGAGCCTTTTTTCTTTTCAGGCTTGGGAGCTGGCGTTTCATCAACTATCTCTGGTGATGAATCGACACTTTCAAGCTCTGGAGCAAAATCGTCTTCGTCCTCTAAAAACTCATCTGCAGTAAAGACCGTGCCTTCGCCATTTTCACGTGCATATATTGCAAGTACAGCCCCTAAAGGCACGTACACTTGCATTGGCTGGCCGCCAAAGCGCGCGTTAAAGCTAAGCTGAGTATTATCTAACGAAAACTGCGTAACCGCCGAAGGGCTTATGTTCAATACAATTTGGCCATCTTGGACAAACTGTGTTGGCACTTGCACTGCAGGAAAGTCAGCATTCACCACTAAGTGTGGCGTGCATTCGTTATCAACAATCCAATCAAAAAAAGCGCGTAGTAAATAAGGACGATTAGAAGTCATTATAAACGGATCTCACGCTCTGCTTCAGTTAAAGAAGCTTGGAATGATTCACGTTCAAATAAACGGATCATATACTCTTTAAGTTCTTTAGAGCCTGCACCATTAAGCTCAATACCAAACTCTGGTAAACGCCATAATAGTGGTGCTAAGTAACAATCAACTAAGCTAAACTCTTCACTCATAAAGTAAGGCGCTTCACTAAAGATTGGTGCTATTGCAAGTAATGCTTCTGTCAGCTCTTTACGAGCTTGCGCGGCATCAGATGTGTTGTTAATGATTTTTTCAGCTAGGCTGTACCAATCAGTATCAATACGGTGCATCATTAATCGACTACGACCACGCATGACCGGATATACAGGCATTAGTGGAGGATGAGGAAAACGTTCATCAAGGTATTCCATGATGATGTTTGCCTGATATAAACCAAGCTCACGGTCAATCAGTGTTGGCACTGTGCCGTAAGGGTTAATTTCGTGAAGTGCTTCTGGCAGGTTATCCTTTTCAGCCATATGAATATCTACACTTACACCTTTTTCAGCAAGTACAATGCGTACTTGGTGGCTATACATACAGTTAGCACCAGAAAAAAGGGTCATTACAGGGCGCTTATTGGCAGCTACGGCCATGCCTACCTCCATTAAATAACTAAAACAGCAATAGGGGCTTAAGCCCCTATTGCAAAATTACCTTTAAATATGTTCAAACTTAATGAACATCTCTCCAGTATTCTTTCTTCAGCATAAATGCCAAGATAAATAGGATAATTAAAAATCCGATTACCTTAATACCTAGCGCTTCCGACTCGAGACGTGTAGGTTCACCTACATACTCTAGGAAATTCGTTAAATCACGAACTGCTTGGTCATATTCATCTACACTTAATTCACCCGTACCATCTGTTTTTGTACCAGTAATATGAGTGGTTGTTTTACCATCTACTGTTACTTCTTCAGTAATTGCAGTAGGAACACCTTGCAACTCTTGAAGAACATGTGGCATACCCACCGATGGGAATAACGTATTATTTACGCCAAACGGACGAGATTCATCTTTGTAAAACGATTTTAAATAGGTGTAAATCCAATCACTGCCACGCACACGCGCAACGTTAGTTAGATCCGGCGGAGCCGCACCAAACCATTTTGCAGCATCTTCTTTTGCCATCGCGTTAAGGATATGACCACCCACTTTTGAACCATCAAAAATAAGTTGCTCTTGACCAATCTCTGTTGGAATACCAATGTCACGGAAAGTACGTTCATAACGTTGATACTGCATTTGGTGACAACCAAGACAGTAGTTCATGAACAACTTTGCGCCACGCTGCAAAGAAGGTTGATCAGATATATCGTTACCCGCTTCCATTAGAGGAACTGACGGGCCTGCCGCCATTGCAGGTAACACGTTTACTGATAAAGCAAATAAACCTATTAATAGCTTTTTCATCATTTCGTTAACCTCTCAGGCAATGGCTTAGTTTTTTCATTCTTACTGTAAACGAATAACAGTACGAAGAACATAAAGTAAGTCACAGTACAGACTTGCGAAACAATCGTTTTAAAATCAGTTTGTGGTGTAGCACCAACCCAACCTAAAAGAACGAAAGTAACAACAAAACCTGCAATGTTCCATTTGTGGAAACCACAACGGTAACGAACTGAACGAACCGAACCACGGTCAATCCAAGGTAATAATGCTAGCACAACAATTGATGCACCCATTGCTGCAACACCCATTAGTTTGTCAGGGATTGCACGTAAGATTGCATAGAATGGCGTGAAGTACCAAACAGGGAAAATATGCTCTGGTGTTTTAAGTGGGTTAGCTGCTTCAAAGTTTGGCGCTTCTAAGAAGAAACCACCCATAGCAGGCATAAAGAACACAACCCAGCAGAACAAGATTAAGAAACCAACCACGCCCACAATATCTTTTACTGTGTAATAAGGGTGGAACGGAATCGCATCAATAATGTCTTTTTTATCAGTGTAGTATTCATGGAACTTAAATTTAGGCTTGTCTTCTTCAGCCACAGTTCCTTTTTTACGTTTGTTATCAATACCGTCTGGGTTATTAGAACCCACTTCGTGTAGTGCAACAATGTGTAAAAATACTAAGATAACAATAACCAATGGCAGTGCAATTACGTGTAATGCGAAGAAGCGGTTAAGCGTTGCACCTGAAATTACATAGTCACCACGGATCCACAGTGTTAAGTCATCACCAATAACCGGGATAGCCCCGAATAATGAAATGATTACCTGTGCACCCCAGAACGACATTTGGCCCCATGGTAATAAGTAACCCATGAATGCTTCAGCCATTAGGGCTAAGAAAATGAACATACCGAATAACCACAGTAATTCACGTGGTTTTTGGTAAGAACCGTATATCATGCCACGGAACATGTGCATGTAAACAACGATGAAAAACGCAGATGCACCCGTTGAATGCAAATAACGTAATAACCAACCGTACTCTACATCACGCATGATGTATTCTACTGATGCAAATGCACCTTCAGCAGATGGTACATAGTTCATCGTTAACCAAATACCTGTAAGTATTTGGTTTACTAGTACTAACATAGCTAGAGAGCCGAAGAAGTACCAGAAGTTAAAGTTTTTCGGTGCTGGATACTGTGCAATGTGCATATTCCAAACACGTGTCATTGGGATACGGTCGTCTATCCACTCAACAATTTTACCAAACATTAGGCCACCCCTTGTTCTTCGCCCACTAAAATAGTGGTCTCATCAAGAAAAGTATATGGTGGAATTTCTAAATTTAATGGTGCAGGTACCGATTGGAATACACGGCCAGCCATATCAAACTTAGAACCGTGACATGGACAGTAAAAACCATCATCAGTCCCTTCCACTTTCTCACCAAAGCCACCTTGTAAAAAGCTAGGTGAACAACCCAAATGCGTACAAATACCTACAGCGACAAAAATCTCTGGGCGTAATGAACGGAAATCATTGGTTGATGATTCTAATTGTTGTGGCTCTTGCGATTGCGGATCACGAAGTTGACCTTCATGTTCTTTCATCTGCTCAAGCATTTTTGGGGTACGTGATACAACCCATACAGGTTTACCACGCCACTCGACACGTATTAATTGTCCTGGCTCAAGTTTGCTGATATCTACTTCTACAGGCGCACCCGCAGATTTAGCTCGCTCACTTGGATTCCAAGACGCAATAAAAGGAACAGCAGCCCCAGCCGCACCAACACCACCAACAACAGAGGTAGCTATGGTTAAAAAGCGACGTCGGCCATTGTCTACAGGCGCATTGCTCATCCACTTATCTCCACTATGATTCTCAACACTTGCTATATTGAGAACATCAGTTACAGCAGGTTAATTTTTCGAATTTTAAAAGAGAAACGATCATAATTAAAACCCTTGTTTAAAACAAGGTTATTCACAGCCTCCTGCTCGAATAAACCTGACTTGCTCAAATAGTTGATTAAGTAAGCTCGAGTATGAAACCAAATGACTATAGTATCGCTTCCGTAAAAACAATTTGTAAACAAGTACAATCTCACCAACTAAGTACAGTAACAACTGAATTTGGCGACATTAAACTCATTCACTTTATTTGCCCGCCAATTGTAGCAAAAAAATTCACCAATTAACTGATGGATTTAAACTAATTGCGATAATTATTTAACTTTTTTTGCGTTAGTCGGTCATTTTTAAGCTTTCGTTCAATAAATACGCATGCTTTGCCTATTTTGATCAAGCTAATGTCGACATTAGTCGTAAGGGGAGAATTGAAGGTTAAAGGTTAAAGGTTAAAGGTCAAACATACTCATATATTTTTGAATGAATATTTAATTTTGAACCTCTTAATCCCAAGCATCGATTGATTTCATCAATGCTGAAATCATACGGGAAAGTTCACGAGTCTCCTCAATCCATTCACTAGCCTCTGTCGTGTCAACTTCACCTATTTTTAGTGCAATGTAAATTTGAGAGCGTAATTCTCCACAACTCCCCTTAGAGTATGATAAAAATCGAATATAATCTTTAGGAGTTATTCGTTCATAACCCTCTGCTATATTTGAAGAAATTGAAAGTGCAGATCGTGTTATTTGATCTTTTAAACCAAACTCTTTGCTCTGCTTAAAATGTAAATAAATCTCGCAAGCTAAATCGGCTGAACGTTGCCATACCCTTAAATCTTCAAACCTCATAACATAACCAGTCAGCTAAAACATGCTTAACTTATAACTATAAAATAAGAAAGACACAAAGCTTAGATCAAACTTATAGCTTGAACCTTGAACCTTGAACCTTGAACCTTGAACCTTGAACCTTGAACCAAAATCTTATAGCTACAAAACAAAAAACCCAGCATAAGCTGGGTTTTTGAATTCTTGATAACGTAAAAATTAACGTTTTGAGAACTGTGGACGCTTACGCGCTTTCTTAAGACCCACTTTCTTACGTTCAACTTTACGTGCATCACGAGTAACGAAACCTGCTTTACGAAGTTGTGGACGTAGTGACTCGTCAAACTCCATAAGTGCACGAGTGATACCGTGACGGATAGCACCAGCTTGACCAGTAGTACCACCACCGGCAACGGTGATGTGAAGGTCAAATTTTTCAGTCATGTCTACAAGCTCAAGAGCTTGACGAACAACCATGCGTGCTGTTTCGCGACCAAAGTACTCTTCTAAAGAGCGCTTGTTGATTACGATGTTACCAGTGCCTGGGCGTAAGAATACGCGAGCACTTGAACTTTTACGACGACCTGTACCGTAGTATTGATTTGCCATGATAGTGCTCCTTAAATGTCTAGAACCTGAGGCTGTTGTGCAGCATGGTTATGCTCAGTACCCGCGTAAACTTTAAGTTTGCGGAACATAGCGCGGCCTAAAGGACCACGTGGCAACATGCCTTTAACAGCTTTTTCGATGATCATTTCAGGCTTTGCAGCTTGAAGTTTATCAAAAGTAGTAGACTTAAGACCACCTGGGAAACCAGAGTGAGCGTAGTACACTTTATCTTTGAATTTGTTACCAGTAACAGTAACTTTCTCAGCGTTGATAACGATGATGTAATCACCAGTATCTACGTGTGGTGTGTACTCAGCTTTGTGCTTACCGCGTAGGCGATGAGCGATTTCAGTAGCGATGCGACCTAAAGTTTTATCTTCAGCGTCAACTACGTACCAGTCACGTTTTACTGTTTCTGGTTTAGCAACAAACGTTTTCATTTATAAAAATCCAATGTTTTTCAATTAAAACCACAGGTAGTTATTATTAACTACCGCTCTAAGTATGCTACAACCCCTTCGAGTTTTAGACTTTTTCGCCGCTCACAAGTGGCTAAACTATATGAGGACATAGAACGCAACGTGGCAGACGCGGGAGTATACCAGCACTTAAACTACATTGCTACCGGCCGGTTGTTTTTTCCGCAAAAAGTTTTAGGCTCGAGTGTCGGGCTACAGGGGGCGAGGTACGAGCTTCGAGATTCGGGGTTCGTAATCCATAGCCCGACGTCCGTAATTCGTTACCCGTCGCCCGTGAACTTTAACCTCTATCTAAAATCTAACACCTAATACCTTTATTATTTCTGACACACCTCACAAAAAACGGTGCTGCGTTGGCCTAGACGAATTTCTGTTAGTGCTGTGTCGCAATTTACACAAGGCTGGCCTTTTCGGCCATACACTAATAGCTGCTGCGCAAAGTAGCCTGGCTTACCGTCACTTTGGGCAAAGTCTTTCAGCGTTGTGCCGCCTTGAGTAATTGCTGCGGCTAGGGTGTCTTTTATAATTGGGATTAACGCTTGGTAGCGTTTAAGGCTTACCTTACCTGCTTCTTTTCGCGGATCGATACCTGCTTTAAATAATGATTCGTTAGCGTAAATATTACCAACCCCCACCACCACGGCGTTATTCATTATAAACTGTTTAACAGGCACTTTTTTATTACGAGATTGCTCATAAACACGTTTAGCAAAAAAGTCATCGGTGAGTGGCTCGGGGCCTAATTTAGCAAGTAACTTATGCTCTTCATTGGGGGCTTGCCATAAACAGCAACCAAAGCGACGTGGATCGTTTAAACGCAGCGCCTTATTATTCGCTAAAATAAACTCAACATGGTCATGCTTTTTAAGTGGCTCATTGGCGTTCACAACCCTCAAGTTACCCGACATACCTAAATGCAATATAGCCGAGCCTAGCTCGCATTCTAACAATAAGTATTTTGCACGTCGTTCAATACTGCTAACCACTAACCCCTCAAGTTGATACACCTCATCTGGCACAGGCCAGCGCATACTGGCATTATGAATATTTACCTTAGTCACAACTTGGTTTAGCACATGGGGGGTAATACCCATACGGCTAACTTCTACTTCTGGTAATTCAGGCATTAATAAAACTCACTTATGAAAAGGTAAAACTTGGAAATAATTGTTTTGCAGTAGTTAAATCGAGCAACAATAATCGCTGACTGGTTTTATCGAATAGATAATACTGACCATTCGCCTCAAATAATAAGTACACCCAAGGTAGGGGCTCACCGGCGAGTTCAAACGTGGCTACCGATAGTGGCTTATTCATATCAAGCGCATCAGGTGTGATGGTGGTCATCAACGCGGTATTTTGCCATAAATAAACTAGCTCACTAAGTTGCTGCTCTGAGCCTTGCCAACTAAGCGGTACATTTTTTTGCAAAGTAGTAGTACGCCAACTAGTGCCAATACGGTCAATTTTTTGGTCGATAAATTTAAGTGTTAATACAAAACTTTGCACAGGAAGTAGTGGCTGAAATTGCGCCTGTGTTTCATCATTCCCTATGTTTTTATGCAGTCCATTTAAAAAGAAGATCATAATCAACATCGAAAAAATAATAACATTGTTCCAACCTTTTCGGCCGAGTTGCATGTGGGTCTTCCAATTAATAATATCGATTTAAAGTGTAACCAAAACTTAATTACACTGTCTATATGTTAAAACCCAAAGACTTTGCTAGAATATCGGCAAATTTTAAGGAGTTTAGTCATGTCAATGTATGTAGTGGGCCATAAAATCCCAGATTCAGATTCAATATGTGGTGCAATTGCACTGGCTTATTTAAAAAACCAAATTGATGAACCAGCAATCCCAACTCGCCTAGGTGAAGTTTCACCTGAAACACAATTTATTTTAGATAAATTCGGTTTTGAAGCACCTGAGCTAAAACTTAGCTACGCTGGCGAAGACGTTTATATTGTAGACCACACAGAAAAAACCCAAGCACCTGACGATATTGATCAGGCTCGCGTAGTGGGCGTGGTAGATCATCACAAGCTAGGTGATTTAACCTCATCAACACCACTTGAGTGTTGGATCCGCCCTGTTGGTTGTTCTAACACCATTATTAAAATGATGTATGACTTCTACAACGTTGAGATCCCTAAAGATATTGCTGGCATTATGCTTTGCGCTATTTTAAGCGACACGGTTATCTTCAAATCACCAACCTGTACTACTGCCGATATTAAATGTGTTGAAGCGCTTGCAGAAATTGCAGGCATTGAAGACTTTAAAGAACTAGGCATGGACATGTTCCGCGTTAAATCAGCCGTTGAAGATACGCCAGTACGTGACTTAGTAATGCGTGACTTTAAAGACTTTAACATGAACGGTAACCTCGTTGGTATTGGTCAGTTAGAAGTTATTGACCTTGCGGTATTTGACGAGATTAAAGCCGATCTTGAAGCCGACATCGCGAAGCTTAAAGAAGAAGGCGGTCGTCACTCGGTATTTTTACTTCTGACCGACATTATGAAAGAAGGCTCACAAATGCTAATTGCATCAGACGATGCTAGCCTAGTTGAGCAAGCTTATGGTGAAAAACCAGAAGACGGTAAAGTATGGCTAGACGGCGTATTAAGCCGTAAAAAGCAAGTAGTGCCACCACTACAAGACGCTTTTAAGAGCTAGGTTCGAGGTTCGAGGTTCGAGGTTCGAGGTTCGAGGTTCGAGGTTCGAGATATTTAAAAACCTTGCGGTTAACATCGCAAGGTTTTTTTATGCCTGTAGACGGGTTCATCCCGCGTCAGTATTAGGAGCAAGGTGCTAGGTCCTCTTGGCTCGTGGCTCGTCCGTTACGGTATAAAGACCCTCCCACATTAAAATACCTGCTATATTTACCTATAAAATAAAGACTTAGGCTCTAAGTGCTAGGATTCGAGCTTCGAGCCGTAACCCGAGGCCCGCAGCCAAAACATAAGGACATAAAATGCAAATACTTCACCACGGAGCGGTAAATGGCGTAACAGGCTCGTGCCACCAGCTGATAATAAACGATCAAAGCTCTTTTCTAATTGACTGCGGACTATTTCAAGGTGAAGATTCTGTTGATGATCTTAATATTGAATTTAATATAGATACAGTCCGCGCGCTGATCGTTACCCATTGTCACATCGATCATGTTGGCCGAATCCCCTACTTATTAATGGCTGGCTTTAAAGGACCCATATTTACCTCTATTGCATCGGCTAGTTTACTGCCACTAGTGATTGAAGATGCATTAAAAGTGGGCGTCACACGCGATCAAAAAATAATAGATACCTGCCTAAGGTTACTTAAACAGCAAATTATTGAAGTTGATTTTAAAACCTGGTTTGAGCTTCCTTGCAAAGGTGAACACATAGCCAAAGCCCGTCTACAACGAGCAGGGCACATTTTAGGCTCCGCTTATGTTGAAATAGATATAAGCATACCAACTCGTAAAGCTAAAAACTGCCATCGGGTCGTATTTTCAGGTGATTTAGGGGCGCCCTATACGCCTTTGCTACCCGCACCTAAAGCGCCCTATAAAGCCGATACCTTAGTAATTGAGTCAACCTATGGTGATAAAAACCATCAAGGACGAAAACAACGTACGCAAACCTTAAAAGCTGTGATTGAGCGCGCAGTTGCCGACAACGGTATCGTGCTTGTGCCTGCATTTAGTATAGGCCGTACACAAGAGCTGTTATACGAACTTGAACAGCTAATTCATGCCTCAACTAAAAACTCACCTTGGCGCACAATACAAGTAATACTCGACTCCCCGATGGCGACTAATTTTACTCAGCAGTATCGAAAATTTAAATATTTATGGGATGAAGAAGCAAAACAAAAAGTAGCCAAAGGCCGCCATCCTCTCGACTTTGAAAACCTCACTACAATAAATACCCATAGCGAGCACTTAGCGTTAATAAATTACCTAGCCACCCGCCAAAAACCTGCAATTATCCTAGCTGCAAGCGGTATGTGCACCGGCGGACGAATAGTTAACTACCTAGAGCGATTTTTAATCGACAAAACCACCGACGTACTATTTGTAGGTTACCAAGGCAGAGGTACTTTAGGTCGCGACATACAAACCTATGGCCCAAAAAATGGCTATGTATTTATAAATAATACCCACATTAATATTAACGCCAAAATACACACAATAAGCGGCTACAGCGCCCACGCCGATCAAACTGGTTTAATTAAATTTGTAACCGGTATGCGCAAAAAACCCCGCCATATAAAAATAGTCCACGGCGATGATGACGCTAAAAATGCACTCGCTACAAAGTATAGGGAAGTACTGGGTGATGATGTAAAAGTTGAGATTGGGAAGTGAGGAGACAAATTCGAGGTTCGAGGTTCGAGGTTCGAGATATTTAAAAACCTTGCGGTTAACATCGCAAGGTTTTTAAATATCTGTAGTAGCGGGTTCACCCCGCGTCGTTATTAGGTTTTAGGCCCGTCGCCCATGAACATAAACCAAACCTGCGCGGCATAAAGCCCCACCTACGTCTAATCCAAACACCGTGCTTGGCTTAATCTCTACCTTATACCTAGAACCTTTGTCTTTAACCAGACACGAAATAAAACCGCTGCTACACCAGTCAAACTTAACCCGTTCCTCGTCGCCCGTAACTCGTACCTCGCAGCCCGTCGCTCGCAGCCCGTATACTTAAGCCTTAAACGATATTTTAATCACTACCAAATAAATCACGCGTATAAACTTTATCAGCAATATCAGCCAGTTCATCAACCATACGGTTTGATAAAATAACATCTGAAAGCTGCTTAAATTCATTTAAATCTTTGATTACCCGAGAATGATAAAACTCATCAGCATCAAGTACGGGTTCAAAAACAACAACTTCAATTCCTTTTGCTTTAATGCGCTTCATAATACCTTGAATGGCAGAGGCTCTAAAGTTATCCGAACCCGACTTCATAACTAACCGATAAACACCGACAACCTTAGGTTTACGATTAATAATTGATTCCGCGATGAAATCTTTTCGTGTTCGATTCGCATCGACAATGGCGCCTATAATGTTATTAGGAACATCTTTGTAATTTGCTAATAACTGTTTGGTATCTTTAGGTAGGCAGTAACCACCATAACCAAATGAAGGGTTATTGTAATGGTTACCTATGCGTGGGTCTAAACCAACCCCTTGAATAATTTGCTTACTACTTAATCCATGTGCTTCAGCATAACTATCAAGCTCATTAAAATATGCCACTCGCATTGCTAAGTACGTATTAGAGAAAAGCTTTATTGCTTCAGCTTCTGTTGAGTCGGTAAATAGCACCTCAACATCTTGCTTTATAGCACCTTGCTTAAGTAAACCTGCAAATGTTGCTGCTCGCTCGCTTTGCTCACCCACTACAATACGTGACGGATACAGGTTATCGTAAAGCGCCTTACCTTCACGTAAAAACTCAGGCGAAAAGATAATATTTTGTGTCTTCAAGCGTTTTGATATAGATGAAGTAAAGCCAACCGGAACGGTAGATTTAATAACTATCGTTGCATCAGGGTTTATTTCTAATGCTTCTTCAATTACTCTTTCTACAGAGCTAGTATCAAAATTATCTGTATCACTATCGTAATCAGTAGGAGTTGCAACAATAATAAAACCGGCATTATTGTATGCACGTACTTTGTCAGAGGTAGCAATAAAGTTAATATCATTGCGAAGTAAGTATTCGCTTATTAATGGATCTAAAACGGTAGAAGACTTGTTGTTTAACAATTTAATTTTACATTCATCAATATCTAAACCAACCACTTCGTTATTTTGGGCTAATAACATGGCGTTTGACAATCCAACAAACCCAGTACCTACAACAATAATTTTCATAGGCTTCCTTTAGGAGAATATAAAATAAATGAGCACACAAGGGCTAATAACTTCGTTAACATCCATATTAGTCCATTTTTAGTAATAGAGTTAATCGTTTCATTAAGTCTACAAAAAAGGCTTATTCTAGTAAGCCTTTAATAATACGCTCACAAGCTAAACCATCACCGTACGGATTATGCGCTTTACTCATAGCTTTATACACTATGTCATCATCTATTAATTCGCTAACTGAACTAACTATTTTATCGACATTGGTACCAACAAGTTTAACCGTACCTGCTGCTACTGCTTCAGGGCGCTCTGTTGTATCACGCATTACAAGTACAGGTTTACCTAAGCTTGGAGCCTCTTCCTGCACTCCGCCAGAGTCGGTTAAAATTAAATATGAACGATCCATTAAAAATACAAATGGTAAGTAATTTTGCGGTTCAATAAGCATTACATTTGGTTTATCAGCAAGTAACCTATTTACTGGCTCCTGTACATTAGGGTTTAAATGCACCGGATAAACAAAATTAAAATTTGGATATTTAACTGCTAATTGCGAAATAGATTCACAAATGCGTTCAAAACCACCACCAAAGCTTTCGCGTCGATGCCCTGTTATTAATACATAAGGCTTAGTAATAATATCAGCAAACTTTTCAGTCATCATTTTTTGCGTACTTTGCATTGGTAGTACGGTATTTTTAATTTGTAGTAAAGCATCTATAACTGTATTACCAGTAATAACGATGTCTGATTTAGATACATGTTCGCGTAGTAAGTTATCTGCTGATGCTTGAGTGGGAGCAAAGTGTTTAGCGGTAATTACGCCAGTTAAGGTACGGTTTGCTTCTTCTGGCCAAGGACTATACAAATCGCCTGTTCTTAAACCTGCTTCAACATGCCCTACTTTAATTTGTTTGTAAAAGGCCGCCATTGATGCCGCAAACGTCGTTGTAGTATCACCATGAACTAAAACCCAATCAGGCTTAAATTCTTCTAATACATCGCGTAAACCTAATAATATCTTACTGGTAATATCGTATAAATCCTGACCTGACTTCATTATATTTAAATCATAATCTGGCTTTATTTCAAAAAGAGCTAACACTTGATCAAGCATTTCACGATGCTGCGCTGTTACACATACTCTAGCTTCTATCTCAGGGGTATTTTCCAAAGCTAATACAAGAGGAGCCATTTTAATCGCTTCAGGGCGAGTACCAAATACTGTTAAAACTTTCATTTATGTATCCATATACAAAAGCCCACCATATTGGCAGGCTTAAAAAACTAATATTGGGTTTAAAAAATACCGCGGCTATCAACAATTACTTTTTTAGCAATTTGCTCAGGAGCAATATTTTTAAATTCTGTATGGTCAACTAATACGGCAAGCGTATTGCAGCGCTCTAAAGCTTCTTCTGAAGTCACTAATTCAACGCCTAGTTTAGATAAAGACTCAGGTAGCTTAGTGATATTTGGTTCTACAACCAGAACTTCTGCATCGCTTTTTTGCGCTAACATTTTTGTTATATCAAGTGCTGGGCTTTCACGTAAATCGTCAATATCTGCTTTAAACGCAATCCCCATACAAGCAATTACAGGCTTTTTAAACTGATCAGCAGCATCGAGTATTTGTTGTAAAACATAGTGAGGCTTACTATCATTCACTTCACGAGCTTGGCGTATCAGTTTAGCTGTATCTGGCGCTGAACTTACAATAAACCAAGGATCAACTGCAATACAGTGACCACCTACACCTGGGCCTGGATTTAAAATATTAACACGTGGGTGGCGGTTAGCCAGTTTAATAAGCTCCCACACATCAATGCTTAATTTATCGCAAATCATCGAAAGTTCATTAGCAAAAGCAATGTTGACATCACGAAACGAGTTTTCAGTTAGCTTAGCCATTTCAGCTGTACGCGCATTTGTAAGTAAACATTCACCTTTAACAAAAGTTTTATATAAAGCAACCGCTTTTTTTGAGCATGCCTCAGACATACCGCCAATAACGCGATCATTTTCAACTAATTCACGTAGAACATGACCAGGTAAAACGCGCTCTGGGCAATGTGCTACGTTTATGTCAGCTTCACTGCCATGTGTTTGTGGAAATGTTAAATCTGGTCGTGACTCTGCTAACCAATTTGCAAGCTCTTCAGTAGCACCTACAGGAGAAGTTGATTCCAATATAACTAGGTTTCCCTTTTCAAGTACAGGCGCAATTGCTTTCGCGGCAGACTCTATATAGCTTAAATCGGCTTCGTAATTTTCTTTAAAAGGAGTAGGTACTGCCACCATGAACGCATCTGCTTTTTCAGCTATGGTAGTCGCTTTTAAGTTACCAGCTTGTACAGCGCTGCGTACAACCATATCGAGATCGGGTTCAACAATATGTACATTACCCGCATTTATCGTATCTACAGCGTGCTGGCTAACATCTACACCAATCACTTTAATACCGCGAGAAGCGATGACCGCAGCTGTTGGCAAACCTATATAGCCAAGGCCTACTACTGATACTTTTTTAAACTCCATTATTACTCCGAAATAACTCTGGTTAACTTATCAAGCTTATTGGCTTGTGACATTCGCTCAAATATGAACAAGATCATCATTGAAGCTAGCCAAATAAACAAAAATGTACAAAAAATTAGGATTGCCTTATTAAAAAATAACTCAATAGACTCCCGCACCATAAAAAACGAGAAGGGTAAAATTGTATATGAAAAAAGCACTAAAAATGGCTTATTACAAAACATCATCCTCTCAAGAGCGCAGGTTATAAATACCACAACTAAGCATCCAAGAAATATTCCCAATCCGCCACCCATTATATAAACACCACCAAGGAGAGTAGGTGAGATAATGTAAGTTCCTCTGTGGATTCCAAGAATCGACTCTGTAAAAAATAATGCATTTGTTAATGGAATAACGGGTTTCTCTGGCCAGAAAGCTCTAGGTATAAGAGGGTTAAATTGCGCCATAACATAATCAAAGCCTTTATAATACTCATCACCACTTTCAAAGTATTCTAATATTTTATTAAATGAATCATAAGGTGAAAGACTGTCGATTAGGTACCTGAATCCGAGTTCAATAACATCGTCACTCATTCCTTGTCCATATCTAACAAACGCTAAATAATTTATAAATCCAATTAGTAAAAGTGCCGCAAAGAAAATGCTTTTTAAAGAGACTAAACTTAGCCTTTGCCCTATAATTATTACACCTATTATACCAGCAGCTAAAATATTTCTAGAACCACCTAACGTAAAATAGACTAACATCCCACCAACCACGCTCACCGCCAAGGCTAAAAAAAGACCTTTAAAATTTTTTCTATCCATTAAAATTAACATTGCGGCAGGAATAAATAGAAAAAAGAAAATCATGAAAATACCGTTACCTGCGCTAGAAGATAACCTATGCCCATAATTACCGGCACTAAAACTCATTCCATTTAAAAAAACATACCCAAAAATTGAAATAAGAAAAAAAGCTAAACTAGATGTAATCAGTACCTGTCGTGATTTATCATCATATATAGTTAAGGGCACCGGCGATATTTTTCTAACTCCAAAATAACCAAGAATCACAAATGTGCTATAGAAAAACGTACTCCACCACAACCCCTCAGTTAATATATCATCAGGCAACATCTCGTAGCCTAAAAAGTAGCCAGCTGCTAAGTTCAATGGGATCCAAGAAAAGTTCGTTAAATATATAAAGCAACTTACTAAGAGGTAAAAGCCTACCCTATTATTTGAAAGCTTTAAAGATAAAAGAAGCAGAGAAACACTGACAACAAAAACTATTGCTATTTCAAACTGCATTATTTATTCCTGGCATTCACAAACCTAATAATAGAAATTAGTAATGCAATACACACACCTAAAAATGTTATTCCTAAACATATGAGAGCTCGTTTGGGGCTTTGCTTTTCTTCTGGTATATAAGGTGCTTGAATAACATTTAATGCAAAGTCTTTTTTGGTTTTTGATACCATCATCTTTTTTAATTGATCTTCTATTAAATCATACAAAGAAGCTCTTACTTCCGTATATTCTGCTTGTTGCAAATACCCATTTAAAAACTTTAAATTATTGTTTACTTCTAGCAATTGAAGCTCTCTTTCGAACTCATTAAACTCTTCAATGAGTAAAGATAGCCATTGCTTTGCAATTTCAGGACTATAAAAGTCAACAGACAGTTTAAAAACCGCTTTTTTTCTATCGAAACTCACCTTAAATATTTCTCTAAACTTCTTATATGCTTCTTCATTTGTCGGTTCTGGTAATAGAGGATAATCTACATCTCGAAGCCATTTATTATTATTAAAATCATATATAGAACTATCATAAACAAGCGTATTCGAACTTTGTGTCCAATCTTCAGCAGCAAAAAGAGGGATTTTAATATTATGCTTTTTCAGGAAAGGGATTAAAAAGTCTCTAGACTTTAATTTTTCTTCTAAATGAAAAACCGCTTTTTCATCACCTCCGCCTAAGCTAATACCAGCTAATGAAGCAACACCACTCAATTGACCGAGCATACCAGCAACGCCTCCACCAGATGACTCTGTAGAGGTTAGTAAAGATTCACTGCGATATTGGTTTGGTATCGAAAGTGCGAAAAAAACACTAAAAATAGCAATTGATAAAACAAACAATATGTTAAAAACTTTATACTTTAAGATTGAACCTATAACAATTTCAAAAAAATCATTATATTCAGCTTTTACTACATTAACTTTAACATCCGTCATTTCACACTACTCTTAATCATTCTTTAATACACCTATGGCATGAATTATGACACAGCTCGTTTTGCTTTGATATTTCTATAAACGAATGCAATACAAACTGGTAAATTGCTGGGCAGTATAACCTAACTATAGAATTAAATGCCAAAATTAATATGCAAGTAATATCATCAAAAAAAGAGTTCACTCCTCATCTCGTTTGCATTATGAAATATTTACTCATAAAAAAGCCTAAGCTCAGATTGTTATTTGAACTTAGGCTAAAACTTACAATATATTAAAAACTTATGTTTATATTTTCGATAAAAAAACTATGGCCGTTATTGAGTTATTGATAATATATTATTCACTTTATCATAAATTATTTTTATTTCTCCGGCCGTTATCTTAACTGTATTTTCACTAACATCTTTTAACTCTATTTTAAGCTCTTTATCCAATGAGAAAACATTAACAGTATAGTAGCTATTTGATAGAGTGATACACTCCTTAACTGGTGCTTCCACACCTGTATTATATCCTTCAGTGATCCAGCCCTGGAGGGGAGTGCCTGTTTCATCAAATTCACCCTTTTCAATTTTGCACGTTGGTGAGCTCGTAGACCATCTTTTTTGAAAAACTGTTTTCCCACTTTTAAGAGCTATTTTTGTTTCAGTATCAGACTCCATATAAATATTACTACTGTGGGCATAGTGCCAGTTTTCTTCATATTTTTTTGCGCCAACTGCATTGTCAATAACAACTAGCGTAGGATTTTCATTTGTACTAAACGCAATTGCCCTACTATGTTTTTGAGTATTTGATATAGGCTGATTCCCTGCAAATAGGAGTAAGTTCCCCTGTTGCTCAGCTTGATTTAATTGCGCTGATTGCAAATTAGATTCTAACTCATCGAGAACTAAAGTATTGTGATTTGATAAAGACCAAAAATTTCGTCTTCCTGGATTGTTATAAGAAAAAGGGCCACCAGAATCGACCAAAACATTTTCGCCATGTAAATTATAAACAATATTCAAATTATCAAAGTGCCCATGGACAATCCTGATAGGTCCTGCGTCAAAATACACTTTACTCGCACCTTTAGGACTATCACTTTTAGCTATTACTAAACCTTCAACCTCACTAACATTTAATGCATCTAAAGCTATTTGCCCTCGCTCCAAAAAAGCTTCAAATTCAGGAATTCGCACTTTAAAGTGTGCATAATACCCTTTCAAATAACCTAACCAATATTTATTGTTATAAGAGTCACCTATTGCAGGAGATGTCCCATCTTCATTTAATAAATAAGGACCTTTAGAAATTGCTTTTGATAAAGTTTTCACTAAAATATTGGGTGAAGAAATTTGCAAGTTATCTAACTGTATTTTTGCTTCAAGTAACATTGATATACCAGTAAAGTGATATTCAAATGCTTGCTCCACGCTCTGTCCACTTTGCTCATCAAACATCAATTTTGATGCATTTTGCAGTCTCGAAATCGTTGTATTGAATAATTCTTCTGCTTTTGATTTATAGGCGAAAACACTAAATAGATTTAATGCAGATTTGGCTTGAATCAAACCATGATTTTCATCATCGTAAATAGGATCATTTATATAAAACTGTAGCATTTCCCAGTCTTTATCTAATAAGTTTAATAATGCAACTTGTGTGTCCTTGTTAAACACTTCAAAAAAATTTAAATAAAAATACAGTAAGTGGTTTACTCTTAAAGCTACAGCATCTTCTCTGTATGCAACTGAGGGTAACGCGTTTTCAATGTAAGGGTACGTAGAGTTATAGTCTATTAAATAAGTGCTTATTTTATCTAGCCACACTTGTTCATTAGTATCTTTGTAAACTTCTCCATATGTAGTTAGCCAACCTAAGCTATGATAAAAAAGTTGCCAACTGACATTATCTACTGGGTTTTCATGCCAAGTTGGGTCTTCAGGAACCTCCCATGAACCAAAGTTCAACCAATAAAAGTCAATTTCATTTTTTGTTATTAGCAGCTCTTTTAATGAATCTCGAGTAAATATAGAGCGTTGAGGCCAATTTAGCTTAGCCATCTCTGGTTTTGAATAATAGTTAAAATTAATTAAACTATTTCCCTCAAGCCAAGTCGGTAATAAAAAGTTAAATTTTAAGCTTTCCCCTCTCAGAAAGTCTTCTTCATCAAACACTTTAAATTTATAAATAACGTGGTTTCCATGAAAAGTAGAACTCAGCTTTTCAATATCAATTGAAGCTGGAGCTATATTGGACACCTCAATTTCAGGCTCTTGTGAAATAATTGAATCAAATTCGACCTTTAAAGTTATTGTTTCACCTTCAATGGCTATGTCAGAACTCTGCTCTATCTTTACGATATTTACAGGTTCAACGAGAACATCAACGCGTGCACTTAAAACATCGTCACCGATGGTTACGTGATATTCAAAAAAATCAGCTCCTGTAAAAGAGTTTTCTGAGGTGTAAACAATATTATTTTGCTCAATAGTTAATTTTGCGCCTTCGTTTGAGCGCTCATCTACCGACATCTGATAAATTACTGGTAGGTTTTCATCATTAGACAGAACATTTAGTTTAGATTTTGAATTTGTTTTTATATTAAAATTATCTTGAGCAATTTTAATATTGACTTCATCAGCTTCATTATCGGTACTTCCACTCCCTGAATTATCATTGCATGCAAAAAGAAAGCTTGAAATAAACACTATAAAAAAGATTTTTTCCATTAATAGGTTTCTCATCCATAAATCCTTATTTTTTAAAAATCACATCGCCCATTTTTTTTATAATTATCATTGTTATATATATAAACAACACATACAACACTAAAGGGTCTAGCATACCTGTGTGTATAGATATTGTTAACAGTATAAAACAAATTAAAAATGGAGCACTCTCAATAGGCCTATTTCGAGTCAAGAAACGATGACTTCCTAATGTAATAAATACACCAACAAAAAAACTTAGAATGTACGCACCATATGTTCCAAATTCTAAATAAAATTGACCCAATATCGAGGAGGTAGTTGTAGACTCTTGCCAGTTTGTACGTCCTAACCAATAAGACAACAAAGTCCTACTATGAGTTTGCTCCCCTGGTAATATTGTCGAGAATCCAGCTAGAGTGAACTGACCATATTGAAGCCCGATATCGGGTAAAATAGCGTTTATACCTTTTATAACAATAGAACCCTCGGCAAAGACTAAAATAAATGGTGCAAAAATAAATAGCTCTGGAGGCATGTCTAAATTGGCTAAAAGTTTAATGATAGCTTCAGGATCATCTTGAAATCGGAGTAAAGGATATAAGGTCATTATTGATAAGAGTATAATAGAACCAAATGCCTTTGTTTTTTTAGAAATATAGAATCGGTTGTATTTTACATTTAGAAAAACAAACATCAAAATAGTAACTACTAAAGGAGTTCTATAACCCATAGTTAACATGATGATACTGGCAAGAGCGGTAAAGTACAGCAGTTTTTTTTTAGAAAGCCACACATACATAAATGGATATAAAATCCAAATAAGACCGATTAGATATGTAAAAAAACCTGACACATCTTTTCTGTCAGAAATATTTAAAACAGGTACACCATGCATAACGATAAGTACTACATAGCTCACTAATGAAACAACAACAAGCAGTATAAGCGTAAAGTTTACTATAGGGTTAAAGCTCACACCCTCTGACGGAATATGAATAGATTCTCGTTGCGGTTGGTTTTGATTTTCATTTATCGAAATAAATAAGCGACTTAGAATCACACCTGTCAGCAGTGATACTACCGAAAGCGAATAAAAAGTTAATTGCCATAGGCCAACATGTTTAGCAAAAACCCAGCCCAAGAAGAAATAAACGGCAAAGCAGGATACGTAAACTTGCACCAACCTGTTTTGTTTGATCATAGTAAAAATTAAAACGAGCATTACTGCTAATGCTGAACACTTTTCAATCATTAGTGCGCATTCTTAAATATGTTTTAAAGAAAATAAAAAACAATGCAATTACTCCACCTATGAAAGTAATTCCTAGAACAATAAGTACTCTTTTGGGCCCAGATTTTTCCTCTGGCAAAAATGCACTATCCCTAACTTCAAAACCAAAATTCTTTTTTATATTAACTAGGGTTAATTTTTGATATTGCTCTTGAAGCAGCTGAGATAATGTCACTCTTAATTCACTATTATTTAAATTAGTATATTGACTTTCTATAAATTCAATACTTTGTTCAGCATCCAAACGCTCTTTATTACGAAGGTATTCACTTAAAGTTACTAATAAAGATTCTACCCATTGCTTAGAGATTTCTGGTGAATAGAAAGTAATTGATATAGTTAACAAATCAGTTTTCTTATTTTTAGAAAAACTCATTACCTCTTTGAACTTTAAAAATAGCTCTTCTGATGAAGGTTTTTGTGATTGGTAGGGTTCTACCTCTCTGACCCACTTCTTATTTGACTCATCGTAAATATCCTCGTCAATAATTAACGTGTTAGTCTCTCTATCCCAGTCTTTGGCGGCAAATAATGGAACAGCAATTTTTTGTTGGTCGATAAAGAGCTTAATGAAATCCCGAGATTCTAATGTTTCTGTAATAACGTTAACATCTCCACCACCACCGATGGAAACACCTGCCATACTCGCTAAACCACCAAACTGACTAGCTAAAGCCCCTAAACCTGAGGTTTTATCTTCACTAACCGCAGCAATTTTTGAAAACGAACGGTATTCATTAGATAAGCTTAATGAATAAGCAATAGAGCCCAACCCAAATACAAATGTTATAATCAAAACACTTAAAAAATTTTGTTTGATTAAATCAACAAACGCAAAAAAATCACTATTTTTACTATTCACAAGCTTTCCTACAGAAAGGTTATCTTTAGCTTTTTCAACATTAATTTTGACATCTGTCATTACACACTACTCTTAATCATTATTTAATACACCTATGGTATGAATTGTGCCACAGCTTGTTTTGCTCTCATATTTCTATAGGCGAATACAATACAAATAAATGGCAACAAATAGGCAATTGAGTTTAAATTCACAACTTTAAATACCAATAAACTAATTGCTATCAGCGTTGCGCCCAATACTAGCAGGTTGAGCTTAGCAACAATATCTTCTTTTCCACGCAAGCTTAAAGACGTTAGAAAAATAAAGCCATACTGTGAAGATATAAAAATAGATGTAATTGCAATTGATGCCATAAATGCTGTCACCTTGGGAGCACCCAATATATAAAGATACATAAACGAAATAACTGAGCTAGCCAAGCAGCTTACTAAAATCAACTTGCAATATTTATTATTTACTATGACTATATTATCAAGAGAAAGATTATGGCTTCCCAATAAAGGCATATTTTTATTAGCTTGAGTCCTTGGAATTAGCATAGCTATAGAAAAACATGAAATAGTTAAAGCCACATATGACGCAACCTCAGGTTCAAAAATTAGTTTTGCTGTATAAGGAAAACAAAATAAAGCAAAAACACTGGCAGTGGTTGATATTGCAATATTAAATACTTTTCTATTTGGGATTTTTTCCGTTGCTTTTGCTTTTAGGCTTTGCCAATCGAAAAGAGCAATAAAAAACAAACCTGATAACAGAGCGACTAAGTAAATAATGTAGGGTGCATCAAACTTAACACTTGAATCACTACTTATAAGAACAGGTGCCACTAAACAAATAATAGATATTAAGCACTCAGCCATAGCGAGTAGAAAAAAACCTTGTTTTGCAACACGGTTAAATCTAAATAGGTAATAAAAATGCAATACAACAAATAGTGGTATGCAGTAGAGCAGATTGGTTATGACACCCATCCAAAATAAACCACTTAGAATACATAACCCACAAATCAATCCACTTAACGATTGTTTAGATATACTCGTAAAAGAGTCTCTATAGTCTTGCTTTAAAATAAAAAACCCAAAGCTTTGGCTAAACATCGTATTTAGCAGCATTAAGATAAAAAAATCGCTACCAAACGAAGCTGTATCCATAGCACCTAAAAAATAAATACAGGATGACAATAAAATAACGCGAGATGCCCCTGGCCCACCCGTAGCCAATAAAGGAACGAATACATTTAATAACCAGTTAACCAGTGGTTGGTCAACTTTCTTATTATGCATATAATCCAAACGATATTTGGCTAACTTTGATAATGATTGCGCTAAGGTATGCCTTGCCTTAATGGTAAATAAACCATGCTTACTTGAGCTAAGTAGCTCCATAAAAGACACTTTTTCACCCATTATCTTTTTACGATAAAAAGCAAAGTTTTCCTTATTTCGCACACTCATTATTTTTTTATGTTTAGCTTCAAACAGGTCAATTGCGCGCAGCTTATTATTAACTGAAGAGATTCTTTCAAGTTCTTGATCATCGTTAACTATGTATAGCTCTTTACCTATTCTATAAGCATCGCCATATTTAGCGATTAATCGAACCCATAAGTCATGATCTTGCAATGCTGGCAGGTCAGGGTCAAACCCTCCCACCTCAAGCACACGCTCACGACTTACTAAAATCTGATTTGAGCACTGATTAAGATCGAGTGCAGCAGACAAAGAGATTACCTTTTCTTTATTAAATAAAGACTTTTTATGGGCTCCATAATCCCAAAAATAACCACTGCAAACAAAAGAATACTTAGGGTCATAAGCTTTTACTAAACATTCTAAACGCTCAGGTAAAAACACGTCATCATCATCTAGCCCTGTTACTAAATCTGTATCAAGTGCTTTAATGGCTTTATTTCGTGCTTTACATGCTTTTTCTGAAATTTCGTTTCGAATAAATGAGACTCTAGGATCTGAAATCGTCTTCAAATATTCGTGTGTTCCATCACTTGAACCATCATCAATAATAAGTAACTTAAAATTAGGGTATGTTTGCGACAGTACAGAACTAACCGCTTTTTTTAATAGCTCAACGCGGTTTTTGGTTGGCATATAAATACCAACACTCAGGCTCTCTTTAATCATAAGTTACCTTTAAATGCTGCATTGTAAATAGTAACAATTTGCTCAATAACACGTGTCAAAGAGAATGATTCAGCTTTTTTGCTAACAGTAACACTTAAATAATCATACTGTTTTGATGGGAGCTCTAAGTTAAAAGTCATTGAATCCTTGAGGTTAGCTAAAAGCTGCTCTTCTGAGATATTCTTTTGTTCAATGAAACGGCTAACATCATCGATTTGGGCTTTTGATCCATCTGTAGAGGTTGCAATTACTGGTATACCGCAGGCTTGGGCCTCACTAAGTGTTAAACCAAAAGATTCATTTCTTGATAAGGAGAGTATGAATTTCGCTTGATAGATGATATCGACTAACTCTTCAGGATTTTTTTTTCCAAGATAGCTAAAGTTTGAAAATTGCGCTTGGGCGGCGAGCACCTCCTGTTTCATAGGCCCTTCACCAACTAATGCAAACTGCTGCTCAGGCATCATTGCAACTAAAGATAGAAAGCGATCTATACCTTTATTTTTATCTAAACTACAAACCTGAAGAAAATCATACTTCTTTGCCAATTGCTTATTTTTAGTATAAAAAATGTTATCGTTGTAACCTGCACATAGTATTGAATAAGAGCTTACTGGGCGATAAAACTTTTTATGTAATTGTTCAGAGGTGAAAATCCAATGGTTAACTACATTAGATAGCGTTCGATATAAATAACGAGGAGGATCATATAAATAAATATCACTCCCATGGCAGGTAACAATTATTTTAACATCGCGATTACGAAAAAACTTATAAACGGCGGCAAGTATAATAGTAGGAAAGTAATAATGAACGTGAATCACGTCATAACATTTAAAACGAAGCACACATTGAAAAATAAACTGCATTAGAAAAGCAGGATACTTTAAAGCCCTACACAAAAAGCTATCTGTATTCCATTTCATTTTACAATAATCTAAGTCTAAGTCTTTTTTGTTCAACCTATCAACTTGGTTATCAACAAAAACACCTTGCATAGGAGCCGACTGTTTAAAAGACATGTTAGATAAAATAAGCACTTTCATTTAGAGCTTCTTCAACAAATACAATTGTAGGAATTTAAGCAACTTGGCTTGTCTAAATATTCTTCTTGGCTCTTTGAGCATTCTATATAGCCATTCTAAATTTAGCTTTTGCCAACCTTTAGGTGCCCTATTAACGTTACCAGCAAGTACGTCAAAGCTTCCGCCTACCCCCATAAAAAAAGTATTTGGGTATTCTAGCATCAGCATTTTTATTAGCTTTTCTTGTTTGGGTGAACCCAAAGCAGCAATAACAATATCTGGCTTAACAGAACTAGCCAAATCAAATACTTCTTGCGTGCTTTTAAAGTATCCACTCATATAACCTACTACATTTACTCCATTAGTAGTTAGATAAGCATTCGTTTTTTCAACCACTTCAGGTTTCGCACCAACTAACAAAACCCTAGAGTTAAACTGAGATGAGCGTTTTAATACCTCAAGCCATAACTCACAACCGGCTATACGACACAGTTTTTTACCTGTTTTTTGTTGTAAAGCTTTTACAACGCCAATGCCATCTGCATATGGAAATTGCGCTTCATTAATAATTTTTTTTGTTTCACTATCATCAATAGCCTTAAGTACTTTTTCTGGATTTACAGCAACAGCCATACCTGGCTTTATAAGGCCATCATCTGAAAAGATGGTTGTTAAGACATGCTCCATTGATTCAAATGGTAAAATATTCACACCGCCTATCTGAATAGGGGAAATTTGATTTACTACACTACTTTCTTCCATAAAACATCAAATACTCTAGCGGTTTGTACCAAAAAAACGACGAATATGTACACTAATACGCCAAATTCTTAGCATAAAAAAGTAATACATAATTGTGCACAAAAGAAATGAATAAAACATAATGTAGTCAGGTACATTATAAATGTCGGTTACAATACCTACCGTTGCAAACACCGTCGATATAAAGCAAATCACAACTAAAGCTTGTCTGCTGGAAAAACCCAGTCTAAGTAAAATATGATGTAGATGCTCTCTATCAGGCTTAAAGGGTGACTGACCTTTTTTGATCCTACGAGTAATGGTAGAAATTGCGTCTATTATAGGAACAGCGGCTAACCACAGTGCCGTTACAGGACTAAATGCACTTTTCTCTTGAGATTGAGACCCTTCAAGTAACAACCAAACAACAGTAAAACCAATGACTGTGCTTCCTGCGTCACCCATAAAAATTTTAAAACGCTGCCCTAAAGGGATGCCTAAGTTCATTAAAATATAAGGAACAGTTGCCACTACAATGGCAGCACAAAAGGCCATTAATTCATTTTGACCATTAAAATAAAATAAAATACCCAACGAGGTAAATGTTATTGTTGCCAAAGCCCCAAGCAGCCCATCAATACCATCGACCATATTGAAGGCATTAATAGCGCCAACAACGACAATAACAGTCATAATGTAACCAAAATAAGACAAGTTAATGCTTGTGCCACCGAACAAGGCACCAATATCATTGAAAATTAACCCGCCAAAACACATCATTAATGCGGATATAACAATCTGTAAGATCAAACGAAATCTAAAACTAATATCGTATAAATCGTCTAATACACCAATGAATAGCAAAATACTCGCACAAATTAAGTAAAGCATTGAAGAGGAAATTGTTTCGGGAAAGACAAATAAATAAGAAAAAACAACAACAAAAACCGCCAACCCACCAACCAAAGGAACAGAACCTGCGTGGTGCTTTCGAGAGTTAGGCTCATCAACTAGGTTGATAAAAATTGCAATTTTCCTAAAAATAAAGAGGCTCAAAAATGAGCATAAAAACAACCCTAAATTATTTATAATCACAATTTTTCAACCTTTTATACATGGGCTTTTGACACATTTTTATAATAACCTAGCAAACAGGCGATGTATTATAGTTGATTAAGACATAAATAAAAATAGCTTTGTATAAGTATTAGAAATTCAAAAACAAGCAAAAATACCAACAAATTCATAAGGATGAATGAGTGAAAACAAAAAAACACACTTTTTATTACTAAATTACAAAAAAGCTATACCTAATATAAATTGATTAGGATTATATCAATTTATATGAATCATTAATTTTTTATCTAAAAAGTAACTTATAAGCACTAGATTAGCTAACCCCTTTTAAACTTGAAAGTTTTAATTAATACTTAGCAAACCAAAGTCCACTACTATTAATTTCAGTTTTAAATTAGAATAGGAGGAAATTGAATTATCAATTTATATTGCAAAAAAGCTTAATCAGATTTACAACAAGGATACCAGTGGAAAAGCAAAGATATACTAACTTAGATGCATTTCGAGGGTTGGCTGCATTATTGGTTTTATTATTCCACTCCCCCTTTTTTTACGGATACAAAACAACGTTTATATCTAATAGCGACATTTTCGTTGATTTTTTCTTTATACTATCGGGGTTTGTCATTGCCCATGCATACAAAAGTAAAATCGATAGTTTAAACTTTAAAACCTATATGCAAAATCGTTTTGCTCGTATTTACCCGTTACACTTAACGTTATTATTAGCCTGGTTAATGTTTCTCTCTCTAAAACACTTACTTTATACTCAATTCAACTTGGGAAATACAGACCCTTTTATAAATAACGATTTCACTTCTTTTATTCTTAATTTATTACTCCTCAACGCACATAATTTAGATGACCAACTAACATGGAATGCCCCATCTTGGAGCATAGGCGCTGAATTTTATACTTATTTACTTTTTTTTGTAGTCGCAAAGAGCATAAGAGTCAAAAATTTACTGCAGTGGTCAATTTTTTTAATTGTTCTTGCATATACAACGCTTTATATCCTTAAACCCATCACACTTTTAAGAACATTTGATCTAGGGTTTATAAGAGCTATTGGAGGATTTTTTCTTGGTGTTAGTGTATTTATTATTAAAGAGAAAACCGAGCTAAATTACAGTTCAAAGCTTAAGGTTGCGATAATAGAGGTCGTATTATTATTAGCAGTAATAAGCTGCATAACCATTTTAGCAAAATATAAACTAGGCCAACTAACTACATTTTTAGTTTTTACATTAAGCATTTATTACTTTAGCGCATCAAACGGAGTAATTTCAACGCTCCTTAAAACAAAAACTATGCAATATTTAGGTAAAATATCCTACTCAATATACCTTACCCACTTCTTAGTCATTAATATCATTATAAATATATGGCAGTACTTTTTTGCAAAAAAAGGATTACCAATCAATACCCCTTTAGCCGATATATACAACACATCTGCTGCACCCTTTTTAAATACAGCAATAATATTAATCACATGCTTAATTTCAGCTATTACCTATAAGTTTATAGAGCAGCCATTTCAACAAAAACTAAGCGCCAAAAGAGTAGTTAAATAGCTCTATATCTTGCGCATAATAACGCTCTACAAAACGCTCGGTAATATCACAATAATAGTCCGTATAGTATTTAGCTTTAGGCTGAAAAACACTTTTAAATTTTGATGTTGTTTTATTTTTATGAGGCAGAGCAAGAGGGCTGCCGGTAATTGCCTTACTCACTTTAGCAAAGTCACTTGATAGCGTCTCAAAACGACCAATAAAATCGACTAAAAGCTCTCCTTGACGATTACAAACAAACTCAGCCTGCGGTATCACATGCCTGTACAGATCATCACCAGAGGCATAATTATCATCTTTCTCGGTTGGGAAAGACTTTAATAAAAAGTCTTTAAAAGAGCACTTATAGCCTCTGTATTTATATTCAGACAAAATGCGCTCCCAAGGATTGCGCACAAAACTAAACCGATATAATTCAGAAAAGCGCTCCTCAGTTAAATATCCGAGTTCAACATATTCATTTGCTGTTAAATGGGCCAGCCTAGGAGGGCCTAACTCTTTATTAGTATTAGCCTTAAGTAAGAATGGAGCACGTTCATGCCACTCAAACCCAGCACGCTTTAAAAACACACTTTCAATACTTTGCCCTGCTACTTTTGGAATATGAACAAATAAACATTTATCAAATTTAGAAATCATCGGCACTCATCTTAAATACTCGTTTATAAACAACGAATAAACTCACTAGGTTTTTCGCAATCATTGAAGCTGCAACAAGGCACGCCGCAGCAATACCACCATAAATAGGCGTAAATACCCACAACATTAATAAAAATAAAATGGTTATAAATAAATTTTGATATTGGTGTATTCTCTCATGCCCTGTCATTAATAAAATAACAACCGCTGAGCCACAACTTAAATTAACCCATTGGCCAATGGCTAATATTTTTATATACGTAGCAGCTTGTACATACTCTTCACCTATTAGTGAAAGCATAATATCAATACAAAAATAAACAACGAGTATTCCAGCCGTCGCTATAACGGTTAGTAAAATACGTGTTTCTCTTGCTAACTGCTTGATATTATAAAACTTACCCGCACTAAAAAAGCGAGCATAGTATGGGCTACATACCGCATTAACAGCCTGTAAAGGGTAACTAAACAGTACCGCCACTTTCAAAGCAATGGATAGCATTGCAACATCAGCCAAGCTAGCGTATTTAGCAACCAATAAATTAGCCAGCTGCTGTGTTAGCAATGCTGAAAATGCAATGACAAAATAATGCTTATTCGCCTTTCTTAATTTTTTAAGCGGAAGCGTTTTTAGGCCATCAAAGCTTGGTGTGCAATAAAAGAGAGAGGCCACGTAGGAAAAAATTAAACTAACAGCTGTACAACCAAGTACTATTTTAAACGCATGTAATGCTGTATCTGGCTTGAAAAATAGCGCGGTTAATAAAATTAGCAGGTTACTAATAAAACCAGAAAAACAAACACTATGAATAATTTTGTGTCGTGAATTTAAAACTGACGAATTAATGCTTTGCAATGCTAACAGTAAGGTTTGCATACAGATTAAGGGCAATAAGTCATTTAACCTTTCGACAGAAAACCACAAAGCTATCTGTGTATCAAAAGATAAAACCAATACCGTTAATAAGCCGCAGCTTGATAAAGCGATTACATGACTTAATACGTATAGCCTACCCAAATCTAAATCATTAAACTGTGCGCCAAAACGAACAATTAAATTTTCTAAGCCTAACTTTGCCAAGCCCGACATTAACAACGACATACTCAGGCACAAAACAAGCAAACCAAATTCGTTAACGCCAAGTTGTTGTGCAAAAAGCGCAAATACCCCCAAACTGGAAAGTGCAGTAAGTAACTTAATAGAAAAAGAGCCGGCAATAAATGCACTTAATGATTTAATTAACATCAATTGGGGTATAGCCAAAGAGCTCAAAATCAAAATAATATAATTGGTTAATCTTTTTATACTGAGCGCTTGTTAATATAGGTAAGCTCACTTTTTCAGAGCGGTTAATAAATTCTAAACTGTTTGGCAAATTATGCTTTTTAGCAAAAGCAGGCCACTGCTCAGCTAGCTTTTCAAAATGTAAAACGGTATCTATATTTAAGGCTAAATCGCTTTTGCATACAAATAAGTACTGCGGCTTAAACAATTTGTGCTGCATTATAAAGTGCATATCTAATAATACATCGACAAAGCTGGCAAAGTCATGGCTATTACTTTTAATTTTATCTGCTAATAACTTATCACTTTGTGAGCCATTACCACCTTGCAAGCTGTACTTATAAGCTGAAAATAATCGCTCTAACGGATGCCTTACAATGGCAAAGCGGTGATACTTTTTATAAAAGTAGTCATTCACCTCATTGTAATACCCCGATTCCACATGAAAGCGCCCGCCACTATCGCCTAAGGCTTTCATAACACTTGAGCCCGCATTTTTGGGAATATGAATAAAAATACACTTATATTTGTGCATATAAGGTTTATAAGGATACACGCAAAAAGGGAAGCGCTTTAATAAACGCTTTAAAATGGTCATTTACTGCCTCAACTTAGCCAAAAGAGTTTCATCAAAGCCAACCACGTTAGCTAATTGAGCATCATTGGCTGTTTTATTATGTAGCCATAAACTGTGTGCTTGTGTGCCTACAACATGCAAATAATCTTTATAAGGCGTAGGGTTTGCAACCAGTTTTATTTTTATGCCTTTTTTAAGCGTCATAAATTTAAACCAAATATCATCTGCCGTTGGGCATAGTGCCATGCATAGTTCGGTATTAGTTACTTCTTCGGCAAAGCAATTTTCAGGGTACAGCACTCCCCCTATGCCAATAGGCATCAGTAAATAACTAGGTAGTTTCTCATTGCTATCAAACTGCCATTGCGAATAAGGAGCAATATGGCCAGTAGAGTCAAACGTAACCTTATGGGCTCTGTGGCAAATAATAGCGCTTGGGTAAACTAAATGTTGTTTGTAAAGTTGCTCAATTTGATTAACGGGGTAAATAATATCGTCGTCAAAAGTAATAATGGGTACACCCAACTGCAAACGTAAACTAGGAATCAGCTTTTTGTAAGAGCGCAAATCCTCACACCAGTTAAATGTAATATATGATTCTAGTTTTTTTAGTTCAGCGGTTAGTACTTCGCCATGGGCTAACCATACTATAATTTGCTGTGGTTTAACTGTTTGGTTTAATAGACTGTATAACGTGTAATGCAGCGTTGCTATACGCTTGCCATAACTGGTTAGTGACACAACGCAATCAATACTCTCAGCCTCACCATTTTCAGCGTTGAGCGTAAGACCTTGCTGAGCCAGTAAACGCTGTTGGCTTATTAAAAGCTGCTGATGTAAAAACGCTACCCGCTGTTTTAAATAGCGCTTGGAAAAAAGCCAATATTTAACTCGTTGCCACACTTTTTTATCCAACTAAAATCAATATTTTACCAAAAACTCTTTAGCAATACAGTTTGTAAAACTAAATAGCCGCAAATAAAAGGCAGTGCTTTTTTATACAAACACAGCCATTTACAGGGACTTGTTTATTAAAACAAAGCAGTACCAAAATGATTTGCGTATTGGCTAATGTGTTTTTTAGCAAAACCAATCAATGACTCAAGCTGCTCAGTTGCTATTACGGGCACGTTATCTTGCTGATTAAACAACTGTTCTAAATGGTGCCAATATTTTAAGTTTAGTTGTAACAGTTGCTTTTCAAGTGAGTACACTTCAGCCATTAACGCAGAGTCTGTTAAGTTATCATTTAAAGCGACACTTTTCACAACCGTTGTAAGCACGTCTCGTAATTGGTTTATATTCGTTAAATCAGGGATAGATAAACTATCAAGTGTAATGCCTTTGTCTATTTTTATAATGTTAGGGACATATTTGGCCAAATGTTTTGCGCTAGCAGACACCGTCTCATTGCCAAACGGGTTATTACCCAAAACCTGCGCTTCCCGCCCATCGGCCAATTGCATGTTAACAGGTACGCTAAACAAAAAAGGTGAGCTCAAATCAACAAAGCCATAAATTAATAGCGTACTTAGCGGATCAAAATAGTTGTATTGTACGAATAACTCATCATTTTCACCTTGTCCTGCTGGTGAGCTAATACCTATTCCTTGACTGCTATCTTGATAGTAACTTGAAGCTAAACGATGGTTAATAAAATCGATTACCGATAATAGCCCAGCTTCAGAATCGCCTTCTACTTTAATATTTTGACGCGCTAATTGTTCTTTTTTATAGCCAAATATCCGTGCGCCAAGAAAGCTGTCTAACAATAACTTATCTTTTTTATTTTCAAGCTGTAGCTTATAAAAATTCATTATTTTAAATACATGTTTTTTCCCCGCCACCAAACTACTCAAAAGTTCTGGATGATTTGCCAAGCTAAAAAACACTGAGCTTTGCTGCCACTCTTTTAACTTATTAGTTTGATTATAAATGTCTACCATTAGTGCCATAGTATCATTAGCAGCAGAATTGCATTGTTGATTGTGTGGCTTACACAATAGGTTATTATTATTTACCGTTAAATCATAATCACACAATAATGGCATACAGGTAAGCGGTATATTAATTAAGGGGGTATTTTTAATTACCGGATAAGGGGTTTTAATCGATAAACCATGTTCGTTTGCCACAATATCAATTAGCGGGCTAAAAAATGCCCCTGCTTGTTCATTGGTATTGATTAACTTGTTTATTTGCTTTACTAGTATTTTATTACTTCCTTCAACGCGATAGTTTTCACGCTGGGGGGTAACTCGTTCTGTCGTGGTTTTTGGCTGCTCACTCATCAGCTCATCATACCAAGGCATAGCAGCAAACCGCGCCTTATTTGCCACTAACAAGGTCTTTAATTGCTCATTATAGCCATGCTTTTTAAGCACATTCATTAACAAGGTGACATGTGTATCTTTAAAACTACTAAGTATTAGTTGTAGTTTTTTTAATGTACTTTCAACTGCTTGAATATTACCTACCTGTATTGCGGCGTCTAGTTTCATTATATGCGCATTATCTGAGTAATCGGCAAGACTCAGCAAAGGGTCAATATAGTCAAGTACGTCGCTTGGCTGGTTATTTTGAATTGCCGTTATGCAGTATTGCTCACGGGCAAAAGCATTGTTTGCACTTGGGTCTAAATTAATTGATTGTTTGTAGGTATCGAGGATTAAATCTGGCTGCTTTAACTGATTATAAGTAACAGCTAAGTTATTTAAAAAACCAACTCTTGTTGCATTGCTTACAGAGTAATTAAGTAGCTTTTTATAAATAATCACACTTTGTTTAAGTTGCTTTAAATAAAAGCAGCAATGGGCTTCTAGCTCCAATAATTCCAATGACTCACCGTGTTGTTTAAGGTGTTTTTTAATTAATTGCTGCGCTTTTTTATATTTTTTTTTAGTGATTAAATCATTAATTAAGTCGATGGCCATATTAAAACCTATTATTTATTAACATAAAAAAAGCGGGCATAAGCCCGCTTTTTATTTACAAAATACAACTAATATTAGTTGTTAGTTTTGTAAGAACCTAAGTTGATGCGTGAAGAATCAGAGCTATCTACTTTAGCGCCTGCAAACACGTGAACGTCACGTGAAGGAACGTTAGTAACAACTTCGATTGCTGCTTTAAAGCCAGTTGCAGATGCATCGTAGCCTTCAGCTTTAAGCGCGTCAGTTACAAGTGAAAGGATGTTACGAACACCTGGTTTAACATCTTTTAAGCTAGCAGCTGGAAGTGCTTTCCAAGTTACGTCTTCGCCTTCGATCATGTAACGCATGCTTACATCACCAACGCGAGTTCCCGCATTTGTGTGGCGTAAGATTGGTTGCGTGTTAGGACCAAACGGAATGTATGGTAGTACTACTACTGAACCGTTAAGTTCCCAAGCACCTGCTGAAGATGCAGCTAGAGCTGGCATGTTAGCTGCACCGCTACCGATAGACTTGTCGCTTAACACGTCTACTTTAGCTGTGAAAGACTGTACTGGAATCATTACGTTTTCAAGTTTACCTTGGTCGTAACCAGGTACTGTGAAAGTGAATGCAGGAGCAGCATCAACAGGAGCAACTACAGTAGTTTTAACTGTTAACTCAGTATTAGTAGAGTTAAGTGCGTAACTAGCTACAGTATCGTTAGTACCAGCGTATGCTACAGCTGAACCGATTTCAGTAGAAGATAATTTACCATCTTCGTTTGCATCGATGTCATCATCAAGCATCCAAGAGAAATCACCAGCAATAACGTAAGTAGCAGTAGCCGGTACTAGCTCTAGGTTATCTGTGTTTTTCTCTACTTTAAGAGTAAGTGTATCGCCAGTGCCGTTAGCAAATTCTTGACGATCTTTACCAACATCGATGTCAGCGTCAAAAGCAGTAGTTACTTCAGCTGAGTACTGTGGTACAAGCGTAGTAATTACAGCAGCTTTTGCTACGTCAAACTGAGTACCAGATGTGTTAGTAGCAAATGAGTTAATTGTTACTGAAGTAGAGTTGCTAAGACCAGTAGAGTCTAAGAATAAACCACTTAGTTGTAATGCAGCACCGCCACGTACGAAATCGTTTTGAGCGTTAGCACCTTGAACAGTGAAACGAACTTGGTCTTCTTCGATATCTAGCACGTCGAATGTAACGTTACCTGTTGAAGTACCTAGTGTATCAACAACAATCTGAGGAGAAACTGTTTTAGAAGTATCTAATTTAGCACCAGAGATTTTGAATGTTAGTGTATCTTCGTCTTTGTAACCACCAATACCAGCAACAACTACTGGCTTGATTTCGATAGCTTTAACTGTTGAGTACTCAACACCGTCTTTAGTAGTAGCTGAAGACGTTTCAGCCGCTAAATAAACTGTACAAGCTTTAGCTGCTGTATATTCAACAACATTATTTGTGTTACCTTTAGTAGCAGTACCAAACGTAGCAGTGTGATCACTACCTGTAGTAATAGTTGCTGTTTCGATTACTGTAGCACTATATTCAGTGGCTAACTGTTCACAGTTATCATCAGTAGCACCACCAAAAACATTATCAACACCAAGGCCTGACTTTTTATCACCAATGCGCTTAACAAGAGCGGTTGCAGCATCAGCAGCAGTTGTAGCATCAGCAGATACGCCAGTTTTAACTGTTGCAGCAGTAGCAGTGATAGATACACCAGCTACAGCTAATGCTAGTAGAGTTTTCTTAAACATAATTTCATTTCCTTAAGTTTCATGAAACTGGGATAACAGTTTATTAATTTGTTAACTGCTAACCCACATATTTTTATTTTACTTAGGCCGTCGCCTAAGCAACAGCCAAACAATTAAAGCGTATAGATATTAACCCTTTAATGTCAACTAGTAATTGTTTGACTGTTCAATTTGCAATCAAAAGGTATTCCCTTAAACAAACTAGTTTAAATGATACAAATTGAACAACATGCAATTAACAAACTTGTTAACGCCAAACGAGTGTACTTAACTTTTTTAAACTAATCAACCTTTTCAGCTTAATTAAAACCATAAAAAATAGGCTATTTTTTCAGCTAATTAAAGGCATTTATAATGCATAAAGCGCACATAGTATAAAAAGCACATGACAAATTTATGACTAACATTAACTAACGTTAATGGTGCACTACGTTATGGCGTTATTAACCTTTGCAATATAAGGTAGTTGAGCAAAAAAAACTAGCTTTGCTACAAAAAACCATACTTTTAAACGAGCCAATTATTGTGTTTAACTATATAAAACCAATAATAAACTTGGCCAAGTAAACCTAAGTTTAACTAGTTAATTTTTAAGTTACTAAATGACGATTCAAATTGCTGTTTTAAATCATCCCACTCTGATGCGTTTTCAATCACCCGAGGGGTGACCATTAATACTAACTCTGTTTTATCGCCATCAATAGTATCGGCTTTAAATAACTCACCTAAAATTGGAATGCTTGAAAAAAACGGCACTGATGAATCTTGTGTGGTTCTGTTTTCGCTAATTAAACCGCCTAAAATAATGGTTTCGCCACTTTGTGCCACGACCTCAGTTTTTATCGTGCGCTCAAATACACTTGGGTTACCCGATAACGTAGAGCCATTTTTAACTTGGTTAGAGATTTTTTGGTCTATTTCCATCAGTACTATCCCTTGGGCGTTCACTGTGGGGGTAACACCGAGTTGCACACCCGTTTTACGGTATTCAATCGTGGTGGTTTGCCTGCCTGCATCGTCAAGCGGTGCACTGGTGGTTGAGCCAACAATAGGAATATCAGTGCCTATACTAATATTGGCATTCACGCCGTCTCGCACCACTAATGAAGGACGCGAAAGTATGCGTACTAACGAGTTACTTTGAAATAAACTAATATTTAGAGCGTCTACCCCGCTGGTTAGTGCGTAGGTTAAGCCTCCAAATGTTCCTGTATCACCCATAAAGGCACCCGAGGTTGAGGCGCTATAACGACCTTTGCTTTTTAAAGCAAATTCAACGCCGCGTTTAAATTCGTCAGTAAGCGATACTTCAGCAATGACCACTTCTAGCATAATTTGCTTTGGTAAAATATCTAAGCGTTTAACGAGTGGTAATAACTGTTGATACTTTTCGCCGGTGGTAAAAAATATCACCGAGTTTGAGCGCTCATCAATCACCATTTTTAAATCATCTGAGCTGGCACTTAATGCCCCTCTGCGTCTTGGTGTGTTACTGTTTTCACTAGAGGCTGAGGTGGTGTTACTTAAACGAGCACTACCGCCACCAATTAACGCCTCTAAACTTTCCCCCATATCTAGAGCGCGAGAGTATTGTGGCTGATAAATAAAGTACTGCTTTTCGGCGCTGTCTATGGGTTTATCTATTTGTTTTGCCCAGTATACTGCGCGCTCTATTAGCGCTTCACTGTTAGCAAAAAAAACTATTTTACCCTGCTTTTCAATGTTAACTGCAGTTACCGCGCTTGAGGTATCGCTACCTGTACCAAACTTAATGCCCTCTTGCTTTAATAACTCAGTCAGCTTATCAAGCAGCTCCATACCATTGACGTAAGTGGATTCATAAATACCAATTCGACGATTAACAAGCGATGGGCGATCAAGTAATTGTATTAGCTCTAATGCCTTTATTATTTCATTACGTTTACCAAAAACATTAATGCTATTACGATCGGTATCAGTTGATGACTTAACCCCTATCATTTGTCTTAAGGTGTTACTCATAGACATTTGCAGGCCATACTCATAAGGCACCATCTGCACGATTTCGCCAGATGTTTGCGGAATATCTGATACTTTATTACCGTACCCATAGGTAACGTCTTTATTACCGGTGTTATTATCTTTTTTATGGATGTAAAAAATATTATCACTAAAACGCACTGTATAACCGCGCTCATCTAATAGCTTTTCAGTTAAAAGGTATAACTTACGTTCAGTTAATGATTGTTGAATATTTAAAGTAACCGTTTGCGTATCATTTTTTATATCATCAGCCAGTATATAGCTCACTGCAAGTTGTTCACCTAACACTTGGTGCAGGTAATCTTGAAGCGTAAGCCCATCAGAGGCTATTTTTAATTCACGCTTATCACTAAACTGCTCTATCACATCGTCAGTAACCTGCGCTTTTTGTTCTGGTGTTTTAAATCCTTCAACATAATTAAACCGACCACTTTGCTGTTGTAGTTGTTGTTTTTTCTTGCCGTCAACTAATTCTGCATTTTCAACAGTGACTACTTTATCATTCGTTTTTAAGTATGACGTTTTTGGCTCGAAAACGTTGGATTGAATTTCTTGATTCGTTGTTGTACATGCAACCAAAGCAAAGCTGGTTACTACACACAGGCTTGAAAAGTGAACATTTTTCATAATAAACCTTTATTGACTCTTAGTTGCAGGCGCAATGTCTTTAAACATAGATAATATAATTTCTTGCGTTTGCTGCTCATGTTGAGCAGTTAGTTTTACTTGGGTATTATTTAATACTTCGAGTGTATAACCGTACACTTGATTTTGATCGTCAAAGCGTTTTAGTTCATGCTGCTGTTCTTTAATATTCATCACATCAATAAGTGCCACTTTTTTATTTGTTTGCTGCAATTGAATAATCGCTTTTAAAGTCAGCTTGTTGTTATCAATAAATACCTCGGTTAATAAGCCACTTTGCCTTAGTTGCTGCTCCTTGGTTAAACCTTCAGGTTCTGAGGCTGCAGTGTCTTCTGTGGCATTGGGTTTATAAACGTCATACAAGGCTATTAACTTAGCGCCCTCTTGGGCTGTAATATTATTTTTAACCTTTGCTTGCTCTATTGAAACTTCATTAATCTCAGCTTTATTAGAAATAGGCTTAATAATACGTACTGATAAATCATTTACAATCCACATCAGTGCAACTACAACACTGGCGATAATAACAGGCTCTTTTACCCTTAATAAGAGGTCATGTTTATTTATCATCTAGGTTACTCCCCTCTAGTTGCATATAATAATTACGACTTAGGAATACTGAGATAATACCTAGCTTGCCCGCACCTTGCCCACGAAATGAGAAGTTTGTTTGTGGTGTATCAGTTAAATATTGATGTTTTTTTAATGCGACTAAGTAATTTATAACTTGATAACCGCTACCCTCAAATGAATATTCAATATTATATTTAATCACTTTTTGCCCATCAGTGGGAAAACTCTCTTTCCAACCAATTCGCTTACTACGTAGGTCAAACTTTGCAAGCTCTGTTTCAATTATTTGTTGTTGTTCGCGTTTAAATACACTCTCTTCTTGCCAAGAATAAAAATACGGGGCGACATTTAGCAGTTTTTCTTCTAAATTAGCGGCTTGCTCTTGCAACGTTGCTTTGTTGTTAAGTAACGTATTAGCTTTGCTTAGCTTTCTTTGTTTAAGTTGATGCTCTGCTATTACACTGTCTTGCCAATCAATAACAGGCACAAGTATAAATTTTAGTAAAATAAGTACACCTATAAGGTATAAAGCGAGCGCATGCTTTTTTAACTCAGCCATTTTGTTCTGGCTCCTCTAAGGTAGGTTCTTCATTTTCAGGTATTATTAATTTTTCAGCGAGTTTAAAGCTAATAACAAAGCGCTCTCTTGCTCTACTTTTTATGACTGCGAAATCAAATTTAGCATCATCAACATTTGGTTCTGCGGCAATTAAATCTAAGAAGTCAGATGCTTTTTCAATTTCACCCCTTACGATATAACGACCATTTTCATAAATAACGCTTGTTAACCTAACTTGTTCAAAAACTGGGATAAGTGACACTAGCAGCCCTGTATAATCAGTTTGATTGTTAAGTATCTCAATATAGGAAAGGTAGCTTGCCTGCTGCTCTTCAACTTCAGATTGTAACCTCAGGAGTTCGCCTAGCTGCTGTTCGATAGTAGAGGTTTGATAATCTAGGTATTCTGTTTTTAATATTAAAAACAATGAGCTAACCAGTAGATAAGCACTAACAATAGCGACAGCTGGTAATGAAAGACTGACTAAAAGTTTACTTTTATCCGCTTTAGCTTTAAGTGAGGTGAACGCAACTAGCTCTTTAAAAGTTAATTGTTTAATGCCACTTTCAAAACGTGCTAGTTTGCCTTTTTGACTGAGCGTTGTTGTTGTTTCTAATTGCATGCCCACCGACATAGCGAAGCGTTTAGCTGTATTAATCACTCCTTTCAATTGGCCGCTATATGTTACTTTGCCAATTAAAGCAAAAATAGTCGAATTAACCCCTTCCTCAACTACTAACGCTTCACTCTCTCGGCACTTTTTAGTAATTAAAACTGACTCAGGAATTATGAAAAAAGGATGGTATTTAAAATCAGGTAACTGCCAGCGATTCACTATGCTTTTATCAGATTGAATTTCGCACACTAAAGTAGCTTGGTTAACTTCGGTTTGAAGCTTTAGTAGTTGTCGTAGCTCTTTTTTATCTACCACTGGGAGTGACATATGCTCCTCTGCATAGCTGCCACATGAAATGATCAATATTTTAGGCTTCTTCTTATTTTTAATCGGCTCTAAAGTAAGACCTTCTTGTTCAGTGTAAACAAACTGATAAAAATTTCCGTCATAGTAGCCAACAAAACGCCATAAGGATTTTAATAAACCGCGTATCCGCTGTTTTATTGAGTTAACATTTAAAAACATAATGATTAGTTGCGCTCTAACAGTAAGTCGTAGGGGGGAGTCTTGTTTTTTGCATAAGGAGAAATTTTTAATACAAAGTTTTTACTCAGTGAAATATTTTTATAGTTTATAAGCAGCTGAACACCAAGTCTATTCGAAGATGCAAACCTTATACCGTCTTGATATTCAATGCCGGTATATTCTTTAAAGTCACCAATATTTAATTTACCTTGCTCGCGTAACTGGGTAACAAACTCTGCCTTTTCTAGTGTACTCATAGAGGCTATAAGCTCTTTACTAGCAGACATAATATTTAAATCGCCCCGCGAGAAAACACTCAAGTTACTATATAGTACTTTTTTTTCATCTTCGGTTAAAACAAGCGCTTTTTCTATCTCTGTTATATCAACTATTTTGCCGTTTCGGATATTACTTGACATAAAGCTATCATTGCCTAGTTCTCGAGGGATGTTATCAGCATCAAGCCAATCTAGCAAGGTGTCCGTTATTTGCTTTGCTCTTTTGGGAGAGGCTCCAGAAGATGTTAATAGTTTGACTAAACGAGCGCTTGGAAAAAAGTTTACATTCAGTAATGCGGATTGATCTTGAATTTTTATTTTTACATTTTCTGACAATGGAAATGCCTGGTTATGAAAATTCCATTTGTCCTGTATTGCTCTACTCGCGGTTTGCGAAATGCTCTCGCTACTACCAATTGCAGGGTATAACAGAGACTCAGTTAACAATGTATATAACAGCTCATTTTTAGCTGAGTGCAATAATATTTCAGCCTCAGCTCTTTGTTGAGCAAGCATAGAAAGGTGAATATGCCTAGATGCTCCTTGATTCAAAAATAGAGCAAACACCGACAATAATGCAGTAATCAGTAGCACTTGAATCAGCGCGATACCTGCGGCTTGATTCATGAGTTATTTCCTAAATATAGGGTGGTATGCTGCAGCGAATCTCTGCCAGAGTCAACCTCGATCATCATTGTTTCTGAGTTAATTGTTAACGTAGTCATTATATTTAAAGGTAACAACTGCTTATTAATGCCTGAGTATTCATTTGTTACTTTTGGTTGCTCTTGTGCTTCTTTTTGTATGGACATAGAGGGCAAGTTATCCCAACCTCGGTAGGAAAAGACAAGTTCATCTATGTTTTCAAGTAGCAAGTAGTTATGTTCAAATGCGATTTCTTGCTGAGTAGTAAAAATAGACTGGTTTTTAGTACTGACTGACTGGTAAATTAAATTATACTTTTTATTTTCTTGTTGCTCTAATGTTAACCTAAAAATTTCAGGGTATTTACCAGAAAACAACCCTTGTTGCGTCACTCCAAAAAGCTTATTTTCATTGCCAACAAAAAGCAGACCTGGCCTTTTATTTTCTCTTTCATCAATAATAATATACGGGGCTACACCATGCAGTATTCTGGAAAGTAATGAAATTCCCTTACTATTTGCAAGCGTTTTATTATAAGTACCCACTTCTTCTTGCCATCGATTAGCTAACATTTGATAGCTGAAGGTGCCGGTAAAAATTAAGGCACTTAAAATAGAAATGGTAATTAACAACTCTATAAGTGTAAAACCTTTCGATTGCACTTTAATCACTCCAGTTTAATCCTGAAAAGTTATAAACTTGCGATGTTCCTTTATAATTAAGCTTTAGCTCGACTCGCCAGAGATTATATTTTTTCTCAATTTGTACAGATTTGCCTGAGTCAGGATCAAATAAATCAGGGGGTGACTTACTTTGCACAAGTACTGCATGCCAATTTGCTGTAACACCTAGAAGAACAAAAGTCCCAGAATCTTCCTGTTGAGCGCTATTACCGATGGTTTTTAATTTTCTTTCTATTTTATCAACAGCCGTAGAGACAACACTCGTTAAATGCATATGCTTTTCTGCTTTTACTGTTGAAACCAATACCCCTTTATAAACAACACCTACAATAGCAATTGATGAAAATAATATAACACTCGCGACAAGCACTTCTATAAGCGTAAATCCTGACTGTTTCTTTGTGTACTGCATGTCAGAAGCCCACATTATTTTGGTTAAATGCGTAAGGTTTATTTATTAAGTCGTTTAAATTTATAGTTAAAGGCTCGTCTCGGTAGTTTGCATTTATAGAAGTCAAGGAGACAAAACCAATATTATTAAACACGATCTCTTGCGGTTGAAAAAAAAGGTAGTCAAAGTTTTTGTTATAAATGATTGTTTGGTTATCTTCAGAAAACACACTAAGCTCTTTTCCTGCTAATTTAGCCGTTAATTGCATATCTGAAAAAAAAGCTCTTTGACTTACTGCTACTAACTCTCTTTTTAAATTTAGTAACTCAGCCTTAGCTTGTGCTTTGTCTAGCTGCTGCATAGTCAATGGCCCCACTAAGCCGACCAGGAGTGCGACTACAGCCATTACAACCATGAGTTCGATTAATGTAAAACCTTTAATTTTAAACACTATAATCCAACATCATTCATAGAAACCATGCTAAGTAGCATAATTACAACAACACCGCCTACAATCCCCCCCATGATGAGTATCATTAAAGGTTCTAATAATGTAGTCATTTTTTCGGTCCAACTTTCAAAGTCCACCCTTGAGCGATTGGCTATTTCTTCAAATACTCTTTCAAGATTTCCTGACTCTTCACCAACCTCGAGTAATGAAACAAAAAAAGCTGGATATATAGATGTTTGCTGTAAAGCTGGTGAAAGTGAACTACCTCTTTTTACTTTTTGTTTTGCGATTTCAATCTCTCTGCGCAAATGATAGTTACGAATATTACCTGCCGAAAGCCCTAGGGCTTTGTCTATAGGGATACCCGACTTAAGCATCATAGATAAGCCGCTATTGAAGCGGATTCTCTCGATAGTTATAACAGCATTTGAAATAATGGGTAACTTTAAAGATACCCCTTGCCACCACCGAAGTATTCTTGGTTGTTTTAATGAATAAATGCAAAGAAATATAGATAGTATGAGGCCCACAAATAAAAAGCCTTGGTATTGGACCATCCAGTCACTCATACTAAGCATAAACGATGTATACCAAGGCAGGTCATCAGCCCCTGCAAACATGCTCGCCATTTTCGGTATAATAAAGTTAAATATAAACACTACGCTCATTATACAAACCGCAAAAATTACGATTGGATAAGTGAGTGAGCCTATGATTTTACTGCGCAGATCTCTTTTAAATTTTAAGTCTTTTGCTAAGTCGGCAAACACTTCACTCAGATTACCTGATGCTTCACCGAGCTCAATTAAGTTACAGTACAACTCATCAAATACTTCAGGGTAATCTCGACAAGCAGATGATAAGCTATTACCCTTTTTTATCTTTTTATTTAAATCATCGAGTAACTTAGCCAAAGATGCTTTAGCTTTAGTTCGCCTGATAATATCAATCCCTTTATCTATACGAACTCCTGATTCAAGCAAAAGGCTAAGTTCTGCAGTTAAAAACTCAAGATCAGCAAGCGTAATTGCATTGCTCTTAAATAATGAGATTGCATCTGCTTTTACTTCTTCTACATGAGAAGGAAATAACCCCATTGCTTGAATTGCTGTAATAGCTGCTTGCTTGCTATCAGCTTCAGTTTCCCCTTCACTTTTTGCACCTGAGTGGTCGTAAGCTTTGTATTTAAAAAGCATAATTTAGCCTGCCACCCGTAAAACTTCAGCAATCGTTGTTTGCCCTAATACAGCTTTGTAAAGGCCATCTTCAATCAATGTTCTACGTTGCATATCATTATTATGCTTTTTTGCTTTATTTATAAAATCAGAATCTTTAGGGATGGATTTAATAGTATCATCACACGCTAAATATTCAGTAACTGCCATCCGTCCTTTATAACCTGTGAAAGAGCAGTGCTGACATCCTTTGCCTTTTTGCAAGTTTATAGCTTTAATACCAAAACGTTTTATGAAGTCCTTAAGCTTATACTTCTCGATTAATAATGTTGAATCTTCTTCTGGCTCAGAGCAATGGGAGCATATTTTTCGTGCTAATCGCTGGGCAACAATAGAAACAAGTGCAGCATTAAGTAAAAACTCTTCTACACCGAGATCCAATAAACGGGTATATGCGCTTGCAGCATCATTTGTATGCACTGTACTAAAAACTAAGTGACCAGTTAGCGCCGATTGCAATGCTATTTGAGCAGTTTCTTTATCTCGAATCTCCCCAAGCATTATAATATCAGGATCTTGACGGACTATAGAACGCAGACCCGCAGAAAAGTCAAAACCAATATCGCTATTAACTTGCACCTGATTTATTCCAGGAAGCTGGTATTCAACAGGATCTTCTAAGGTTATGATTTTAACATCGTCATTATTAAGCGCATTCAAGAAAGTATATAGAGTCGTTGTTTTACCAGAACCCGTTGGGCCAGTTAGAAGTACAACACCCGAGGTTGTTTTTATATCCTCTTTTATACACGCTTCTATGTCACTAGATAGACCTAGTACAGACATGTTATAGCGAACATTATCTTTACGCAAAAAGCGCATTACAACAGATTCACCATCGTTAAGTGGTAAAGAAGAAACACGGATATCTATTTCTTGATTAGATATTTTTAGCTCGATCTTACCGTCTTGTGGTCGTCTTTTTTCCGCGATATCCATACCCGAGAGTATTTTTAATCTTGTTACTATAGGTAATTGCATTTTGGGCGCTAGACGCTCAACCTCATGCAATACGCCATCAACACGATACCTTACACGATAGGTTCCTTCATAAGGCTCTAAGTGCATATCAGAGGCTCCCTGTCTCAGTGCTTTACCAATTAAGGAGTTAAGCAAGTTAACAGTAGGCGCCTCTGATGCAAGCTCTCTTAACTTTTCTTCTTCGTCAGAGGTTACTAGATCATCAGAATCTAACGCATCATCTATGTTTAATTTAGTAGCTAAATTTTGAATATCAGTTGCTGATGCAACATACAACCGAGCCGAAATCTCATTTTCTGCTAACCAATTATTTACAGATAAATTTAATGGGTAAAGACACGCAAAGCTCCACGTATCTTTATCTAATAATACCCAGTTATTTTTTAGTAAAAATTCTTTTTCTTTATAGCTAAGCGTTGGCAGCTCTATATCTTGCCACTCCAATAAATCAAAGAGCGGCAATTCTAAGTATAGCGAGAGCAAATGTTGAACTTGATCATCTGGAAGACTCCCCATATTAACCAAAATTTGTTCAACTCTACCACCATACTTTTGTTGATAATTTAAAGCTTTAGATAAATCTTGTTGTGTTACATTAAATTTATCTAATAGCAATTGTTCAATTGTCATCATTGGTGCACTATATCTGCATTATTATCTTCACCACCTTCTTTCCCATCAGCACCGTATGACATTAAAGTATAAGGATTAATTTTATCGTTATTAAGACTATAGACATATGGATTACCCCATGGATCTAAAGGAACATCTTTAGGTAAGTAAGGACCATCCCATCTAGGCTCATCACTACTTCTTAGTTGCTCTAATTTTGATGGGTATCGACCCAAATCAAGCCTATATGTATCAATAGCTGTTTCGAAGGCCGACATTTGAGTCGCTGCAATGCCTCTTTCTGCCGTGCTCAATTTACCGAAAAATTTGGGGGCAACTAAAGATGCCAAAAGTCCTAAGATTACGATAACTATGAGTAGTTCCATCATAGTAAAACCATTGTTTTTTTTCATTTTCATTCCATACACCTTTATAATTTACAGTGAACTAACCGCAGCTAGGGCTACACCCATTTGATAAAGTATTTGTGTTGCTGTGCTCCACAAAGTTAAGTTATCAACGTGCTCTGTGTCTAATGGCACCACGACTGTATCTCCTGGCTCTAGTATTTCAGAGCGATCAACACCAAACCAAGAATTATTATTTGGTATTTTAACTAGGCCGCTTGCTTTAATAATGTAAACACGATCTTCGTCTGCACGCTGCTTAAAGCCACCACTTCTACCGATGTAGTCATCAACCGATAAAGCTGAATCAAATAAATGTGAGCTAGAGAAGTTAACCTCACCAACAACATTAATACTGTTTTGTTTGCTTGGAATATAGAGCGTATCGCTATCTTCTAGGGGGATATCTAATTTACCCTCCACAATAGCTGGTAAATTTATAACTAAACGACCCACCGCTTTCACTTTAGCCAAATCATTAATCAAGCTATTCATGTCTTCATAACTCAGCGATGAGTCGGTGATTGAGCTGTTAAAGCTTTTAGAAGTAATATCTCTTCGCAAGTCTTCTGACAACTTGTTTAGCTGCTGTTGCTGTTGAAAACGTAGATTTTCGCGTGTAAATACAGCCCCTTCAGGGTAAGAATAATCTGTAAACCCTCCAGCCCTTTTTATTACTTCTCGTAAACTTTCACCTTTACGAATATCGTAATCACCAGGAAATTTAACTTCACCATATAAGCTTACTTTTAGTCCTTTCTGCCAATTAGGTATTGGGTAAACATTGATTGAATCTTTACTATGGACCAGAAACTTTTCTTTTGTAGGATTACTAACTGCTTCATCTAAATTAATATTAACATGCTCTAACATTGCCGCATTTTTTGGTGAAAAACGCGTTATCTCTGCACTTTCAAGAAATGCTGACTCTTTTAGCCCCCCTGCAGATGCAATTGCCTTATTTATATTGGCATTAACCGGACGAGGATAAATCCCTTCATGATAAACCTCACCACGAATTGCGTAAATTTGCACTTTACTTTTGTAACCCGCCTGCTGATTTAATTTAGCAAGTATAGGCTTAAGGAGTCTTTCTCTGCTGAAATATGAATACTCGTCATCTTCTAATTCAACTTTTTTATTTAAAATTTCCGTAATTGCGGTAACTCTATTTTTATCTTCTTCGGCAAGTTGTTTTTCAACTTGCTCAGCAAGCTCCTTATCTAAGGAGTCACCTAAATCTATAAATTCATAAAATTGTTTTTGCTCAAAATCATCCCATAAAGCCATTTTTTCTCTTAATTTAATTTGCTCTTGGGTTAAAGCTAATGAGTCTAATGCTATTTCCTCATCCTCTTTAGATTGAAAGCGACTAAAAACAACCACTTTGTCACGTGCTTTTAGCTCTATATCTTGCTCAGGATTGTTAGCAATCGCTTTAAGTGGTGAAAATTGATGCACCTCTATATCACCTTTGATATTTACTTCCCTGATTATAAGAGCGTATTCATAATCTGCTATCGGAAGTAAATCACTCTTGATCGAGGTAAATAGTTTGCTAACTTTATCTCCTTCGCTCCACGAATAATTACCTGGATATGTTACAGCACCGAGTAAAGTTACTGCATCGTTTAACTCTTCACTTGATGAAGGTACCTTTATTTTATCACCGTTTTTAGCAATATATTTAGAATCTGAATTTGTTAAGTCTATTTGCAGAATTGTTTTGAAACTATTACCAGTATAGCGTTCTACAACTGTTCTTTGTGGATAAGCGGCTCCATTAAAGCCACCTGCCATCTCAATTAAATCATGCACTGATTCATTATCTTGTAACTCAAAAATAGCTGGTCTACGAACCTCACCATCCACAGTAACCTGTTTACCTACAGTCGGAATAAAAACTACGTCACCTGGCTTTAAAATTACATCATCTGAACTATCACCACGAATTAGCAGATCATACAAATCGAGAGTTTGAATTGTTTTACCAGCTCGTTTTAACTGAATATTACGTAAAGAGCCAATTTCAGAAATACCGCCACTTACAAATAAAGCATGTGAGATAGAAGACAGTGCGGGAATGGTATAAGCACCTGCAAGATAAGCTTCACCTAAAACCATTACCCTAATACTTCTAGTTTTTCCCATAGAAACGAATGGCTCAACACCAATCATTTCTTTTTCAACCTTAACCTTTATAAGTTTAACTACTTCACTGTATTGCATACCCGAAACAGACACTGGCTGCAATTTATCTATTGCTAAACGCCCCTCTCTATCAACTTCAACTTCTTCACTCGATGACTCTTTACCGTATAAATTTATAGTAAAAGTATCGCCAGGCCCTACAATGTAACTATCTGGAACTAAAGCATTTTCAGAAGGGGTAAATGTTGTTGGCTCACCGGAGAAGAGCTCATACCCAAATGGCTTTGGTTCATCTGATTTCGGTTTAAATTTCTCTTCTTCAGTTTGAAACTCCTCATCATCTATTTTAGTTTTACTATTTCGAGGAAGTACTGAAGGTGTTAAAAGTTCATCATCAGAATCTTTATCTTTTGACTTTTTTAAAGCACTTAAGTCTATACCATATTTTTTTGCTAAAGCTTCCTGTTGAGATTCTGGCAATTTTTTAAATTGCTCTAACTGTTGTTCAGTTGGCTGAACTCTTTCTTCAGCCCCTATAGCCGACGTAGAGGTAAGCATACTGAAAAATAGTACTGCCGAAAAAAAATTAGTTAACTTCACAAAGCTTCCCTTTAGTAAAAAAGATAAAAAATATAAATATTCGCCGCATACTACACCATTTTATAGATAAAAAAAATGGGTAAGCACGCTTACCCATTATTATGCTTTTTGTATGCTTAAAAACTGTAAACAAGTGTTAGTGAAGTCTCTGTATCTGTTGCTTCTTTGTCATCAGCCACATCTGAGTTGTTGGTTATATTGTAAGCCACTTTCATTTGCAGTGAGCCATTGATTTTAGTAAGTAATGCGCTTTCTGAACGGGTTTTAGTATTAGTATCACCGTATTCTACCGACACTAACTGAGTAAAACGCGCGTTGTCTGAAATTTTCCAGCTAAAATCTACTTTACCTAAGGCAATCACTTCGCCTTCGTATTCACCCGCTAATGAGTTGCCGTTTTCATCAACCTCTTCGCTAATATCTGGATACTTAAAATACTTATAACCCGGACCAATTTCAGCGTTTAGCTTCATGTTTGTCTCGTTTAGTAAACGTAAACCATAACCCGCTGAAATAACTGATTCACTTCGGTATGCGCCAAAGTAATCAGATACGTGCGACCCATAAATAAATAAATGAGCATGCTTTTCGTTTAATTTGTAATTACCCTGCGCTGAAATAGAGTACTTTTCGTTAGTACGCTGTTTTTCTTTTGTGCCAGCGTCGTTTTCTACTTCATCTTCTTTGTAGATGCCGTCTAACTTATACTCGTTATTCCAACTTTCTAAGTTATGCAATACTTTAATACCACCTTTTAAGGTCGTTGTTTCGGTATTACCACTGGTAATGATAGCGCCCACTTCACTGGTTACTTCCCAGGTTTTTTGTTCTTCTTCTGATGCAAATGCACTGGTTGTAGCTGAGGCTGCTACTAAAATTGATAAAAGCTTAAGTTTCATTAAAAAATAACCCTGTAAAAAATATTCATGCTCTTTAAAGCAGCGCGCACGTTAGCAAACCTAACGTGAGCATTACCTTAATAACTTTTTAAAATTAGTCTTGCTTGTGCAAATGCACATCCATTTGTGGAAATGGAATGGTAATATCAGCGTCGTCTAACGCTATTTTAATGTTTTCCATTAACGACCAGTATGTTGGCCAGTAATCTTCTGAGTTAACCCAAGGGCGTACGATAAAGTTAACGCTTGAATCGGCAAGTTCAGAAACCGATACGTTGTATGCAGGATCTTTTAAAATACGTGATTCGTTATCTAGTACTGATTTAAGTACTTCTTTTGCTTTACGTAAATCGGCGTCGTAGCCAACACCAATCACAAGATCAACGCGACGCGTTGCTTCGCGCGAGTAGTTAATGATTGCATCTGACATTATTTTTGAATTGGGCATTACAATAACTTTGTTGTCAGGAGTGCGCATTTCAGTAGAAAATATTTCAATTTTTTTAATCGTACCGGCTTTACCGCCAGCTTCAACGTAGTCACCAGATTTAAATGGGCGTAGTAAAATAATTAGCACACCAGATGCAAAGTTAGATAGCGACCCTTGCAGTGCTAAGCCAACCGCTAAACCTGCGGCACCTAAAATAGCAATAAATGACGTGGTTTCGATACCAATTTGTGACAGCGCCATTAAAATAGTGGCTGCAAATACAATGGCATACACAATACTAGATACAAACGATGAAACCGCTACATCTACTTTCTTCTTGTCGAATGCTTTAGCGGTTAAATTTGCACAAAACTTGGCAATTCGGCCACCGAGTAAAAATATAACAAGCGCTATAACTGCTTGAATACCATAGTGTAAGATTAAGCCTGAATTTTCATTCAGCCAATTGAGTATTGAATCCATATTAACTCCTGATAGCGTTATTAAGCAGTTTAGCGGTATTGTTTGTAGTATTGTAAATCTTTAATAGGTGTTTGCAACAACGTTTTACTAAGGGGTTAGGGGTTCTGGCTGCCCGTTGCCCGTTGCCCGTTGCCCGTTGCCCGTTGCCCGTTGCCCGTTGCCAATAGCTTAAATATAGAATACTTATAATAAGTTTAAATTTTTTTGATTTTTTGCTTCACAAGCATGGGGATATTATGTATTATGCGCGCCACACCAAACAAGGTGTATGTAGTGGCGGTTGTAGCTCAGTTGGTAGAGCCCCGGATTGTGATTCCGGTTGTCGCGGGTTCGAGCCCCGTCAATCGCCCCACTATTTTCTAAACTCCCTCAGTAATGTTCAAAGTTAGCTTCTTAATTATACCTGGCCTTCATAAAACCAAACCTAAAATAAATAATACTAACTCGTCTATTTGCGTAATCTTATTCACATTTTTACTTCTCGTTTGCTTGTATCCTTTAATTCATACTTTTATAAAACTTTGATGCGACATGAAGTCACTGCTAAAGAAATATTACAAATAACACCAGTAGTAGCAGGTTTTCCCCGCACCACACAGCCCGTTGCCCGTATTTGACGCTTTAGGCGCGCTGAGAACATGTTATATTCTCAGCGCCTCATACACTTGGGTATTTGCTGCCCTTGCTTAAGTTGTTAACCTACTTTAAAAGAAAGACCTAGTGATGCTAATGCTTTAGAGTGTTTTTCAATCGCATCAGACTCTGTACCTACACTGTGCGCTTGGGCTAAGTTTTCTGACGAAGCGGTACTAATATTTGAAATATTACGGCTGATTTCTTGTGATACCATGCTTTGCTCTTCTGCTGCGGTTGATATTTGTGTTGCTAAATCAGAAATATCAGTAATTGCAGCATATACTTTTGAGACGATATCTTGGCTATTTCGCGTTTCTTTAACACAAGTCTCTGCCGCGTTTTTACCCGCTTCCATTGTTTTTGACCAATTGAGTAACGTAGATTGCATTTCAGATATAGAGACTTGAATTTGCTCTGTAGCAGTATGCGTTCTACTTGAGAGTGCTCGCACTTCATCAGCAACAACCGAGAACCCTCGACCATGCTCACCAGCACGCGCAGCTTCTATAGCCGCATTAAGTGCAAGTAAATTTGTTTGATCGGCAATCCCTTGTATTTCTTGCATTATGCCACCAATTTTTTCAGCCTCTATTGCTAGCCCGCTCGCTGAACTTGCCGAGTTATCCACCTCGTTGGCGAGTAACGATACTTCACGCATGGTGCCTGACATCGCTTGCGTTGCGCTTTCGCAGTCTTGGTGAGCTTGTTGCACTCGTTGGTTAGTTACTAAAGTATTTTTTGCTACTTCATCAATTGAATGCACCATTTCTTCAACCGCTGACGACACTTGATGTAATTCTGATGCTTCTTTTTCAACACCGGCCTGCGCAGCTTCAGCACAAATTTTTAGAGAATCAGCACCTTTACTCAAGCTTAAGGTACCATCAATAATCCGGCCAACAATAGTAGTGACTTTACCCTCAAGTAATTTAATCTGAAAATCACTATAGCTGAGGCTGTCGCTACCAGAATAAATATGCCGAGATACGCTATCTGGACCTGCTTTGGTTTTTTTGATTGTGCTTTGCGAACGAATTAACTCTTCATAAAAAATAACAAAAGGCAGAGGAACAAACAGTAAACATAACCAGAACATATAGCTTGTTAACCAAGCAATTAAAGCTGCCCCTCCAATAAATAGAGGAAGCTTAAATGCAGCTAATTTTTCACTTAAAGGCGTAATTGATTGACCATTATTTAAACGTTGGTATAGCTTTTCTGCTCGGTTTTTATATTCTGGAAGGAGTTGTTGGCGAACTGATTGATAACCTACTTTTTTACCGTTTTCATAAATAGGGGTTACAAAGGCATCAACCCAATAATAACGCCCATCTTTACATCTATTTTTTACCGCTCCTCGCCAAGCGGTATCGCTTTTTAAATTGAACCACATATCACCAAATGCCGCTGGCGGCATATCAGGATGTCGAACCATGTTATGGTTTTTCCCTGTCAATTCATTAATGGTGTACCCTGAAACTTTACAAAAGTTATCATTTGCATAGGTGATAACCCCTCGTAAATCTGTTGTAGAAACTAACTCTTCGTCAATGCCGAACGAAACTTCCTGGTCTACCGTTGCTTGATTTCTTCTACTCATAGTGGGTGCTTTATTATTTTTTAATGGGTGAATTTGCGGGATGTTAATTTAATAATGTGTAGAACACAATTGTACATTATTACTATATTTCAATAGTTTTAAAACTACTGAAACTCCATTCTACTTACTCACACATAAAAATAAACAATTAAAAAACATAGGGTTACAAAAAAGCCGCATAGTGGAAGAATAATTGATACTGCATATAATTGCGTTTTTAAAAAGGATATAAGCAAAATAACATCTAACTAAGAATAGTTTAGACCCTAAAATAGAGAAATACCAAAAATCATTCCTTAAATAGGGGCAAAAAAATGCCACCAAAATGGTGGCATTTACACACGGGGTTATTTCTACTTATAGAAATTCTTTACGTTTTGTTTACTTAAACATTTTTTTGAAAGGTAGCATTTACACCCATTTCAAGCAACTTAAAACGCTAAACGGTTAACTCATCGGAACAGTTTATAGAGTTAAACTCTAATACATACGTATTTTTCTTCTAGGTATTCATCTAAACCTTGGTGACCACCCTCTCTTCCAAGGCCTGATTGCTTTACCCCACCGAACGGTGCTACAGGGTTTGATATAACCCCCTCATTTACACCTATCATGCCAAACTCTAACCCTTCGCTTACACGATAGATTTGTTTAATGTTTTGGCTATAAAAGTACGCAGCTAATCCATAAGGGACGTCATTAGCAAGCGCAAGGACTTCGCTTTCTTCATCAAATGGGCTCACCGTTAATACAGGGCCAAATACTTCTTCGTGATAAATATCCATTTGTGTAGTGACATTAGTAACTATTAATGGGTTTTGAAAGCTGCCACCTAAATTGCTGTTATCACCAATTAGCGTAGCGCCTTTATCGAGAGCATCTTTAATCAGTTGTTGTACTTTCTCTTTTGCTTTGGGATAAATAAGCGGGCCTATGTCGGCATTTTCATCAAAACCGTTTGCAACCTTGAGCGCAGCGACTTTGGGTGTAATTTTTTCAAGCACTTCATTTAATATACTGCGCTGGATGAAGATACGATTTGCCGCCACACACGCTTGGCCACTATTTCTAAATTTAGCCGCCATTAGCCCATCAATAGCGTCATCAATATCGGCATTATCAAAAATAATGAACGGCGCATTGCCACCTAATTCCATTGATGTTTTTTTAATTGTCTGGGCACACTGTGATAGTAACTGCTTACCTACACCTGTAGAGCCAGTAAAGGTGAACTTACGTACCACCTCTGAGTCAGTCAACATTTTACCAACGTCTTTAGCGTTTTGTGATACCAACACATTAAATGCACCTTTTACAAAGCCAGCCTGATCAGCTAAATACGCTAAAGCAATAGCACATAGTGGTGTATGTTCAGAAGGTTTTAAAATGAAACTACAGCCAGCAGCATAAGCAGGGGCTACTTTTCGAGTTACCATAGCCACAGGAAAGTTCCATGGTGTTATACCGGCAACCACGCCAATAGGCTGTTTATAACTGGTTAGGCGATGCTGGTTATCGGTTGCAGGGATCACATCCCCATAGCTACGTTTAGCTTGCTCAGCAAACCACTTAATAAAGCCGGCGCCATAATCTATTTCACCGAGAGATTCTTTAAGTGGTTTCCCCTGCTCTTTGGTCATAAGTGTAGCTAACGTTTGTTTATGTTTAATCACCAACTCATACCAACGCATCAAAGTTTCACTTCGCTCGGTTGCATTGGTGGCTTTTAATTTTACAAACGCGCCTTTTGCCGCATCAATAGCTGTATTTACACCTTGCTCGTCAATGTCGCTTACATCAACAATACTTTGTTCGGTGGCGGGATCATCAACGCTAAAGCGTGTGCTAGTTTGATAAAATTCACCGTTTATAAACGAGTCTGAAAAAATAAGATCACTCAAAATACACCTCCGAAATGGGTTTTGGGCTTCGGGCTTCGGGCTTCGGGCTTCGGGCTTCGGGCTTCGATATATTAAAAAAGCCTTGTGGTTAACGCTACAAGGTTTTTTAATTTACCCGCACCTCGCAGCCCGTCGCTCGTAACCTTTAAAAAAAACGCGGGTAAACCCGCTGCTACTTAATACAAACAAAAAAGCCGCTGTATTAAACAGCGGCTTTTAATATAATAGTCGTTAATTAAAAACTAGTGTTCTTCATTAACGATATTGAGATTGTACTTAGGTATTTCAACCACTAAGTCTTCATCTCTAATAATTGCTTGGCAACCTAAACGTGACTCTGGTTCTAAACCCCAGGCTTTATCTAGCATGTCGTCTTCTAGGTCGTCACTTTCATCTAATGAGTCAAAACCTTCACGGATCACTAAGTGACAAGTTGTACATGCACATGACTTTTCACAGGCATGAGGAATGCTAATGCCATTTTTAAGCGCGATATCAAGTACCGTTTCGCCAGCGGGCGCTTCTATTGCAGCACCGTCAGGACACAACTCCGGATGGGGAAGAAAAACAATTTGTGGCATTCTAATCTCTCTTATATATTGTCTACTGACTGGCCTGTTAAGGCTTTTTTAATTGATGCATCCATTCTACGCGCGGCAAAATCACTACTCGCATTGTCCATTTTTTCAATGGCTGCTTTAATTTCGCTTGGCTCTTGTGCACTCTCGCGTACTTTTGCAAGTTCGTTTATTTCCACTTTTAGCGCCGCTAGTTGCTCAGGCTCAAGTAAATCGCCATCAGCTGCCAAAGAGGCTTCCATTGCTTCTATTACACGAAGCGCTTCAACTTGTTGCTCTTTAAGCATACGCGCTTGCATGTCGCCTTTAGCGTTACTCATCGACTCTTTAAGCATATTAGCAACTTGGTCGTCAGACAAACCAAACGACGGTTTTACTTGTATTTCTGCTTGAACGCCAGTTGATTTTTCCATGGCTGATACGCTTAGTAAACCATCAGCGTCTACTTTAAAGGTAACGCGAATATGCGCAGCTCCCGCCGCCATAGGTGGAATGCCTTTTAAGCTGAATTTTGCCAGCGATCGACAATCGTCAACCAGTTCACGCTCACCTTGTAATACATGCAACGACATAGCCGTTTGACCATCTTTAAACGTAGTAAATTCTTGCGCACGTGCAACTGGAATAGTGGTATTGCGTGGAATAATTTTTTCAACCAAGCCACCCATGGTCTCAAGTCCTAGCGACAACGGTAACACATCCAGCAATAACATGTCTGAATCTGGCTTGTTACCAATTAATACGTCAGCTTGTAATGCTGCACCCAGTGCAACAACACGATCAGGATCAATTGAAGTGAGTGGTTGTTTATCAAAAAACTCGCCAACTTGAGTACGTACCAACGGCATGCGGGTTGAACCGCCAACCATCACCACTTGTAGTACTTCTTGGTTTTCAATACCGGCATCTTTTACTGCACGACGACATGAGCGGAGCGTTTTTTTTACCAGTGGCATAGCCAGCTCGTTAAACTTCTCTCGCGTTACTTCAACCATGTATTTTTCATCGTCAAACTCAAGACCAACATTTACTTTTTCGTATTGGCTGAGTGCTTCTTTACAGGCTTTGGCTTTATTTATAAATAAACGTAATACCGAAGGAGATAAGCCCGTCACGCCGGTTTCTTGTTTTAAGTAGTCAACTAATAATGAGTCAAAGTCATCACCGCCTAGACTTGAATCGCCACCAGTGGCCAATACTTCAAACACACCTTTATTTAAGCGCAGTATAGAAATATCAAATGTTCCGCCACCTAAGTCATAAACAGCAATTATGCCTTCTTGGCCTGAATCTAAGCCATAAGCAACCGCAGCCGCGGTTGGCTCGTTTAATAAACGCAGCACATTAATGCCGGCAAGTTCAGCCGCATCTTTAGTGCTTTGGCGTTGTGCATCATCAAAATAGGCTGGTACGGTGATAACCGCGCCTAAAATATCTTGATTACCAAAGCTTTGTTCTGCACGTGCTTTTAGGGCACCTAAAATATGGCTTGATGCTTTTACTGGGCTGATTTTCCCGGCTTCAGTTGCTATCGCAAGTGCGCCGTTATCATCGCAAAATTGATAAGGCAGTTGGCCGTAGCTTTGCTCTATTTCGGCTTGGGTTTTACCTAAAAAGCGCTTGACTGAAATGAGTGTATTAACCGGATCGAGTGTAGCTGCTTGCATCGCGTCTGCACCTACGGTTATGCCACCAGCTTGGTAACGCACTACAGACGGCAACATTGCTTCGCCTGACTCATCAGTAATAGTACGAGCTTCGCCGCTTTGTACGGTTGCCACTAATGAATTCGTGGTACCTAAGTCAATTCCAATTGCTAATTTATGTTCATGTGGTGCCGCGCTCTGCCCCGGCTCAGCAATTTGCAATAATGCCATAATGCTCTTTAAACTCGTGTTGCTCGCTTTGCAGCAAGTGAATTAATCGTCAAATAAACTGTCTTCAATGCGTTCAAGTTCGTCGCGTAACTTATAAACAAACTTTAGCTTACGGATACTGTCTGCTGCTTGTTGATATTGCTGCTCATCGTTACTTGCTAACTGCTCTGCCAATTGCGCACTGTACTGCTGATCAAGCTGCTTTATTTGTTTTTCAAAATGGGCAATAGCAGAGTCCGGATCGATTGTGGTCGCTAACTCTTCAAGTTCTTCTCGAAGCTCCATTTGCTGCATTAAAAACATGGGATCTTGCAATGTTTGCTGCTCAGCGCGAATATCAACGCCCAGCTCACTCAACATATATTCAGCACGTTTAACGGGGTGCTTGAGTGTTTGCAGTGCATCATTAATTTCGGCAGTACTTTGTACGGCCATTAATTTATCACGACTGCTAGCATTAGCATGGCGATCAGGGTGAACAGCACGTTGAAGTTCTAAGTAGTGCTTGTTAATCGTTGCTAAATCAATATTGTAGTCAACGGGAATTGCAAATAACTCAAAATAACGCATAACTTCTCACAAATGACAAAGCCCTACATTAATTGGCAGGGCTTAGTTATACCCAAGTAGCTTAGGTATTCAAAACAAGTTTGAGCTTAAACGGTAAAGCTTTCGCCACAACCACACTCATCAGCTTGATTAGGGTTGTTAAATTTAAACCCTTCATTTAAGCCTTCTTTTGTGTAGTCGAGCTCGGTGCCGTCGATATAAACTAAGCTTTTAGCGTCAACAATTAAGGTAACGCCTTTAGCTGCAAATGTTTCATCGTCATCGTTTAGCTCATCAACAAACTCTAATACATAAGCAAGACCTGAACAGCCCGTCGTTTTAATGCCAACTCGCAGGCCTATGCCTTTACCACGGTTTGCTAAAAATGATTGTACGCGGTTTGCTGCCGCATCTGTCAATGTCACTGCCATGAATATCTCTTAGTTTGTATGTTTGCTTTTGTAATCTGCAATTGCTGCTTGAATTGCATCTTCTGCTAAAATTGAGCAGTGAATTTTCACTGGTGGTAATTCTAGCTCTGCGCTGATATCAGTATTTTTAATAGTAGACGCTTCGTCTAGTGTTTTGCCTTTAACCCACTCTGTTACCAGTGAAGATGAAGCAATTGCACTACCACAGCCGTACGTTTTGAATTTTGCATCTTCAATCACGCCTTCTGCAGACACTTTAATTTGCAGTTTCATTACGTCACCACATGCTGGTGCGCCTACCATACCCGTTGCCACTGACGGATCGTTTTTATCTAGAGCACCTACGTTACGTGGGTTTTCTACGTGGTCGATTACTTTATCACTGTAAGCCATAATTCTATCCTCACTACCTGCTAGGTATGGGCTCCACTAATTAGTGGTGCGCCCATTCAACTGAATCTAAATCAACACCTTCTTGGTGCATTTCCCAAAGAGGAGACATTTCACGTAAACGACCAATCGAGTTTTTCATTAGCTCAACGGTGTAATCAATCTCTTCTTCGGTGGTAAAACGGCCAATACTAAAACGAATTGAGCTATGTGCTAATTCGTCGTTACGGCCTAGTGCACGTAATACGTAAGAAGGCTCTAAACTTGCAGATGTACAGGCTGAACCTGACGATACCGCAATATCTTTAACGGCCATTAGTAACGACTCGCCTTCAACAAAGTTAAAGCTGATATTAACAATACCAGGTACTGATTGGTCTTGTGTGCCGTTAAAGTACACTTCGTCCATATCTGTTAAAATGCCGTCGATTAGGCGTTTACGTAACGCACTGATGTGTGCGTGATCTTTTTCAAAATCTTGTTTTGCAATTCTAAATGCTGCGCCCATACCTACTAACTGATGGGTTGCTAATGTACCAGAACGCATACCACGTTCATGGCCGCCACCGTGCATTTGTGCTTCTAAACGTGCACGTGGTTTACGACGAACATACAAAGCACCTACGCCTTTAGGGCCGTATACTTTGTGCGCCGAGAATGACATAAAATCTACTTTGGTTTGTTGCACATCGATTAAAACTTTACCTGCGCTTTGTGCAGCATCTACGTGGAACATAATTTTACGTTCGCGACACATTTCACCAATGGTGTTGATATCTTGGATTACACCTAGCTCGTTATTTACATGCATGATACTTACAAGCACGGTGTCGTCACGCATCGTATCTGCTAATTTTTGCAGATCAAGTAGGCCGTTTTCTTCAACGTCCATATAAGTTACTTCAAACCCTTGACGCTCAAGCTCACGACATGTGTCGATAACTGCTTTGTGTTCAGTTTTAGCGGTAATAACATGCTTACCTTTTTTCTTGTAAAACTGAGCCGCACCTTTAATAGCAAGGTTATTTGATTCTGTTGCACCCGATGTGAATACGATTTCACGTGGGTCTGCATTAATTAAATCAGCAATGTCAGTACGTGCTTGGTCAACGACTTCTTCAGCTTGCCAACCAAAACGGTGTGAACGCGATGCTGGATTACCAAAATTACCGTCCATAGTCAGGCACTGCATCATTTCTTTGGCAACTCGTTCGTCAACGGGCGTAGTTGCTGCGTAATCTAAATAAATCGGTAACTTCATTTCTCTCTCCGCTGCAGGTCAACCTTAAAGTTGACAGCTTACTTGAATATTTTCCAACTGCTTAATTGCATCATTAACGCTGTTTTCTTGGCGAAGAGCGACCGCTTTAACGTCCGACTTTTCAACCAGTTCAGCTAAGGTAATATTATTTAAAAATTCTTCAATTCGTGCGCTTAAGTCTGACCACAATGTATGGGTTAAACAACGCATACCACTTTGACAACCAGTATTGCTTCGCTGACACCGAGTAGCGTCAACAGATTCATCTACCGCATTGATAACATCGCCAACTGAAATTACATCGGCCTCACGTCCTAGTAAATAGCCCCCACCAGGACCTCGAACAGAACTCACTAGCCCATTTTTACGTAAACGGGCAAATAACTGCTCAAGATAAGACAAAGAAATTTCTTGGCGCTGCGAAATATCTGCAAGCGCTACAGGGCCTATATTTGCATGTAGTGCAACATCCAGCATGGCTGTAACGGCATATCTGCCTTTTGATGTTAACTTCATAACGCCCCCCGCACAAAAGAGTGCAAATTTTAATTACCAGAGTAGATTAGTCAAGTATTATCCTAATAGGCTAGCCTCAAACGGCCACCGATAAACTTGTAATACCCGACTATTTTGGTCAAGTATTGGGTCTATTGTAATTACCTGAGTAATTTAGTCAAGTATTAGTGGAGTAATAAAGGGCGCTATTTATAACTAATTACTATTTTATAGACTTATTAATTGAGGTAAGAATACCTCGTAATATGTTCATTTCAGCATCTTCAGGGCGAGCACGATTAAACAAGCGACGTAGCTTAGTCATTACCATGCCTGGATGCTGCTTAATGATGAAGCCTGTTTTAAACAAGGTGTCTTCAAGGTGTTCGTAAAACAGCTCTGTTTGTTTAGACGATGGATATAGGGTTTCTTCTTCTTGTTGTTCCGCTTTAGGCTGTTGATTTAAAAATGCCATACGCGTTTCATAACATAAGGTTTGTACTGCCATCGCTAAATTTAGCGAGCTGTATTCTGGGTTAGCAGGAATACATACATGGTAATTACACAGTTGTAATTCTTCGTTTGTTAAGCCACTGTTTTCACGACCAAATACAAGTGCTACAGGGCCATTTACAGCTTCGCCAACAAGCTTTTCACCACATTCACGCGGCTCAACCATAGGCCACGATAATGTACGCGAGCGAGCACTAGTACCGATAGTTAATGCACAATCAGCAATGGCATCGGCAACCGTATCAACAACAACCGCATTACCAAGTACATCTGTAGCACCTGCAGCCAGTGCGCTGGCATGACTATCTATTTCACAAGCAGGATCTACAAGGTATAACTTTGATAATCCCATGGTTTTCATGGCACGTGCCGCAGAACCAATATTGCCAGAATGTGATGTGTTTACTAAAACGATGCGGATATCATCTAAGATCATTACAGTGCTACTTATCGAGTACAAAAAAATTGCGCAAATTCTAGCATGAAAACGCGCTGAGATCCTATATTCAATAGTCGAGATCTAAAAGATCAGTTCGGGGTTCGGCAGGATTGTGTTTGGTATTAATTAAAACGCAATTCGTCATTTATTTATTCATCACCTAAAACTTCAACTCTTGATAGAGCAAATTATAATTGGCAGTTACACAACATTAATTATACCCTCGGAGCCTTTACCCTATGCGCGGCATAAAGCCCCGCCTACAAAATAGTGTGCGCCACCCCATCAGCCTTAGTTTACCTCGCTCACGTTTTAGGCTCGAAGCCCGTCACTCGTAGCCCGTTAACTTAAACCATCGCGGCTTTTACATACACATCAAAGCGGTTCTTCTTGGTTTTGATTTGCATACTCGGGGTTTTATCATTTAAAAATGGCGCGTAATCGGGACGTTTAACCACTACACGCTTACTGGCAAGTGGGTAAGCAAACTCGAGTAAATCATCGGCGTCGGTATCGCCACCCACTAACTCTTGGAATACCCGCATTTCTTTTTTAACCAATGCTGATTTTTCACGGTGCGGGAACATTGGATCAAGGTAAACCACATCGGGCATGCTGTCACATTGGGCAAGTAAGGTATGGCTTGAACCAAAGATAAGGCTCATATTTTGCTGCATCCATGGGCCAATTTCACTATCGTTATAAGCACGTTGTAAGCCATCATATAACAGTGCAGCAACCACGGGGTGGCGCTCATGTAGAATTACTTTACAGCCTAGCGAGGCTAACACAAAACCGTCGCGTCCAAGGCCTGCTGTGGCATCGAGTACCACTGGCGTTGCGCCCTTATTAAGACCAACTGCTTTGGCAATTGATTGCCCTTTACCACCACCAAATTTACGCCTATGTGCAACGGCACCAGTTACAAAGTCTACGTTAATAGCACCTAATTTTGGCTCGTCAGTTTTATACAGGCTTAGTCCTTTATCATCGTAATGCAAGCTAAAACCACTGCTTTGCTCTGCCCATTGAGCAAGCCCAAAGCGTGCTTCTAACTCATTTAAATAAGGTCGACACTCTTTAAACGCACACTGTATAACCACTTCACACTCCGATGATAAATTTCACCGTTATTATACCCAAACAAAGCCAATATACGATCTCTAGTTTAAAACAACTCAATATCGTTATTTTCACTCTCAGGTTCTGGCTGCGTTTGTTGTTTACTTAGTTGTGTTTGAGTAATTAAGTCATCACGCTGTTGAGTGGTTGTTTTTAGCTGGTGCTTAATAAAGGCTAAATCATTAGTGGTTGCAACCAGCTGCTGTGATGTATGACTAAGCTGAGTTATTTGCTGATTAAATTGCGAAGCTGGTATCTCGTTGTGTGTTTGCATTAGCGATTGGAGTTGCTCAAGCTGCTCTGTAAGCTGGCTAATTGCACTCGTTTGCATGGCGTTTTGATTTTTAAGCTGGGCAACAATATCTTTAAAAGCAAGGGTTAGCTCATTGTCGCGCATTAGTCGATATTGGTGCTGCTGTATAGTCACTACTTTTTCGTTAGTTACTTCTAAAATATGTGGAAATAAATCTTTATAGCGACCATAAAGTGATGGCGTATCTACAGGCATATTTTTAATTAATAGTGAAATATTAGGGTAATTAATAATAGTACTATGACCAATATCAACAAAGCGTTCTGCATTTTTATGCTGTATGAGTAGCTCTTGCTCTAATGGGCATACGCCTGTTTCTTGGCTATAAAACATTCCCTGGTTATTTTGCCAAAAAACAACCACGACATTGAGGTGTAATGGAGTAAAAAACCCTAAAAAGTATTCACTTAATAATTCTAAATTATCGGCATGATAGCTTTGACAAACAAAACGCATAATGCGCCCCATGTCACCGGTCTCAATCATCGCCATTTCAGCTGTTTTATTGGCCTTTGCTATATCATACTGCAGTGTTGCACACTGCTTGCGATACTGGTAAAGAATTTTAATGCGTGCCATCAGCTCCTGTGCGTTAAAAGGCTTCAAAATGTAGTCAGCCCCGCCAACACTAAACCCTTTAATACGTTCAGCTTGCCCCACTTTGGATGATAAAAACATTACCGGAATATCTGTTGTGGCTTTATTTTGTTTAATAGTTTGGCAAACCTCATAACCAGACATCCCCGGCATTTCAACATCAAGCAAAATAATATCGGGGTTATATTTAATCGCTTGTCTTATGCCATCTTCACCATTTTTGGCGTGGATCACTTTGCAAAACCCAGCTAAAGATTCTTCAATAATATGGTGCATTAATTTATCGTCATCAATTGCCAGTATTAACTTTGCCATGCGTTAGTCCCTTTTAGTACTTTGTTAAAAGCATAGTACGCCATGTTAAAACTACTAAAATTTATTCAAAATATTCTTTAACAGCGCTGTATTTTAGGCAATAAAAAAGCGCCTCTGGGGCGCTTTTGTAATTATATTTTAATCCGCAAAAATCAACAGACCCTAAGCGGCGATGCCGCTGTGGCGCAGTAGTGCATCTACACTTGGCTCACGACCGCGGAAGTTTTTAAACAGTGCCATTGGCTCTTCGCTGCCGCCTTTTTCAAGAATATGCTGCATAAACGCTTGGCCAGTTTGTGGATTAAAAATCCCCTCTTCTTCAAATTTAGAGTAGGCATCAGCCGAAAGTACTTCAGCCCATTTATACGAGTAATAGCCTGCACTGTAACCGCCCGCAAAAATATGACTAAAGCCATGCTGAAAACGGTTAAACGCTGGCGGCTTAATGACTGAGGTACGACTGCGTACATCATCAAGTACAGCTTGAATGTTACATGGTTTGTCTGCCACGTAGTCATGGTGAATTTTAAAATCGAATAACGAGAACTCAAGTTGTCTTAGCATTTGCATACCTGAGTTGTAATTTTTAGCGGCCAATAGTTTATCTAGTAGCTCTTTTGGTAATGGCTCACCGGTTTCGAAGTGGCCTGAAATAAAGCTTAGGGCTTCTTCTTCGTAACACCAGTTTTCTAAAAACTGACTTGGCAATTCAACGGCATCCCATGCCACACCATTAATACCAGCAACAGGCGCTGCATCTACTTGAGTTAACATGTGGTGAATGCCGTGACCAAACTCATGGAACAGTGTGGTTACTTCATTATGGGTAAACAAAGCAGGCTTATCGCCAATCGCTTTATTAAAGTTACACACTAAGTAAGCAACTGGTGTTTGAAGTTCACCATTAGCACGCACTTTACGACCCATACAGTCATCCATCCACGCACCACCACGCTTGTGGTCACGGGCGTATAAATCTAAGTAGAAACGGCCACGTAAAGTATTGTTGCTATCGTAAATTTCAAAAAAGCGCACATCTTTATGGTAAGTATCAATGTCTTTTTGCTCTTTAACAGTAATACCAAACAAGCGGTTAACAGTTTCGAACAAACCACTGAGCACTTTATCGGCAGGGAAGTATGGGCGTAATACTTCATCTGAAATCGCGTATTTTTCTTGCTTTAGCTTTTCGCTGTAATAACCAAAGTCCCATGCCTGTAGTTCACTAATACCGTGCTGTTGCTTTGCGTATTGTTGCAACTCTTTAAGCTCTTGCTCTGCTTGTGGCTTAGATTTAGCTGCTAAGTCTTCTAAAAATGAAAATACCTGTGCAGGTGATTCTGCCATTTTTGTAGCTAACGATTTTTCGGCGTAATTATTAAAGCCCAGTAATTGTGCTAACTCATGACGCAGTGCCAGTTCTTCACTCATAATCGCCGAGTTATCAAACTCTCCTGCATTTGGACCTTGATCGGATGCACGAGTAGAAAACGCGGTGTATGTTTCTTTGCGAAGTTCACGGTCGTCTGCGTAAGTCATTATAGGTAAGTAAGAAGGGAAATCGAGAGTGAATACCCAGCCTTCTAAGTCTTTACTTTTTGCTGTATCGGCCGCTAATGCCAGTGCTGACTCTGGTAAACCCGCTAGTTGGCTTTCATCGGTAATATGCTTATGCCATGCAAGCGTGGCATCCATCACATTATTACCAAATTTTGAAGCAAGCTCTGATAAACGCGCACTAATTTCACCGTAGCGTTTTTGCTGCTCAGGATTTAGTGCAATGCCTGAAAGCTTAAAGTCACGCAATGCGTTGGTAACGGTTTTTTGCTGAGCGGTAGTGAGTGTTTTAAATTCATCGCTATTATAAATAGCGCTGTAAGCCTCATATAAGCCTTGGTGTTGGCCAACAAAAGTAGAATATTCAGAAATAAGCGGTAAACACTGCTCATAAGCTTCGCGAAGTTCATCGTTGTTCATCACCGAGTTTAAATGTGATACCGGTGAAAATAATCGCGATAGTTTATCGTCAGCTTCTTCAAGCGGTAGTACTAAATCATTCCAGGTGAAAGATTGCTTTGCTAATACGCTTTCAATCGCACTGCGACAGTGCTCGATACCTTTTTTTAATGCCGGTACTACATGCTCAGGCTTTATTTTTGAAAAAGGAGGAAGTCCTTCAAGCCCAATAAGGGGATTTGTTTGTGCATTGCTCATAGTCATTCTCAGTTTATGCAAATATAAAAATGAAGTTGGGGCAAAATACGTAAATACAAGGGGAAGTGTTCAGCTCTTAGCTTAATATACGCTCGACTAATAATACCTTGATCTTAACTAGCTTGATTTTCGTTTGATGGTAGAGGTTTTAGCAAACCTGAACAAGTGACTTGTTCATCGCATATGATATTATCGGTAAAACATTGTTAAACACATTTAGAGGATTAAACATGGCTCAGCATTTTGATTACATTGCAATTGGTGGCGGTAGTGGTGGTATTGCATCAGCTAACCGTGCAGCAATGCGTGGCGCAAAAGTAGCATTAATTGAAGCTAAACACATGGGTGGCACCTGCGTAAACGTAGGGTGTGTTCCTAAAAAAGTAATGTGGCATGGCGCTCAAGTTGCTGAAGCAATTAATCTTTATGCTCCTGATTACGGTTTTGATGTTGAAGTTAAAGGCTTTGATTGGTCAAAACTAGTAGAAAGCCGTGAAGCCTATATTGGCCGTATTCACAAAGGCTATGATAATGGTTTAGCTAAAAATGGCGTAACTGTGATCAAAGGTTTTGCAAAGTTTGTTGATAGTAAAACCGTTGAAGTAGATGGCGAGCACTATACTGCCGATCACATTTTAGTTGCCGTTGGTGGCCGCCCTACTATTCCTAATATTCCAGGTGCTGAACACGGTATTGATTCAAACGGCTTTTTTGAGCTGAACGAACAACCTAAACGTGTTGCCGTTGTTGGTGCCGGTTATATTGCCGTAGAAATTGCCGGTGTTTTACACAGCTTAGGTACACAAACTCACTTATTTGTTCGTAAGAGCAAGCCACTGCGTACTTTTGACCCATACATTATCGACACACTGGTTGATATTATGGCAAAAGAAGGCCCAACACTGCACACTGAGTGTTCACCAAAAGAAGTGGTAAAAGAGGCTGATGGCAGCTTAACGATTCATTTTGAGAATGGTTACAGCGAAAATGTTGATCAGGTTATTTGGGCTATAGGCCGCACGCCAACAACCGATAAAATTAACCTTGCTGCAGCAGGCGTAGAAATAAACGAAAGCGGTTATGTAAAAGTAGATGAATACCAAAACACCACAGCTGAAAATGTATACGCTGTGGGTGATATTATCGAAAATGGTATTGAGCTTACACCGGTTGCTGTTAAAGCGGGTCGTACTCTATCGGAGCGTTTATTTAATAAAGAATTGCCGAACGATTTAAAAATGGACTACAGCCTAGTACCAACCGTAGTATTTAGCCACCCACCTATCGGCACCATTGGTTTGACTGAGCAAGAAGCGATTTCTCAGTACGGCGGCGAAAATGTAAAAGTATACAAATCAAGCTTTGCGGCTATGTATACTGCAGTTACTCAGCACCGCCAAGCCTGTAATATGATGTTAGTGTGTGCAGGCGATGATGAAAAAGTTGTGGGCTTACACGGTATTGGTTTTACCGTTGATGAAATGATTCAGGGTTTTGCAGTCGCAATGAAAATGGGCGCGACTAAAGCCGATTTTGATGCGGTTGTAGCATTACACCCAACCGGGTCTGAAGAGTTTGTTACCATGAGGTAAGTTCGAGGTTCGAGGTTCGAGAAATAAAAAAACCTTGCGGTTAACATCGCAAGGTTTTTTTATTTTAAATGACCAACTTTACGCGGGGTAAACCCGCTGCTACGTAATTTCAGCCCGTAGCTCGCAGCCCGTTAACTCTAACCTTCGTATTTTAAGCTAAATGCTCTCGGGCTAAATACTCTAACGATTGCATTTCTTGTAAGCGACTAATACAGCGTTTAAATTCAAAGTTTAAATTGCCTTGTGTATACAGCTCGGTAATCGGTTTTTCTGCAGAGATAATTAACGTTACATTACGCTCATAAAATTCATCTACTAACGCAATAAAGCGCCTTGCTGCATCATCATTATTTTGCCCTAGCTGTTTTACATTAGATAAAATCACCGTGTTATATAACCGGCTTATTTCCATGTAATCAACTTGGCTACGGGCAGTTTCACACAGTTCGCTAAATTCAAACATAACGATGCAGTCAGATACTTTGCGAGTGTTGATCATCCGCCCTTCTATTTCTATTGGGGTATCTAGTTTACCGACTTCTGGCGAGAGCTTGTCAAAATATTCGAATAGGTTTTTATCGGCTTGTTCATCAAGCGGGCTATGAAAAATTTCTGCTTGCTCAAGAGTACGTAATCGGTAATCAACGCCTGAATCTACATTAACTATTTCAGTATGCTTATTCACTAAGGCAATAGCTGGTAAAAAACGGGCACGCTGTAAACCATTGCGGTATAAGTCGTCAGGTATAATATTTGACGTGGCAACCAGTACAATACCGCGAGCGAATAATGCTTCCATTAAACCACCGAGCAACATAGCGTCGGTAATGTCTTGAACAAAAAATTCATCAAAACAAATTATGTCTGTTTCTGCTTTGAAAATATCGGCTACTGTTTCTAAAGGGTTGGCAGTGTTATTTAACTTTTTAAGTTCATCGTGTACTCGGTGCATAAAGCGGTGAAAATGCACTCGCATTTTTCTATCACCCGGTAACGCTTCATAAAAAGTATCAACAAGGTAAGTTTTACCACGGCCTACACCACCCCAAAAGTATAAACCTTTAATTGGAGCTGGCTCTGCTTTATTAAAAAGCTTTGCAAAAAAACCTTTAGATTGTGGTTTTGCTTGTGTTAAATCGTCGTATAAACGCTGTAAATGACGAACTGCATTTTCTTGTGCTGCGTCATGTACAAAGTCATCGCGTTGAAGGTCTTGCTGGTATGTTTGCCAAGGAGTCATATCTATTTACAGTTAAAACACAGTTTAATTTGTAAAGCATATTAACACGCATCAATACTCAGGGTATATTAGACTTAGTAGCATTTTAATTTTTTAGTTATTTTCGCATAGAGGTGAATTTATGGGTACATTTACATGGGTAGGATTAGTGGTAGTAGTTGCTATTGCTGCATTTTTCGTTGGTGCCTTTGTCACTAAAAAACAGTTTAAACAAGATGAATTAGAGCAACAAGCAGAGCAAGCTAAGCATTCGCTTGAGCAGTATCGCCAAGATGTTGCCGACCATTTGGCGAATACTGGTAAGTTAGTAAACAAAATGAAAGAAAACTACGATCAGTTATTAAGTCATGTTGAAGAAACCAATCAACTGTTACTCGAAGACAGAAATAAAGCCCCTGCTGAGCCGTTTTTCTCAAAAGAAACCACAGAGCAATTACAAGCGTCATTAAAAGAACGTAGTTCAGATCGCTCAAACGCCGATGCTCAACCAGCGGATTATGTGTCGGGTAAGTCAGGTTTATTTGCAGGTGATGTGAATACTTCTAAAGCATCTTGATGAACTTTTTTTTGACCCCATAGTCTTTAAGTAATATACCTAGCCAAGTGTGAGCTAGGTATACAGCTTTGATACTTTTTTGAGGCTGCTTATTGCAGCCTTTTGCTTTTTAAGTGGAGTAAACCCTGACTATGAAAATGAAATTATCACTTATCAGTGCTGCTATTTTATCTACTAGCTTATTATTAAGCCCAACCGCCTCGTTTGCTAAGTTGCCGGTTGCCGTTAATGGTCAACAATTACCAACACTTGCCCCTATGCTTGAGCAAATCACGCCAGGTGTAGTGAGTATTCAGGTTTCAGGCTCTAAAGAAGTGCGTCGACGTGGTGACCCACTCGATTTCTTTTTTGGCAACCCGCAGCCACGTAGCCAAAAGCGACAGTTTAGTGGTTTAGGCTCTGGAGTTATTATTGATGCCGATAAAGGCTATGTGGTTACTAACAACCATGTTGTACAAGACGCCGAAAAAATGGTGGTTACCCTCGAAGATGGTCGCGAATATGATGCAACAAAAATTGGTAGCGATAAAGAGTCTGATATTGCGCTACTACAAATAGACGCAGATGAATTAACCGCGGTAAAACTTGCTAACTCAGATGACTTACGTGTCGGTGATTTTGCTGTAGCTATTGGTAACCCTTTTGGTTTAAGCCATACCGTTACCTCAGGTATTGTTAGCGCATTAGGTCGTAGTGGTTTAAATATTGAAGGTTACGAAGATTTCATTCAAACCGATGCCGCGATTAACCAAGGCAACTCAGGTGGCGCTTTAGTTAATTTAAACGGTGAGTTAATTGGTATTAATACCGCTATTTTAGGTGCATCGGGTGGTAATGTGGGGATTGGTTTTGCTATTCCATCAAACATGATGAAAAACCTTGTTGATCAAATTGTAGAGCATGGTGAAGTACGCCGTGGCTCGCTAGGTATTTCAGGCCGCCCTCTTGATGCAGGCCTTGCCAAAGCACAGCAGCTTGATGTTAAACAAGGCGCTTACGTTATGCAGGTACTCGATGACACAGCTGCCAGCAAAGCCGGTATTAAAGCAGGCGATGTGATTATTAGCATTAATGGCAGCGAAATTAGTGGCTTCCATGAACTGCGAAGCAAAATAGCCACCTTAGGTGAAGGCCGTGAAGTGCAGCTAGGAATTTATCGTGACGGTAAAGTTAAAAACGTTGAAGTTACCCTAGATGGCGCATCAGGAATTACAGCTGCAGGTGAAGAATTACACCCAGCATTCCAAGGTGCAACACTAGAAAATGTGAAGAAAAACAAAATGAAAGGCATTGAGGTAACCTCGGTCGATCCTCGTTCACCATCAGCACGGGTTGGCCTTGAAGAAGGCGATGTTATTGTGCAAGTAAACCGTCAACGGGTAGAAAGCATTCGCGACATGAACCAAATTATCGACGATATTCAAGGTAATATTGTGTTAGGTGTTAAACGCGGACGCGAGTCTATCTTTGTATTAATTCAGTAATAATACAATAAAAGTAACAGCGGCACTTGCCGCTGTTATTTTTTTTGTGCCATCATAAAGGGATTGCTCACTAACAATAAGAATACCGTGCTAAAACTTCTAAAATTTGTACTTCCTCCTTTGTTTGCCGGTTTAGGCATTGCTTTTTTAGTGGTTTTTTTCAGCCCTAACATGCGGACTGCATTACTACCTAATGTTCCCCTGCCAAGCGCAATGACCACAAGCCATTTAAGCTTTTCGGATGCGGTTAAACGCGCGGCACCATCGGTCGTCACTATTTTTTCAGAAAGCATTTCTAAAGAGCCACGCTACAAGCGCCAAAATACGGTGCAAGAGCTCGGATCTGGCGTGATCATGTCACCCGATGGCTATATATTGACAAACTACCATGTGATCAATAATGCCGACCAAATACTGGTGATTCTTACCGATGGGAGACGTTTTTTTGATGTACAACTTATTGGCTTTGATACCATTACCGATTTAGCATTATTAAAAATAAATGCCAACCACCTCCCTGTTATTCCTGTTAATGACAACTACACCTCGAATGTAGGCGATTTGGTGTTAGCAATCGGGAATCCATTAAATTTAGGGCAAACAATTACTCAGGGGATCATTAGCGCCACTGGTAAGCAAAAAATTACCGACAGTCCTTACAATAATTTATTGCAGATGGATGCCGCTATTAACGTGGGTAATTCGGGGGGAGCGCTGGTAAATTCTAATGGCGACTTAGTAGGGATCACCTCAGCCCAATTTAAAACCCGTGAGAACTTGAACATTCAGGGAATATTTTTTGCTGTACCTTACACCCTTGCTAAAGAAGTTATGGGTAAACTTATTCGCCATGGTCGTGTTGTTCGTGGTTATTTGGGCTTTGAAGGCACTGCAGTAGATAGTACAGGCAAAGAGGTCAATGATAGCTTAACGCCTGTCGCAGGCATGCGTATTACCAATCTCGACCCTCTAGGTCCTGCATGGCAGGCGGGTATAGAAGAGCAAGATATTGTAATTAAAATTGCTGGGCTTTCAGTGGCTAATCCACAAAATGTATTAAAAAAGATAGGCAGTACCGAGCCAGGTAAAGAAATTGAGTTTGAGCTATACCGTAACGGTAAAATACAAAAAATAATGGTGAAAGTAGCCGAGCTCGAAACCAAGCTATAAAGCGCTTGTTTATATTTTGGCATTAGACATAAAAAAACGCGATATATAATCGCGTTTTTTATGCGTTAGAATAATAATTGTATTAATATAACTAATTGCTTTTGCGTTTGATGTTAGCACCTAACGCACTGAGTTTATCTTCAATACGCTGATAACCTCTATCTACATGATAAATACGATCAACAACCGTTTCACCTTGGGCCACAATCCCCGTTAAAATAAGGCTCGCTGATGCTCGTAAATCGGTTGCCATAACCTGCGCACCCGATAAGCTTTGAGTCTCACCACAAAAAGCCGTATTGCCTTCAAGGCGAATATTAGCGCCCATACGTTGTAACTCAGGCACATGCATAAACCGATTTTCAAAAATAGTCTCGGTAATGGTCGCACTGCCGTTAGCCACTACATTTAAAGCGGTAAATTGAGCTTGCATGTCGGTTGGAAAACCTGGGTGCGGCATAGTTTTAATATTAACCGCTTTAAGCTCTCGGCCTCGCATATCAAGATAAATACTATCCTCATGCACTTCTAGTAGCGCATTGGTTGCACGCAGTTTTTCAATTACCGGCTCAAGTGAATGAAAGTCGGTCATTTTACACAGTACTTCGCCACCGGCCATCGCGGCTGCAACTAAGAAGGTACCGGTTTCAATACGATCCGGTAATATGCGGTGCTCACAACCAGATAAACGCTCAACCCCTTCAATCTCAATACGGCTAGAACCTGCACCAGTAATTTTAGCGCCCATTGCAATTAAGCAATTAGCTAAATCGATGATTTCGGGCTCGCGCGCTGCATTTTCTAAAACAGTTTTGCCATCTGCAAGTGTTGCCGCCATGAGTAAGTTTTCGGTAGCACCGACACTGATCATTTCCATGAAAATTTCAGCGCCTTTTAAGCGTCCATCTACTTTGGCATTAATATAACCATTTTCCACAGTTATTTGCGCGCCCATGCGCTCTAAACCTTGAATATGAATATCAACTGGGCGTGCACCAATAGCACAGCCACCAGGCAAAGATACTTGAGCCTCACCAAAACGAGCCACTAAAGGCCCAAGTGCGAGCACTGATGCGCGCATTTGCTTTACTAATTCATAAGGCGCTAACGTACTATTTACCGTGGCACCATCAATAATCAGTGAATCACCTTGCCACTGAACATCAGCGCCTAAGGTTTTTAATAAGGCTTCAGTAGTTATAATATCGCGAAGCCGCGGTACATTAGTAAAGGTACTCTTGCCCTCGGGCAATAAGGCTGCAAATAAAATAGGCAGTGCCGCATTTTTAGCGCCAGAAATAGTTACTTCACCAGCCAGCGAAGTGCCACCTTGAATTACAAATTGATCCATCTAAGGGGCCTTATTTATTGCGGTAAAATGAATTTTTGCTCACGTTTCCACTCAGTCGGAGTAAAAGCGCGGATAGAAACAGCGTGAATGGTACCATCTGAAATAGTATTCATTAATGGGCCATACACTAACTGTTGCTTTTTAACACGACTTAATCCGTCAAAGCATTCACCAACTGCAATTACTTCATAATGACTGCCATTGGCTTTTACATGCACTTCAGCTAACTGAAGTTCGTCGCGTAATAATGTTTCGACTTGACTCGTTTCCATAACTCTCACTCAAATAGGGTTGTAACCTGACCCAACTGCATAAGGTTTTGCAGTTGTTCAGGTGGGTTTTGCAATTCAAGGCGAATGCCTTGCTGCTTAAATTCTGTAAAAGAGTGAATTAACCAAGCTAAGCCGGCTGTGTCAACCCTTGTGACCTCACTTAGGTCAAAATAAAGGGTTTTATGCTTAGTTTGTCGCTTAGTGTTCAGAAGCCGTTCATTGCCAATTGAGTTATGAGTCAATTCACCAGTAACTCGTAAATGCTGCTCATCAACTTGGCTAATTGCCAATTTACTCATTTGTATCGCTGCCTCTAAACTGAACCGGTAGCTTACTTTTTTGCTCTAATAAGCTGCTAACATGGTCAATACCTTGTTGGCGTAAAATCCCCTGAAGTTCACTTTGTTTTGCATCAAGTAAACTAATCCCTTCAGCAATCATGTCGTAAGCTCGCCACTCACCGCTTCGGTCTTCACGTACTTTAAAATCAATTTTTATATCAGGTTTACCTGCTTCAACAATTTTGGTTTTTACCACCACCACGTCTTTACCTTTAAACGGTTGCTCGGCAGCAAATTCAACTTGTTGATTAGTGTATTGGGTAAATACACCGGCATAGGTGGCAACTAAGTACTCTCTAAACGCACCAATAAAACGCTGAATATCTTCAATTGCTTTTGCTTTTTCTGCCTTGTCGGTAATTGCGCGTACCTTAGACACTTCGCTACCTAACACTCTTAGTGCTGCATATTTGTAGTCGATGTACGGCATTAACTCTTCTTCAACAATAACACGTAAATGTTCTTTATCTTTTACTATTAATGGTTGATCTTGAGTAATTCGTGCAAAGGTATTGTCAGCAACTTGACGTACCATTTTATTAGGATCAGTTAATTTTACTTCTGCTGCTTGCACGCTTTGTAATAGCATTAAACTTACCAGCGCAATACTTACTAAAAATGTTTTCAACATAATAATTACTCACTACCTTGGTTGAATAAGAACTGGCCAATTAATTCTTCAAGTACCAATGCCGATTTGGTATCAGTGATTGAATCGCCACTTGCTAATGCTTTGCTTTGCACCCCAAATAAATCATCAATAGCTTGGTCTTGTGCACTGTTTGCAACATCTTCGCCTAAACAACGTTGCTTAGCTGAATCCGAGGCGATCACAGGGTTAATACCTAAATATTGCTCACCTAAAATACCCGAGGTTAAAATTGAGATAGAGCTGGTATCTGAAAAACGACATAAATACTGCGCATCAATACTCATGTTCACCACAGGTAAAAACTCTTGCGGGTGTACATAAATTGACTCGACACGACCAATAACAACTCCCCCTACTTTAATGGGCGCGCGAGTTTTTAATGAGCCTATATTTTCAAACTTGGCGTTTAATGTGTAGGTTTCACCTGAGCCGCTAATACCTGAATTAGCCACTTTAAGCGCTAGCATTGAAAATGCTAAAATACCCAGTGCGACAAAAAAACCAACTAAAATTTCTAATTTCCGTGAATTCATTATTTAATACCCTATTAGCTAGTAAACATTACCGCTGTCAAAATAAAGTCAAAACCTAATACCGCCAGTGATGAATGTACCACTGTTTCTGTTGTTGCCTTGCTGATCCCCTCTGATGTAGGAATACAGTCATACCCTTTATAAAGCGCAATCCAAGTTACAACAATCGCAAATACGATACTTTTAATTAAACCGTTTAGTATATCTTTTTCAAACGACACCTGAGATTGCATTATTGACCAAAAGCTTCCGGTATCAACGCCTAGCCAATCAACACCCACTAAGTGAGCACCAATAATAGCGACCGCTGAAAAAATTAACGCCAGTAGCGGCATACTAATTAAGCCAGCCCAAAATCGCGGCGCAATAATACGTCTAAGCGGATCGATAGCCATCATCTCTAGCGACGATAATTGCTCGGTGGCTTTCATTAAGCCGATTTCAGCAGTTAACGCACTGCCTGCCCTGCCTGCAAATAATAACGCAGTAACTACCGGTCCAAGCTCACGTAACAAGCTAAGCGCTACTAACGGACCTAGGCTATCTTCTGCGCCATAATCAACTAAAACGGTATAACCTTGCAGCGCTAAAACCATGCCGATAAATAATCCCGACACAACAATAATCAACAGCGATTGTGAACCAACCATGTAAAGTTGGCGCACTAGCAGAGGCGTACCTTTTTTAAAATTGGGTAAATGCCATAATGCACTTGCTAGCATGTGAGTGGAGCGCCCAAGTGCAGCAAAACGACCTAGTGTTTTATGGCCTATTTTTTGTAGTAAATCCAACATTACTGCGGCTCTCCTAACAGTTCATCTGCATAGGTTTGTGCTGGATAATGAAATGGTACAGGCCCATCTGATAATCCTTTTAAAAATTGTTGCACAAGTGGTGATTCGTGCTGACGCATTTCATCTGGCGTGCCGCTACCAATCACACCTTGATCGGCAATAATAATAACGTGGTCGGCAATGCTCATTACTTCAGTCACATCGTGCGTAACAATTAAAGAAGATAAACCAAGTACTTCATTTAAAGATTTAATAAGCTTAACCAACACTCCCATTGAGATAGGATCTTGTCCTGCAAAAGGCTCATCATACATAATCAGTTCAGGATCAAGCGCTATAGAGCGAGCCAAGGCTGCACGACGTGCCATACCACCGGATAACTCTGAAGGCATTAAATCTTTAGCACCACGTAAGCCAACTGCTTGTAGTTTCATTAAAACCACTAAACGAATTAAATCTTCACTGAGCTGTGTGTGCTCGCGGATAGGAAATGCGATATTGTCGAACACCGACATATCGGTAAATAATGCACCGCTTTGAAATAACATACTCATACGTTTACGTGCCGCGTAGAGCTCTTTACGGGACATGGCAACTATGCTGTCGTTTTTAAATAAAATATCACCGGAGTCGGGTTTGAGCTGGCCACCAATTAAGCGCAGCATCGTGGTTTTGCCAATTCCGCTTGGCCCCATAATGGCAGTAATTTTACCTTCTGGGACATCAAAGCTCATATTTTTGTATATGACCCTATCGCCTCTAGAAAAGGTAACATCCTTGACTTCTACTATTGATTGCGACAAGTCGCTCTCCATAACAATATTCTCTCATATTTCTATTTTAAGGGTTTTTTGGTCAAGATGGAAAAAACAATTCGTAAGATTTTGTAATAGCCACGCAAAAACAGCTATAAGACTGCGACAAATTGACTTAACCGATGCTTAAACAAGCAAGTTAACCCATTAAATAATTATTTTAATAACCGCCTAATGTATTACAGCTTACTCTTTTACTTATACTTTTATGGTGGCTTTTGTTACTATTCGCGCTATCTGAATTTACACTAACTGGCTTATCACAATGGTTACCTCGTTTGTCATTTTAATTCTCGGTTTTGCGGCTCTCGTATGGAGTGCGGACAGGTTTGTTTATGGTGCGGCGGCACTGGCTAAAAACTTTGGCGTACCAACATTAATTGTAGGTTTAACAGTGGTAGCTATGGGCTCATCGGCCCCTGAAATGATGGTATCCGCTTCGGCTGCTTTGGCAAATAAAACCGATACAGCCGTAGGTAATGCAGTTGGTTCAAACATCACTAACATATTATTAGTATTAGGTATTACAGCGCTTTTAAGACCGCTTTCAGTCTCTTCAAGTACATTAAAACGAGAAATTCCACTGGTATTATTGGTGTCTATCGCTACTTGGTATATTTTTTCAGATAACTACTTTTCGTTTTTTGAAGGCGCAGCCTTACTCTTTGGTTTTGTTGTTTTTATTGGTGGACTTATTTTTGTATCACTGCGAGCAAAAAACCAAGACGACCCCTTTGTTAGCGAAGCCTGTGATGAAGTACCTGATAATGTCCCAACCAAAAAAGCCGTTTTTTGGTTAGTCGTCGGAATGATTTTACTTCCTGTTAGCTCACACTTTTTAGTTGGCTCAGCCGTTGATATTGCAAAATATTTTGGCTTAAGTGACTTAGTAATTGGTTTAACCATAATAGCCATAGGCACCAGCCTACCTGAACTTGCTGCTTCCATTGCGGGTGTTCTTAAAAATGAAGATGATCTAGCACTGGGTAACATTGTTGGCTCAAATATTTTTAATATTCTCGCGGTGTTACCGCTGGCAGGATTAATTAACCCATCAGTTATTGACGCATCAGTAGCTAACCGTGATGTTTTAATTATGATCGGTGCAACCTTGGCACTTATTGCTATGTCATTGAACTTTAGAGGTCAAAGACGTATCAATAGACTAGAAGGTGGCGTACTCATCGTCGCATTTATGATTTACCAAGGTTATATTTTTAGTCAAGTAGGGTGATCCATGGCAACGCTAAATTTTATTCAACAAGGCTTGCGCGTCCTTGATATAGAACGTCAAGCACTCAGCGATATCGCACAATACGTTAATGAAAGCTTTGATCAAGCGTGCCAATTAATGTACGACTGCTCAGGCCGTATTATTGTTATTGGTATGGGTAAGTCGGGCCATATCGGTAATAAAATAGCAGCCACTTTAGCGAGTACTGGTAGCCCCGCATTTTTTGTACATCCTGGTGAAGCGAGTCATGGCGATTTAGGTATGATTACATCAAATGATGTGGTTATGCTTATATCTAACTCTGGCGAAACCAGTGAAGTGCTTAATATTATTCCGGTATTAAAACGCATTGGCGCAAAAATGATTGCTATGACAGGCAACGAAACGTCAACCATGGCAACATTGGCAAATGTGCATGTGTGTATTAAAGTTGAACAAGAAGCCTGCTCATTAGGCTTAGCGCCAACAGCAAGTACCACAGCAACACTCGCTATGGGCGATGCTATGGCGGTAGCATTATTAGAAGCCCGTGGTTTTACCGCTGATGATTTTGCACTGTCGCATCCAGGTGGCAGTTTAGGCAAACGCTTACTCTTAACCTTAAAAGATGTAATGCACAGCGGTATTCACACGCCTATTATTAATGAAACGCAAACCATTAAAGACGCCTTAATTGAAATGTCAGCCAAAGGGCTTGGCATGACCGCTATTATAAATAGTAATCAGCAATTATCGGGGTTGTTTACCGATGGTGATTTACGCCGTATTTTAGAGCAACGTATTGATATACACAGCACAGAAATTAATGTTGTGATGACAAAGTCATGTACAACAGCCACACAAGACATACTCGCGGCTGAAGCACTGAACATTATGGAACAAAAACGTATTAATGGTTTAATTGTGATTAATGAGCATAATCAGCCCATTGGCGCACTAAATATGCAAGACTTACTAAAAGCGGGGGTGCTATAAATGCAGTTTGAAGATCTTTATCAGCCGTTAAGTGATGATGCAAAAGCGCGCGCAAAAAAAATAAAATTATTAATTTGCGATATTGATGGTGTATTTTCTGATGGACGTATTTATCTTGGCAACCAAGGTGAAGAGCTCAAAGCATTTAATACTAAAGACGGGTTTGGCATTAAAGCCCTTATTAATAGTGGTTTTGAAGTTGCCGTGATCACAGGTCGTCACTCAAAAATAGTTCAACAACGTATGAGCAATTTAACCGTACAACATATATACCAAGGCCAAGAAGACAAACTCATTGCCTATCAAGAATTAAAACAAAAATTAGCGCTCAGCGATGAGCAAATAGCTTACATTGGTGACGATGGCCCTGACATGCCAGTGATGGAAAAAGTCGGGTTTGCAGTAGCCGTAAACGACGCCCACCCACTGATTAAACGTTTATCGCATTATGTCACTCAGTTGCCAGGCGGCTTTGGCGCAGTAAGAGAGTTAACAGATTTACTGATGCTTGAAAACAATAAGCCACTTACTAGCCAAGGAACCAGTTCATGAATGTAGCTCGCATAATACTGAGCATCTTATTCATAAGCTGTATGGTTTGGCTTTGGTATCCTTATTTTTCTCAGGTAGATATTATTGCGGATGAACAAACTCAAACTATTGCTAAGCCTGATTACACTGCGATTGAGCTAAAACAAACCGCTTATAATGAGCAAGGTAAAATAAGCCACAAAGTAACTGCGGTAAAAATGGAGTTATACCAACAACTTGGTTTTACCTTTTTTGAAAAACCTATATTTACGTTATACAACGAGCAGCAAACATGGCGTATTAACGCTGATGAGGCCACCCTCTACGACGATCGTCAACTCGTATTAGAGGGCAATGTAAAAGCGCTAAATTTAGCCGATAACGCCATGATCGATACGATCACAGCCGATAGCATCAATGTAGATATAAAACTACTCACTATGCAGTCAGAGCAGCCTGTCGTTATTACAGGACCTAATTTAAAAATCACAGGTAAAGGCCTTGAGGCCGATTTAAAAACCGAAGTGATTAAACTTATTAACCATACGCGAACCCTATATTATGACCAATAACCTATTTAAAATTCTAATTGTTCCTTCATTACTGATTGCATTTCATAGCCATGCAGAGGAAACCGTTGAAGCTCCTGCTGCTAATCAAATTTCAATTAGTGCTGACAGACAAGAAGGTCAATTAAAAGAAAACGTGGGCATTTTTGAGAAAAATGTTGAAATTATTCATGGTAATCGCCGCATTAACGCTGACCGTTTAGAAGTACATAAACGTGATGACTTAGGTGAGAATAAGCAACTTTTAATTGCCACAGGCAGCCCTGCTTATTTTGAAGAAACACAAGCTGATGGCACCATTATGAGCGCCAGTGCGAATGAAGTGCGTTACGATGTTTCGCAGCGTTTTTTAACCTTAATCGGCGAAGCCAGTATTGCTCAAGCAGGTCAAAAAATAACTGCTAAAAGTATCACCTACGATATAGAGCAGCAGTTAATTAGCGCAGAAAAAGACGAAAACTCAACAGACCGTGTACACACTATTTTAGTCCCTGTTGAAAACAAAAAAGAAGACGATAAAGGCCAACCATGAGCACATTAAAAGCAGAGCTATTAGCGAAAAGCTATAAAGGCCGTGAAGTGGTGAAAAACGTTGGCCTAGAGGTTGAAGCTGGCAGCATTGTCGGCTTACTTGGCCCCAATGGCGCAGGTAAAACCACGACTTTTTACATGATTGTAGGCCTTGTACCGAGCGATAAAGGCAAAATATCAATCGATGATCAAGATATCACTTTATTACCAATGCACAGCCGAGCTCGCCTAGGGATAGGATATTTACCACAAGAATCATCGATTTTTAGAAAGCTGACGGTCTACCAAAACTTAATGGCTATTTTAGAAACACGCAAAGAGCTTAATAAGCAGCAACGTGAAGATACCTTAAATAATTTACTTGATGAATTTAGTATTCAACATATTCGTGACAGCCAAGGTATGGCCCTATCAGGTGGTGAGCGCCGCCGTGTTGAAATTGCGCGAGCATTAGCAGCAAATCCTAAATTTATACTATTAGACGAACCCTTTGCAGGGGTTGATCCTATCTCTGTATTAGATATTAAAAAAATTATAGAACACCTTAAAAATCGAGGAATTGGCGTATTGATCACAGATCACAACGTACGCGAAACTCTTGATGTTTGTGAAAAAGCCTACATAGTTTCTCATGGAGAGTTAATTGCATCAGGCACTCCAGAATATGTATTAAACGATAAAACGGTACGCGATGTTTATTTAGGCGAGCAGTTCAAGCTCTAATATGTGTGTTATTACACTAAGCATCTGCTAATATTAATTATACTAATTTAAAAGGATTGTTAGAGATAAATGAGGCAATCATTACAGCTGCGCATGGGCCAGCAACTTACAATGACTCCACAGTTGCAACAAGCAATTCGCTTATTGCAACTCAGTACATTGGATCTCCAGCAAGAAATTCAAGAAGCGCTCGATAGCAATCCCTTGCTTGAAGTTGAAGAACAAGATTACAGTGAAGATGCTGCGGGTAAAAACGAACAAAAAGCCGATATCGAAGAATCAACGCTAAGTGCTTCAGCTGATGAAAAACCTAGCGAATATGAGCAAGATAGCGGCGAAGCCATGACCAAAGACACCATTAGCGATGATATGGCAATGGATGTTACATGGGATGAATACATGAGCGCAGCACCTGCCTCTTCATCAGGACCAATGCCTGAAGATGAATCAATTTATCAAGGCTCTTCAACTGAAACGCTACATGAATATTTAATGTGGCAATTGCAACTGACACCGTTTAGCCCTACTGATGAAGCCATCGCGATTGCTATCGTAGAAGCCGTGGACGATTCGGGCATTTTAACTCTTAGCTGTGAAGAAATATTAGAGAGCTTTAATCAAGAGAACGACATAGAAGATGAAGTTGAACTTGATGAAATAGAAGCGGTATTAAAGCGTATTCAGCTATTTGATCCGGTAGGAATAGCCGCGCGTAGTTTACAAGAGTGTTTGTGTATTCAATTGAATCAGTTTGATCAAGACACGCCTTTTTTAAACGAAACAAAAATGATCTTAACTGATCACATTGATTTATTGGCTGCGCGTGATTATCGCACGTTAATGAAGAAAACTAAGCTCAAAGAAGATGAGCTTAAAGAGGTCATGACGTTAATTCACACCCTTAGCCCAAAACCGGCAGACACTATCGTTAGAGAAGAGTCAGAGTACGTTATTCCTGATGTGTCGGTTAAAAAAGTGAAAGGCCGTTGGGTGGTTGAACTAAACCCAGATAGCATGCCTAAAATTAGGGTAAACAGCCAATATGCAGCTATGTCTCGTACGGTCAAATCAAGTGGCGATAGCCAGTTCATTCGCTCACACTTACAAGAAGCTAAATGGTTTATAAAAAGCTTAGAGAGTAGAAACGACACGCTGCTTAAAGTAACCAACTGTATTGTGCAGCAACAACAGGCCTTTTTTGAACATGGTCCTGAGGCGATGAAGCCTATGGTACTTAATGACGTAGCCGAAATGGTAGAAATGCACGAGTCGACTATTTCACGTGTTACTACGCAAAAATACATGCATACACCACGCGGTATTTTTGAGCTTAAATATTTCTTTTCCAGCCATGTAAGCACTGAAAATGGTGGTGAATGTTCTTCAACAGCAATACGCGCATTAATTAAAAAATTAATCGCTGCAGAAAACTCAGCTAAACCATTGAGTGATAGCAAAATTGCAGATATATTGGCTGAGCAAGGAATTAAAGTAGCAAGGAGAACTATTGCAAAGTATCGCGAATCTCTAGCTATTCCCCCGTCAAATCAACGTAAAAGTTTGATTTAAGGCGTACAACAAAGAGGAAAATGTTTATGCAACTGAATTTAACTGGTCGCCATGTAGATATTACCGACTCGCTTAGAGACTACGTAAATAGTAAATTTTCGAAGTTACAGAGGCACACTGATCACATAACGAATGTGCACGTTATTCTCGATGTAGAAAAACTAAACCAAAAAGCCGAAGCAACCGTTCATGTTAGTGGCGCTGAGATTTTTGCTTCTACTGAACACCAAGATATGTATGCCGCTATAGACTCGCTGATTGACAAGCTAGATCGTCAAGTAATTAAACACAAAGAGAAACTTGCTCGACACTAACACTATGAAACTAAGCTCACTTATCTGTCAGGACTGCAGTAAAGCTGCGGTCCTTTTTAATAGTAAAAAAAGAATTTTAGAATTTATCAGTGAATTGGCTCACAATAAACTGCCCTATTTAGCTCAACAAGATATTCTTAATGCATTAACAGCAAGAGAAAAACTAGGGAGCACAGGTATAGGCCGAGGAATTGCAATTCCTCATGGTCGTATGAGTGGTGTACAAGAGCCTCTTGCACTTATATTAGTGAGCGAAGCGGCTATTAATTTTGATGCAATAGATAATCGACCGGTCGACATTTTTGTTGCCTTAATTGTACCCGACGGTGACAATAAGCAGCATTTAAAAACCTTAGCCACTATAGCTGAAAAGCTCAACGATAAAGAATTTTGTAAGCAATTACGGGCGGCAAAATCCGACAATGAGCTGTACCAGATCATTGTAAGTCAACCGTAGCAATAATAAAGGGTGATAAATGGAATTAATAATTATAAGTGGTCGCTCAGGTTCTGGTAAATCTGTTGCGTTACGCGTTGTTGAGGATTTAGGTTATTATTGTGTAGATAATATACCTTTAAATTTATTACCTTCTCTTGTTCGTAGTGTTTCCGACAGCTACAATAAAATAGCTGTAAGTGTTGATGTGCGTAACTTACCTAAAGAACAACAACAGTTTAATGAAATCATTGAATATTTGCCTGGTTTTACTAAGCCAACGGTGTTTTATTTAGACAGTGACGATCAAACCTTAATCAAACGCTTTTCAGAAACACGCCGTCTTCATCCTCTTTCTATTGATTCTCTGCCACTTGATTTAGCAATAAAAAAAGAAAAACAACTCCTTGATGTACTCATTAATCGTGCCGATTATATGATTGATACCACAGGCTTAAGTGTGCATCAGCTTGCTGAGTCTATCCGTGAAAAAATACTCGGTAAAAAAGACAAACAACTGATCATTACCTTTGAGTCATTTGGCTTTAAACACGGTATACCTAAAGAAGCCGATTATGTATTTGACGCTCGCTTTTTACCAAACCCACATTGGGAGCCTGAACTTAAGCCGCTTACAGGGCTAGATCAACCAGTAAAAGACTACTTAGCCAGTCACAGCATAGTACAAAAGTTTACATGGCAAATTCAAACATTCGTGCAAACATGGCTGCCTCATTTAGAAAGAAATAACCGTAGCTATTTAACCATTGCCATTGGCTGTACCGGTGGTCAGCATCGCTCGGTTTACTTAGCGCAAACTATAGGTGAAAGTTTTGCAATGAGTCATCCTAATGTGAAAATTCGCCACCGAGAACAAGAATAAAGCTTGAGAGAATATTAATGCGGTTAGAAAGTACATTTTTAATAAAAAACAAATTAGGCCTGCATGCCAGAGCGGCTACTGTGCTGGCACAGCTTTCTGTGCAATTTGATGCCTCAATCACGTTATTTCAAGACGATAAACAAGCCGCTGGCGACAGTGTACTAGCTCTTATGCTACTCGAAAGCAGTCAAGGCAAAGAAGTTAGGGTAGTATGTGAAGGCCCTGACGCAGAACCTGCACTTAATGCAATTGGTGAGCTCATTGATCAACGATTTAATGAGCAAGAGTAATCCTGCTCATAAGCTAAGGTTAATAGTGGTTGAGGTAGTTTACTGATATAAAGTAAGATAAAGCGATACCCCATCATCGTGTAATAAAATTTAATTAAGGACGCCAATGCCTGAAGCTTTAGAACAAGATATTCCACTACAACAACTAAAACAGGTGACTAAGTCACTAAATAGTGGTCAATTTGTTCAAGTTAGGCGCATGCTAGCAAAAACGGCACCTTGTGATACCGCACTTCTTTTAGAATCATCTCCCCATAAAATTCGTCGTATGCTCTGGCAACTGGTTGATCCCGATGTGCAGGGTGATGTACTTGAAGAGCTCTCTGAAGACGTACGTTTGGGCATTATTGCGCAAATGGCACCTGAGCACATTGCTGCTGCAACAGAAGACATGGGCCATGATGATTTAGGGGAAGTACTACGTAGCCTACCAGACACCGTATATAAAGACGTTGTTAGCGCCATGGATATTCAAGATAGAGAGCGCGCAACACAAGCACTATCTTACCAAGAGCGCTCTGCTGGCGCCTTGATGAATATCGATACGGTAACTATTCGCCCTGATGTGACTCTAGATGTTGTACTGCGCTATATACGCTTACGTGGTGAACTACCTGAGGGCACTGATGACTTATACGTTGTAGATAAACATAACTGTTTTTTAGGCGCCTTATCGCTGAGCACTTTATTAACTAATCCCCCTGAAAAAATTGTTCAGGACTTGATGGATGAAGAGTGTGAATCTATTCCTATTTCAATGGATGAAAGCGAAGTAGCGCAACTATTTGAACGGCATAACTGGATATCGGCACCAGTTGTCGATGACAACGCGCATTTGCTTGGTCGTATTACTATTGATGATATCGTTGATGTTATCCGTGAAGATGCAGAGCATAGCTTATTAAGCTTAGCGGGTCTTGATGATGAAGAAGATACCTTTGCGCCGGTCTTAAAAAGCTCTAAAAAGCGCTCAATTTGGCTAGGTGTAAACTTACTAACTGCATTGCTGGCTGCAATTGTGGCGAGCTTTTTTGAAAACACCTTAGCTATATTACCAATTCTTGCTGTGCTCAATGGCATTGTCCCGTCAATGGGTGGGGTTGCAGGCAGCCAAACCTTAACTTTGGTTATTCGCGGTATCGCGGTGGGCCATATCAACCAAACTAACCAACGTTTTTTATTATTAAAAGAACTCGCTATCGGCGCGATTAACGGTATGGTTTGGTCTATCCTAATTGCCGGTGTCGTTGCGCTTTGGCAATGGGATTTCAAACTCGGTGGTGTTTTAGCGTTTGCTATGTTTATGAATTTAGTTGCAGCAGGTATTGCGGGTGCTAGTATCCCACTATTGCTTAAAAAAATGAAAATAGATCCAGCCCTTGCAGGCAGTGTGGTACTAACCACGGTAACTGATATTGTTGGTATATTTGCCTTTTTAGGCACTGCAACTTGGTTATTGATTTAATTTTTTTATAAACGTTTATAAACAAAAACACCGCATCAATACGCGGTGTTTTTGTTTAAGCCGATAGTTACTTTACCTTGCGCGCTGGCGATTACCGCCCACCTTAGGTTTAGTGTTGGCTTTTTTAAACTGACTAAAGCCAGTATGACGAGTAAGCGCTGGACGACCGCCTTTACTGCCTTTACTGCCTTTGGCTTGCCTTTCATCTCTGCCTTCTTCTGGCACTAAACAATTTGGACCTTTACCAATGAGTTTAGCTTTGCCCATGTTACGAAGAGCTTCGCGGATCATCGGCCAACCGGCAGGATCATGGTAACGTAAAATTGCTTTATGCAAACGACGCTGGCGCGCCCCTTTTGGTACCGCAACTTGCTCTGTGTTATTTTTAATATTACGTAACGAGTTCATTTCAGTATGATAAATGGTGGTCGCATTAGCCATCGGTGATGGGTAAAAGTTTTGCACCTGATCAAGCTTAAAGTCATTCGATTTCAGCCACAAAGCCATATTAACCATGTCTTCGTCTTTAGTCCCTGGGTGAGCAGAAATAAAGTATGGAATTAAATACTGCTTTTTACCCGCTTCTTTAGAGTACTTATCAAATAGCGCTTTAAATTCATCGTAAGCCCCCATACCAGGCTTCATCATCTTAGATAATGGGCCATCTTCAGTGTGCTCTGGTGCAATTTTTAAATATCCACCAACATGATGAGTTACTAGCTCTTTAACGTAACGAGGATCACGTACGGCAAGGTCATAACGCACGCCTGAAGCAATTAAGATCTTTTTGATCCCTTTAACCTCACGCGCCTTTTTATATAAATCGATAGTTGGGGTATGGTCAGTATCCATATGCTTACAAATATCAGGGTACACACACGACAAGCGGCGACAGGTACTCTCTGCTTTTTTACTGGTACAACGCAGTTTGTACATATTTGCGGTTGGTCCGCCTAAATCAGAAATAACCCCAGTAAAGCCTGGCACTTTATCTCTAATTTGCTCAATCTCTTCAATAATCGATTCTTGAGATCGGCTTTGAATTATTCGCCCTTCATGCTCAGTAATAGAACAGAACGAACAGCCGCCAAAACAACCACGCATTATGTTTACCGACGTTTTAATCATATCGTAAGCAGGGATTTTGTCGTCGCCATAACTTGGGTGCGGAATACGCTGATACGGTAAACCAAACACATCATCCATTTCTTGGGTTTCAAGTGGATAGGCTGGCGGATTCACCCAAATAGAGCGATCGCCATGACGCTGAAACAACGCTCTTGCACAACCAGGGTTGGTTTCTTGGTGTAAAATACGCGATGCATGGGCATACAATGGTTTATTAACACTGACCTGCTCAAAAGCGGGTAACTTAACGTAAGTTTTTTCCCATGGCTTAGGGCGCGCAGGCTGTATGGTAATTGGTTTTGCAGCTTCGGCTTTTAAATCAATGCCCGCTTGCTTAAATTCTGATTTAGCACAACCCGCATCATCCGCCCCATAAGGATTAGGAATAGGGTCTATTTTACCAATTTTATCAATGGCTGTTGAATCGCTACCACGCCAACCGGGTAAAGGCTCTTTACGAATAACCGCCGTGCCTCTCACATCTTGTATGGTATCCATGGTTTCACCCGCAGCGATACGGTGCGCTACTTCAACCAATGGACGTTCGGCATTACCATAAATTAAAATATCACCCTTAGCGTCAAACAATACACTACGGCGTACTTTTTCTTGCCAATAATCGTAATGAGCAATACGACGCAAGCTGGCTTCAATGCCCCCTAAAACGAGTGGCACATCTTTATAGGCTTCACGACAACGTTGCGAGTATATTATCACGGCACGGTCAGGGCGTTTACCACCAACATTTCCCGGGGTATAAGCATCATCGTGGCGCATTCGTTTTTCAGCGGTGTAACGATTGATCATCGAATCCATGTTACCGGCTGTAATACCAAAAAATAAGTTAGGCTTACCCAATTCCATAAAGGCATCTTTAGAGTTCCAATCAGGCTGAGCAATAATGCCCACTCTAAACCCCTGCGCTTCTAGCACACGGCCAATTACGGCCATCCCAAAACTAGGATGGTCTACATAAGCATCACCGCTAATAATAATAATATCGCAGCTATCCCAGCCAAGCGCGTCCATTTCTTCGCGTGTTGTTGGTAAAAATGGGGCTGTGCCATAACACTCAGCCCAATACTTAGGGTATGAGAATAAGCCGCGATCAGCTTTTAATGTGCTCATAAAATTGGCCGTTCAATAACAAAAGGCGCGAATTATACCCTATCGACATCCACGTTGATATAGCACAAAATGAAAGCACTGATTAAAAATTGTTTACCTTTATCGCATTACTAAAACAGATAAATCATCTAAGCTGATTACTGCTAATGTCTGCTTTTAGATTTATTTAAAGTAGATAAACTAGATGAAAATGATCGACTCTAGGCTAAACTATTAAATAAGCTGTGATTATTAATAATTCATAGATGCTGTAATATTAAAACCAATGAGGCATACCTATTAAACTACTTAAACAATTAATGCAGTTTTCAGCCATCTTGCTGTTGGCGTTTGTTGTTGTGGGATTACTTTTACCACAAAACTATCACGTGCAAAAAAGCATTAAAATAAATGCCCGCCCTCCTGTTATAAAGTCATTAGTGGAAGATTTTACTCAGTGGTACAAATGGTCGCCGTGGCAGCAAATAGATCCCAATATTGAATTTAGTATTGGTGAACCTAGTGCTGGTGCGGGAGCCTATCAATCTTGGCAAGGAAAGTGGGGGCAAGGCGAAATGACAATCACTTCATTAAGCGCCAATGAAGTTGTATTTAATGTATTATTTAATCAAGAACATATTATTACTAGCCGATTACTATTTAGCCCACATGCAAAAACTGTAACCTGGCATATACAAGGACAAGCAACTGTGCCGCTTATATCTGGCTATGTTGCTATATTTGCTGAAAATATATTAAGCAATATAGTCACCCTTGGGCTAAATAACTTAAAGACGGTAGCCCAACTCAGTGATGCACAAGCAATAATGGAAAGCCATGACAGTAAAAACCGCACAAGCCAGAATTAAACTTGCCAATATTATTGAGTCACTGTTAGGTTACTCGGTCACAAAAGTGAGTAATACGACTGCAGCTGATGAACAAATCTATAATACGCAGGGTAAATCAAAGTCTCTTTATCGTATTAATAGCGAGCATTCAGTATTAGCGCGAGCACAAAAAAGACAAGATCTACTGCTAATAAAACAACAACAAAATATCGAGACTATTTTAGCCTTAGCAATGGAATTTTGTCCTGATGTAGCCTGCGCTAAACAACCTGATGCCGATTGGGTAGAGCACTTTATTGCCTTGTGTGAAGATACCTCAAATCAATCAATGCAAACATTATGGGCAAAAATTTTTACTGGCGAAACTATTAGCCCAGGTACCTTTTCTATAAAAAGCTTACAAACCCTCAAACATATGACCCAGCGCGAAGCGGATTCATTGAGAAAGTGTGTGTCTATTTCAGGGTATAACGAAAAAGATAGTAGTCACCTAATATTTTTAGGCTATTACAAAAAACCCTCGTTATTTGATTTATTAGGTAAGGGAAATAAAGTGTCATTAAGCATAGGTAAAAGCGGTGTGAGCTTCCCTGATGTATTGACCTTAATGGACTTAAACTTGCTTTATCGTAAAGAGATTGAATCCGCTGCATTAAAAGCAGGACAAGAGATAACCCTCTCCTTTTTAACTCAAAAACTAACTTTAAAAGCAAAAAGTAACGACTTAGTACTAAGCTATTATAAGTTTACCCAAACCGGTGATGAACTGTTTAGACTAATGAATTACCCAATTAATAAAGTGTACAAACAGTTAATTGGTGCAGCATTTGAAGGGGAATTTGAATTAGTGTGGCATGCTTCAAAGTAACTAAAAAAAGCCACACGAGGTGGCTTTTCATTAAACTAATCGGTGCTTAAAAATGAACTTGTATGCCAGCAAATGGGCCTGATGCATCAATATCAGTATTAATATCATCTACATCATCAAGTTCTAAAACCATAGAGCGGTAGCCCGCTTTAACCGCAACATCAATCGCTAGGTTATCAATCAACTCCCAAGCAATACCCATTTGGTAATCTCGTACTTTACTGTCATCAATAGCTAAAAAGCTACCTTCAGCAAAAACACTTAAACCACTAAATGGTAAACCTGCTTCAAAACGTCCATATGCTAAAGGAACTACACCTGAGAACTCTTCTATCTCAGTGAAGTTAGCACCACCTTGTTGTGATGTACCCGTTACCACAACTTCACCATCAAACTGCTTAGCATTAATACCTAAATCAATTGAGATTAAGTCGTTATCAAAAATTTCATAGTAAAGAATATAATCAATGTGCGATAAGTCAGTAACTGAATTAACATCAGTACCTACAACATAATCAGTGCCATTAAAAGTAAATGTATCTTCAAGTTGTGTTGCGCCGTTTAGTTCAAGCTCAGTGTATTTTAGTTTTAAGTTTGGTACTAGCGGTACTGGATGCTCAAGTGCGGCGTAATAGCTAACAAAAGTCTCATCTTCAAAGTTGAAGTTTTGTAGGGCATTATTATTATCAGAAAAGCCACCATCATTATCTGCTTTCCAACCATCAACTCCTACATATAAACCTAATACAGTGTCGGCTTGTGCTACAGGTGCTAAACATGCCATTGATAAGGCTGCTGCTATACAATACTTTTTCATTTTTTATCCTTGCGCTAATAATTCGCTAAGTTCAATCAGTGCCGCATTGGCTCTAGAGATATAATTTGCCATAACGAGTGAGTGGTTGGCGACATAACCGAATCCGTTGCCGTTTAGAATTATTGGGCTCCAAACTGTTTCTTGAGTCGCTTCAAGCTCGCGTATAATTTGTTGTAAACTAACACGGGCGTTCTTTTTATCAAGTACTTCGGCAAAATCATATTCAACTGCTTGTAAAAAATGCAGTAAAGCCCAAGTAGCACCACGTGACTCATAAAATACATCATCAATTTCCCACCACGATGTTTTTACTTGTTGTTGTAATGGCGTATAAGTAGCTTGAGTATTTGAAGAATTGCCTGCTAAATCGGTATTTACTTTGTCTTGACCTACACTCGCGCTCAAACGCTGGCTTAAGCTACCTAAGCGTTTTTCTGCTTCTTTTAACCAACTGCGTAAATTATCTGCACGTGAGTAAAACTGGCTATCGCGCTCATGCTGATTCGCAATTTGAGAACGGTAAACTAATAAGTAATCAATACCCTTTTGATATTCGCCCTCAGCACTTGGCCATGCCCATGCTTCAGAACTAATATTAAATTGTGGCTGTGCTTTTTTAAGCGCTTCGTGCTCAGTTGATTGTGACTGTGAACGACTAAAATCTTTTCGCATTGATAATGCTAAATCACGCACCATTTCCAACGCGCCATACTCCCAAGCAGGCATGTTGTCCATTATTACGCTCGGTGGCAGTACATCATTTGATAAATAACCGCCTGACTTAGTCAAGAGAGTATCAGCGACGGTAATAAGTGTTGAAGTGGTTACATACCCTGTTACTGGTTTTTCACTACGTTGCTGTGCTTGCTGTTTGGCATTTTGTACCACATCAAAACGTGCAGGCTCTATGCTCCAGTACACTGCAATAGCGTAAAATACGACAAACAATAGTACCAATGCCGTTATTATTTTTCCTTTATGCTGTGACATTTATCCCCCTAATGATGACTATGATCTTTCGATGCTTTTACCGGCTCAGCTTGCGATGCTAGCGAAACTACTTTCGCATTGGTGAATACTCGATTCCCGTCTTCAAAATATAGCGTGAGTTTGCGTTCTTGACCTACTTTTAACGGCTCTTGCGGTTCAAACACCATTAAATGATAGCTCCCAGGCTTAAAATCGAGTTGCTGATGGGCCTTAATAAGCAGTGATTCTACTTTTTGCATTTTCATCATGCCATCAGCGTGGACGTGCTCATGAATCTCAACACGACCCAACCCATCTAAGGTCGCTCTTGTAAGTGTTGCCGGAACATTACTGTGGTTTTCAATGCTGAAATAGCCCACGCTGGCTTTGGTGGCTGGTAAAAACTCTCTTACTTGCGCATTTGTTACTTGTAATTGCGCAACAACACTATCGTGCTCATGTCCTTCGTGCGCCAATAACGAAGACGAAAAAACACCCACTATTAACGCACTTGCACTCAAAATACATTGTTTAATCATCAGTAAAATCCTTGTTAAAACGAAAAAATATAGCCCAAATCTATCATAATTCCCTAATATTAGGCAGCTAATTTAAGTTCAAGAAGCTACTTTTTTGTTATCTGCGATTAACCAGCACAAGCCTGCCACAAACAATAATGGCCAAGCAATCATCAATGATCCGAATAAAAAGGCTAATATAGTTCCAGCCAGTGCCACCATCGCCGCGCCAACAAGCCCCATAGTTACCAAAGCAGCAATCGCAATAACAACAATAATGGCGATTAACGCCCCAATGAGCTCAATACCTGTCCAACTAATATCTGAAATCCACAACGGAAACTGCCATACATCAAAATGAATTATCGAACCGCTATTAATTAAAAATAATGTAACAATAAGTAGGCATACGGCGAAAGTTTTCATGTTGCTCTCCTTACACTGCTTTTTCTTCAAGACAACAGTGTGCGATTAAATAACCTAGCGCCACTGCAAACGGAAAACTTAAAAATAATAAAACGGTGACTAAACGAGTAGACCATACCGGAAAGTCTAATCGGTAAGCTAACCCACTACAGACACCTGATATTTTTTTGTTAAGCGTATTTTTATACCAACGACGATGTGTATTAAAATTATTCATAACAATCTCCTTAGGCTGTTTTTTTATCAGCGGTGTTTAAACTCGCTTTTAAACTTGCCAGTTCTGCATCAATTTTTTCGTTTTTAACCAGTGACTCAATTTGCATTGCCGTATTGCTCGCTGTATCTGTCAGTTCATACGCTTCAACTTGCGATTCAACACTCTCAACACGGCGCTCAATTTGCTCAAATCGTGATAAAGCAGTAGCCACTTTATCGCTCTGCAGCTGAGTATTTATCTTAGCTCTTGCCTCAACCACATTTTCACGCTTTACAAGTTGTGCTTGCTTTGCTTTAGCCTGTGCCATTTTTTGCTGCAGGCGTTCACAGTCCTCTGTGATTTTTACAATTGATTGCTGCAATGTCTCAAGTTGTGTTTGTAAGCACTCTATGCTTATTTCGACATTGTGTTTTTCAGCTAATGCTGATTTCGCTAAATCGTCACGATTTTTTGCAATGGCATGTTCGGCCTTTAATTGCCAATTTGTGAGCGCTTGTTGTTTATTGCTTATTTGACGCTTAATATTTTTTTCTTCACATAATAGTGCTGCCGCGGTGCCACGACACTCATTAAGTGCCTCTTGCATTTCGGTTAGCATCAAATTAAGTAGTTTTTCTGAATCTTCAGCTTTATCAAGCATAGCTACGATATTTGCTTGAATGACGTCGTTTACGCGATTAAATATACCCATGTTATTCTCCTGATGATTTTTTATTTATACATCAACAGGATTCCAAGAGTTATGCCAACAACTTAAAACTCTTTTATTTTCGTTAAATATCAATAATTTAAATTATTTTGGCGGGTAAGTTAATGACTAGTCACTGAATACAATTAAGTCGAATTGGCTAATAAATTATATTTTTGACTAAAATTTGGGATCAAAAAAAGCCACCTGAGGTGACTTTTTCTATAAAGAGTATCTGTTATGCCAATTCTATTAAATTGGCATTACTCGGGTACGTAACTTAGTGCCTTATCCATAACACTTAAATCAGCTTGCTTACCATGACCATTTTCAGATAAGTGGCGTCTAAAGCCACGCGCACCAGGCTGCCCCTGAAAAATACCCAGCATGTGACGTGCAACATGCCAAAAATTAGCCCCTAAACGCATCTCTTCTTCAATATAATCATACATAGAGCGTACAACATCATGTCGAGACTGAGTATTAGCCGCATCACCATAAATTTTTTCATCTACTTCATTAAGCATAAATGGATTACTGTAAGCCTCTCGGCCCACCATGACCCCATCTATGTACTGTAAATGCTCAAGACTTTGCTCAATGGTTTTAACACCACCGTTAATACTTAAATCAAGTTGAGGGTAATCTTTTTTAAGCTGGTAAACTCGGGGGTAGTTAAGCTCAGGAACTTCGCGATTTTCTTTCGGGCTCAACCCTTTTAGCCATGCTTTGCGCGCATGAATAATAAAGTCATCACAGCCAACCTTATGTGAAGCCTCTATCAAAGCACATAAAAATTCATAAGAATCTTGCTCATCAATACCAATACGAGTTTTAACCGTAACCGGAATATTCACTTCACTTTTCATTGCAGCAACACACTCTGCAACTAAATTAGGCTCGGCCATTAAACAGGCACCAAAACGTCCATTTTGCACACGATCTGACGGACAACCTACATTAAGGTTTATTTCATCATAACCACGCTCACCAGCAAGCTTGGCACACTGTGCTAGCGCTTGCGGATCTGATCCACCTAATTGCAATGCCACAAGGCCTTCGTGCTGATTAAAATGCAAGTAGTCACCGCGGCCGAATAAAATAGCGCCTGTAGTGATCATTTCAGTATAGAGCACGGTGTGTTTTGTCATTTTACGATGAAACGTACGACAGTGGCGATCAGTCCAATCAAGCATGGGTGCCACGCTAAAGCGTCGATTTAAAGTACGTTTATCCAAAATGTGATCCTCAAAAATTTATAATTTAAGCACAGCTTAAACGGCGCTGCATTTTACACAAAAGCCCTATGCGCAGCAATATTAAGCAAACACTTGCAAGCCAAAGTATTGCGCAATACCGTTTAAAATATTAGTTACTGCGACTGAGCTTAAAATTAACCCCATAATTCGACTAATAATACTCGCCCCACTATCGCCTATTATTTTATGTACATGCGTAGCAAGTAATAACAAAATCAGTACCACCACTAAAACAGCTAACATCATTGATGAGGTAATCATTTGTTCAACCCAAGTATATTCCTCATTGCGTGTCATTAATACCGCACCTAACATGGCACCGGGACTGGCTATTGATGGGATAGCGAGCGGAAAAATAGCGGTTTCAGTGCTGTCTCTAACACTTTTAATTTCAGCTTCAGGCTTACTTTCACCAAAGGTCATGGAGAGTGCAAAAATTAATAAAATTAAACCACCTGCTATTTGAAATGCCGAGAGCGGAATCTCAATCACATTCAGTAATTGCTCGCCAGCAACTACAAAAAATAACAGTACTAAAGCAGACACACCCACGGCCTTAAAAATCACTTTACGCTTAAACTTGTCGTCATCTCCACGAGTTACGGCGATAAAAACCGGGATTGTGCCAATTGGATCGATAACCGCAAAAAAGAAAATAAATATAGCCAATAGTTCATGCATTAATGAGTACCTTTTCATTAAATCGGTTAATAAAACGCTGCAACTACAATACAGTATGTTAGTATATCACGGCAGCGTAAGGATGAGAGAAGATGAATATAGAATCACTCGTAAGTAAAGCAAAACAAGTGTGCGACAACCGTGGTGCGCGATTCACACCAATTCGCGAGAAGGTATTTCGTTTATTGGCCAGTGCTCAAGGTGGTGTGGGTGCATACGATTTACTTGAACAATTAAAAGTCACTGAAACAGGCGCTAAACCTGCAACGATTTATCGTGCTTTAGACTTTTTAGCCGAACTCGGTTTTATTCATAAAATTGAAAGCACCAATGCATTTATGCTGTGTCATCATTTTGATCATATTCATCCTGTTCAGCTATTAATTTGTGATAGCTGCGGTTTTGTTAAAGAGCTGCACTCAACAGTAATTTCACATGAGCTCAATAACTTAGCAGCCGAAAGTGGCTTTGTAGTTTCCGGACAAACAATAGAAGCACATGGTAAATGTGACTCTTGCCGAGCATAGATAAGCGACTATAGCTATACTTTACGTATAACCTTTATCAGTACCAATTTAAGGACATCTAATATGAATGTAGAGTTCATTAATCCCTTTTTAGCTTCTTTGATGAATGTATTGAGCACTATGGCTCAAACTCAGTTAAAACCAGGCAAGCCACGCATTAAAACCGATGAGATAGCCTGTGGTGATGTATCGGGATTAATTGGTATGGTTGGCCCTCAAACTCGCGGTTCATTTTCAATTACCTTCGACGAAGGTTTAGCGCTGACCATTATGGAACGAATGTTAGGCGAACGACCAGACGACATAAATGAAGAAGTAACCGACATGGTCGGTGAAATAACTAATATGGTTACCGGTGGTGCTAAGAATTTACTAGGTGAAAAAGGCTATGATTTTGCCATGGCAACACCCATTGTTGTGTCTGGTAAAAACCACACTATTACTCACAAAAGTGACGGCAAAAAAATTCTTATGCCGTTTACCAGTGACGCAGGTAATGCAAATATAGAAGTGAGTTTCGATAAGCTATGAGCTGGTCGCAAACCACAATTACATTAAAGCCTCGCTCGCGGGGCTTTCATTTAATTGATAACGACATACTCAATCAACTCCCACAAATAAGCCAATTTAAAGTTGGTTTATTACACTTATTTATTCAACACACCTCAGCCAGCTTAACCATTAATGAAAATGCCGTTCCTACCGTGCGTATGGATATGGAAAGCCACTTTAATCAGTTTGTTCCAGAGCGCCAGCCTTATTATCGCCATGACTATGAGGGCGATGATGATATGCCTGCCCATATAAAAACCAGTACCTTAGGTTGCGAATTAACTATCCCGATTAGTCACGGTCAGTTAGCGCTGGGAACTTGGCAAGGAATATACTTAGGTGAGCACCGTGATCATGGTGGTTCAAGGCGTATTATTACAACTTTGCAAGGCGAAGCGTTTTAGGTTTTAGGTTTTAGGTTTTAGGTTTTAGGTTTTAGGTTTTAGGTTTTAGGTTTTAGGTTTTAGGTTTTAGGTTTTAGGTTTTAGGTTTTAGGTTTTAGGTTTTAGGTTTTACAACATAGGTCACTCTCACACATTGAACACTTTAAAAAAGTTACATAAATTAAATTTATAGTGATTCGCGTATGGGTCATTGTTTGCTATTTGAGAATGAATATCTGAAAAGTAAATAAGATTGGAGCGGTACACGAGGCTCGAACTCGTGACCTCGACCTTGGCAAGGTCGCGCTCTACCAACTGAGCTAGTACCGCATTATATGTAGATTCTAGGTTCTATCAATTTTAAACTTTCATCTTGAACCACAATTTCTTTTGGTTAGAAATTGGAGCGGCACACGAGGCTCGAACTCGTGACCTCGACCTTGGCAAGGTCGCGCTCTACCAACTGAGCTAGTGCCGCATTCAAAATAGTCAGTAATTTGTCCGTTGGTGCGCGACATGTCGCGTCCTACATCCTGGCAACTGAGCTAGTGCCGCATTATATCAACTTTAACTTTTTGTCTTGTGCTGCAATTTCTTTGGTGAGAAATTGGAGCGGCACACGAGGCTCGAACTCGTGACCTCGACCTTGGCAAGGTCGCGCTCTACCAACTGAGCTAGTGCCGCATTCAAAAAGTCAAAGCCCAAACACACTAACCCCGCGGGGGTTATCGTCTTGAGCGGGGCAGGATTCTACAATAATTAGGGGGCTTTGCAAGTATTTTTTATAAATTAAAAAACTTTTCTCGGTAAACCTTTAATTCCATAATCGAATCTTTAATGTCGTCTAACGCTAAATGCGATCCTTTTTTATTCACTTGAGCCAACACATCTGGTTTCCAACGACGAGCAAGTTCTTTAATGGTACTGACATCTAAATTACGGTAATGGAAGAAGTCTTCAAGCTCGCGCATATACTTATTCATAAAGCGGCGGTCTTGGCCTATCGAGTTACCACACATAGGTGAAGCACCCGCTGGCACCCATTGCTTTAAAAACGCGAGAGTTTGTTCCACGGCATAAGCTTCATCAAACGTGCTTGCCTTACAGCGTGCCGTTAATCCAGATTTGCCATGCTGAGTTGTACACCACTCATCCATGCCATCCAGTAGTTCATCACTTTGATGAATGGCAATCGTTGGCCCTTCGGCTAATATATTCAGTTCAGCGTCAGTGACAACAGTTGCAATTTCAAGTATTTTGTCAGTCTCTGGTTCAAGTCCGGTCATTTCCAGATCGAGCCAAATTAAATTTGATTTATTAATAGTCATAATTACCTTAAACGGTGCTTTTCTTTAGATCCAACGCATTTCGATATATCATATTAGCATCAACCGTCGAGCTAAAGCTTTTTTTGGCAAACTCGGCATTTAACTCAGGTTATAGGCCTCAAGTGGCAAAACAGAAAAAATTAAGTAAAGGCCAATCCCGTAGGATCAAGGCCAATCATCAAAAGCGTTTATCGAATGCCGATAAAAAACCGGCAAAAGTCGGCGCGCAAGAGTGGCAAACAGATAATTTAGGTCAAGTGGAAAATGCGATTGTTATTAGCCGCTTTGGGCAACATGCCGACGTAGAAACCCAAAATGGCGATGTTCTTCGCTGTAATATTCGCCGTACCGTATCAAATTTAGTATGTGGCGATGAGGTATTATTTCGTCGTGCAAAAGTAAGTGAAGGCGATTTAGCGGGGGTTATTGAAGCAACTCAAGAACGTCGTTCACAGTTAACGCGCCCTGATTTTTACGACGGTGTAAAAGTGATTGCCGCGAATATAGACCAAATTTTAATGGTATCAGCAGTATTGCCTGAGTTTACGCCAAGCATTATTGACCGCTATTTAATTGCCTGCGAAGACATGGGCATTGAGCCGATTTTAGTCCTTAATAAAATTGATTTAATTGATGAAACTGGTTTAAACGACATACAACAAATACTCGATATTTACCGTAAACTTAATTACCAAGTGCTGCTAGTTAGTAATATAACCGGCGAAGGCATTAATGAATTAAAAGAAGTACTTGTAGGCAAAAACAATATTTTTGTTGGCCAAAGTGGTGTGGGTAAATCTACCTTAGTAAACACTGTGCTGCCGGATGCTGAAATTTTGACTAAAGAAGTCTCTGAAAACAGCGGTCTAGGCCAGCACACCACCACAGTATCGCGTCTGCATCATTTACCAAGTGGCGGTAACTTAATTGATTCACCGGGTATTCGTGAGTTTGGTTTATGGCATTTAGATGTTGAACGAGTCACTTGGTGTTTTAAAGAATTTAGAGAGTTTATAGGTGGATGCCGTTTTAGAGACTGTAAACACTTAAACGATCCAGGCTGTATAATTCAGCAAGCAGTCGCTGATGGCGATATCTCAAAGTTACGCTTTGAAAGCTATCACCGTATTTTAGAAACCATGGCCGATGGCCGTGCCGGCGCGCGTGCGCCTCGCGTATAATTAGGGAAAAATCTGTGAGTTTAGATAAATTTAAAATCGCCATGCAATATGCTATGCCAAAGCACTTTATTTCTCGTGTAGTAGGTAAGCTTGCAGCTGCAAAAGCGGGCGCATTAACAACAACATTAATTAAATTATTTATTAAACAATACAAAATAAATATGAGTGAGGCTAAATATTCTGACCCTGCTCACTATAAAACCTTTAATGAATTTTTTACCCGCCCGTTAAAAGACGGTGCTCGTCCTATGGTTGAAGATGACGATATTATTATTCACCCTGTTGACGGCGCAATCAGCCAGCTTGGCGATATTGTTGACGGCCAACTAATCCAAGCTAAAGGCCATGATTACAGCTTACAAGCGTTGTTAGGTGGCTCACAAGACGACACAACGCCGTTTTTAGGCGGTAAATTTGCAACTATTTACTTGGCACCAAAAGACTACCACCGTATTCATATGCCAATTGATGGCACGTTAAGCAAAATGATTTACGTACCGGGCGATTTATTTTCGGTAAATCCACTTACCGCGCAAAACGTACCGAATTTATTTGCCCGTAACGAGCGTGTAGTAGCAATTTTTGAAACTGAAATTGGCCCGCTTGCTATGGTCCTTGTAGGCGCAACCATTGTTGCTAGCATAGAAACTATTTGGGCTGGCACAGTCACTCCACCAGCTGGCAGTGATGTGTTTAGCTGGAACTACCCAACTAAAGGCGAAAACGCGATCACCCTTAAAAAAGGGGAAGAAATGGGCCGCTTTAAATTAGGCTCAACAGTTGTGCTTGCATGGGGTGCAGATAAAGCCGATATTTTTGATGATCAACGCCCTGAAACGGTAACCCGTTTAGGCACTGCGTTTGCAAAAATTAACGATTAAACAAATCGTTAATTAGAAATAAAAAACCGCGTTATTTAAACGCGGTTTTTTAATTTCTGTAGGTGTGGGGATTGCTGTTACGAACATATTCATAACGTTTCTCTAAAGCGTAGCGGCCTCTTAACCTCTTTGTGTATAACTTCCCTAAGACTTTATTGCACAAAGAGAAAAAAGTGGAGTAAATGAGAAGACACCAAAGATTAAAAGCGAGCAAGTAAAAGTTTTTACTTCCCATCACACTCTTTACAGTTTAAATCTTTAACTACTTTAAAATGCTGTTGCTTTAAGCTTAATGCGTCAAAGGTTATAAACAAACTCCCACCAAAATGGCCTAACAGCATATTAAGAGTTAGCTGTGCCTGCATAGAGCCAATTACACCAAGTAAGGGACTAATAACGCCCGCATTGTCGCAATTAACAACAGGGTTAGCATCATTTTGTGGAAATACGCAGCCATAGCAAGGGCTATCTGTTTGCCTAAAGTCAAAGCCCATTAATTGCCCTTGGGTTGCTAGCGCTGCTGCAGAAATTAGTGGTGTTTTGTTGTTTACGCAAAAACGATTGACGGTGTAACGAGTCGCAAAGTTATCAGAGCAATCAAGTACGATATCGGCGTTACTGAATAGTGCATCACTGTTAGCATCGCTCAACTTTTGCGAGTGAGTCACTATGTTTATTTGATTGTTAAGGCTCGCAAGCACCTTCCCTGCTGCATTTACTTTTTGCTGCCCTAAGTGATTCACTTTATACAGTATTTGCCGCTGTAAATTAGAGAGTTCAACGGTATCGTCATCAATTAATATTAGTGTGCCGATACCAGCAGCTGCTAAATAAAGTAGCGCAGGGCTTCCTAGCCCGCCTGAACCTACCACAGCAACGGTTGCCGCTTTAAGTGTTAACTGCCCCTCAAGCCCCACCTCTTTTAATAATAAGTGGCGGCTATAACGTAGAGTTTCTTTGTCGCTGAGCTGCTGCGTTTGCATGTTAGCAGGCATTCTCATTTATCACCGATTTTAAGGTATTGATTGCCTCTACATAATCATCAGCCTCGGTAATAGCACGTACCACGGCTACACTGCCCACGCCCGTTTTAGCAACCTCTTGCGCCCTATTTAAATCAATTCCACCAATAGCCACAGTAGGATAACTTTGCATTAATGGCACAAATCGAGTTAGTTTTTCAAGCCCTTGTATCTGGCCTGTCATATCTTTGGTGGTAGTAGGGTAAATCGCGCCAAAGGCCATGTAGCTTGGACGGTAATTATGCGCCCGAAGCATTTCATAAAAGCCATGGGTAGAAAGCCCAAGTCGCAGGCCTGCTTCTTTTATGGCCGCTAAATTTGCGCTCTCTAAGTCTTCTTGTCCTAAATGCACACCATAGGCGCCATGTTTGATTGCCAGCTGCCAGTAATCGTTAATAAACACATGCGCACTGTATTGCTGACCCAAAGCGACCGCGCTTGCGACTAATTGTTCAAGCTCATCTTCGCTTTTATTTTTAACTCTTAACTGCGCTGTTTTAATACCATTTTGTAAGCATTTTTCTAGCCACTCTACGCTATCGACTACCGCATAAGCGCCAAGCGCTTTGCTTTCACACGCAGCAAAGTCAGCTGCCATATTAAAATCAAGCGGTACATCAAAGTCTAGTTCATCACCCAACCAACTACCCGCTTCAATCACTTGAGGATAGTGCGCTAGGTCAGTCGGAAACGACGTTTGTGCAACAGGGCCGATCCCCTCGCCATAGCGAACTGATTGCTTTAAACCTTGGTTTATATAGGCTTTAGCTAAAATAAATGCATCTTTTAACGGGTAGTCTTTTGCAAGGCATGCAGCAATAACAGACGCCATACTACAGCCAGTGCCATGATTGTGCGGAACCTGAATTTTTTCATTACCCAACCAGTACTCTTCATTACCTTGTGAGCAGTAATCAATACAGTAACCACTTGGGTAATCCCAATGCCCGCCTTTTATAACCACCGCTTTGGCACCCCATGCCATTAGTTTGCTTGCTGCTTCTTTAATTGCTGCGGGGCCAATTAAATACACACCTGTTAATAACTGTGTTTCATGGGTATTAGGGGTAATTACATCCACCAGTGGTAATAGGCATTCTTTAATCGCGCTTACAGTGTCTTCTTCTGTTAGTAAGTCACCGCTTGAAGCAATAGCCACGGGGTCGTACACAATCACCGGCGGGGTTGGCCACTTCGCTTTGTAATGGCTAATATGCTCACTGATCAATTGAATTTGCTGCACGTTAGCTAACATACCAATTTTAATTACTTTGGCTTTCATGTCTTTTTCGAGTGCCAATAACTGCGACTCAATCACATCAGTAGAGACAGCATTAATCGCCTCAACACCTAAACTGTTTTGTGCTGTTAGTGCGGTAATCGCAGTACAACCGTGCACACCAAAGCTTTGCATTGCTTTAATATCAGCTTGAATACCTGCGCCACCGCCGGAGTCTGAGCCCGCAATCGTCCATACTACATTGTTCATAATGACCTACTTCCTAATTTTTTACGTTTGATGCCAAAATGGCATACCCATTGTGGGGGTTGATGGGGCCGCAACGTCTTTTTCTGGCATTGCTTTGGCGTTATAAGCAAAGCGCCCTGCTTCAACAGCTGCTTTAAATGCACGTCCCATGGTAATAGGGCAACCCGCGCCCGCTATGGCTGAATTTAATAATACCGCATCATACCCTAATTCTAAGGCTTGGCAGGCATGCGATGGTAAACCTAACCCAGCATCTACAATTAATGTGCTGTTAGGTAAACGCTCCCGTATCGCCTTTAAGTTATAACTATTTAATAATCCCTTACCGGTACCAATTGGCGCGCCCCATGGCATTAGCACCTCGCAGCCTAATTCATCTAAACGTTGGCAAAGCACTAAGTCATCGGTGCAGTAAGGCAGTACTTTAAACCCATCTTTAATTAAAATCTCAGTGGCTTCAAGCAGAGCAAAAGGATCTGGCTGTAAGTTATAGTCATCGCCAATTAATTCCAGCTTTATCCAATCGGTAGCAAATACTTCTCGACACATTTTAGCTAAATTAATGGCCTCTTTAACACTGTGGCATCCTGCTGTGTTAGGTAAAACTTTGAGCCCTGTATTCTTTATAAGTTGCCAAAAATCATCTCCTGCAGCTACGCTTTGCTGGCGACGTAAAGACACAGTAACAATATCCGCTCCTGAAGCATTAATTGCTTTAGTCATCGTCACGGGAGATGGGTAAAGCGCAGAGCCAATCAGTAATCTACTTGAAAATTGCTCGCCATAAATAGTGATATTATCGGGAGGTAACATAATGGTTACCCTCCTTGAATCGGAGATAACACATCAATGCAATCACCATCATTAAGTGTGTAGTTAGCATGTTGCTCTTGAGGTACAAACTGGCCATTAATGGCTACTGCAAACGGTGCTTTAGCACCATACTCAATTAAACACTGTTTTAGTTCGCTTCTTGTTAGGGTGAGCGCTTTACCATTAATTATTATATCCATCATTCCTCACTCTATTCTGGCAACAGCATCAGCAACTAAACTCGGCGCGAGCATGTAGCCATGGCGGTATAATCCATTAATACTAATTACCTGCCCTAATTGTGTAACTTGTGGGCAGTTATCGCTAAACGCAGGTCGAAGCCCGGTTTGAATATTTAACAGTCGAGCCTCGGCAAAACCGCTGTGCACTGTATAAGCGGCTGAAAGTAACTCCAACGTTGAACGCACCGTTGCCGCCCCGCTATCTTGAGACTCAATTTCGGTGGCACCAATCACATATTCATGATTCGGCTTAGGTGCTATATAAATAGGATAACGCGGATGCATTAACCTCACTGGCCGAGATAAATTAACCTCGGGTGCATAGAGTCTTGCCACTTCCCCGCGCACGCCTCGAAGGGGCTGATCTTGTTTGGCTCCAAGCCCTCGACAATCAATAATGTAATCAAACTCTCGATTATTCACTTTGTTATCAAAGATGCTGGCGCGCTGATTAAATACAAACTTTACTTTGCGCTTATTTAGCAACCTAAAACTGGCTTTGTAAAAGGCTTGGTTATCTATTTGTGCTTCACCGGGCAAAAATAGGCCTTGGCTAAATCGACCAGCCAGTTCAGGTTCTAGTTGCTCAATTTGCTGTGCATTAATTGCTTGAGCACTAAAATTTAGTAACGGTTTGATTCGCTGTGCAAAGCTTTGTAAGTCGCCTTTATCCTGCGGATGAGCAACCACTAGAGTACCTTGCTGTTGAAAAAATACCTCGCTATTTAGTTGTTCTAAAATAGCAGGCCATCGAGTAATAGAATCCACTCCCATTAAAGCCAATTCACGTTCACACATAACAGACTCAGCTAGGGGGGCTAGCATCGCTGCTGCCACTTTACCGGCACTGTTCTGAGTATGTTCATCATCGGCTTCAAATACGGTAACACGATGTTGCTTACTTAACTCAAGCGCGGCCAACCGCCCTGCTAAACCAAAACCCACCACAGCAATGTTATAAAACATAAACACTCCTACATTTAGCTGCGAGCTGCGGGTCTCTGGCTTCGAGCAACAAGGTGCTAAAATAAACATTTCGCTACTCGATGCTCGCAACCCGCAACCCGCAACCTATTTTATATTGCTTTATGGTAAATCTCTGAGCCTGTTTGCTTAAACTCTTCAGATTTGGCTTTCATCTCGGCCTCAACATCAACCATTTTGATTTCAATGGCATCACCCACGTTATTAGGATCAATACCGCGCGCTTCTAGATCTTTGGCGTAGTCGCGTACTTCTTGGGTTATTTTCATGGAACAAAATTTAGGGCCACACATAGAACAAAAATGCGCCACTTTGCCTGATTCTTGCGGCAGTGTTTCATCATGATATTCACGGGCGCGAACAGGGTCTAAACCAATATTAAATTGGTCATGCCATCTAAATTCAAAGCGCGCTTTTGATAGCGCGTTATCTCGCTCTTGTGCGCCTGGGTGACCTTTCGCTAAATCGGCGGCATGAGCGGCAATTTTGTAGGTAATAAGGCCTTCTTTAACGTCTTCTTTATTTGGCAAACCTAAATGCTCTTTAGGTGTTACGTAACACAACATGGCACAGCCATACCAAGCAATCTGCGCTGCACCAATACCCGAAGTAATATGATCATACCCAGGGGCAATATCTGTGGTCAGTGGGCCTAAGGTATAAAATGGCGCTTCGTCGCAATGTTTAAGCTGCTCATCCATATTGGCTTTGATCATATGCATAGGCACGTGTCCAGGGCCTTCTATGAACACTTGTACATCATGTTTCCAAGCTATTTTTGTCAGCTCCCCTAAGGTACGTAGCTCACTAAATTGTGCTTCATCGTTCGCATCGGCAATAGAGCCCGGACGTAAACCATCACCGAGTGAAAAACACACATCGTATTGTTTTAAAATTTCACAAATATCTTCAAAGTGAGTGTATAAGAAGTTTTCTTTGTGGTGCGCTAAACACCATTTAGCCATAATTGAGCCACCACGTGACACAATACCGGTTACGCGTTTTGCTGTCATTGGCACATAACGTAATAGCACACCAGCATGAATGGTAAAGTAATCAACGCCTTGTTCTGCTTGTTCAATCAGAGTATCGCGAAATATTTCCCAGGTTAGGTCTTCTGCTACGCCGTTGACTTTTTCAAGTGCTTGGTAAATTGGAACAGTACCAATAGGGACTGGCGAATTACGTACCAGCCATTCACGGGTTTCGTGAATGTAACGTCCTGTTGATAAATCCATTACGGTGTCGGCACCCCAACGGGTTGACCACACCATTTTTTCAACTTCTTCTTCGATAGATGAACCCACTGATGAATTACCTATATTGGCGTTAACTTTAACTAAAAAGTTACGACCAACAATCATAGGCTCGGTTTCTGGGTGATTAATATTGTTAGGTAAAATAGCGCGTCCACGAGCAATTTCATCACGCACAAATTCAGGAGTAATAAACTCAGGGATACTCGCGCCAAACGACTCCCCTTTATGCTGCGCAGCTAGTAACTCTTCACGTATTTGCGCACGCCCCATGTTTTCACGTATCGCTACATATTCCATTTCTGGGGTGACTATCCCTTGGCGGGCATAATGCATTTGGGTGACATTTTTACCTGCTTTTGCACGGCGTATTTTTGGAAGGTGTTCAAAGCGAATATGATCTAGCCCATCATCAGCCATACGCTGCTGTGCGAACTGTGAGGTTACCGACTCGAGTACTTCGGTATCATTACGGCTCTCAATCCATTGTTCACGGTATTTATTAAGTCCCTTGCGCACATCCAATTTAAATTCAGGATCGGTATACGGGCCTGATGTATCGTAAACACGCAGTGGTGCATTTGACTCATACACTGGGTTTTGTTCATCACCACCAATAAAAGTATCGCTCAATGTGATTTCACGCATACCCACACGTACGCCTTGCTGGCTACCTGCAACGTATACTTTATGGGAGCTTGGAAACGGCTGACCGGTTAAGTTATAAATATAATCTGATGCGGCCGCACGAGTTTCGCGACGGGTGGCTTTATTTGTTGTATTTGACATGACTTACCTCATTGCTAAAGGGTTGTCTTGTCAGATATTCCGCTGAGGAATAGAGAAAGATCGTAAAGTAGCTTTATGCGACTTTGCGGCCTAAGACGGAGGTTGCTTTTTTGTGCGCATAAAAAAAGACGCACAAGCGTCCTAGTTAGGCAGCTTGTTCCCTACGCAGGTATTAACCTGATCAGGTTCACGGATCCCGCTTTCGCGATCTCAGCCTAAATAAAACTTAGGCACTCCGACAAGTATTTGAATTGTTCGTTGATTTGATAATGTTTTGATCAAATCTGCGACGAGTGTACGCCAGTTGAAAATTCCCTGCAAGGGGCTGTTTTTCAAAACTCAAAAATTATTTTGGGATAAACACAAATTTTTGTTCAGCTTGCATTACCAATGTTTGGTCTTGCATGTTAAGCACTGCACCTTGCTGCAGAGCCTGTAAAAACTGTTGTTCAAACTCATCCAGTTCAGGGCCACATGATTTACGTGTCATACCTAATTTGCTTACGCTCAGGCTACTGTCTTCAAGTGAGCCTTCACCAAAGAACTTATTACATCCGGTAAAGCCGTTTATTTGTAGCGCATCGATAAAGCTCATTGATGCTTTAAAGGACGCGGGAATGGCCAAATCATCAACCTTTGATAATTGCCATTGTGTATATTTTAGCTGCTCAGTGGTAACTGTCCCTGTTGATGCGCAACCAACACATAAACCGATTATAAGCATCGGTATTGCTGCTAATTTCATGTTATTACAAACTTAGTGTCTAATTAATGTAATAGTATCAATATTTGTCAGGTTTATCCGTTAAAAATGCATATTTTAAATGTAAATTTTTGTTTAAAATTCATGCTATTTAAAACTATGCAACGGCTTGGAATAAGTCATCTATCTGTGGTGGTAAAAATGGACGACCTCTTTCATTAACTGATGTACCAATAACTAAGGCATTGAGCATCACTTTTTCATCTTGTTTGCGCACTACCGTTTGTTTAAATGCAAACTTAAGACGACTAATACGCACAGGCTCTACCGCCACATAAAACTCATCTCCAGGCAATAGGGAATGTTTGTAATCCATTTCACTGCGCATCACCACTAAGTTAATTTTATCTTTTGCAAGCTGTGCAAAATCAACGCCGTGTGCGTATAAAAACTCGTGGCGAGCGTGCTCAAGATAATTAAAATAAACACTGTTATTTACAATACCTTGTAAGTCACATTCGTAGTCGCGCACCTTAAAGTCTACTTTAAAGGCCATATTAGTAATCCCAATTATTTAACGTATAATTGTCGCGTTTATAGCACAAGTGTTGAAATAATTGCTACCATACAAGTCCCTAAAATGGAGTTAAGTAACCTAATGAACTTACGTTTGTCTTTAATTACAGCCACGTTATTACCCCTGCTCGCAGCACCTATATATGCTAACGCAGATGACACCGAACTAGAGAAAATCATTGTTACCGGTGACTTTCAGCAAGAAAGCATTCAAACATTAAGCGCCAGTGCCAGCTTATTTTCTGAAAATGAAATGAATCAACGTGGTGCAACGTATTTAGACGAAATGTTAGCCAGTGCAGCCAATGTAAACTTTGCTGCTGGTGCGTCTCGCGGTCGTTATATTCAAATTCGCGGTGTTGGTTTACGCTCGCAGTTTGTTGACCCGATAAATCCATCTGTGGGCTTAGTAATTGACGGTATTAATTATTCAGGCTTAGGTGGTAGTTCATTATTGTTTGATATTGACCAAGTAGAAATTTACCGCGGTCCTCAAGGTACACGTTTTGGTGCAGATGGTATGGCGGGCATGATCCAAATGCAATCAGCTAGTGCAACCAGCGACCCTAGCTTAAAGTTACATTTAGGTGCCGGCACTTATAACAGCCACGAAGCAGGCCTTGCTGCTAGTACAGGTTTAACAGATGACACCAGTGCCCGCGTTAGCTACTTTCGCAGAAAGTCTGACGGCTACGTCGATAATATTTATTTAGATAAACCCACTCAAGATCAAGATGAGCAAGTTGCACGCTTTAAATTAAACAGCCAGCTTACAGCTCATTTAAATTCAGAACTTAACCTGCATTATATTGATATTAATAACGGTTACGATGCATTTACTCTTGATAATTCTCGCAACAGCCTTGCTGATCAACCAGGCGAAGATAATCAACAAAGTTATGCTATTGGCCTGAATAATACTTACACTGGTTTTGATGCCTTTGATGTGAGCTTAAACCTTTCAGCTATTGATACAGAACTTTTTTATAGCTTTGATGAAGACTGGGTGTGTAACGATACTAATAAGCCGCAATTATGTGCCGCCGGTTTACATCCTTATGGTTATAGTTCAACAGATATTTATAGCCGCGATCGTGATGATCAAGCGCTCGACCTGAAATTTACTGGTAAAGCAGGTAACTGGGTTGCGGGTATTTACTATCAAAACCGTGATGTGGATTTAGAGCGTCAATATACGTGGTTAGCCAATCCGTTTGCTTCAACCTATGAAACTAATAACATTGCAGCTTATGGCCAATTAGCCACATCAATAGGCCCAAAAACTACGCTTATTACTGGTTTACGAGTTGAGCAATACCAAGGTGATTACACCGATAGTAACGGCTTTATTGAAGAAACTGATGATATTATGCTCGGTGGTAAAATTGCACTTGAATACCAAGTTATTGACCGCACTATGATTTATACCAGTATCACCCGCGGTTACAAAGCCGGTGGTATTAATTCAGAAGCGCTAGCAAAAGCAAAAGATGAAGGTTTAAGCTTAGATGCTGATTTTTTCAAACAGCATACCAGCTTTGATCCAGAGTACTTATGGAGTGGTGAGTTTGGTGTTAAAGGCTCATCGCTAGATGACAAGTTTACTCTGCGTTTAGCTGCTTTTTATATGCACCGCGATAATATTCAATTAAAGTCGTGGCAAGTATCAGATCAACAATTTACCGGTTATGTCGCCAATGCCAGCTCTGGCAGCAACTACGGCCTTGAAATTGAAGGTAGCTACTTACTTACTGATAATTTACTCATTAGTGGTAGTGCTGGCTATTTAGATACGAAAATAAACGACTTTGTGACTAAATCGGGCTTAAACCAAGATGGCCGCGAACAAGCACAAGCGCCTAAATATCAATACGCATTTAGTGCACGCTACAATGTTACTGATGAGCTATATGCAATGTTAGGCGTTGAAGGCAAAGACGATTATTACTTCTCAGACAGCCATAATGCACAGGCTCCAAATACAAACTTAGTGAATGCAAGCCTTGGTTACGAGGCTGAAAGCTGGGCAGTTCGTGCATGGGCACGTAATGTGTTTGATGAAACCGTTCCAACTCGCGGTTTTGAATTTGGTAACAATCCGTTAGATGGCTATACAAGCCAAACTTATATTCAACTAGGTGAGCCACGTGTAGCCGGCGTTACGTTTACACTTAATCTGTAATACAGCGAACCAGTTGTCAGTTCGAGAATAGAAAACACCGCGTTTAATGCAAACGCGGTGTTTTAGTTTTGTGTAGGCGAGTAGCTTGATGCAGCGCACGCAATCCAAATGGTTAAAGCAAAGTACAGTTAAAAATGTAGCCTTCAGGTTTTGGCGGTCAGCAAAAAATTAACCAAGCATTGTATTTAGATTTTATATAGGCGGGAACGCACATCAGCTCGAATCTCGCCGCCCGAAGCTCGTCGCCAGTCACCCGAAGCGATAATTCACCTAAGCTCTTGCCACATCAAACGCAATCACTTCTTTTATTTTTTGTTTATTGGTTGCTAGCATCACGAGTCTATCAATCCCTAATGCAACCCCCGCACATTGCTCTAAACCATGTTCCAATGCCTCAATTAAACGCGTATCAATAGGAACTTGCTTTAAGCTGTTAGCAGCACGATAGGTGTTGTCTTCGTTAAACCTTTTTGCTTGTTCTTTAGCATTAGTGAGCTCATTAAAGCCGTTAGCCAGTTCCATATTTTTATAATACAACTCAAAGCGCCCTGCTACTCGCTCATCGTGTTCACAAATTTGTGCCAGTGCCGCTTGTGATGCTGGAAAGTGATACACAAAACAGGGAATTTCTTGGCCAATAGTCGGCTCTACTTTCATACAAAATAATAATTGCAGCAAGGTATCTTTATGAGTCTCGTTTTTAGCAATATCAGCAAAGCCATGTTCGCATGCGAGTTGTTGTAACTGCGTGATAGAGGCAGTTAATGGATCGACCCCTAACGCGCGTTCAAATGCCTTTTGGTAGGTAACGCGCTCTGCAGGAGCAACCTCAAGAATGAGCTGCATCAGCTGATCTATTTCGTCCATTAAAGCAAATTCGTCAAACCCAGGCCGATACCATTCGAGCATAGTAAATTCAGGATTATGATGACTGCCCGCTTCTTCATTTCGAAATGCCTTACAAAGCTGAAAAATAGCGCCTGAGCCGGCCGCTAACAAGCGTTTCATCGCAAACTCTGGAGATGTTTGTAAAAACAGGGGTAGCCCACCAGCATGGCCTGGGCCCACAAATGTAGTATTAAAGCTGGCTAAATGTACATCGGTTACACTGGCAGCACTTAAACTCGGTGTTTCGACTTCCATTACATTACGCTCATAAAAGAATTCCCGAATGCTGCGCATAATTGCTGCGCGTTGCTTAAGTATTTCTATGCTGGCACTCGGCTTCCAAAGATCTGCTGACATATTTTCTCCAAAAAAAATCCCAGCTTAAGCCGGGATTTAATTAATAAGACGCGTTGCTGCTTACTTAACACGGCTCACGTATTCACCATTACGAGTGTCTACTTTAATTACTTCGCCAATTTGTACGAATAATGGAACACGTACTACAGCACCTGTGCTAAGCGTTGCTGGTTTACCACCCGTGCCCGCTGTATCACCTTTAAGGCCCGGATCAGTTTCAGTGATCTCAAGCTCAACAAAGTTTGGTGGAGTTACAGCAATTGGGCTGCCGTTCCATAATGTAATAGTACATACATCGTTTTCAACTAACCATTTTCCAGCATCGCCCAGTGCTTTTTCGTCAGCAGCGATTTGTTCAAATGTTTCATTGTTCATGAAATGCCAAAATTCACCGTCTGTATATAGGTACGCTAAATCGGTATCCATTACATCAGCACCTTCAACCGATTCACCCGATTTAAAGGTTTTTTCAAGTACCTTGCCAGAGATAAGCTTACGGATACGAACACGGTTAAACGCTTGGCCTTTACCCGGTTTTACCATTTCATTTTCTAAGATACTGCAAGGTTCGCCGTCCATCATAATTTTTAGGCCGCCCTTGAACTCGTTGGTGCTATAATTCGCCATCGTTTCCTCTATTTATATTTTTCGAGTAATCTACGTGCCAATGATACAAAGAAATGAAGCAAATTTGCATAAAAACTGGCAAAAAGAATTAGCAAATGTAGTTACCTGCCCAAAAGTGTTGTTAGAAATGGTTGGTTTATCGAGCCAAGTCCATGAAAACGACATAAAAGCTCGTAGCTTGTTTCCTGTTCGTGTGCCATTGCCTTTTATAAAAAAAATTCGTCACGGCGATGCAAATGATCCTTTATTGCTGCAAGTTATGCCTCGCCATCAAGAGTTTTTAACTAAATCAGGGTTTAATAAAGATCCGCTACTTGAGCAAGATAACAATCAACCAGGTCTGTTACATAAATATAAGTCGCGTGTTTTAGTCATGTTTAAAACTGGTTGTGCGGTAAATTGCCGCTACTGCTTTAGACGCCATTTTCCTTATCAAGAAAACCAGTTAAATAAACGCAGCCTTATTGATGCATTGAGCTATATAAAAGCTGATAAAAATATTAACGAAGTGATTTTAAGTGGTGGCGATCCACTAATGGCCAAAGACGATGCTATTAGTTGGTTTTTAGATGAGCTTGAGCAAATACCACAAATAAAACGGATGCGCATACACAGCCGCTTACCCGTTGTGATCCCTGCACGCATTACTGAACAATTATGTGAAAGATTAGCAAAGTCACCACTAAAAATTATATTCGTGAATCATATTAACCATGCTAACGAAATAGATAGTGACTTTAAAAACGCCATGAACATGCTAAAACAAGCCAATGTACTGCTATTAAATCAGGCGGTTATTTTAAAAGACGTGAACGATACAGTTGATGCGCAAATAAACTTAAGTGAAGCGTTGTTTGATGCAAATGTATTGCCTTATTACTTACACTTACTAGATAAAGTAGAAGGCGCAAGTCATTTTGATATAGATGAGGCACAAGCCATAAAAATAATGGCAGAGCTTTTAGAGACCCTGCCAGGATTTTTAGTGCCTAAACTAGTTAGAGAAATAGGAGGCCAAAAAAGTAAAACCCCTATCGACCTCAAATTGGTTTAAACATAAACGTTTACATTATTCCCAAGTGTTGCAGTAACCGACTTAGCCGGTGTTTGTGCACTTGAGGTTTGTGTAGCACCTTCAATAAGCGCAAGTGCAGCGGCGCCATCAGCTTGCTGTTGCTTTTTAGATAAAGCAGCAGTTAAAACCTCTGCGCCTTGGCCTGCACCAGGGATTGTAGGTAGATTTCCACCTGATATATTCATAACTCACACCTGACATTTAAATGTAATACACGTATTATAGTCGCTGAATTGGTAAATTACTTTACCAACCCACTTAAGTATTTATCGGCAACATTGCACTAAGCTTTAGGAAAACCATGGATTCTATAATTGAACAACTCAACGCCAACTTAAAAATTGTTTACCGTCAGGCGCTTGATGCTGATAAAAAACTCGATGAGTTACAACAGCAAGGCCACGGAAAATTTAAAGCCTTATTTGCCGAGGACGCTGGATTTAGCTTTGAAGCTAAACGCTTTAAGCCGTACGTTTTAGACGTTGCCGCTGATGTAGAAAGCTTATCAAGCGACGGTTTAGACGAAGAAAAGCTAAAACAAGCAGTTATTAAACTACAAAACTTACTAACCTTGTTAGCGACCTTTAAATAAAAATGAGCAACTGCTTTGCAAAGCGTCTACCAAAGTAGATGCTTTGCATTATTAGCTTTAGCTTACTTGATACGCGGTAAAATTTGTTCACCAAACCACTCTGTTAATAAGCGTTTTTCGTAGTAAAATGCTTCATCTCGACCCATTTTGATTTTATCCATAAAACCCATATCTTTTAAGCTTACGTTATCTTCTTGTGCGACAACGCCACTTTCATCACTAAGCACATAATTAAATTCAATGCGTGGAAAGTGAATAGGTTTAACCACTCGGATTTCGTTAACACCGCCATAGCGTACGTCTCCGGCTAAATCTAAATCGGTTACTTCAATGTTTAAACTGTAGTTTTTAGGAAGTTGCTCGCTGAGCTTTGCAAAGTGTTCATCAATACTTTTGGCTATTTGCTTATGGTATGAGCCTTTAGTTTGGTTGGATGGGCGTACATCGCGATAATCATTAAAGTCATGCCATTTCACTTGAGCCTCACCCGCGCAAACAACACTCGGTAGTGCAATACACATCAACATTGCTATTTTTTTAACTAAGTTCATACGTTTCTCCAACGAGTATTTTGATCATTGTGATCAATTGAATATTTTACAAATCGCTATACATCACTTTAGCAATTACATATGAACTATAACTTAATCTTTACGCTGAGGTGTTATTAAAATTGCACAAAATGTAATCGAAAGTACGGTTTACGATCATACTATTACAAAGCAAATAAAATAATACATGTAAAAACTCATTATTTATGGTGAAATTAGGGTAATTGAACAGAGGTTTCCAAGGAGCATTCATGGCAATTTTAGTAACCGGTGGCGCAGGCTATATTGGCTCACACACCGTTTTAGAACTTTTACAGCAAGGCAGCGACGTTATCGTTATCGATAACTTAAGTAACTCCTCTGAAGAATCACTTGAGAGAGTGAAAAAAATAACCGGTAAAGCAATTACTTTTTATCAAGGTGATATTTTAGATAAATCCTTTTTAGACTCAGTATTTGCAAAACATAACATTGATAGTGCAATTCATTTTGCAGGTTTAAAAGCGGTTGGTGAGTCGGTAGCAAAACCAATCGCGTATTATCAAAATAACGTACAAGGCACATTAACACTAGTTGATGCTATGCGTGACGCGGGTGTGTTTAAACTGGTATTTAGCTCATCTGCAACAGTTTATGGTGACCCTGCAAGCTTACCAATACGCGAAGATTTCCCCGTTGGCGGTACAACCAACCCATATGGTACGTCTAAACTAATGGTTGAAATGATGCTGCAAGATATCGCTAAATCAGATGAGCGCTTTGCGTTTGCTATTTTGCGCTACTTTAATCCTGTTGGTGCCCATGAGTCAGGTTTAATTGGTGAAGATCCTAATGGCATTCCTAATAATTTACTGCCTTTCATTTCACAAGTTGCGGTTGGTAAATTAAAGCAGCTCGCTATATTTGGCGATGATTACGACACGGTAGATGGTACTGGCGTACGCGATTACATTCACGTTGTAGATTTAGCCTTAGGGCATTTAAAAGCGCTTGATAAAATAGCCGCAGAAACCGGCGCACTTATTTATAACCTTGGTACCGGTAACGGCTATTCAGTATTACAAATGGTCAATGCGTTTATTAAGGCTAGCGACCAAGCTATCCCTTATGCGGTGTCACCTCGTCGCCCTGGTGATATTGCATCCTGTTATGCTGCGCCAGAAAAAGCGCTTAGTGAACTAGGCTGGCAAGCCGAGCGCGGTATTGATGTCATGATGCAAGATACTTGGCGCTGGCAGTCAAATAATCCAAATGGATATAAGTCATAAAGGCTTCTTTAAGTTATCAGCTTAAAATTAAAACACCGCATTTAAATTAAATGCGGTGTTTTAATGTTGTACATACCAATTTTGCATTTCTACAATCCGTGACTGGGTTCGCGCATATTCAAAGCTTAATTTTTTACCTTGGTATAACTCGTTTATGTCGGCCTGGGCATTAATTACCAGTAATTTGTGGCAATCGTAAAACTCATCGACTAAGGCAATAAAGCGCCGAGCTTCATCATCGAAAGTATGCTCATCTAACTGCTGCTTTTCGCGCTGATAACTGTCTTCTATACCATGTACAATAACTTTACCAGTTGCCTCTTTTCCCATTATTGGCACATTCGCGATGTATACTACCGAAAACTGTTCTGCTAAAAACATATAGTCATTGGCGCTACGAGGGCCTGAGCACAATGCCATAAAATCAATCAGTAAAGCATCGTCAGTTTTTAATAAATAAGGAAGCACTCGGCCATGCACAGTTATTGTATTATTACGCATTGCTTGAGAATGTGCGGATAAAAACCCAGCCTCAAATTCAGCATCGGGCAAGTTAATAAAATAATGACGACTACTTCTGCCGTATCTAAAGCGATGATCTTCCTCCCCCGCTACGTTAATTACGCGACAATGTTCATTTATTAAATCGATAGTTGGTAAAAATCGCGCGCGTTGCAGACCGTTGTAATAAAGTTGCTCCGGTTTTGCGTTAGAGGTTGCTACTAGCACCACGCCTTGTTCAAATAAAGCGTTAAATAACCGAGCCATGATCATGGCGTCACCAATATCACTAACAAAAAACTCATCAAAGCACAGCACTTTTATCTTTTTGGCCCACTGTTTAGCAATTATTTGCAGCGGATTTTTATCCCCTTGTAACTTGGCCAATTGAGCATGAACTTTTTCGATAAAATGATGAAAGTGCAGGCGCTGCTTTTTCTCTGTGGGTAAGTTTTCATAAAATAAGTCCATCAACATAGATTTACCTCGGCCAACAGGGCCATATAAATATATTCCCCTTATTGAAGGTGCTTTTTGCCACCAGCTTGCAGGCTGATTTAATTGCTCACTTAAAGACTGTAACGCACTCACGGCTTGGTGCTGCGCCGCATCGAAATCAAGCTCTCCTGATGAAACCTTGCTATGGTATAGGCTTAAAATTTCTGTGCTGGGCTCTGTCATGGTATTTCACTATCCGCTATACTCGCGGCCATTGTAGCCGACTAAAAATGTGAACAACATGAAATTTCCTTGCCGTTTAGATAAATTTATTAGCCATTTAGCAGAGTTACCACGCTCAAAAGCCCGCGCAGCAATAAAAAGCCAAGTGGCTTGCGTTAATGGCGAGGTGATCACGGCATTCGACTTTCAAGTTACTCAACAAGATGACGTGTTATTTCATGATCAGCCATTAGTGTTTTTAGGTAAACGCTACTTTATGCTCAATAAGCCGGTAGGTTATGTATGCGCTAATTCAGATGAGTTACACAAAACCGTATTTGATTTGCTTGATGAGCCAAACATGGCCGACTTTCACATTGCCGGGCGTTTAGATATAGACACCACAGGCCTAGTGCTTATTACTAATGATGGCGACTGGTCACATAAAATTACCTCGCCGAAAAAGAATAAGTTTAAAACCTACCTAGTCGAAACCCAAGAGCCGATTACCGACGATGCACTGCAGCAACTACGCGATGGTGTACAGTTACACAATGAAAAAGATTTAACTCGCCCTGCTATTGCTGAACGCGAAGGGAGTTACGGTTTACGTTTGTCGATTTCTGAGGGGAAGTACCATCAAGTGAAACGCATGCTAGCAGCGGTAGATAACAAAGTAGTTGAACTACATCGTGAACAAATTGCGGGTATAAAGTTAGGTGAAGATTTGGCTGCAGGTGAATACCGCCCATTAACTGCCGCAGAGATAAAACTGTGAGGTTGTTTAGGTGATAGGAAATGGTTCACGAGGTTCGGGCTGTTCACCTGCCGCTCTAGGCTCGATGCTCGTTGCCTTCTATAATCTTGCCTAATCTCTGTTCTTACGATTTAATCTGTACTAAATCAAAGTCTGTCATCCCAGGTACAATCGCTTGCAGCCGAGACTCAGTAATATCTAGAGAGTTTAAACATTCACAATATTCAGAGGCTTTAAGTTCTAATTGATGGGCTTTTTTCTGTAACGACTTATCGATTTCTTTGGTGATGATATCCATGCGTTGCCCCATGTCGTTCATGCGGTCTTCTATATTGCCTTCTCGAGATTTAAACGCATCCCCAAGCGACATTAAAATAGCACCCAAAGAGCCATGTACAGCTGAGTGTATTTTTTGACTAATTTCTTTAGTAAAAAAATCATCAATTTGGGAAAGCGATTGAGGAGCTATAAAAAAGAAATCGTCGCCACGTTTAAACTTATCCATAAGTGCGCGCTCTACATATTGTAATTGCGTTTTTAGCACTTCGGGTTCTTTATCTGACATGCCCTCAACAACATGCTCAATAGCACTGAGTCCTAGGTTAACGCCATCGGTCGCTAAATCGACCAACTCAGGAACTGTTTGACGAATACCATTGCTAAATTGTTCTAGCACTTTGCTTTCGTCGGTGCTTAAATCGACCCAGTAGCCTCGAATAAACAATTGATTATTATTGTTAATTTGCACCCTTGTTTGGCCTTTATCAACAATACGGATCACATCATCGGTAATAATTAAACCATGACGAAGTTCAACATCACATTGTTTTTGTGCGATTGCATTGGAGCTTAAAAGTGCCATTGATAACGCCAATATCGAACGAGATAAAAACGCCATAAACACCTCAAAAAGACTAAAATAGGGGGTGGCTAGATTAACAAAAAACCAACTTTATGCAAGCAAAAGTAACACCCTAAAAACAAGGCACCATGAAACGTAACGTTTACACAGCGCCTTTATCCTCTGGCTTGTACTATTAAATAGGTGAGCCTGGTGGTATTGGCAGGGCTTTAAAATTATCAGGCCACTGGCCTGTTGTTAAAAACTGATTAATTTGCGACGATAAATAGTTTTTAAATGCGCTGTCACCCACTTCAGGGTGGCCTAGCAAAGAGTGCTGATTAAACTCATCAGCAAGTTTGCTTAAATAGAAATGCAGTTGCGCTTGCACTTCAGGGCTTAAACCGTCGTTAGCCACAAGATCAGCCATGGCTTTTGCCGTTAGGTACTGTACTCGTTGTGTTACTTTTCCTGTCATGGTGGCAGGTGCTGATACATTAAACACTTGCTTATTTAACTGTTTAAGTAGCTCATCTAGGCTATAAAAGCGGTTATCACGTGCTTGCTGCTGTGCTAATCGATTTAATCGTTGAGCATTAAGTAATAGCGATAAGCTATGCTGCGCGGCCACTTCAGGCAATGCAAGTGCATCCATAGTTAAGCCGGTACGACCCACTATACTTTCTCGTGATTTAGACTCGCCATACGCTTTAGGTACGATTAAGGAAAGTATCGACTCTGGCAGCGTTAGATTAGTTGCTTTTAGGGTGGCTAAAATAGCATTAACGGCTTGTTGCTGAGCCTCTTTAGCTACAACTTGGGCGCCTTTAACGGGTGCATCACTACGAATTTCATAGTCATAATCAACGCCCGCAATAAGCTTTGCAACCGCTTCAACTTGATAACGGTGGAACAAGTAAAGTGGCACTAGCTTTTCTTCTAACTGCGACAGTGCAACCCCAGTTTTTATATTGTTAATACCAAACTGCCCAAGCGCCTGCTTTCGCACATCAAGCACTCTAAGTAATTCTTCACTTGGATTACCACCATTATCCCAAAGATGAGCTGTAGGGTGCGCCCCACCTTTGGCACGGGCATCACTGTCAGAAATAAACGCCAAACCTTGTGCTTTATTTTGCTGCAAAATAGCAGCGAGTGCTTCGCTTTCATCTTGGCCGGTAAAATCACTGTAGCCATATTTGATCACTTGCGTATCCCATACGCCCATGCCTTTAGCATAACCTTGAGATACATCTAACTGACCATTATCTGCAAAGCTCAATAACGGATGCGGATAATCCATCACCGAAGCTCGATTATTTACTGACGCAGCAAAGTTGTGCGCAATACCCAGTGTATGACCAATTTCATGAGCACTGAGTTGACGAATACGATCAAGTGCCATTGCATGTAAAGTACCTGCCACTTCATTGCCTTTTAAATAAGGCGCAGCGAGTGATTCAGCAATAAGGATATCTTGACGCACTCGCAGCGACCCTAATGTCACATGGCCTTTAATAATTTCGCCTGTACGTGGGTCTATAATTGAACTGCCATACGACCAACCTCGAGTTGCTCGATGCACCCATTGAATAACGTTGTAGCGCACATCCATAGGATCAGCATTACTTGGTAGCACTTTAACTTCAAAGGCATTTTTATAGCCTGCTGCATTAAAAGCGTCATTCCACCATTGCCCGCCTTCTAATAAAGCCGTTTTTACTGGTTCAGGTACCCCAGGATCTAAGTAATAAACAATAGGCTCTATCGGCTCACTAACTGCTAAGCTTGGATCTTTTTTTGCTAACCGATGACGCGGAATGTAACGCACGTACATTGACTCATCGAGCCCTGCTGCATAATTTTTATGCTCCACACTCCAATAACCCGATTGCGGGCTAAATTTACGAGGCGTGTAATTATCATCAGGCAATTGAATAAGTGAATGGTGCATGTGCACACTCAAAGCGTAAGGGTCAGCACTCACTTGGCGAACGTATTTACCTGGTTTAGATCCTTTAAAGGTGAGAATGGCTTCAAGTTCAGTATTTTTCAAAAATGCTTTTGAGCGATTCATAAATACCGCACTGCGTGACTCATCAAGGCTAAACTGCCCTTGCTTGCGCGCAGCTAAAGTACGGCTTACACCATGTACGTCACTCAGTAAATAAGGGGTGTAATCTATTAATGCAGCATTGTCATCTTGAGCGACAACTTTAAAACCTGCCAAAATGCTGGATGCAAACGCTTCTTTAACGCTTTGCTGCTCTGCTAAATTACTCGTGTTTGCACGGTAGTAAGTATTTACGGCACGTAACATCACCTTGTTGCCAAAGCGCTCAAACTGCACCAAATAGGTACCGCCTAATTGGCCTCTATCTAAACCTATGTCGTTAGAACCAACGCCATAAGGCAGGCTATGCTGTAGTAAAAATTGTTGCTCAAGTTTATCAACTTTTAAATACACATTGCCGTTTTGGGTATCGTAAAAGAAAGAAAAATAACCAGGGAAATGGTTCATTTTTTCAGTAAATTCGTCAATAGACTTAATTGCTGCGTGCGCTTGAGTTATCATACAGAGCAGCACAGTAAAGAGTATGTAACTTAATCGTGATATTTTTTGCATAATCTTATCTTTGTTATTAGCGTTTTAAATGCGATGTAGGTACCCCATTATAGGGGGTTATTTATACAATACAGTTATTTAAGACGAATTTCAGCGCTCTAAACTAATCTCTCTCACATTATGATTAGTTTTAACACGTTATCAGGAAAAAAGAATGCGTAGACTCCCACCAGTATTACTAGAAGATGGCTGTTCAAGAGAACTTTTGTCGTTAATTCGTACAATTTTAGCGGCATGTAAAGAAATTTCATTTCGCGTCGGTCAAGGTGAATTATCGGGCGTATTAGGCTCAACCCTCGATGAAAATATTCAAGGCGAAACACAAAAGAAACTCGATGTATTATCTAATCAGTTATTAAAAGATATATTGCTGGAGTCAGGCACAGTTAAAGCGATTGCCTCTGAAGAAGAAGATTATACTGTTGCCGGTAACCCAGATGCCGAGTACATTGTTGCATTTGACCCACTTGATGGCTCGTCAAATACCGATATTAACTCACTTGTAGGTACTATATTTTCTATTATGAAAGCGCCTGTGGGCTCAGATGCTGCTGATGAAAAGATTTTTATGCAACCTGGGCATCAACAAGTGGCTGCAGGTTACGTACTGTATGGCCCATCAACTATGCTTGCGCTAACAACAGGTAAAGGTACACGCATGTTTACCTTAGATAAAACCCAAGGTAGCTTTTTACTTACCCAAGATTTTGCCGCTATTCCTGCTAAAACTAATGAATTTGCAATTAACGCCTCTAACCAGCGCCACTGGGAACCAGCGATGCAAAACTACATTAATGACTTACTTGCCGGAGATACAGGCCCTCGCGCTCAAAACTTCAATATGCGCTGGATTGCTGCAATGGTTGGCGATGTTCACCGTGTACTTAGCCGTGGTGGTTTATTTACTTACCCAACTGATACTAAAGATCCTAATAAACCTAATAAGCTGCGTTTACTTTATGAAGCAAACCCAATGGCGATGTTAGTAGAGCAAGCCGGTGGTATTGCTTCAACAGGTACTGAGCGTATTATGAATATTCAGCCTGATGCTATCCATCAGCGTGTTGCGGTTATTTTAGGCTCTAAAGACGAAGTAGAAACTTGCTTGAGCTATCATAAGTAAACTTTAAGAACAGGTTTCAGGTGTCAGCTAGAGATTAGCCCAGCGGTGGTTACTAACATCTGAAAACTGTTGCTTAAAACCTTTAATATTTTCTGATAACCACCTGCTACTGTTGTAATAGCTTTAACAACTGTGCGAGCTTTTGATGAGTCAACTCACCCATTTGCTCGCTATTACTTAGCGCGTAAATAACGCCTTCATGCTTAGCGCAATTTATGTCATCTCGCGACTCAATGACATTTGCCCACAGCTCTAAATCGTCAATATCAATTTCTTTATTTAAACAACGCGCAAGTACATTAATTAGTACAGGCTTTGTGAGTGTGTACAGATAGGTTTGATTGTTTGCTGCGGTTGAAACAATCACACTAATGGCACTATCTCTTTGCTCGCCAAATGTAATAAATTCAGCCAATGCTTTTTGTATATTCATAATGTTTGTTATTCTTGCTGCTCTACTGTTAATAAGACCTAAAATGACCCAGATAAACTGCAGCCAATGTAATACAACGCTTAACTGTAATGTTAATGATATAACCGCATGTTGGTGTTATCAGTTACCTGCTATTTTACCACTCGATGATACAGCAACCAGCTGCTTATGCCGCTTATGTACTCTTGCTAAAATAAATAACTATTTAGAGACTATATACACTCAACCAATAAAAGCTCAAATCGCTTTTGCTAAACAATTTAGAAGCCATGATAATTTAATTGAAGGGTTAGATTACACCATGCAGAATAATTACATAGTGTTTAGTAAGTGGTATTTTTTAAAACGTGGTACTTGCTGCAAAAACGGGTGTAAAAATTGTCCCTATAGTTAAATTATCCACCCACAGCAATAGGCAGTGAGCTATCAGCGCCCCACTCACTCCACGATCCGTCGTAAACACTTAAATTATTGTATCCGCATTCATCAGCGAACAGTGCAAGCGCACAGGCAGTAACACCCGAACCGCAGCTAAATTGTAACTGGGTTGCATTACCGACTAATTCACTAAACTGTGTTTGTATAAAGTCGAGTGATTTTGCCTCGCCATTTTCTAATAAACTACTTAAAGGTAGCGAGTAGCTATTAATAATGTGGCCGCTGCGCATACCCGCTCTTGGCTCTTTATTTTTACCCGTAAAGCGCTCATAAGCACGCGCATCTAAAATAACTGTATTGGCATCATTAGTAGCACTTAGCACCTGCTTTTTATCAATAAAGTAACCAGGTTGGTAATGAGCAATAAAGTCGCCTTTTAGTGATGCTTGTGTATAATTTGACTCAACCACAAGCCCAAGTTCAAGCCACTTGGCTAAACCGCCACTGAGCACTTTAACGTTACTAAATCCCATGGCTTTAAACATCCACCAGGCTCTAGCTGCACTGAATAACCCTGCATCTTCATAAATCACCACGAGTGAATCGTGATTCACTCCTGCTTTTTGCATCACCTGAGTAAATTGCTCTGCACTACACAAGGTATTGGGTAATGGGTTTGAGGTATCTGCGAGTTCTTTTTTGATATCAAATCGTTGTGCTTTAGGTAGCATAGCAACGGGCGAATACTCCCCTGCAGCTGAGGGGCGTAGCATACCTGCATCAAAAATAACTAAGTTAGTTTGCTCTAAACGCGCATGTAACCATTGTGCACTGACTATATTTTTCATCATCTTGCCAAATTTGAGGAAATGAAATAGCTATATATTATTACAGCCTGTTTATAAACAGAATTTAGACTGGTTACAAATTATAATAATGCTAAAATAGCCGCTTTGATATTTCTAAATAAAGTGAAATTATGCCAATCCCTTTTTACATTATCAATATGCAAGGCTGCGAAGACCGCTGGGAAACAACCCTAAAGCGACTAACCAGCCTGCACTTAAATGCTGAACGTTTTGAAGCGACCATTGGCAAAAACCTTAGTGAACAAGAAATCCTCAAGTGGTATTGCCCGAAAAAAAATAAAAAACGCTACAATCGCAACCTATCTGCAGGTGAAATTGGTTGCTATGTAAGCCATATGCGCCTTTGGCAAAAAATGGTCGATGAAAATATCGCTTATTGTGTTGTATTGGAGGATGACCTTTTCATTGAAGCTTCACTTAAAGATGTTGTTGACGCGGCGCTTAAATTAAAAAACTGGGATTTAATCAAGCTATCTGATAATCGAAACTTTCCATTTATTGACAGTACGTTATTAGAAAACAGCCTAACAGTTGGCAACTATAAAAAGGCACCTAATGGCACTCAAGGCTACATCATTTCACTAAGCGGCGCTAAAAAGCTACTGCAAAGAAAACCATTTTTTAGACCGGTGGATGTCGATATGCAGTTTCACACTGAAGTAGGCCTAAATATGATTGGCATAAAACCCTACCCTGTTGCCGAAGATCGAAGCTTTATTAGTGAAATAACAAGCGCTAATGCAGGCTCCCATTCCAACCGCAGTACATTTATCAGAAATTTAATTCATAGATCGAGTATTCATATGCAAAGACGATATAAAACGGCAGATCTTGCTAAGATTACAGGTGAGTAATACTCAAGCATGTTTTTACATGTATGCATTTGATTATAAAAATTAAATCTTAATAATTTCGCCACGCAGTGGCGCCATTTTAGCTAAAATTTTATTTTGCACTGTATGTGGGATATTTTGCTCGTTCATTGCATTTATTAATAAATCGACAACGTGATTGAAGTCTTTTTCATTTATGTTCATGCCAGTATGGATAGCAACCATCGAGTCGCCTTTATATTCACAAGAGCCGTCCACCAGCGAACATAAATGACTAATAAACCCTTGTCGAAAATGGCTAATATTACTGTGTTCAAAGTAATGAAACACCTGTTTGTCATTGCCTATTTGAACAATAAAACTGTCAGTTAACTTTTCAAGCCCAGCTTGTTCGCCTAGTTGCTGATACAAAGAGGTGTTAGGTTGTGTTGTACACCCTAAAAGTAAGCTTAAACAACAAAAAATAAATACACTCAGTTTCATTACCAATACCCCGTAACCGATAAATACCAGCCGGTTTGGTTATCAACACCAGCAATCCGCCCTAAGTCTAAATAGGCCGCCGTTACACTGACATGTTTATTAGGCATCCACGCTATAAATAAATCGCGCCAATCTTGTTCGCCTAAACCTAGGTTATTGGCTTTTTGTCGATACTCAATACCAATAGCAAGTTCACGACTTACAAACACCGCACTACTTGCTTCTAGTAAAATATGGCTACCTTCATTAGCCCCTCCATATCCTAAAAGCCCTAACTGATTGGCTTTACTGTAACGGGTGGTCACATTCCAAAACCAGTTGTACCCAGCAAGTGCGCCCAAATGTAATTTACTGGCTGCTAGGTACACATCTATACCACTGGTATTTTTTGCGCCAACCAACTTTGCAACTGTGCCATCATCCAGTGATTTATGCTGTACACCCATGCTTAGCTGGGGCCACTTACTGTATACTATATCACCATATAAACGAATTTTTGCCCCAGAAATTGACTGCTCTATTTCTGTATTGAGCGCAGGCACATCAAACTGCTGCACGGCATAACTCAGTTCAACACGATTAAATAGGTTAAGCTGCACACCACAGGCATCTAGGCGGTAATCTGTTACATCAGCACGACTACAAAAGCCATTAACAGCCCATTCGTCCTCACTAGCATAACCTGCTAGCTGCGCCCAAGGAACTAACCCTCCTCCTGCACTGCCTTCAACTTGAGACACGCCCGGTGTTGCTAATAGTTTTCCCGTTGCAGCTACAGTTAGCGTACTGCAAAATAAGAGTGTCATGCTCAGTAAAAATTTAATGTACACCCTGATATTCCTCTAACCATTGTTCTAGTTGTTGTGCTTTTAAAGGACGACTCAAGTAGTAACCTTGTGCATGATCGCATTGCATTTCATGAAGCAATGATAAAGACGCTGCCGTTTCTACGCCCTCGGCCACCACTGAAAACCCAAGTTGGTGTCCAAGTGTGATTGACGAGCGCACTATGTATTGATCTTTTTGTGACTCATGCAAAGTTAAAATAAAGCATTTATCTAGCTTAAGCTCATCAATAGGTAACATTTTTAATCGCCCCAATGATGTTTGCCCGACACCGTAATCGTCTAGTGATATTTTAACACCGATAGTTTTTAAGTTCTCTAACGCTTTGATACCTTGAGCTTCATTTTCGATCATATCGCGCTCCGTCAACTCAATAGTGACGGAACTTGGGCTTACATGATATTTCTTTAAGGTCGCGACCAACAAATTATGAAATCCCGCATGCGCAATATCTTGGGCTGACACATTAATGGCTGCCTGTAAGTGAATCCCTTTTTTATACCAATCGGCTATTTGCGCAATAACTGTATCGACAACCCAGGCAGTTAGTTCCACAATTAATCCTGACTGCTCAGCTAAATCAATGAACACTTCAGGCGAAACCCAACTTCCATCATCACGTTGCCAACGAATAAGTGACTCAACCTTATCAATTTTCTGACTTTTAATATTCAACTTAGGCTGATAAGTCATAAACAGTTGCCCGTTATCATCATCAATCGCTTGTTTGAGCTCATCAAGCATGATTAAACGGTCTAAGTGCGCCTCATCTTCACCATCTTGGTAGTAATGTAAGCTTTGTTGGCTTGTTGTAGCCGCATCAACAGCAATGAGTACACGCCGCATTAAATCGTCCGCTTTAACGCCTTGTCCAGGGTACTGCACAATCCCAGCGTTAAAACGCAAACTTATTTTTAAGCTTTTAATCTGATAAGGTGCCTGTAATTGCTCAATCAAATCGGCTACAGCACATTTTACTTGGTCAGCCTCCACACTGGGGTAAACCGTTAGAAACTCATCGCCGCCAATTCGTGCATGAAATCCACCAAGCTCATCAGAGAATTGACGAATACGGTTTGCCACCGCAATTAAACACTCATCTCCTACTTGCGGACCAAGCTTGTCGTTTATGTGTCTTAAGCCTTTTATATCAATAGCAACAAGCGTGTAGCATCTATCTTTAGTGAGCTGCTTTGCCAATAAATCTAACATGGCTGAACGGTTATAAAACCCTGTTAAGGTATCGTGATGTGCTTGAAAACTGATTTGCTGCTCACGCTTATTAATATCATTACCCATGTTATTAAAGGCGCTGACTAGCGTTTCTACTTCGCTACTTTGTTTTTTACCTTCAAATTTAAAACGGTAGTCACCTTTGGCAAATTGCCTTGCGATAACCGCTAACTGTGTAAGTCCGCTGGTTAAGTTATTGGCAAGCAAACTACTGGTGATCACACCAAATAACATGGTTAACACGGCCAATGTAACTAGCGTTAGCAATAGTTGCTCAATATCTCGATAACTTGAGGTTAAATCAGCACTTAGTAGTAAGGTGACCGGGTGTGATTGCAAAGACGGTAAAGCTATTTGTTGATTTTCATAGGCCAAGTACTCAGCAAAAAAACGAGCTGTAGTTTTATTTTCAAAGTATTCTATAGGTTGAAATTTTTCAGGTTGAGGTGCAAACGAGCTTGCTGCAAAACTATCTAATTGCGCAACAAAGCTAACCTCCATACCGGTTAAGCTTTTTAGCTCAGTAGTCACAGCCGATGTGATTTTGAACCCGACTAAACTGTAAGCGATGGTTCTGGGGGTTTTAACTGGCAATAATATTACTTGATAGAGCTGATTATTTAACACTACAAAGCTCGATTGTTCAGAATTATTTAATAATTCATCCATCAAGGGCTGTAGGTTATCTGCAAAATTTTGTGCATTCACATTAGCAGACACTAACCGCCCCGATAAATCGAGCAACAGCATTAAATCGGCATTGATCCGTTGGCTATGATTGTATAGCACACTACTAATGGTGGCTGCATCGCGAGTAGCAACTGCTTGCTTAAAACCAAAATCAGCGGTTAAAACCTTTGCAGCAGTTAATAGCAAGCTCTCTTTTGATTTTAAATATTGCTTATAAACGCTTTGCGCAACCGTTATATTTTGCTGGACTTTTTCTGCCTGAAACTTACTCGTAGACCACCAAAAACTCACTAAGCTGAGTAAAGTTGTAAGTAACACCAAGCCAACGCATAGCGTTGTTATACGGCTACGTAAATTATTGCCCATTACCTTCCCTAAATTGACTGCCAAAGGTATTACGTGGTGCAGGCATAGATGTATTTATAGTGATTGATACCGGGCTGGTTGATTTTATATCAAACATTTTTTTATTATCCAAAGTCGCTGTTTGCAGTGAATGCCAGATACTGGCTTGCACAGGAAAAGAGTCAACTTGTAGCTTTATTTGGCCTTGCTCGTTGCTGGTATACACATGATTACTATTAGCGACATAAATATAGCCCACCATAGAATCGTGGATATTGCAGCCTAGAACAACAACCCCTTGATTATCAAACTTAATGGGTTCTTCTGGCTGACCAGAATAGAGCTTTAATTGAAAAGGCTTTGCTTTTGAAAAAGAATATACATGGTGGCGAATATTATCGCTATTTGGAAAGTTTACGTACTGACCTTGACGTACAATAAGCAGCTGCGGTGAAAACTGTTTATCAACTTGATCCATTACCACCGTGGGTAAATTGCCCGTAGCTTTTGAGGAAGGTAAATGATTTATTTCTACGACAGCATTAGGCAATACTTGGCCATGCTGATCTTTAATAACCAAATTAATGGTATTGCCAAACGCCGATACACTAAACAATGCACCCAGTACTAATAAATAACGACGTTTTGCAATAACTTGCATTGCTCGCTCTAACATAATCACACCTAAATATTCACCATAGGTTAAGTTAATTAGAGACGAGCACTAATTGCAAGAATTATAGCTCAGTTACTAAAAATAAATACTTTTTCACTAGTTTAAACAAGCTTTATCATTAAGATTAACTTGCTCGTTAGTGATTAATTAAACCGTAGTCAGTATCTAAAATTGCAATCACTTCTTGGCGCGGATCATTGGGTATAACGATCTCTTTACCGACAATTTTGCTAGCAATACCCACATAAGTGTCAGACACTCCAAGCATTACTGACTCAGGTAAAATATAATCTTTTGCTAGCTGCTCACGCTCAGCCATACGGTCTTTATTTAATAATACATCACTCTCTGGCACGTTATTAATTAACAGCTGACGGAAGCCTTCCTTTGAGTTTTCAACAATTTTGCCATTCTTATAAGATGCTTCATCCCAAATACGCGATGAATCTGGTGTCCCTACTTCATCAATATAAATAAGTTGCTGCACACCATTTAAATCTTCTACATAACCAAATTCAAATTTGGTATCAACGAAAATCTGGCCAAGCTTAGCTAACTCATTACTAATTAGCTCGAACCCTTCTACCAATAATTTTTCATATTTGGTGACATCGTCAGCCGATTTAAAATTGAAAACATCTAAGTTGTTCGTAATATTTTCACGCGTAATATTTACATCATCAACGGCAGGAATATCAGCCACCCCTTCTATAATACCTTTAGTAGAAGGAGTAATGAGTACTTGCTCAAGCTTTTGATTCGCTTTTAAGCCCTCTGGAAGTTGCAAACCACAAAAGTGTCTTTCGCCTTTGGCGTAGTCGCGCCACATGCTGCCGGTAATATATTGACGAGCAATTGCTTCAACTTTAACTGTACTGGCTTTACGAACAATCCATACGTATGGGTGAGGAATATCAACAATATGATTACCCGCCAAACCGGCTTCATTAAACATGTTAAACCAATGAGCAGCCACTGAGTTTAATGCAATGCCTTTGCCCGGCACGCCATTTAGGCCATTTTCACCTTGCCATATGCAATCAAAAGCAGAAATTCTGTCTGAAATAACCATAATGGCCAATTCAGTATCGGCAGGAACGTTATAGCCTTTTTCATTTATTAAGCGTTTACTATCTGCATCGGTCAACCAATAAACTGAACGCACTTTGCCACTGTGTACTTTACCTTTAGTACGAATGGGTAAGTCATCGTTTACGTCTAAAACTTTATAGCTAGTCATGCTATCTCCGGGGTTTGGCATGCTCAAAGAGCAAAGTATGGAATTGGGGTTAGGCGCTCTATAATAATCTAGGCAATCACAAAGCTCAATCTTAGGCTAAAAACAAATCATCTCAGAATATTTATCTAGCTGGCGCATTGGGGTAAACTTGCATGATTACTTGCCCTAAGGAGCTAGCTTGAACTATTTAACTGCCACTAAGAATAAGAAATATTTAATGTATATTTCTCAAAATTATTCCTATGCTATTTTAAGGCCTTTGCAAGCAGAAATATTAGCTCAAGGAGGGGAAGTTAAATGGTTTTTAGAGGGTGATGAAGTAGACCCTAAGTTTTTAAAATCAACTGAACATCGCCTTGAATCAGTCAAAAGTATAAAAGATTGGGAGCCAGATGCTGTTTTCATACCAGGCAATACTATTCCAAGCTTTATTCCAGGAAAAAAAGTAGCTGTATTTCATGGTTTTAATTCTGGAAAACTAAATAGAAAAGGTAAAGAAGACCACTTCAATATTAGAGGTTGTTTTGATTTATATTGTACACAAGGACCTAATACGACTTTAAGGTTTCAAGAGCTTGCTAAAAAGCATGGCTTTTTCCAAGTTTCAGAAACTGGCTGGCCCACACTAGATCCTCTGTTTAATGATCATGCAAGTAATCCTTATTTAAGTAAAGACTCTCGCCCAACGGTGTTAATCTGTTCTACATTTTCAAAACGCTTATCTCTTGCACCTAAACTTTATGAACAAATAAAACACTTTAGTAAAAGCGGTAAATGGCGACTATTAGTTCAGTTTCATCCGAAAATGCCGCAAGAGTGGGTTAATAAATATCAAGCGTTAAGTAATGATAATCTAACCTTTGTTGAAACAGACAATGTTATTCCTTTATTACAATCTGCTGATGTAATGCTGTGCGATACTTCATCCATACTACTGATGTTTTTAGTACAACGAAAACCGGTTGTAACGTTTTGTAATAAAGCACCTGAAAAACACTTACTTGATATTACAGATAAAAATAACGTTGAAGCCGCAATAGACTATGCACTAACTTACCCAAAAGAACTTGTGGATAATATTGAAACTTTTTGCCAAGAATTACACCCATACACAGATGGCAAGTCAAGCCAACGAGTACTTTGCGCAACCAATGAACTGTTGCATAGTGATGAAAAACTCAAAGCTAAACCGCTTAATCTTCTTAGACAATTTAAAATGCGCAAAAGACTTAACTATTGGAGTTGGTAAGCCGTTATGATCAACCTTGAGAATGTATCTTTTAAATGGCATAAAAAAGCAGCCAGCCCCACTCTCACTATTGAGCAACTCGCCATTGATGAAGGTGAACATGTTTTTTTACATGGACCAAGCGGCAGTGGTAAATCTACCTTACTCGCACTACTGGCAGGCATTAATGTAACCACTAGCGGCCAACTTTGTGTTTTGAACCAAAACCTAAGTGCGCTTACCAATGCACAGCGCGATGCATTTAGAGCTGATCATATTGGCTATATTTTCCAAAACTTTAATTTACTACCTTATTTAACCCCATTAGAAAATGTATGTTTAGGATGCCAATTTTCGAAAAAGCGTCAGCAGCACGTACTCAACCAAACTGATAGTTTAACTAAAGAAGCCGCCCGACTTCTCAACGCACTTGGGTTGGAGCCGCACTTTCATAATCAAAATGTTGCCACTTTAAGTATTGGGCAACAACAGCGAGTTGCCGCAGCACGCGCATTTATAGGCAGTCCCGAACTTATCATTGCCGATGAGCCCACTTCAGCACTTGATACGCAAAATCGTGAAAGCTTTATTAAGCTGCTATTTGAACAAGCAAAAAAAAGTAACAGCACGCTTGTTTTTGTCAGTCACGATGAAACATTAAAGCCACTCTTTAGCCGCACAATCGACTTAGTAAATTTACAAGGTGATGTATGATTTTATTTAAACTTGCCTATAAAAGTTTGCTAAATAGACGTGCCAGTGTATTACTGACATTGCTCACTATTGCGATTAGCGTCATGTTATTACTCAGTATTGAGCGCGTTCGCGTAGATGCTAAAAGTAGTTTTAGTAATACCATTTCGGGTACCGATTTAATTGTTGGCGCACGTACTGGCGATATTCAATTACTACTGTCCTCGGTGTTTAGAATTGGCCACACTAATAATGGGGTGAGCTGGCAAAGCTATCAATACATAACAAAACAACGCGGGGTTAAATGGAGCATTCCTATCAGCCTTGGTGATAGCCATAAAGGACAAGCAGTTTTAGGCACCACACTCGATTATTTTAAGCACTATCGGTTTGCTAAAAAACAGTCCTTAGAATTTGAACAAGGACAGGCTTTTTCTAGCATCAATGAAGTTGTTATAGGAAGTGAGGTTGCAAGTAAACTGGCCTATAAGATTGGTGATGAAATTGTGATTTCTCATGGTATGGGCAATACTAGCTTTCATCATCATGATGATAACCCCTTTAAAGTTATTGGTATTTTAAAGCCTACCGGCACCCCTGTTGATAAAACCTTACATGTACCACTGGCGGCAATTGAATTGATTCATGGTGGCGGCCATCATAAGCATAACGATCATCATGACCACTCGAATCACGCACTAGTTGGCCATCCAAAACAAATTACCGCCTTTTTAATGGGCTTCGACTCGCCACTTTATACGCTACAAATTAGGCGCAACATAAATCAATATAAGCAAGAGCCTCTATTAGCGATTATGCCTACAGTCACACTAAAAGAGCTTTGGGAAATGCTGGCAATAATAGAAAAGATCCTATTGCTATTTTCATTTGTGGTGGTCATTATTAGCTTGCTCGGCATGTTAACCACACTGCTGGCTAACCTTAATCAACGCCGCAGAGAACTGGCAATATTACGTTCTGTGGGCGCCCGCCCTTGGCAATTATTTTCACTGATCAGTATAGAATCACTGCTCACTACCTTTTTAGGTTGCTTAGTAGGCTGTACTCTATTTTATGCGCTTATGGGCACAACCGCGGGTTACTTACAAAGCCAAACTGGAGTGAGCATTAATATCAGTATGCTCTCTGACTATGAACTCACTTTGATTGGCGTTATTATGGCTGCGGGATTCATTATTGGCTTGATCCCTGCTACACGCGCTTACTTTTATTCTCTTAGTGATGGTATGAGTATAAAAATATAAACTTTAGGATGATCATGACGTTGTTTAAAGTAACTACACACTCTTTAATGCTATTAAGTGCAGTACTAATTAGCTTTGCTAGCATTGCAAATCCCCCGAAGGAAATTTTTTGGGAAGACTTGATCCCACAAGGGCATGTGCAAATAGATACCCAAGCACAAGCTAATCACGAAGGCAGTGAGCAAAACTGGGTGCAACCTGATTTGGACGCGCCGGTTGTTAAAGCACTTGATGGGCAGTCTGTTAGCTTACCTGGTTTTGTTGTGCCACTTGAAGGTGACAGCGAACTTATTACCGAGTTTTTATTAGTCCCTTACTTTGGTGCCTGTATTCATGTGCCGCCCCCACCGCCAAACCAGCTGGTTCATGTAACTATTAAAGGCGGTGTGCCCATCGATAGCTTATATGATGCGATTGTTGTAACGGGCGTTATTAAAACGCAAACTTGGTCTGGCGAAATAGCCCAAGTGGGTTATCAAATGCAAGCTGTCGGTGTTGCTCCCTTTGAGCTTTAATTCTTAAAATAAAAACCCACTTTTCAAAGTGGGTTTTTATTTTGTTCTATCAACCACCCGTTCTTATATCTCGTTCAAGTTCAGACTGCGTTTTCACTGGATGACAAGTCGACTTCACCGTGCTCTTATTGCTTTCATCTTCGTCAGAGCTATCTTGTGCTGTTGCCTCAAATTGCATTGAAATAGAAATCACTAATTGTGCATCATCAGGCCAATAGCCTGATTCATCAGATAATGGGGCCGCACTTAACAGCCTACTGCTACACAGTGCTATTAAAACAGTGAGTAAAGGTAAAGCCTTCATTTTTTATCTCCTAAGCTAATTAACGCGGTCCTGCCGTTACTGTGATCTCGGCTGTTTGCAAAGAGTGCTGATGTAAGAAAAACCCTGTAAGTGCACTTGTTGCCCCTTGTGGAACAGCTAATTTTTCTACATCCAATGCATACACTTTATAGGTGTAGCTATGCTTGCGTCCTTCTGGTGGACATGCCCCAAGGTATCCGGGCTTACCCATATCTGTATTACCTTCAATGGCTCCTTTGGGCAAAGTCGTTGAAGATAATGAGTTACTAGTAAGAGGAATATCATGTACTACCCAGTGCCAAAAACCACTGCCAGTTGGTGCGTCATTGTCATACACTGTCACGGCAAAGCTTTTGGCTTTTTTAGGCGCATTTTGCCATTTAAGTTGTGGTCTAACATTACCCCCCTGACAACCAAAGCTATTCCAATATTGCTCACTCTTTATTGCCTGCCCTGGCTGTAAGTCAGGGCTCGATAAACTAAATTCAGCCGCAAAACTGGCACTACTAAACAGCCCGCTGATCAGTAAAGTAACTGCTGAGTTTGAAAGATTAACCATTTTCAGTCCTTATATTTTCAGTTGAAATGAAAGTTACTTTTGATACGCTGGGTAATCGGTATAACCTTTGGCTGTACCGCCAAACAATGTTCTCCCATCGGTAATAGTGTTTAGTGGCCGTTGCTCTTGAATACGATACGGCAAGTCTGGGTTGGCAATAAAACGACGACCGAATGCAATGTAATCGGCAAAACCTTGTTCAATAAGCTGCGCACCTGAATACTCGGTATAATTACCGGCAACAATAATCGCGCCACTAAAATACTGACGAAGTGCGGCTCTAAACTCTGGTGTTACACTAGGTGCATCGTCCCAGTCCGCTTCGGCAAGATGAATATACGCAATACCAGTTTGCTCAAATTGCTTTGCAGCTAATAAAATAGTGTCAATTGCTTCACTATCATCCATACCACGCTGAGTGATAAAAGGCGCTAATCTAACACCCACTTTATGAGCGCCAATGGCATTACTAATTGCGCTAATAATTTCACAGGCAAAACGAATGCGGTTTTCTTGGCTACCGCCATATTCATCTGTGCGTTTATTTGCTGAGCGTCTTAAAAACTGATCAATTAAATACCCGTTACCTCCATGTATTTCAACGCCATCGAAACCAGCCTCAATCGCGTTAATTGCCGCTTGCTTATAATCATTTACTATTTCTTTAATTTCTTTAACACTTAGTGCTCGTGGGGTTGGGCAGTCAAGCATCCGTCCTTCTCCATCATCGCCTACCACCCAAACTTGTGCATCTGGGGCAAGTGCAGATGGGGCAACTGGCGTTCCATCATGATGAAATGAAGAGTGCGACATTCTACCAACGTGCCAAAGTTGTAAAAATATTTTACCGCCTTCTTTATGCACAGCTTGTGTTACTTGCTTCCAACCTTCGATTTGTTCTTGCGTGTAAATACCTGGCGTAAATGAGTAACCTTTGCCCTGAGCAGAAATTTGTGTTGCTTCAGAAATAATCAGTCCTGCAGTAGCACGCTGCGCATAATAAGTGGCCATCAGTTCAGTAGGAATATCGCCCGGTTGCGCAGTTCGCGAACGGGTCATAGGTGCCATCACAATTCTATTTTGCGTAACCATGCAACCGAGGGTTTTAGCTTCAAATAAGGATTCTATACACATAACTAACTCTCTTATAAATAATGTTTATCTGGATTTAAATTAAATTTCATCACTGCTAAATAGCATTTCGACTTTCATCTCTTCAGGCCCAGGTATAAATACTTGATGCTCTAGGAGCTCTGGCACGGTTCGCTCGAAATAACTTATACCTGTTTGCGCTAAGCGACTTTTCAATCCTTGATAACCTATGCTACGAATGGCAATGTGATCTACCACTCCTCGGCCTTGGGTTTTGCTGTTTAATGCTGATAAGTAACCCTGTTGCGCTTTATTACCCGCGGCATTAACCAAATGAATCAAAGCAACGTTATCGCTGCCGTATAACCACGCTCCCTCGAAAGGAAAAGGCGGACGATACCCTTCACTTAGCCCAACTGAATTAATAAAGAACCGTCGCATCGCCTGGTAATCACAACTAGAAATTAATACATGATCTAAACGCATAAACTTTCTCTGTTGATAATGAGTACAACCAGTTTAACTATTTACTTAAATTTGATAATTGAGTTAATATCAAAAACACTATTCATTAATACTGAATTATAAAGAGTGAGGAACGATGGCTAAGATTGATGATATGCAGCTTTTTGTTCATGTGGTGCGCTCTGGCGGGCTTGCTGCAGCTGGGCGAAAAATTGGTTTATCGCCTGCGAGTATGACGGCACGTATCAACCAGCTTGAAAATCACTATCAAACCCGACTCTTAATACGTAATACTCGCAGTATTAAATTGACCGAGGCTGGAGAGCAATTTTATCAAGGCTGTTTAAGAGTAATTGCTGAAATTGATGCCACAGAGCAAAGTATTCAGCTTAGTAAAAACACCCTTTCGGGTAGTCTCAAAATAACCGCACCCTCTGACTTTGGTAAACAGTTTGTTGCCCCTGCAATAGCTAAATTTGTAGCACAAAACCCACAAGTTAAACCACACCTGCATTTAACCGATGGCTTAGTCAATTTAGTTGAAGAAGGTATTGATATTGCTATTCGCTTTGGAAACTTACCCGATAGCAATTTGATTAGCCGAATGATCAAGGCCAATCAACGTGTGTTATGTGCTTCAGCTGAATATTTAAAAATACATGGCCAACCTTTGCAGCCAAGCGATTTATTAAATCATCGCTGCCTAGTAATGGAGCGATTTGGTCAATCGATGAATGATTGGCATTTTAAAGATCAAATAATTCGCGTCCCTGTGGCTATGAGTAGCAGTGATGGTGCGGTGATCAGACAATGGGCAATTGATGGTGCCGGGATTGCTCTAAAATCAATGGTAGATATTAGCGATGATCTGACAAAGGGTCATTTAGTGACACTACTTGATGACTATATTCTCGGTTTTAGTAATAAAGATAAACAACAGATTGGCTTACAGTTTCTTTACCCATCAAGGCAATTTCAGCCACGACAAGTTGTCGCATTTATGGATTTTTTTCAGCAGCAAATTTAAATAAACAGCCGACAAAATAAAACCTTGAAAGCATGCACTTCCAAGGTTTTATTTGTAGTATTTGGCAGTAATAAAATTAAGCCGTGCCACCCACTGTTAACTGATCAATTTTCAAACTTGGTTGGCCAACACCTACTGGTACACTTTGACCATCTTTACCACAAACACCGACGCCTTTATCAAGCGCTAAATCATTACCTACCATAGAGATTTGTTGCATAACCTCAGGGCCATTACCAATTAATGTTGCCCCTTTAATAGGCTGAGTAATTTTGCCATTTTCAATTAAGTAGGCCTCTGAGGCACTAAATACAAACTTACCTGAGGTGATATCCACTTGGCCACCACCAAAATTAGGGGCAAACACGCCTTTTTTAACCGTGCTGATAATATCAGCTTGGCTGTGCTCGCCACCTAACATATAAGTGTTGGTCATACGTGGCATTGGTAAATGCGCGTATGACTCACGACGTGCGTTACCTGTTGGGTTTACCCCCATCAAACGCGCGTTCATTTTATCTTGCATATAGCCTTTTAAAATACCGTTTTCGATAAGTACGTTATAGGCTGCAGGCGTGCCTTCGTCATCCACATTAAGTGAACCACGACGATCAGCCATAGTACCATCATCAACCACAGTACATAGCTCTGAAGCAACTTTTTGACCTACTTTACCGCTAAATGCAGATGCGCCTTTACGGTTAAAGTCACCTTCTAGACCATGACCGACTGCTTCGTGTAACAACACGCCTGGCCAGCCATTACCTAATACCACTTCCATAGTACCTGCAGGGGCATCAATAGCTTCTAGGTTTACTTTAGCTTGACGTACGGCTTCTTCTGCAAAGCCCATCCAACGCGGTTTGCCATCAACAAGCTCTTTAAAGTAACCATAGTCTAGGCGTGCGCCGCCACCAGCACCGCCACGTTCACGGCGACCATTCTTCTCTAGCAATACAGAGCAGTTTAAACGGATCAGTGGGCGAATATCGGTAGCAAAGGTGCCATCACTGGCTGCAATTAATACTTCTTCGTATACCGCAGACATTGAGCTAATAACTTGCTCAGCATCAGGGGCTAATTCGCGGATATAATTTTCAAGCTCACGTAACAAATTAACTTTATCGGTATCGCTCATGCTAGAAATTGGTTGATGCGGTGAAAACTGCTGTTTTGCAGCCACATCACTAAATACTTTAACCGCTTTATCTTCACCGGCATCGGCAATACTACGTGCAGCCGTGGCTGCTTTGTTTAACGCTTCAAGATTGATTGCATCTGAATACGAAAAACCGGTTTTTTCACCACTAACAGCCCGTACGCCAACACCACGTTCAACGTTATAAGACCCTTCTTTAACAAGGCCGTCTTCTAATACCCAAGACTCATGATGACTCGATTGAAAATAAAGGTCGGCATAATCAACTTTGTGCTGGTGAATATAAGCTAATGTTTTTTCGAGTTCTTCTCGATTTAGCTGGCTGTCGTGTAATAAATGCTGTTCAACCGAATTCATAATAATGGCTCTCTAAATCGTTGGTGAGATTGCAGCGGCATATCTCGTCTAATTTTGTGTAACTGGTTCAAATCTACGGTACAACTAATAAAACCAAGCCCTGTTGGTTTTTCACTTAATGTTTCACCCCAGGGCGATAACATCAGGCTGTGACCATAAGTTTGTCTACCGTTTTCATGTGTTCCATATTGCGCTGCAGCAATAACATAGCACTGTGTTTCTATTGCGCGTGCTGCAAGTAGCGGCTGCCAATGCGCTTTACCTGTTGGAACAGTAAACGCACTGGGTACTAATATAATTTCTGCGCCTTTACGAGCTAAGGCATTAAATAAACCAGCAAAGCGCAAATCATAACATACTGTTAAACCAATTTTACCAAAGGGAGAATCAACAACCACAATCTCATCGCCCGCTTGAGTAAAGTCAGACTCTCGGTAACTGCCGGTCTGGTCATCTACCTCAACATCAAATAAATGTATTTTGTTATAACTTGCAACAATATCGCCTTGGTTATTAAACAAGTGTGAGGCAGCGTAATATTTATGTTGGTTATAGGGCTCTGGCATGGTGCCAGCATTTAACCAAATATTGTGTTTACGGCACAATTCACTGAGTTGCTGTTTATATTGTTCAATACGCTGAGACACTAACAACGTATCACCAGCGTGTTTACTAAACACTAAAAACGCTTCTGGTAAACATACTAACAAAGGTCGCCGGCTTGGTAATTCAGCTAAGGCTTGCTTTAAGGTGGCAATGTTATCATCAGGATTTAAGCCTGAGCACATTTGTAATGCAATAATCGCAGGTGTTGTACTTATAAGTGATTTACTCATTGCGCTGCGCTCACCTCAGCATCTTTAAGCTTTAACTCTGAAGATGCTTGCGGCTGATTTTGTGCTGCTTGCGGTAAAGTCACCTCTCGGCTCTTACGATCTAACTCTTGTACCTGAGGATCGTTCATTTTGCCCGTCACTTTAAAGTTGATCTCTGAGATCACTCGCGCAGAATGAATCACTTTATCAATTGCTAAAGCTGCAAGCCCCGTTACTGGATTAACCATCCAAGCCACAATTACCGGAATGCTCGACGTTACTTGCGGAGCTACTGCTAAGTCGTAGTCAATTTCGAGAGTATTTAAATTTGCATACCCTTTAATAGAGAGATCGGCAGGTACCCCATCCATTTTAGTATCTTGGGTATAGGCAATGCCCTTATCTATCTGCATCGTGCCTTTCATACTGTTATAAAAAAAACCTTTAGAAAATACATCTCTAAAATCAAGCTTTAACTTACGCACTAATGAATCAAGGCTCAGTAATGAAAATACCCGTGCGCCTCCATCACTCACCTCAGTTAAATGTCCTTCGCCTAAATCCCAACTAATTTCACCGTCTAAACTAGCAATATCTAAATTATAAGGTGCCGCTTGCCAATTTAATTGATAATTTAGATTGGCGTTTGAGTCTTTAATAGTGGTGGTAATATCAAATTCATTAAATAAGGCGCCAATATCATCACTTTTAAGTTCGCCGCTCATTGCCGTTAAACCATTTTGCCATTGCCCTTTAGTGTGCAATATATGATCGCCTTTATCCACCACTAGCTCAGAAATAAGTAGCTTTTTACCATCGCCTAACAATGAGGCGCTGACTTTATCTAGCTGATAATCGCTAATCTTACAATCGGCACACTCAAACTCAATAGCTGGCAAATTTGTAAGCCATGCAAGTTGTTCAGGAGATGATTTTTCGCTCGGTAGTTCTGGTTCGGTATCTAAAAAATTAAGCCTTAAATAGTCGCTGTTTATTCGAATCGGCTGACTTGATTGCTCGCTGGGAATGAACACCTCTGCTCGCAATTCTTTGGCATTGAGTTTTAATTGCAAGTTATTATTTAAGGGCGATAAACGCATATCAAAATCATTAAACTGCATGCCACTCACATTAAAAGAGTTAATATTCGCAACAACCTCATACAAAGGCGGCATAATACCTGGCGATTCACTCTCTGGCTGCGCTTTAGCTGCATTAATAATTTGATCAATTAAATCAATCCAAGGTAATAACTCACTTTGCGCTAAGTTAATACTTACCGCTAAATCTTGCGCGTTAAGCCCTAAATCTTTGTTGCCAATTATAAAGTGGGCGTTATTAAACTGTGATTTAGTATTGTCTAGAATGGCATTAAAATAAACTAGCTGATCAACGTTTGCGGTGATCAAATTAGATATATCATCACCTTGAATAACCGCACTCAGTGGCCAAGCTTGCTCACTGTTTTTTGTATATGCTCCAGGTAAAGAACTACTTAAGCCAATAAGTGGCGATTCAACTTGGGCACGATAGTTAAACCCTTGCTCGGTAAAATTAAGCTCCAAAGCAATATCAACATCACTTTGCCCACTTAAGTAACCATCTAAAATGCCTTGACCATGGTTTATGAGTGTTTGTGCATCAAGCTGAGCATTTATACTTATATTAGCGCGATAATCCTCTTCGTTTGCGTCACTATTGTAGTTAATAGTTAGTGGCATACCAAGCCATGTAGCCGTTGCATTTGTAAGGTTTATTTGTTGATTATTAAAGCTAAGTTCACCCTTTAAATGCTCAAGAGAAATACCAGGCGCAGAAATGTAGAGAGGTGAGTCGAGTAAATTAACCTTACCACTGACACTGGCTCCCCCCTCAAATTGTGAACCTATTAGCAATTCAATATTTGCACTTGCAAGACCCTGTCCTTGCACAACATTAAAAATATCAGCTAATGGATTTGCTAAAGGCGTAGCGGCAAAAAAATCGTGCATTTTTTCAAGCTCTGCTTGCTTATCAATACTAACTACCAACGGCGCATCGCCCATTAAGTCATCAATACTTACATGGACACTACTGCCAATATCAAGGTTTACCAGTTTGCCTTGCTGACTATATATGTCCATTCGCTCATTAGCAAAATGCAGCTTTACATTGGCATTAGTTACTGCTGGCCAATCGGGATCGAATTGATAGGTGGCATTGTCTATTTGTGCTATTACATCAAACTGCCCTGAACCATCGTCAAATGGAAAGCCTGATAGTGGACCAGAAAATAACACCTGAGTATTTGATACTTCGCCTGCTTTTATTGCACCATTTAAATAACTAACTAAGTCAGGGCTCATTAACGTTAAAGGAAAATAGTGACCTGCAATACTGGCATCTGGTGCAAACGCTTCAGCATATAAATCTAAGCGTGGCGTATCACCCAAACTCAGCTGCATTTGTGCGCTTAAAGTCACCTCATTGTTATCAAGCCACAGGTTATCACTGCTAATATGCCAATCGCCTGAGCGCTTAGCTAAATCAAGCTCAATATTTAATTGGTTATAATCAATATTATTACTAAAACTAGCACCTGTAATTAAATGGCTGTTCTCACTAAAAATCGCAATGCGACCATACTGCTGATTAACCAGCCCATTAACTCTTAAAGATTGAGCGGCGGGTACAGCGTTTTTTTCTTGCCAGCTAATTTCGTCAGCATCAAACCATAGTTGCCATTGCCTTGCATCGGCAAACTCAAGGTACGCAGTCTTTATTTGTCCGCTAGGTTGGCGTGCTAAAAAGGGAGCTAAATCGGTAAAATTAGTCAACTCAGCTAAATCACTCAATAGCGCTAAATCAAGTTGCTGTAGCCATACTTTATTTTGCTTACCCAATAAGGCTTCAAATTCAAGGCTTGGCCAAGTGGTTTCACCGGTGCTAAATGCTAAGCCTGTGCTTTTTAATCGCCAGCTATTTTGCTCAGGGTATAAATGAAATCCCCCTTCACTTAGGCTTACATTTTGTGTTTGTTCATTGAGCTGCCAATTTACCGCGCTCGGTAACCACTGAACTTTTACGTCACTCACTAGGCCTTGCTCTAATCTAAGCCAAGCTTGTAAATTTAAATCGCTATGCAGTTGCTGCTTTTGAGTATTAATATATTGCGCTAACCAATTTGACACATCAACCTGATTAGCCTGCACATACAAATCACCCACCATTTGCTCTAAGGTTTCACCCTTAAGGGCAATGCGTGCATCAAAATTCCCCACCGAAATACCCGGTAATGCTAGACTGCCACTACCAAGATGTTGTTTATCTTGGTTTTGCCATACAATGTTTTCTAATAACAGCTTGCGTTCTTTGTTATCTTCTAATACAAAGTTGATACTGGAGTTTTCTATTGCAAAATGACCGGTTTCACCTAAAAATAGCCCTTCTATTAATTCTTTTTGTTCAAATGACACATCATCTTGGTTGCCGACAAATAAATTCGCGACATTAACCTTGGTATGAAAACCATTAATGACAAAGTAATTCGACTTAAGTTGAAGAGACTTTAAGCTTTCCCAAAGATTTAGCTCTAAACTGGTTTTCGCAATAGTTAAAGAAATAGGGGCGGTTTGGTTGTCTTTAAATGATAATTCTTCGAGCACTAGGGCTGGGCCATTACCTTGCCAACTTGCCGATATAGCGCCTATCGATAAGCTGATATCAAACTTGCTATCAAGGTAATTTTCTATGTCGCCTTTATAATCATTTGCGTAAGGTAAGGTGTATTTTAAAATAGAAACAATAACGGCCAGTAGCACCAAAATTACAGCACTTATTTGCCATAATTTGCGTACACAAAAAAAACAGGCCGCTTTAAACTTCATTACATCATTACCACATCAAACTGCTCTTGGCTGTATAAGCTCTCTGTTTGAATATTAACTTGCTTACCAATAAATAACTCTAACTCTGCAAGGTTATGATATTCGTCATTTAATAGCGCTTCACATACTGCTGGGGATGCATAAACTACAAACTTATCAGCAGCATAAGCGCGATTAACACGCACTATTTCACGAAGGATTTCATAGCACACAGTTTCTACCGTTTTTTGTGAACCACGTCCTGAACATGCAGGACATACATCACACAGTATATGCTCTAAACTTTCGCGAGTTCGCTTGCGGGTCATTTCAACTAGTCCCAATGCCGACAAACCATTAATATTAGCTTTGGCACGATCTTTAGAAAGCGCAGATTCTAATGAATGCATTACTCGGCGTTTGTGCTCATCGCTGACCATATCAATAAAGTCGATAATAATAATACCGCCTAAATTACGCAGCCTTAGTTGACGGGCAATAGCTGAGGTTGCTTCAACATTAGTATTAAAAATAGTTTCTTCAAGGTTACGGTGACCAACAAATGCACCGGTATTAACATCAACCGTGGTCATTGCTTCGGTTTGATCTATGATCAGGTACCCACCAGACTTTAAAGTCACCTTACGATGCAATGCCTTTTGAATTTCACTTTCTACATCAAATAAGTCGAAAATGGGGCGCTCACCCGGATAATACTCAAGCACTTGCGATAATAACGGCACAAACTCTTCAGTAAACAGCTTAAGCTCTTGATAGGTCAGCTTAGAGTCAACACGAATGCGCTCCATATCTTCGCCCACGTAATCACGTAACGTTCTAAAAGCTAGCGTAAGATCTTCATGCAAAATACTCGCTTTGCTGGTTTTACGGCGTTTAGAAACTATTTTATCCCACAGTTTTTTTAAAAACGCAGCATCGTGACGAAGCTCAGCTTCACTTGCACCTTCAGCGGCAGTTCTAACAATAAAGCTGCCGTTTTCGTCGCCATATTCAGCAACAATTTTTTTAAGTCTAGCGCGTTCCTCTTCCGTTTCTATACGCTGACTCACACCAACATGCGTCGCATCTGGCATAAATACTAAATAGCGTGACGGTATAGTAATATCAGTGGTTAAGCGAGCACCTTTACTGCCCAGTGGATCTTTAACCACTTGCACCATAATGTACTGCCCTTGACGAACAAGCTCACGAATATCTTGGACTTTTTTAATTGGCTCGTCGTCAACACCTTCCACAATAGAAGCACTATTGACGATATCTGAGGCGTGTAAAAAGGCGGCTTTCTCTAAGCCTATATCAACAAAAGCAGCTTGCATTCCCGGTAGCACGCGACTTATTTTACCTAAGTAAATATTGCCTACTATGCCTAAATTACCAATACGCTCTAGCTGAATTTCTTGTAATACACCGTTTTCGATTAGGGCAACGCGACTTTCACTTGGCGTGACATTGATCAGTAGTTCTGTACTCATGCTACCCTCTTAAGAATGTATTTAATAATTGTTCTGTCTCATACAAAGGTAAGCCTACAACGGCAAAATAGCTACCCGAAATATGCGTTACAAAGCGTCCACCTAACCCTTGGATACCGTAACCACCGGCTTTATCTTGAGGCTCGCCCGTTTGCCAATAAGCGTCTATTTCTGCATCATTGAGTATTTTAAAAGTAACATCAGTACTGACAACACAGCTAAGTACTTTTTCTGGTGTGGCAAAAGCGATAGCAGTTAACACTTGATGAGTATTTCCTGATAAACGCTTTAAGGTGTGAGTAAAGTCTTGTTTATCTATGGGTTTACCTAAAGATTGATTGTCAATCACGACTACAGTATCGCTGCCTAAAACGGGGCGGTCGGTATACCCTTGCTCTACCCCCATTTGCGCCTTTAAACGCGCTAAGCGTTCGACATAATCATATGGGAGTTCGTTAACAAGCTGGCTTTCATCAGCATCAACACTAAATTGTGAAAATTCGACACCCAATTGGGTTAAAAGCTCTTTACGACGGGGAGACGCGGAAGCTAAATATACTGCGCAAGTCATTATCTGATCCTAAAGTGTCTACGGTATTTTCTAAGTAATAAAAATACCCATATCCAACTCAACATGCCTGTTAATACAGGCCATAAGTAATGTGGGCTAAAATAAACGCCAAGTAAAAAGTGATTTAACCAAAACTGCATTAAATGATAAAGCGTTAAAAATAAGCCAATTAAAAGGCTTTGTTGCCACAATGAAAAATTGCGAATTTTTTGAAAGTTACTTGCCGTAACAAAAATACATACCGAGTAGGTTAATGAGTTTACACCTAAAGAAGAGCCAGTCGCTAAATCAATCAATAACCCAACAACCCAAGCTGTGCCTATATTTAAGCGGTGCGGTAAAGCCAAAGACCAATACATAAGCACCAACAACACCCAGTCAGGACGAAATGGTTCAAGTGAAAAAGGTAATGGCATCAATGCCACTACCAATGCAAAGAAAATACTTAACGCAATTAATAGCGTTTGGCGGTTAATCATCTCCCATCAACTCCTGCTGATTTAGCCATAACACGACTAATAGTCGAATTCTGTCTAATTGAGCTATCGGCTCAGCAAATACTTGCGCAAAAGGTTGACCTTCATCACGGGTTATTTCTGTGATCACCGCAACCGGGTAGCCTTCAGGAAATGTGCCACCAAGGCCAGATGTAACCAGTACATCGCCTATACGTACATCTAAACTATGCGGCACATGCGACAGCTTCAGTACGTTAATTTTACCAATACCTTCAACCACTGTTCGCACATCATTACGCAAAATACGCACAGGAGTGGCGTGGGTGGTATCGGTAATTAATAACACTCGTGACGTGGTTGAGCCCACTTTAGTCAACTGCCCCACTAGTCCCATATCATCAATTACTGCTTGGCTTTCACTTAAACCATCGGTAGTTCCTCGATTTATCACCACTTGATGACTATAAGGATTTGAGTGAACAGAAAGTACTTGAGCAATAATTTTACGATTGGTATGTTTTGAAGACGAGCCCATTAATGCTCTTAGTTTTTGATTTTCTTTTGCTAAGAATTCATATTGCTGGATTTGTTCGCTCTGCAATACTTGCTTTTTTTTCAGGGCTTCATTCTCAGTGAGCAACTGCTCGCGGGTATGCAAACTCTTGGCGCTAAAGCTAAATACTTCGTAAGGCAGGTTGGCAACATAAATGAGAGGGGTGACTAAGGTATTCAAACTGGTGCGAATATTTTCACCACCCTTTGTGTATTTATCTCCAAGGATCAATACGATACTCAAAAGCACTGCGACAAAAAGTCGCAGTTGCAAAGAGATTGTTTTTTCAAACATTGATTTCATTAGTCGTAACTAAAAACGTCACCACCGTGCACATCAATCATCTCAAGCGCTTTACCGCCGCCACGAGCAACACAGGTAAGTGGATCATCAGCAACAACCACTGGAATACCAGTTTCTTCCATGAGTAGGCGATCTAAATCTTTTAGTAACGCGCCGCCGCCAGTTAATACCATACCGTGCGCTGAAATATCAGATGCCAGCTCCGGTGGTGACTGTTCAAGTGCAACCATTACTGCACTTACAATCCCCATTAGCGGCTCTTGTAATGCTTCTAAAATTTCATGCGAATTAAGTGTAAACGAACGAGGAACACCTTCTGCAAGGTTACGACCACGCACTTCGATTTCTACTGGTTCGTCTGTTTTAAATGCAGAGCCAATTTGATGTTTAATATTCTCAGCCGTGGCTTCACCAATTAAGCTACCAAAGTTACGACGAACATAATTAATAATGGCTTCATCAAACTTGTCGCCACCAATACGTACAGATGACGAGTAGACAACACCATTGAGTGAGATAATAGCCACTTCGGTTGTACCGCCACCAATATCAACAACCATAGAACCCGTTGCTTCTGATACCGGTAAGCCAGCACCAATTGCAGCAGCCATAGGCTCTTCAATTAAGTAAACTTCACGAGCGCCTGCACCCATCGCTGATTCGCGAATTGCACGCTTTTCAACCTGTGTAGCGCCACAAGGTACACAAATAAGTACACGTGGGCTTGGTCGCATAAAGTTATTGTTGTGCACTTGCTTAATAAAATGCTGGAGCATTTTTTCGGTCACATAAAAATCAGCAATCACACCATCTTTCATCGGACGAATAGCTTTAATATTACCAGGCGTACGTCCTAACATTTGCTTAGCTTCTGTACCTACAGATGCAACACTTTTAGGTCCACCAGCACGTTCTTGACGAATAGCAACTACTGAAGGTTCGTTTAATACGATCCCTTCTTCTTTTACATAAATTAGTGTGTTGGCTGTACCTAGATCGATCGATAGATCGTTTGAAAAAATACCACGGAGTTTTTTAAACATGAGGCTGGATGACCTTTGAAATTCGTTCTTATTTTAGTTGCGCTTACTTTAACATTCTCAATGTAATGAGCAATATAAAGCGCAGCCGTCTTTGTAATCATTAAAAAGAGGAAGCGTTTGCTTCCTCATTAAATATTATTGTTCGCTCATTAAGCGAAAGCCAATGTAATTAGCTCTAAAGTCTGGCGCTAGGATTAAACGCGTTGAGGCACGAGCAAGGCTAGGTGCAAAATTCCATGCGCCGCCACGAACCACTGCATTTTTTTTATTCTCTGTGCTACCAGTCCATTCCCATACATTGCCCACGGTGTCGTATAAACCAAATGCATTTGCAGAAAAAGACCCTACCGGTGCAGTGCGTTTGTTTGACCATTCGCTACCACACCAACCACAGTTTGCTAAGTTTTTACCAATTTCGTTACCCCAAGGGTATTCAGTATCTGTACCTGCACGCGCTGCATATTCCCACTCAACCTCTGTAGGTAGGCGATACGTTTGCGCTGTTTTATCAGAAAACCATTCTGCATAAGCTACAGCATCATTTTTTGTCAAACACACAGCTGGAAAATCACTAGTTTGCTCAAACCCAGGAGCTCGCCAGTTTAAGCTTGCTTCCCAAACGGGTTCGCCATTTAGATAATAAGCACACCCTTTGCCTTTTTCAGCTTCAGTCTTATATTGCGTTTCGTTTACAAACTTCTCAAATGCGCCGACAGTGACTTCTTTACTTTGCATAACAAACGCTTCACTAATCGTTTTTTCAACAACGGGACGCTCATTTTCCAGTCCATTGCCGTTAATATCGCCCATTTTAAATGTGCCAACAGGGATTACTACCGCTGACGAATCCACTGTTGGTGGCTGCGTATCAACTTCCATTCCTTTAGGGCAATCTGCTTGTATTATTTGCTCTCGCTTTTTAGTCGGTGCAGCAATCGACTCTGACTTTTTTTCTAACTTAGCGAAAAGTGTACGTGTCTTCTTTAAATCAATACGTGCTTTGTAAGGAACATAACCGTCTTTGCGTATTTCTAATTTGTGTAAACCACGCGGTAACCTTGTTACTAAGCGAGTTGAGCCAACACGAATGTCGTTAATAAAAACTTCATCGCCATGCACGTTTGAGCGCAAAGTTAACTGGATTAACTGATCTTTCTTTTGCTCAGCGACCACTTTTGGCTTTTTGTTAGCTGTTTTTGCAACAACAGCGACCGCCTTATTATCCGCATTATCGCTGAATGTTAACTGACTATCTGAAAAAGTAGTGCTATAAGCAGGCTGATAAGTATTTGTCAGCGGGGTACCATACTCTGAACAAAAACTGTTATTTACACTTAATAAGTGACACAAACGGCTACTGTTTACATCTCCACGCATAGTAACGCTTAAATTGACGTTGTAATCACCTTGCCCGCTAAAAGCGCTCTTAATCACATGGCTACTTAAAATCTGTACTTGCGCTCCTGCCATATCTCGCTTAGGTTCGACAAGACGTTTTTCGGTAAGGTTTTCAAATATTTGATCTAAAAAGCGCTTAGTCGCCTTTTTCAGCCCCATCTGCTGTCCGCGTTGCTCACATGCCGCTAGTGTTTCAGTACGCTTACAATTAAGGGTGTGGTCGACTTCAAGTGTCCCTTCACGGGTAAATTCGTTGCGCAATCGCTCTACACGCGCAGTGGTGTATTGCACTTTTAAACTTTCAATAGTGTTCTGAAGAGCATGTTTATCAGCGCGAATTTGCTCAATATCTTTTAGATGGGATGCAATTGCCGCCAATTGCATAGAGATATCATTTTTGTTTTGTTCTTGGTCAACAACGGCTTTTTGATAACGAGATTGCGCCTGCGTAATATCAAGCGATGGATTATTAATTAAGCGTCGATACATGTCATTCATCGCATCCAATGCTTGATTTTTTTCTTTATCAAGTTGTGTTGAACGCGCTCTAAGCAGTTCAAGCTGGGTTTGAAGCTGATTCTCTTCTTGTAAATATTTATCGAGCATCGTTGTTGAACGAGTGTATTCTGTTTGTTTCGTATTAATCTCTGATTCAATTCTATTTACAGTAGTTGTATCTTGTGCAAATACTGTGCTGGCAAAAAAGCTAGCAGAAATTAATAGAGATAAAGGAGCAATTCGCATATATTCCAGTCCCAAAAAAGCGGCAATTATTTGGTTATTATTATTTTTTATAATAAAACCTTATGCTATGTACTTGAAGCACAAAACACAAGCTTTGTTCATTTATTATCTCAGTTTACAACTATTATCCCGTTTCATGCCAGTAAATAACCGTTTCATTTGTACTAAATAGCTAATTTATTTAACAACACCGAGATTTATCTGCCTTTTACGCCCAAAAGATACCAATTTAGCGGCGCATACATATTTTTTAATTTGCTTAAGTAATAAAATTTGAGTCAAAATAACGCTATTAAACAGCACATTCACCATGTAACTAATAAAAAAGAGTGATAATGCCAATACAATTCAGTATTAATGAACATAGTTATTTACAACCAATTAATAACAAATTGCTAGCAGAAAAAAACATTACGTTAAACATCAAGCGTGATGATTTATTACACCCTGTTATTAGTGGTAATAAATGGCGTAAGCTCAAATACAATTTAGCTCGCATGCAACAACAAGGTAAAACAGAATTACTGACTTTTGGTGGGGCTTTTTCAAATCATATTCACGCGTGCGCAGCCGCGGGGAAAGAATTTAACCTAGTAACCCACGCAATTGTTAGAGGCCCTGAACTTGATCTCAATAATCCAACGTTAAAATTTGCAAAGCAATGTGGCATGCGATTACATGTAGTGAATCGATTAGAGTACCGACAACGAAATGAGAAAGCATATTTAACAGTATTACAGGCACGATTCCCCAATGCATATATCCTACCTGAAGGAGGCACAAACGAGTTTGCTATAGAAGGATGTAAAGAACTTGCCCAAAGTTTACCTGAGCACGACTACTTAATCTGTCCTACTGGCAGTGGTGGAACCTTGGCGGGCTTAATAGAGGGCAGCTCAAGTAAAAGCACTGTATTAGGTGTTGCAGTTTTAAAGCAAGCCGACTACCTGCGAGATGAAATACGGGCTCTTAGTCCTAAAGCAAAATCACAAAGTAATTGGCAGTTACTTACACAGTTCCATGATGGCGGATATGGTCGCTTTACTACTGAGCTATGGCAGTTTTGCCAGTACATGCAGCAGCAATATCAGTTACCACTGGAACCTATTTACAGCGGAAAAATGATGTATGCACTTTGGCAGCTCATTAACAACGACTACTTTCCCCCTGGCAGCAAAATTATTGCCGTTCATACAGGAGGGCTGCAAGGTTTGGACGGGCTAAAATATCGTGGACTTGTTTAACTAGCTAATGAAATGCAACTTGAGTGAAGTCGGGTAATAATCCAGAGAAATACCCTCCTTGTGCAGTACTAACACCTATCACTTTTAAAAATTGCAATTCTTGATACGTTTCTACACTCGAGGCCACCACTGGCAAACTTAATAATTTACCAATATGCACAATTCCCCTGACAGATTTCTGCTGTAAATAATTATGATCTATGCCATGAACAAGTTCATGGGCCAAATTAAGCCCCGCTATTTGCCTGTTATGGGTGAAGTTAAATATGCTCTTACTACTTCTAACCTCATCAATAACGATATTAAAGTTGAGCGCTGTTATGGTCGAAAAAGCAGCCTGCAATCGATCTTGGCTATTTAAGAAATCAGCCTCATTTATCAAAAACTGTAACGTATGAAGGCTTTTCAACTCACTCATATGTTTACTTAGCCAACACCAAAACTCACTATTAAACCAGTTTTTAGGATGCAATTTAATACTAATAACAGACGATGACTTTTCTATTAGCAGCAGCTTTTTAACCTGTATAACAACCGCTTGGTCAAGTAGTAATGCCTCATCCTCATTGTAAAACTGGCTTATATAATCTTGATTAAATAATTGCTTATTTGTCTTATCGCTACTTTTAATTAAAACATGATGTTTGATAATAGCGCCGCTATCCAACTCGTATACAGGTTGAAATAAAATCGCTAATTTTTGTTTTTCAACTCGCTTCATAACTAAGTTTTTATTAAGCATTTGAAGATGGCTGCAATTGATTGCCAATTGATGATAATGCTGCACTCTACTTTGCATTGATAGTGTGAGTGACGATCTGGCAAGCTGATACACCATCACCTGATCAGCATTCGAGTAGTAAGTACACAAACCTAACTTTATACTCTCGTCAGCCACTCTAGGGGCTAAAATATGGGCTGCATTAAGCATGTATTGATGTAAGTATTTAGCGCAACTTTTTTTATCAATTGCACTAACCCCTGTGAAAGTAAAAGCAAACTTACCCGCTGTTAATTGCTTAACGGATATTACAGCAGTATTGGTAAAGTCTTTTGCTAGCAATACTTTAAGAGTCGCTGGTAAGTCCGTGTTTGTATCAAAATGGCATTCGCATTGAATGAGCGCAAATATATTATAGCCAATTATTTTCTGCTCCTTGACTACGTTTTCTAATACCGGTTGTGTAGGCTTTATTCTAGGCGTATGGCATACCTTTTTATAACCATCGTTTTGCTTGCGCTTCAACGTCACTGAACTATTTTTGGTCGCTTTAAACAATATAAAGCGCCTAGCAGCAAAAATAATGGCCAAAATAAACATATTCATTATTATAAATAGGTAGTTATAGGCATACCAGGTAGGCCATGAATATAACAGAATCCCTTTTGAATTAGAGCTGAAATAGTGCTTTTTCTGCTTTATATAAACAGAAACTTTATCTGGAGCCAGGGTAAAAGGTGTATTAGCTAAAAGTTGCTGCTCATTGGCTAACGGCTGCTGCAGTTGCTTAGCGAGCTCTATACCTGTTTGCTTATTTTGATGTTGTAAAACTAAATTTAAACCACTATTAAAAATAATAAATAGCATAAAACACAGAGCGTAAAATAAGGCACTAACGTAATTGGAAAACTGAAACTGACTGGCTTTCATAACTTACCCGCTCATTAAATAAGTTATTAAAGTGTTGTCTACTATTTGCAATTGCACAAGCCAATAATAAAAGTTTAGTAGCTGTTTTATTATTAATACTTAATGTTTATAAACATTATATTTAGTGGTCAACAAAATTAGTAATGGCTTCATCTTTGTGCGCATAAATGGGAGTGCCGCCCTGCTTTGAAAACCTTAAAGCTATTTACAGCTTTTTAATGAGGAGTATTTACTCACTCAGCTGAGGATAAACGAGAGGGATAGTAATTATTATCAATAAAAAAAGCCCTGATTACTCAGGGCTCTTTTTTAATACTTTTTAAACTAAAAAGTTGGAAATTAGAAAGGAATATCGTCATCAAAGTCGATTGTTGGTTCCATTGGATTTGATGCGCCACCTTGCGGTGCATTTTGCGGCTTAGGAGCAAACCCGCCTTGCTGTTGTGGTGCATTATTTTGCTGAGGTGCAAAACCACCTTGCTGCTGTGGTTGATACTGGTTGTTTTGTTGCGGCGCTGGCTGCTGGGCAGGTGCAGATTGTTGCTGTGGAGCATAACTGCCTTGCTGACTATTTTGGCCTTGGTTATTTTGACCATAGCTACCGCTTTGCTGTCCGCCTTGATAACCGCCACTTTGTTGACCACCTTGGTTACCTTGATAGCCACCACTTTGTTGGTCGCCACCACGTGCACCTAACATTTGCATTTGACCAGTAAAGCCATCAACAACAATTTCTGTAGTGTACTTTTCTTGGCCTTGTTGGTCAGTCCATTTACGAGTTTGAAGTTTACCTTCTACGTAAATTTGTGAACCCTTGCGGCAGTATTCGCCTACAATTTCAGCTAATTTGCCAAAAAATACCACACGGTGCCACTCAGTTTTATCAACCATTTGGCCAGTGTTTTTATCTTTATAGCTGTCTGAAGTTGCTAAGGTAATATTTGCTACGCCATTACCATTAGGCATGTAACGAACTTCAGGATCTTGCCCTAAATTACCAACCAAAATTACTTTGTTCACACCGCGTGCCATGGAACCATCTCCTATAAACGTTAGATTAAACCAGCCACTCTTCGGGCTTGGTCTAGGTCAAATTCTTTATCATTAATCTTTAAGTAGCTTCGACTTTCATCGCGAACTACGGTTGCTTCTATTACGCCGGGTAAAGCAACTAACTGAGAAGCTAGTGTTTGTGCCTGCTCTTCAGAATCTAATTGGGTCATTAAACTAATAACTTTGCTTTTCGGTGGGACTTGCATTTTCCACGCAATAATAAGCCATATTACCCCAACAAGTGCCGCCGCCGCAAACACAGCTTGCGTACTAGTGGTTTGTGCTACATACCCGCCTAACATACCGCCTAAAAAAGCCCCTAAGAACTGGCTAGATGAATACCCACCCATGGCGGAGCCTTTTTGGCTTGCTGGAGCAATACGCGACACAAGAGCTGGCATAGTGGCTTCTAAAAAGTTAAAAGCAACAAAATATAACAGCATACAAACCGCAATACCAACAACACTATTGGCCCATATTGACATGCTAAACATACTTATTATTAAGACCATCACTGAACCAATAAACGCCTGTTTTTCTTTCTCTTTTTTAATTGCCACTATCATTACTGGCACCATCAAGAAAAACGCTAAAAATAAAACAGGAATATAAAGCTGCCAATGGTTTTCAGCCACAAGTCCATCTTTAATTAGTTGACTTGGCAATACTACAAAAATAGTCGTCAATGTTAAATGCAGCAATAATACACCTGCATTTAGACGCGCAAGCTGCGGATGTTTAATTAGCTTTTTAATGTCACTAAAGCTGGCAAGTGTATCGCCTTTAGGGGCTTTATTTATTGCACTGGGTACCAGCATAGTGACAATAAAAATACCTAATAAAGCCAGTATAGCAGTTAACCAAAACACTCCGGCTATACCCCATGAAGCTGCCACTATAGGTCCAAGTAGCATAGCGAAGGCAAAGCTCATACCTATGCTCATGCCAATAACTGCCATTACTTTTGGTCGCTGTTCGTCACGACTTAAATCTGATGCAAACGCTAACAATGCGCTGGCGATAGCGCCCATACCTTGCAAGGCACGCCCTACCGTTACCATTTGTATGGACTCAGCTAAAGCCGCAACTACTGAACCCAAGGCAAATACAAGCAAACCACCTACAATCACTTTTTTACGGCCAATTTTATCAGACAGTCGCCCCATAGGTATTTGTAATACGGCCTGCGTTAAACCATACGCACCAATTGCAAAACCTATCCATAAAGGTGAAAAGCCTTCAAGCGATTGACCATAAATAGCTAAAACAGGCATCAGCATAAACAAGCCGAGCATTCTAAATGCAAACACACTCGCTAACGATACGGCGGCGCGTTTCTCTCGTGAATTAAGTGAAGATGCGGTCATTATTTGCATGATCTTACTGTGTGAAAAAATTAGGCAAGGATTCTATCACAAGCTTGGCAATAATTAATCGTCTATAACTAAGGATTTTTTCAATGATCAAGGATTAATATTGCAGCGTATTATGCGATACTGAACAAATAATTTTGGCAATAAACGAGATAGCATGGAAAACATTGAAGTCCGAGGCGCCCGCACGCACAATTTAAAAGACATCAGCCTAACCATCCCACGTGATAAACTAATTGTTATCACTGGCTTATCTGGTTCAGGAAAGTCATCACTTGCATTTGATACGCTTTATGCAGAAGGGCAACGCCGGTATGTTGAATCACTCTCTGCTTATGCAAGGCAGTTTTTGTCATTAATGGAAAAACCTGACGTAGATCATATTGAAGGCCTTTCCCCTGCTATTTCCATTGAACAAAAATCAACCTCGCATAATCCCCGTTCAACCGTGGGAACCATTACTGAAATCTACGATTACCTGCGTTTAATGTTTGCACGGGTTGGCGAACCTCGCTGTCCAACTCATGATTTACCACTCGCAGCGCAAACAATTAGTCAAATGGTCGATACCGCATTAGCGCTGCCTGAAGGCACTAAGTTAATGCTACTTGCTCCTGTTGTTAAAGACCGTAAAGGTGAGCATGTAAAACTATTAGAACAACTTGCCAGTCAAGGTTACATTCGTGCTCGTATAGATGGTGAAGTATGCGACTTATCCGATCCACCACCGCTAGATTTACATAAAAAGCATACTATTGAAGTCGTTGTGGATCGCTTTAAAGTAAAAGAGGGTCAACAGCAACGTCTTGCAGAGTCTTTTGAAACGGCACTTGAAATGTCAGGCGGCGTTGCTAACATTGCTTTTATGGATGATAGCAGTGCTGAAGAAATGCTGTTTTCAGCAAATTTTGCCTGCCCAACCTGTGGCTATGCGATGACCGAACTTGAACCGCGTTTATTTTCGTTCAATAACCCTGCAGGAGCTTGTCAAAGCTGTGATGGTTTAGGCGTAAGACAATACTTTGACCCTAATCGCGTGGTTCACAACCCTGAAATAAGTTTAGCTGGCGGTGCAATTAAAGGCTGGGATAAACGCAGCTTTTACTATTATCAAATGTTGCAAGCAGTTGCACAACATTACGAGTTTGATTTAGATGTTCCTTATCAAGAGCTTGCAAAAGAACATAAAAAAATTATTTTAGATGGCTCTGGTGATACTAAAATTGCATTTAATTATCGTAATGACCGCGGTGATTTAATTACACGTAATCATGTATTTGAGGGCGTGTTAAACAATATGAACCGCCGCTACCGCGAAACTGAATCAAACTCAGTGCGTGAAGAACTAGCCAAATATCAAACCAGCCAAGCCTGCCCTAGTTGTAAAGGCTCACGTTTGCGCCAAGAAGCACGCAATGTATTTATTGGTCAAACTAACTTGCCAACCATTACGCATATGAGTATTGGTGAGGCGATGAGCTTTTTTGAAGGCTTGCATTTAACTGGGCAAAAAGGCCAAATCGCCGAAAAAATTCTAAAAGAAATTCGCGATCGCCTATCGTTCTTAATTAATGTAGGTCTAAATTACTTATCACTTGAGCGTAGCGCCGACACACTTTCAGGCGGTGAGGCACAGCGTATTCGCTTAGCGAGTCAAATTGGTGCTGGGTTAGTGGGTGTTATGTATGTACTGGATGAACCTTCAATTGGTTTGCACCAACGTGATAACGACCGTTTATTGAAAACCTTAGTTCATTTACGCGATTTGGGTAACACCGTTATTGTTGTAGAACACGATGAAGACGCCATTCGTGCCGCTGATCATATTATTGATATTGGCCCAGGTGCTGGCGTACATGGCGGACATGTTATTGCTCAAGGTACACGCGATGATATTTTAGCAAGCAAAGACTCGGTTACCGGCCAGTTTTTATCCGGCGTGCGTAAAATTGAAGTGCCTAAAGAGCGCCATGCTACTAACGATAAATGGCTAGAGCTGTTTGGAGCGACGGGTAATAACTTAAAAAATGTTGATTTAAAAATACCATTTGGCTTAATGACCTGTATTACCGGTGTATCTGGCTCGGGTAAATCAACGCTCATTAACGATACCTTATTTAAACTTGCTCACACAGAACTCAACGGCGCAACTACTGCAGAAGCAGCTCCTTATGGGTCAATTGCAGGACTTGAGCACTTTGATAAAGTAATTGATATTGACCAAAGTCCTATTGGCCGCACACCGCGTTCAAACCCTGCCACTTATACTGGTATTTTCACTGGTATTCGTGAGCTATTTGCAGGTACTCAAGAAGCCCGTTCACGTGGTTACAAAGTAGGTCGCTTTAGCTTTAATGTTAAAGGTGGGCGTTGTGAGGCATGCCAAGGTGATGGCGTTATTAAAGTAGAAATGCACTTCTTACCAGACGTATATGTACCGTGTGATGTGTGTAAGGGTAAACGTTATAATCGCGAAACCTTAGAAGTACAATATAAAGGCAAAAACATCAACCAAGTGCTCGACATGACCGTTGAAGATGCCCATGACTACTTTGATAAAATACCGGCTATAGCACGTAAACTTAAAACCCTAATGGATGTTGGACTTTCTTATATTCGTTTAGGCCAAGCCGCTACAACACTTTCTGGTGGTGAAGCACAGCGAATTAAGTTAGCACGTGAGCTCTCTAAGCGTGATACTGGAAAAACATTGTACATTCTTGATGAGCCAACCACGGGACTTCATTTTGCTGATATTGAACAGTTATTAGTGGTGCTTCATCGCCTACGCGATCATGGCAATACCATTGTAGTAATTGAGCATAATTTAGATGTAATAAAAACTGCCGATTGGATCGTTGATTTAGGCCCTGAAGGTGGTGCTGGCGGCGGTGAAATACTGATTGCAGGTACACCAGAAGAAGTGGCGGAATGTCAGCGCTCACATACTGGGCACTACTTAAAACCATTACTTTAATATAAATTATAAAAAAGTACTTATTAAAAGTTACACAAAAATGCCGCTAAATTAGCGGCATTTTTTTACGCTTATTCTAATAAATCAAATTATGTACGAGGAATAAATCCTAGTGCATCGTATACCGATTTAAGTGTTTTTTCTGCACGTACACTGGCCTTTTCTGCACCTGATTTCATGATGCTATCAAGTAGGTTTTGATCTTCTCTGATCTCTTTAAAACGTGCTTGGATTGGCTCAATCATATTCACTACCGCATCTGCAGTGTCTTTTTTCAGGTGGCCGTACATTTTATCTTCGTACTCTGGCACCAAATCTTCAATTGAGCGCTTAGTCGCCACGCTTAATAAAGTAAGTAAGTTAGAAACACCAGGCTTTTCTGTACGATCAAAGTAAATACGTGCTTGCTCATCTGAATCGGTTACTGCTTTTTTAAGCTTTTTCTCGATCTTTTTAGGCTCATCTAATAGCATGATGTAACCATTTGGGTTTTCATCTGACTTAGACATCTTTTTAAGCGGATCTTGAAGGCTCATTACGCGTGCGCCAAATTCTGGAATATATGGCTCAGGTAATTTAAATACGTCGCCGTACAAGTTATTAAAGCGAGTAGCTATATCACGCGTTAGCTCTAGATGCTGCTTTTGATCGTCCCCTACTGGCACTTGGTCAGCTTGATACAATAAAATATCTGCTGCTTGTAATACTGGATACGAAAATAAACCTACGTTTACATTGTTAGCATGCTTAGATGACTTATCTTTAAACTGAGTCATGCGGTTAAGCTCACCCATTTGTGCGTAACAATTTAATACCCACGCTAACTGTGCGTGTTCAGGCACTTGTGATTGCACAAAAAGCGCAGACTTTTCAGGGTCAATACCGCACGCTGCATATAAGGCTATACCGTCTAACACACGAGATCGAAGAAGCTCAGGCTCTTGGCGAACAGTAATTGCGTGCAAATCAACAAGCATAAAGAAACTTTCGTGGTCTTCCTGTAGCTTTAGCCACTGGTTAATAGCGCCAACATAGTTGCCTATTGTCATACCACCGGTTGGCTGAATGCCACTTAAAACTACTGGTTTACTCATGATTTTCCTTTAGTGTTTAATTGATTAAAAATTTTAACGCTGTGTAAGTGTGGGTATTATAGCTAAGAAGTTATCGCATAGGTACTGTGGATTATAATCCCCGAGCTGCTCTCCTTGATGATACCCATAAGTAAGAGCTATCACATCAATATTGGCGGCTTGTGCTGCCAGTATGTCACTCTTTGAATCACCAATCGCCAATGGCATCGGCGTATTTAATGCATTACAAGCAAATAAGAGTGGCTCAGGTGACGGTTTTTTTGCCATGTCGTCACAGCAAACAATCACCTCAAAATGACTGCGAATAGCCAGTTTATCTAAAAGTAGTTCGGTAAAGCGGCGTGCTTTATTGGTAATAAGTGCTTTGGGCATACCACTGAGAGCAGCAAGGCCCGTTTCAACATGCTGATATAATACGCTGTATTCACCAACCAGCTCACTGTAATGTTGATAAAAAAGCTTAATGGCTCGCTCACTCAGAGTCTCATCAAGGTGTTCACTAATTTGTATATCACCGCAAAGAGCTCGCTTTACTAACACCTCAATGCCATTACCGACCCAGCTTTCAACTAATCACTGACTGACTATGGGAAACGCTAAATCACTTAGCGTAAGATTTAAGGCCATATATAAGTCATACACGCTGTCAACTAGCGTGCCGTCTAAGTCAAATAGTGCCGCATCATATTTCATGACTTGATACTTTCTAATTGTTGGCGCATTTCATCAATTACGCTTTTATAGTCAGGCTGATTAAAAATAGCAGAGCCTGCAACAAACATGTCAGCACCCGCTTCAGCCCGCCCGCTCCGCAAACCATTACATCTGGCTTCCCGCCATCCAGCTTCTAGGCGAATATCACGCCAAATCAATAATGCGTTGCTTTTTGCTCGCAGTTTCTCAAGTGTTTGTGGAATAAAACTTTGCCCACCAAATCCGGGGTTCACCGACATTAATAAAATAACATCTATTTTATCCATTACATGATCAAAGGTAACTTAAACTCGTTGCAGGATTAAAAGCTAGACCTGCTTGGCAACCTTGATCTTTTATCAATTGTAAAGTGCAGATCCAATATGCTCACTGGCTTCTGGATGAAAGGTAATAATTGAGCACGCCCGCCTCGGCAAATTGACCGGAATTAAAGCCTCTACCGGTTTCACCATTAAATAGAACATCAGCCAGGAGCTTTAATGCCCGTAATCATGAAGTGCTTTACACACCCATTGGGCCTATTGTTAAGTTAGATTTATCGTATCAAATGGACAACGGCAATATTTTTACAATAAGACTCACAATAACATCTTTCGCCAAGGCGTGCAAAGTCTGCGGACGGTAAGTGGGGGGCGCTATTAAGTATTTTTGTTCTGGTGAGCATTGCTTCAAATCATTAATGAGCCAGTATGGCGTTAATCGTAACTTTAATTAACGATGTTACCGAAAATGACTTTTTAAAAATAACGCTAAATTGGCAACGCTAGCGACTAACACCGTTGTTAACTATAACAACGTTGACAAAAGCGCGTGAGCCTAAAAAGGATAAATCACGCTTATAAACAAATTTTGCGGCATGATTAGCTTTGAATAGCTAAAGAAATAAGTGTATTATTTAAGCAAGTTTGTTATGCTTGGTGGAGAACTAAATTACTAGGTTCATATTATGCGTGTTTTTAAAATTGGATTATTAATCACGTCGGTAAGTGTCATGATTGGAGCTGCGTCGCTTTCTTCAAATACTGAGCAAGAATTAAGTTCAGCCAACACTTGTCTTCATAAAGATCAAACTAACGCTATTAATCATAGCGCAAATCGCTTCCAAATTCAAAGAGGCTTCTTCTTGGGCGCAGCTGACCGGCTCAGCCGCAGTGCCCAGTTCATTACACCTAGATTTCCACCAGGGGTTTGGCTTTATTAACGGGTACTGACGACAACCACAAGCCATCTTCAATCAAACCATTATTTTAATTAATGCAGCATTTCTTAAGCGCGTTACAAAGTGTGCTAGCGGCATTTTTTGGTGTGCAATCTGAAGATAAGCGTCAAACAGACTTTAAACACCACTCCCCTATTACATTAATAGCTATTGCCGTGATACTTTTTGTATTATTTGTACTGGCTATTTACGCAACCGTGACTTCGGTTGCTAAGTACATAACCATGGCTATCTACTTTATTTCTAATCGTGCGTTTAACCTGAATTTTATCAAAAGAAACTGGCTGTAAATTTTGCGTGTCCATACCGTATCATTGATTTGAAATAGGACTGGCGTATTCTCAAAGCTGCTTGCTCAGCTAGTTTCAAGCTAGAAGTCGGCACAGTCGTCAAATTAAACCCGCCTTTTTGCATACGAGGTAAAAGATGCAGTTTGCCAATGGCATAAAGGCGAGGGGACGCAGTAAATCACTGCGAATACATCATCTAGGCTTAGTAAATGTAGCTTGTTGCGCTTTGCCGAAAAGGCGTTTCTTTCAGAAATGAAGGCTTTTATATTTACCAAAAGGTACATTAAAAATACCCTTTAAATTATAGCATAATCAGTTATAAACCATGACGGTTCATATATAAAAAATAAGATGAAGCAACAAGCGCACATCACTGCTTTGATTAAACTGCACACGATAATCATAATACGCATCTGGTGGTTTGTTTTAAGAGCAACAAAAAGCTTTGCGCATCACTAATGAACTCATCCAGGGCGAACGTTTGAGGCTCTTTTATATAAATTGATTAAATCAGCATTAATATCGTTGAGTACATAGTGTTTAAAGTTGCTATTTAAAAACACTGAGCCCGCACCAACAAAAGGTTCAACCAAGGTATCAGCATGCTTACTTGCTTGATTTAGTCGCGCGTTAATATCTTCAACGAGGCTGTATTTTCCGCCAGCCCATTTAAGGAAGGCTCTACTCTTTTGCTGCATTGGCTCTTTACTTCAATTCGGTGTTGCGCGATTTTACACTAAAGTTACTGAGTTTACTGATCAACTCGTTCAATTTCTTGTTTTATTTTACTAATTTTTTTATAGAAAGGTTTATTTTTTCTAACCTCAGCAGGAAGTACTTGCAGTGCTTGTTTTGCCTCATTTAAGCTAACAAAGTTGCCTGTAGTTACTACCCACCACATTTTACCATTTCGTTTAGTTTGGTAGGTATTAGTAATATTTTCTAGCTTATGTTCAACAATAAACTCGTTCCCTACCTGCTGCTGAGTTACAGCTAAGAGCTGAATAACAAAATTATCCGCAGGTTGTTGTAAGTACCAATTACTGGATATTTTTACTATTGGGTTTTGCGGCTTTGTCTGGGCAGGTTTAGTAACCGGCTTTTCTTCAACGGGTTTTGATGCCGGCTTTTCTTCAACGGGTTTTGATGCCGGCTTTTCCTGTTCAACAACATTCGTTGATTCCGTTAAGCTCCCAACAATCGCTGGAACATTGTTATTGGTTTTTTGGGTGAGCTTTTGAAGGACAGCTGCTGGCGGCTCACTACTTAAAGGCACTCGCTTCTGTGGTTTATTTTCAATAGCTTGCTCAGTTGTAATGGCGGTTGATAGCACTTGCTCATCAATTTGGCGATTAGCATTTTCCCACCACTGGGTCATATCGGCTTTGTACACAAGGCCAATAATCAACAGCATAATTATTAATAACAATGTGAGCAGCTGTAATCGCCAAGATACCTTATCTTTAACGACAATATCTGCAACCTGCTCGCTTGGCTGCCAGGCTAATAACAGGCTTGGGTTACCATGAGCTTCAACTAAAAAAGTTTGAAAGACAGGATCTTCGTCATAGGGTAGGTTCGTAAAGTACCACCCCATAAGTTGCTTACTTTCAGCTATATTTAATGGTTCTAAATGAATATTTACTGCATCTTTAAAGGGTAATTTAGACTGTGATGCAATCATAATATAAAGCACATTAGGTGCATTTTTTGATAGTAGCTCAAGCTCTGCGATTAGCTCTTCGGATAGGTGCATGCCGCCATCAACAACCCACAAGCACGCCCCACATTGTTGTTGTTTCGCTAATTGATAATAGTTTTGCGATAAGCTTAGATTGTGATCAACTAAAGGGGCGTTAAAACTTTGCTCTAATAACTGAGTCATTAACTGCACATCAGTCATCTGGGCACCGACTTGCACAAATGCTTTATTAAAATCGTTATATTTATCAGTAATGGAGGTTTCAAGCAAATAGCTTTTACCCAGACCAGAGGTGCCTAATAAAACAATTAAGTTTTGACCATATTCAAATTGTAATGCGATTCTATCCACCAAAGCCGCACGGCTTGGTAAAATTTGTGACTGCATTTATTGCTCGATCAATGCTCTAACTTGATCATCTGATACATCATCAACTAATGCACATTGACCAAATTCGGTGGGTAAAATAAATCGGATCGTCCCTTTTTTATTCTTTTTATCTTTGCGCATATGCAGTAAAAATTGCTCACTGGTCATATCATTAGGGATATCGATTGGTAAATTATATGCTGCTATTAATGTAGCAATACGCTCTAGGTCTTGCTGTGTTAAATCGTTACGAGTATGAGCAAGCTTGGCAGCAAGCACCATACCTGTCGCTACGGCTTCACCATGTAACCACACGCCGTACCCCATTTGTGCTTCTATTGCATGGGCAAACGTGTGTCCTAAATTTAATAGTGCACGCAAGCCTTGCTCTTTCTCATCTTGAGCAACGATGAGTGCTTTAATTTCACAGCATCTAAAAATAATATGCTGTAAACAGGCTTCATCTAACTGTTGTAATTGAGTGATATTTTGCTCTAAATAAGCAAACAATTCGGTATCGTAAATCAGGCCATGTTGTCGCTTCAATAGCGCCTGCAGCAAACTCACGGGTAAGGAGAGTATGCTTGGCGAACGCGTATCTACAAACACAGCTTGTGGTTGGTAAAAAGACCCTATCATATTTTTACCAAGCGGATGGTTTACTGCTGTTTTACCACCAACGGAGGAATCTACTTGAGATAATAACGTGGTAGGTATTTGAATAAAAGGCACACCGCGCTGATAGCAGGCCGCAACAAAACCAGTTAAATCGCCAACTACGCCACCACCTAATGCAATTAAACAGGTGTCACGACCGCAGTTATTTTCAAGTAAGAATGCTGATATTTTTTCAAACCAGGTGAGTGATTTATATTGCTCGCCATCTGGAATAATAAAATGAAGTGGGTTTTGCTGTGATAATGAGTCAAGCAACTGCTGAAGATAGAGCGGCGCAATAGTGTCATTAGTGATGATGATAGGCCGACAATCACCAATGTGATGGATTAGACAGCCTGTATCTTGAAAGAAGATGCAGATGACCAATATAAATAGGATAACTTCGCTCGTCTAAATTAACAGTTAATTCAAGCATGCTGGGTTAGTCCTTTTAATACTGGCTTTTAAAAATCCAATTTCTCGATTATTTGGTTAGCAACAACTTTCGCGCTCTGCTCATCAGTGCGTACAACAAAATCAGCTACTTCTTTGTATAATGGTTCACGCTCTTCTGCTAAGCGCTCAAGTACATCACGAGGTGCTTCTTCTGTTTGCAGTAATGGGCGACGCTTGTCGCGTTGCGTACGTGCAACTTGCTTTTCAATCGATTGATAATACTATTACCGCGAGCCAGCTTGTTTCGAACTTCTTTACTCATTACTGAGCCACCACCAGTAGCAAGAACAATACCTTGCATCTCGGTTAAATCGCCAATAACAGATTCTTCACGAAGTCTAAAGCCTTCTTCACCTTCAAGATCGAATACCCAGGCAATATCTGCGCCCGTACGACGTTCGATTTCTTGATCAGAATCAACAAATTCAAGGTGTAATTGGTCAGCGATGTGACGACCAATCGTGCTTTTGCCAGCCCCCATGGGGCCAACTAGAAATATATTACGTTTCTCAGCCATATCTTTTAGTACAAACGAACTCTAAAATTTGAAATAAAACCCCGCCTAACGACCTGGCCCCAAAATTAAGAAAGGGATTATCTCAGTAATCGGTCGGGTATTTCAAGTCAATTAGGATAAAAAGCCATATAACGAGCAATTAAACTAAATAATTACCCATTGGTTAACAAAAAAGCACCTTATTATAGGCAAATTTATCTTCTAGGGTTAAAATTTATGCAATTAAAGGCTACTACGTGTTACTTGGTAAACGCTTTTGCATAGTAATTTCACAAAAAACTCAGTTACAAGCAACATTAACGCAGTCTTAAAATGCATCCGCAGTACAGTACACAATAAAAATTATATACTGCCTAATTGTACATTTACAGGGAGTGTTCACACCAAGATAACTAAATAACATGCCAAAACCCTCTAGCTTGTTGTTCAGCCTAGATAGTTTGAATAACCTGAGCCCTGAAGAGTTAATCTATCTCTGCAGAATTCAGGTTAGGTAATTAGTCTATTTGAATTTTAGGTGTGTCAAAAATCAGCAGTTCGCGCTTTTCATTAAACTCGCTTGTGCTTTTAAATAGTCTTCCTACGTAAGGAAGGTCGCCCAATAAAGGTACTTTTTTGGTCGAATTAATAATTTGCTGTTGAAAAATACCACCCAACACTACCGTTTGTCCATTCTCAACGAGAACTTGAGTCTCAATTTGTTGCGTATCAATGGCAACAGCTGGGCCAGTTCCTGTTTGAACGGTATCACCACAGGGCATGCGAGTAATTATTAAAGTTTAAAAATAACTTTGTTGTCTGGTGTGATATGAGGTGTCACCTCTAAACTCAACACTGCTTTTTAAAAAGCTTACGGTTGTTGCGCCGCTCAGCTTAGATTCAGCATAGGGATCTCAGTACCGCCGCACTCAATGCGTGCTTTTTGCTGGTTAGCAGCAGTGATACGCGGACTCGCTATAATTTCACCCTTATTCTCTTCTTCGAGCGCGGTTAATTCTAAATCAATTAATGTTCCATTAGCTAGTTTGGCTATATGCATACCAATACTTGCCGATGGATTCGCTACGGGTAAATTAACATTGAGTCGATCTGTAAGACTCGGAATATTTCCATTAGAAATTGTTTCAGCACCTTCTAATGTACCAGAAACACCATCAGAACCTTGCTGATCACTGAACCCCCAACGAACGCCTAAGTCTTCGGTTACATTATCACGAACGGTTACCATGCGCGCCTCTATAACCACTTGTTTGACGGGGATGTCTAAGGTTTCGACCATGCGGCGAACACTTTCAATGCTTTTTGCGGTATCTTTCATTAGTAGCGTATTAGTTCGCTGATCAACAGACACGCTGCCTCTCGCTGTAATAATACTATTGGTATCTGTTTTTAGTAAGTCGGCAAAATCTTCTGCTTTGGCGTAATTTAAACGGATGTATTCGCTATATAGTGGCTCTAAATCCTCTACTTGTTGCTTTGCTTTTAACTCTTTTGCTTCACGGGCAGCAAGCTCTTCAGATGGCGCTACCATTAAAATAGAGCCATCCATACGTTTGTCTAAACCTTTTATTCTTAGTACTACGTCTAACGCCTGATCCCAAGGAACACCATCTAAGCGAAGGGTAATGTTGCCAGTCACTGAGTCACTAGTTACCAAGTTAAAGTCATTGTAGCCCGCAATAATCTGTAATACAGCACGCACAGAGATATCCTGAAAGTTAAGCGTCATAGGACGGCCTAAGTACTCTTTACCTCCATCTAAGAATCCATTTTGAGTCTCGTCTTTCTCAACCGTTAAGGTAAAAATATTTTCTATTTGCTGATACGTGTAAGCAAAAGCTTTATTAGGTTCAATTACAATGCGTGTCAGATTATCTTCCTTAAACGTTTCTATACTGCTCACCACAGTACCAAAATCGAGTACGTCTAATTCATACAATAAGTCATCTAAAATATCGGTATGGTGAAACTCTGCAATGATTTTCCCGCCACTTTCATGAACCTCGATAGCGGCCTGTGTATCTTGCAGATAAACAAGTACTTTTGCTTCACCTTTTTCACCGCGGCGAAAATCAATTGCTTGAATGCCATTGATATAATTAGAGGCACGAGCAGGTGCATCTTCACTGGTTGTTACGATTTGTTTTGCTAGAGGGTTATCAGATATTCTTATTGAAAATAGGTTGTTATTAACTTCAGCCTCATAAATTTTTAATCGCTCCAAGTTAATGGTTACTTTTAAACCTGCTCTAGTCATCATGCTACTAATGTTACTTATCCCTGCTTGGTTAATAACAATATTTGCCAACCCTTCATCTAGTTCAACTGCATTAAATAATAACTCTATCCGTGCCGGATTATTAAAAACTTGTACATCAGGTTGTTGCTGTAATTCTTCATCAAATACCAGCTGTAATTCGGTTTCACCTTTAAGTAATGGGTTATATCGAACGTCGTAGAGTAAAGGAGCTGCACTGACCGTTTTCATCATTAGTAATAAAAATACAAATAGCAACGTCGTTAAAATACGGTGATGCGAACACTCATCTTTATGCATAGGGTACCATTTTTCTTGATAGAAGATTTGCGCCATTAGTTGCCGCCTCTAACATTTCCCTGAAATTTGGTCAAACGTTCTTTCCAACAACCTGACCCATCAGGGATTAATTCTACTAATTCAATATAGTCACTATTAACACTGCTTACTTTTCCATCATAGGTGCCTAAATAGCTTCCTATAGATACTCGGTGTAAGGTGTTATCAGCAGCTGTAATGAGCGCCCAATAACGTACTGTTCAAACCTAATAGTTCCCTTCATTTTGCTAAATTATCTAATGAATTTGTTACTTCTCCAGAGGCTGACGGACACGCTCTGGATCTGGGTGAAGACAGTTTTTAACTTGTGTTAGCTTATTTTGTATAATTTCTGGTTCTGGTGCTACAAAAGGGCTACGTATATCTTTGGCGTTATATTCAAAGTGCTCAAACTTAACTAACTCAGGTATTTTTTCAACACGTGCAGTAGTGTTTGCCTTAACCTGGTCAATAAACTCTTTTTGCTCAGATGTATCTTCATTACAACCACTGAGCAACAATATTACAACAGTTAAAAAGGGAAGTTGCTTCATCATCTTACCCCCTCTTCATAACGATAAGTTTTTGCTACTACACTGAATGTTAGCTGCTTTTCGCCAGATGATAAAATAGAAAAGTCGTGCAAACTTACTATTCTCGGCAATTGAGCCACTTTTCCTACAAATTCACCGAACTCATGATAAAGATTACTACTTTCAATTTTATTAGTTTCGGTATAGAACTCTTTTTCAACTTCTGGTAGCCAACCAATTTTTAAAAATGTTAGGCCGCTGGTTGTACCCACATAGGAAAGGTCATCTAATAATCCTGGCGTCTCATTTGAGGTAGGTAGGCGTTTTAATAGCTGAGAAAACTCATGTTTCCATCTCAACCATTTGTTCCACGATAAATATCAGGCGCAACGGCACATATTTAGTTCAGGCAGGTTGTGCGTAATTATTTCTTTGGCCGCTGCGTTATGGTAGCTTTTCGGTTTCAATCGACACTAATAGCTGCCAAGCTAAAAACAATTTTGAGACAGGCAACAAATGCGCCGCATATTGTTTTTACAATAACAGGCCACTTTCACCTATGTTATCGAGCTCTATTTCATTCCAATCTACTGTAAGCGACTTAAGAGTAAAGGTTTAAAATTTAAGTGCCTCGCCTATTTTTACCAAATGGTTTTACGTGAACCCATATTAAAATCGCTGAGTAAACGAGAGGATTGATCGCCTGCAACAATGCCTTGCATAGTCGGGCGCTCTAAAAGATAAGAACTTTGCACCTGTCGAAGCATAGTAGACAAACGATTATTAGACTCACTTTTACCCAACACACATGGTTGGCTACCTTTACGCTCAAAGGCTTAGTTAAATGACTTAGCGAGGGCACTATTTTTGCCCGCTGTCATTGTTGCGTTGCTAGAAGTACGCTTTGTGGCTCTTCAATTAAACGCATCCGTTGTTTGTAGATTTTCTTTTTTTTCATGTCTAAGTCGCGTATATCGCGAATTTTCGAACTCTGAAACGTGTATTTCACAGGCTGAGATAGTTATTTTTAAGCATTTGCCCTTCTTTAGAGGCCTTATAAAATGTGCTCAGCATATAGTTACGAAGCGAAACAATGCTGCTGCCGTCGACAATGTTATAAATTTCTTTTTAGACTGCTCACGCTGAAACCAAGGTAGTAAATTTATATGTGGCATGATGAAAAACTCCTCAACGCCAAACCAGTTGCAATCGCAAACTGAGTGCGGTGGCGCTGTATTATATTACGATCTACTCTGGGCGGTATTTCCATTTTATCAAATGGTTCAACAACCGTGTGTGATTTTAATTCTTCGATTAATAATATCAGCACAGCAATCATCGCTGACCGCCCGTCAGTACGATGTAGTCCAACTGCTCTTTGCCTGTTGTTGTTAAAAACATTTGCACAGCACGACGAACTTGCCGCAATAATGATGTTTGAAAAGGCGCTAACACTTCAAATGTATAATGAGGTGGTAAATCACCCGTTGTTTTACCAATTTCAGCCTCATCAAAGCCTTTGTTGTAGTAAGCAACAATACTATTTGTATATTGGTCACCACCAAATACCTGGTCGCGGGTGTAAATAGTTTCACCAAATTGCACTACACTGACCAAGGTAAGCACCGCACCTATATCAACTACTGCAACGGTTTTATCAAACGCGTCTGATGGTAGCTGTTGGTAGTAAACATCCATAGCCCGGCCTAATGCATAGCTTTCAACATCCACAACTTTTGCAGTTAAGTTGGCAGCACTAAGTGCGCCTACTCTCGCTTCCACACTTTCCGTTCTCGCTGCAGAAAGTAGAACATTAATTTTGCTCGGGTCGGCACTGTTAGTAGAGAGTTTTTCAAAATCTAAACTGACTTCATCTAATGGATAGGGGATCAAGCTATCGGCTTCAATTTCAATCTGTGATTCTAATTCAGCGTCGCTTAAGGAAACATCCATGAAAATGACTTTGGTAATCACTGTTTGCCCTGAAACAGCAACAGCTGCAAATTTTAGTGACTTTGGAAGCTTTCGTTTTAACTTGGTTATCACATTGCCGATTGCTTCAATGTCTTGAATGTTGCGCTCGCTCATAGCGCCTTTAGGCATAGGTTCAATTGCAAGAGCTTCTAATCGAAGCCCGGTTTCTGTTTCACTTAAAAGCACGGCCTTGATAGAGTGCGATCCTATATCAATACCCACCATCATAGGTGATGGTTTTTTATCCATGTTTTAACTTTGCCTTTGTTTTAATAATAAGCAAGTTATAATTTTATATCTTAAAGTATTATTCATTTTTAATCAATATATACTAGCAGTCTCAACCTGTAATTGGGAGTCCGTTTAGGGAAATATCAGTGATTTTATTAAAAAGAACTTTACAATTTTTGATCATTTGTGCATTACTTGCACTAATTACATAGCTCAGCCTTTATTACTACGTTAAATCCGATATCCCAAGCGTGCAAGTTTTAAAAAACGTTCAATTACAAACGCCTATGCAAGTATTGACCAAAGATGGGCTTTTAATCAACCAATTTGGTGAAAAAAGACGTATCCCTGTAACTATAGATCAAATTCCTGAACCTTTATTACAGGCTTTTTTAGCAACAGAAGATAACCGTTTTTATGACCATATCGGTATCGACCCAATTGGTATTGTTCGCTCAGCACTAGTACTTATTTCTACCGGTGAAAAAAAGCAGGGTGCCAGTGCAATCACCATGCAGTTGGCTCGTAACTTCTTTTTAACGCGAGAAAAAGCCTATATTCGTAAAGTAAAAAATATTTATTTACTTGTCATATCGAAATTTACTTTCAAAGATGAAATCATCTTTTGAACTTTATCTAAATAAAATAGAGCTAGGAAACCGCGCCTTTGGTATTGGTGCAGCCGCTCAGGTTTATTATGGTAAAGAGCTAAAAGAGCTTACTCTTGCGCAAATGGCAATGATTGCCGGTTTACCCAAGGCGCCTTCAGCACTTAACCCTATTCGTAACCCAAAAGCAGCCAAAGCCAGAGAAATGTAGTGTTAGGACAGTGCTAGATAGAAAAGTATATTTCTGGAAGCGCAGTATAATGAAGCCTACGAACCAGCAATTACCGCTTATTTTCATAAGGGCTGAAATTGACTTATATACACCATATATTTCAGAAATGGTACGTGCTGAAATGGTGTCGCGCTACGGTATAGATAAAGCCTATAACTCAGGATTTAAAGTGTATACTTCTGTTGAGTCAAATATTCAACAGGCGGCACAAACGGCTTTGGTTAACAATTTACATGCCTATGATATGCGCCATGGATTTAGAGGCCCTGAAGCCATTTTATGGGATCCACAAACAGAGCCCACACCTTCTGATTCTAAGTTATTAAACATTTTGAAAGAGGTCAATGAACTAGGCCCTCTAAAAGCCGCTGCAGTTTTAAATGTATCCGACAGAAGCGCGGAAGTAATACTGAAAAGCGGCGAACGCACAACATTGACTTGGGATAATCTGAAGTGGGCGCGTAAGTTTATCACCCGTTATCGCCAAAGCTTTGCTCCTGAAACAGCAAGCGATATATTAACGCCTGGCATGCAAATATGGCTGCGTAAAAATGATGACAACAGCTATATTTTGAGTCAAATCCCTGAAGCTGCAAGCGCCATTGTGTCTTTAGACCCACAAGACGGGCGTATAAAAGCCATTGTAGGCGGTTACAGCTTTGAACAAAGCCAATATAACCGTGCAGTGCAAGCTAAACGCCAAGTTGGCTCTAATATTAAGCCATTTATCTACTCTGCTGCACTTGAAAAAGGCTACACCTTAGCGTCAATTTTAAATGATGCTCCTATAAATCAATGGGATAAAAGCCAAGGTGTCGCATGGCGACCTAAAAATAGCCCTGCCATTTATAATGGCCCTATTCGCATTCGCCGTGCTTTAGCACAATCAAAAAATGTGATTTCGGTACGTTTATTACGTGGTGTTGGCTTGCAACGTACAGCCGATCATTTACTTAAATTTGGCTTTGCAGATGAAGATATAAATCGCAGTGAATCGCTGGCTTTAGGTAGCGCATCTATTACTCCACTAGAGTTAGCTCGTGGTATGAGTACTTTTGCCAATGGCGGCCACTTAATCGAACCTTACTTTATCTCTGAAATTCAAGATGCCATGGGCAACACCTTATTTAAAACTAACCCGACTGTAATTTGTGATGATGAAGCAACAACGCCTAGCTCGCTAATGCTAAGTGAGCAAGTAGCACCAAACTGCGCGCCGCAGATCATATCTAAACAAAATGCATTTTTAATTGCCAGTGCTGCCGGTGGCGCAGTTTGGGGGTGTTAGCTGGTCTCATAAAACAGGTTGGAGTGGTACAGGATGGCGTGCACAAGCGCTAAGACGTCGCGATCTGTCAGGTAAAACAGGCACTACCAATGATTCTGTAGATACCTGGTTTAGCGGCTTTAATCGCGATGTGATGACCTCTGTTTGGGTTGGTTTTGACAACCCTGGAAATACTGTGGGGCGCTCAACCTATAACAATAACTTAGGAAGTGGCCAAATATCAGGCGCAGAGTCAGGTGCTAAAACAGCTCAGCCTGCATGGGTTGATTTTATGAGAGTTGCACTGGATGGTAAACCTGCGGCACCTATCGAACCACCTGAAGGCTTAGTTTCTATTCGTATTGACTTAGAAACGGGGCTGTTAAGTCATAAAAACGATTATACCAGCCGTTTTGAGTACTTTGAGAAAGGGACCGCACCTACAAAATATGTGTTAGCACAGCCAAATGATGTATTTGAAGAAAGCACTAAAACCGAAGAAGAGCTCTTTTAAACAATGCTAATATATAAAAGGCCGCTGAATAGCGGCCTTTTTGATGGTCTAGGTAATATTTTGTACCAACCAATATAAGTCAGAGTGCACGCCAGCTGCGGTCACTTCTTTACCCGCACCGGGGCCTTGTATCACTAATGCGTTTTGATTATACCACTGAGTATTAATCACAAAAATATTATCGCCAGGTGTTAAATTAGCAACCGCTTCGCTTTTTGGTACATAGGCAATTCCTACCTTAGCGTTTAGCTTGCTGTTTTTAAACTCCAGCAATCCGGTATAACACAGTGCAGCACTTTGTTGCAAAGCCGCTTCGAAGTGCTGCTTGATAAACGCATCTAAACTAGCCTTGTTATCAACAAAGTCATCCCAACTGCCCGCACTTAGCTCATCGGGCATCAATGCGGATAAAGAAATGTCATCAAGTTCCAATTCAATACCTAATTCACGCGCCAAAATAAGCAACTTGCGTTGCATATCTCGGCCAGATAAATCTTCTCGCGGATCAGGTTCGGTGAACCCCAAAGCTTGTGCTTCAAGCACTAAATCTGAAAATGCCTTGCTGCCATCATACATACTGCATAACCATGACAGCGTGCCAGAAAACACGCCTTCTATACGCGTTATTTTATCGCCACTGTTTTGCAAATCGGCCAGTGCAAAGTTAATCCTGATAATCGAGCTCCCCACACTTATAACGCCAATGTAAGCCGCGCTGTGCCAAATCTTCACGTAATGCTTGATACCAGCTCAGCGGAGCTGTGCCTGCGTATTTATTAGCACTAATTAAGTGACAATTTAATTCCACAAATTTGCTATAAAGCTGGCTAAAATATTCACTGGCGGTAATATCAATCACTACCTTATGTTCATACTCAAGCGTATCAATGTATGACAGCAAATCAGCTTGCTGATAGGGGCTTGCATGGTTTTCCCATTGCTGTTGCCAGCTCTCACAGTCTAACCCATTGGCATTAACCAGCATCTGCTCTGAGCGTAGTAATGCTACTAACTTAATGTTAAAACAAATGGAAGCAGGCTATTTGTGCAGGTAGTTGGCTTAAATTCAGCACCAACATTACCAAGCCTGCAATATTAAAAGCTATGCATTGATCAATTTATCATGCAGTAAGCTCAGCACATCACTCTCAAGTACCCACGATCGGTTAATAATAACGTATAACCAATACTTAAAATAAAGTAAACCTAGGGTGAATTGATTGCGCTTGAAGTACAGCTGCACTTTGCTCACCGAGTATCGCTATATCTGGCTCTGATGCAATAATTGCAACCCCATTTAAGTTAGAATCACTAATGTTGGCGCGGCCAGCAAAATAATTAACCACCTGATATGTCGCCGACGCAGGGACTACCAAGTAAATTTCGCCCGCATGTTCAAAGTGATGCAAACTATGCTGAATAAGCTGACTAACATGCGCTACCTCGCCTTCACTCAAATCATCAACAGTAAGTAAATCCACATTGTTGATCGTGGTTGAAAAGCGCTTTTGTTTACTCATTCCTAATTTAACTATTTCGAGCAAACGCGCCCGAAGATCGTAACTACGCGAGCAAGAATTAACTCTATATCGGTCCGCAATGGCGATAATGTTTTAGCATGTAGTAAAATGCTAATCTAGCCAATAAATTAGCGAAACGTTCGCGGCACACCCGCGCATACTTAATCGCATTAGCTACCTTACGCGGATCAGTACTAAAAACACCTTGAGTGTCAGTCCAAATAGACACTTTTTTAGCATTGCAATATCGTGCTAATAAAGTAGCACTGTAATCACTGCCGTTACGTCCTAAGGTCACGGTTTCATGTTGTAAATTAGCCGCAATAAACCCTGTAACGACATTAATTTTGCATGTATCTATGGCTTTTAAGCACTGCTGCTGATTATTAGCATGCTGTAGCTGCCCTGCGTCTAACGTAAATAATTGCCTAGCGTCCAGAGCGCAAGCACTAACGTTAAGTTGCCCTAAGTAAGCGCTTAACAGCCTTGCAGACCATAATTCGCCATGAGCTAATAGCCACGCTTCAGTTAATATGTTTTGCTTAGCCTGCTGAGTAATAATGCTTAGCTCAGTGGCAAGTATATTGAGTGCTTCATGCTTAGCACCCGCTATAAGCAATTGTTCAATTAGCGAAGATGGTAGTTACCCATTAATAAAATAATGTCAGCAATCGCTTGGGTATCAATTCAAAGCTTTGCCTGGTTAACGCAAAGAGCTGTCGGTGGTTTTACCGGCAGCAGATACCACCACACAATCCCCGGCAGGCATGAGTTATATTTGCGACACTTTTAAAGCGATCCGCTGAGCTTAAACTCAGACGCAAATTTATGAACCACAGGATTTACCATGTTAATACCAACTCGACTTCATGAACATATTTCAAAATTGAGGTAGGCACTACCATAACGCCAGATGCGCCGCGTTTAGTTTCGCTGAGGCCAAATGACTCACTGGCACCATTTTTTTGCAGCTAAAGCATTATCGCGCGGGGCAGAACAAATTAAATGCCTATTACTAAATCAACCAAGTAAGTCTTTTGCATCTTCAATACCCACCGAAATACGAATAAGCGTATCACCCACCCCAGCTTCTGCACGGGCAGTCGCCTCCATGCCTGCATGGGTCATGGTTGCGGGGTGACAAATCAAACTTTCAACTCCGCCTAATGATTCCGCCAAACTAAATTCATTTAGCGCGGGTAAAAACGCTGCAGCATAGTTTTTCTTGCTTTTGGTATCAAAACTAACCCATTGCACTAAGCAAGCTACTGCGCCTTAACAAGCACATGTTGTGGATGTGATTCAAGACCTGGACCGTGAGCTGGAGGAAACGGGGGATTTTCTGATGTACTGTACAATAACGGGGTTATTTTCTTGGTGTTGCCTCAAACACGTTTAACGTGCTGCAAACCTCTGAGAGTTAAATAGCTATCAAATGGCGCTCCAGTAATGCCAATATTATTTGCCCACCATGCCAGTTCTTCACCAAGCTCAGCGGTTGCTGCAATAACCGCCCCCCCATCAACATCTGAATGACCATTGATATATGTATTTAGTTGAGTGAACCACAATATCAGCAAATTTAATCGGATTTTGCAAAGCCGGCGATAATAAAAATGTTATCGGCGGCAGCAGAGCACCGCACTGGCAGCTTAATCCGGTAACTGCTTTAATATCAGTTAATCGGCCAAATTGGATTACTCGGTGTTTCAATCCAGATCGGCTTGGTTTAATAGCAGGAATTTGCGATAAGCTTTCGCTTTAGTGAGAATCGACCACTTCTAAGCGCGGCAAGGCGCGGTTTCCTGAAGTAGGGCGGTAAACGATGGCACCACCGCCAATCGTGAGGAATCATTAACGTATCGTTACTATTTAATAATTGAGTTGTTAAGTGAACTGCCGCCATACCCGTTGCAGTAATAATGCCTTTAGCCCCGCCTTCAAGTTCAGTGAGCGCCTCAGCCAAAATGTCACGGTTAGGATTACCACTGCGGCCATAATCATATTGGCGTTTGGTATCAAAGTCAGAAAATGAGTAAGTTGTTGATAAATAAAGCGGAACAACCGCGCCATGCTGTTTGTCGGCTTCTGTTCACTACAAAGAACGGCACCATTGTTGTTGCTATTTTTCCTCATTTTGCAATCACCTTTACTATTTTGAAGTTTGGAGCATCTAAAAGGTAGCGCATGCAGTTTAAGATGTCAAAGCGTTAAATACAGATAGCTAAATAACTAGTATTTGACTATCTTTTTTAAACCGATAGAATTTCACGCATATTTACGCTTTTGATGCTGTGTGAGCAATTTATAATCTGAGGCGCTTAAATACATCTTATATTCGCATCGTGGAATGGTGAATATATTCACCCATACATAGAAACACCGCGGGAAAAATCCGAACAAGTAAAAAGATCACCGTTTCGATCCCGCTAAATGTGGTAAAGAAAGTGACTAACTTGACGAACGTACTCGTCGTCAAATAAACAACACCGCCATACAACAAATGATGAGCTTTTTATGCGAAGCATTTGCGCCCATTTACGAGGCAACCGCTGCCTAATGATGATGATCACGTAAAGACAACGCAGAAAAAGTACCTGAAAGTGAAAACAATACAGAAATGGGACTTGGTACCTATTTTAAATGAAAGATTAAATTTCTTTATCTGTGTTATAAAAAAACCTCAGCAAATGCTGAGGTTTTTTGCGTGAGCTCACACTTAAAGAATTACGCCATGTAAGTTATCTGGCATAATAATTTTGTGCCACACCCGAGATCAGCTGCAGCTTGAGCAGCGGCTTTGGCGATACGAGGGCAATAAGCGCGGATCCATGGGTTTTGGTATAATATGTTGCGCCGAGCTCTAGTTTATCGACTACCTGCAGCAGTCAGTACTTCAGCCGGAACTGGCTCTTTAGCAATACTGCGAATTGCCTCTACAGCAGCTATTTTCATTTCATCGTTTATTTCACTTGCGCGTACATCTAGTGCGCCACGGAAAATAAATGGAAAACAAAGTACGTTGTTAACTTGGTTCGGATATTGGAACGACCGGTCGCCATAATACGTCGTTGCGTGCAGCATGTGCTAATTGCGGGATCGAAATTTCAGGATCGGGGTTTTGAACATGCAAATACAACTGGGCGATTAATGGTAACCTTCAAATCATCGGCAGCTAACGGTGGGGCCTGATGCACCAACAAACATCGGCATCTGATTACGTCTGTAAAGTACGTTTATCCGTATTGTTTGCAAATAATTGCTTATATTCATTTTAAATTGTCACGACGTGTATGAATAACGCCTTTACGGTCTAACATATAAATATGTTCACGCAGTGCTCCACACTTAATTAAAAGCTCCATACAGGCAACAGCTGCAGCGCCGGCACCTAAACACACGATAATCGCATCTTCAATTGCTTTACCTTGTACTTCTAGCGCATTTAACGCCACTGGCAGATTACAATTGCCGTATTTTTCATGTTGAGATTATCATGAAATACAGGAATGCTGCAACGTTCTATAAGTGCTTTTTCTATCTCAAAACATTCTGGCGCTTGAATATCTTCTAGGTTGATACCACCAAACGTGTCTGCAATATTCACAACCGTGTTGATAAAGTCTTCCGGTTGATTGCTTAACTTCTATGTCAATTGAATCTGAACCTGCAAAACGTTTGTGTAATGCCTTGCCTTCCATTACTGGTTTTGAGGCCAGTGGGCCTAAATTACCTAAGCCTAAAATTTCGGTGCCGTTAGTAATAACCGCAACCATATTTCCTTTACCAGTATACTTATAGGCATTTGCTGGATCAGCGGCAATTTCACGAACAGGTTCTGCAACACCTGGGCTATATGCGAGCGCGAGGTCTTTAACCGTCTCAGCGGGCTTGGTCAGCTCAATACTGATTTTACCTGGAACGGGATGGGCATGGTAATGTAGTGCTTGTTCACGAAAATCTGACATAACGCGATTATATCCTGCAATTTAAGTTAAAGTGAGAGGTAGTTTTATTCTACGATACCTTTATTATTTTTAAATTCCAAGCAATATCAGGTCTATCCTGTGCCAATGCTAGAACTCTTAGTACAGAAATCAGTTTATCAGCAACTTCCTAGATTATCTGACATTTTTAAAATATAAATTCGTCATAAGAAAATGAATATTACAGGTCGTTTTACCCTTATTCAATATTTATGAAATACTCTTTTCAGTCTTAAATTAAAATAGTGAAGCCTGAACTTTGTTTAACTTTAAATACAAATAACTTCACGTTAACTACATTTTAAGTACCATATTTAAAAAGTGTAACAAGCCGAAACCAGATAATATTATTTAATTTTGTCTGCAAATGTTTATGCATATTCGGAATAAGAACAGGAAATAGTTATGCAAAAAATAATAAATACAAAACTGTTATAAAATGGAGGGGATAAGTGAATTTTAGGCACAAAAAAGCGCCTAAGATTGCTTTTTATAAAGCTCAAAAAAATTGATACGCTTGCTAAGTGCACCAGAAGCGCTTGTTGAAGCGATCAACACGGCCGCCAGTGTCTAAAATCTTTTGCTTACCAGTGTAAAACGGGTGACACGCAGAACATACGTCTAAGTGAATGTCTTTACACAAAGTAGAACGGGTTTCGAATTTGTTTCCGCATGAACAAGTTGCAGAAATTACTTCGTACTTAGGGTGAATACTTCTTTCCGCCCGGAGCAAGATTAAGGCCGCATCGCTCTCCAAACCCAGTCTGGCACCAGCCCCGTCGTTAAAACAAATTTATTGGTCGCGAATTTTATCCAACAACCCGCACGCACACAAGCTTTAATTATTCTTTTTACTAAAAAGTCTGCAAACACCTATTGATTACTGATTTGTCGGTAGGCTTTTAATACTATTTTTAGTACATTAGGCTATTAGGTTTCTTAGTTGAGTTGTTATGTGTTTTGTTGAAGTTGCAATAAAAGTCCCCTTACCTCGCACCTTTGATTATAAAGTGGATGAGCAATTAACACCGCTGACTAAATTGCAGCCTGGCATGCGCGTACTCGTCCCTTTTGGCAATCAACGAAAAGTAGCGGTTATCCTTAGTTTAAAAACCGATACAGAAGTTCCTGAAGGCAAAATCAAATCTATTATTGAAGTAATTGATAATTCGCCGGTGTTATCTGCACAACATTTGGAGCTGCTGAAGTTTACTGCGCGTTATTATTGTTATCCACTAGGTGAAACTATTCATATTGCACTCCCCAATGCGCTGCGCCAAGGTGAATGCCCTGATAAAACCAGTATATTCATGCGGCGTTAACGCTGTCAGGGAAAAACTTTTTATGCTAAAAGCTAAAACACAGCTTAACTTGCTAAGCAATTATCTGCATCGGGTAAATCATCATTAACAGGACTAAAAGCCCTCGGGTTTAATAAAGGGCTTCATTGATAGCCTATTAACGAAAGAACTGATGATTTTTTGGCTCCATTGAACATGACAATCAATAGCAAAACATGCCTTTCCTACTGGCTGGGCACTTCGCCTGCAGCTTGGCTGTCATTTCAACAGTGCTTGCACTACTACTATAAATCAAAGTGCTGGTTTTAATAGTTTTTTACTTGAAGGTGTCACGGGTAGCGGTAAAACAGAAGTTTACCTACAGTGTCTTGAAGAGGTGTTAAAACGTGGAGAGCAAGCGTTAGTGCTTGTTCCAGAAATAGGTTTAACACCACAAACAGTGAATCGTTTTAGACGTCGCTTCCCTGACACGCCAATTATGCTATGGCATTCAGCGCTCACCGATAACGAGCGTCTGCAAACATGGCGGTTTTGTGAAAAAGGCAGTTGTGCTATCGTTATAGGTACTCGTTCGAGTATTTTTCTACCCTTTTTAAAACTCGGGATGATTGTGGTTGATGAGGAACATGGTGCTTCATTTTAAACAACAAGATACTCCTCACGCTATCATGCGCGGTTACAACGGCGGCGTATCGCGCATATCAGCAAAATATCCCGCTTATTTTAGGCAGTGCGACTCCCGCATTAGAAACACTGCACAAAGCAATTAATAACAAATACCAGTTACTCACATTAAGTGAGCGTGCACAAACGGCCACCGATAATCAATTTAAGCTTCTCGACATGAAAGGTCAGCCTGATCAAGCGGGTATTGCCCATGCGAGCTTAGCGATAATGCGCCAGCACCTGAATAAAGGTAAGCAGGTAATGGTATTTTTAAACCGCCGTGGTTTTTCGCCCATTTTAATATGTCATGAGTGTGGTTGGTTAAGTGAATGTAATCGCTGCAGCACGAGTGCAACCTTTCATAAAGCCATCGGTCAGATGATTTGCCACCATTGTGGTGACCAATATCAAGTACCGCATCAATGCCCTGACTGTGGAAGCACGCAGATATTTCCTAACGGCAAAGGCACCGAACAAATAGAAGAATTTTCGAGTACTGAATTTAAAGACATCCCAATTAGCCGAATAGACCGTGACTCTACGAGGCGCAAAGGCAACTTGAAGAAAAAAGCATTGGATGAAATAAACCAAGGTGGCGCACATTTTAGTCGGTACGCAAATGCTGGCCAAAGACCTACTTTTTGCGGATCGCAAGCTAATTACTCATTTTAGATGTAGATAATTGGTTTATATTCATTGTGACTTTAGCAGAACACCTTGCTCAATTAGTGACTCAGGTTGCAGGCAGAGCTGGACGTTCTGGTGAGCCCGGTGAAGTATTATTACAAACACACTTCCCTGAGCACCCATTATTACAAGATTTAGTTAATAACGGCTATCAAGATTTTGCCCGCTTTGCGCTCACTGAACGAAGTGACGCGCAGTTACCACCAATCACCAGTATGGCAATAGTTCGTGCACAGGGACATAACATTAAGCAAGTCGTCGACTTTCTAACGGATTTGGTTCCTGTCAATGGGGTATCTGGTATACAATTGCTTGGACCTATCCCTGCGCCTTTAGAAAAGATTGCGGGGATGTATCGTTTTCAATTACATATTCAAGCGCAAGATCGACGCATTTTACATCCGTATCTTGCACAAATGGTTGATTATCTCAGCACCAGTAAACTAGCTCAAAAAGTTCGCTGGAGTTTAGACGTAGACCCTACAGACATGATTTAGGTAAGGCCACACATAACACCATGGCATAGCACGATTATATTAATAAAAAACCAAAAAATAGAAAAAACACCAAACAAGAACCGGCTAAAAAACCTTTTCCGCTGTTATTAACCCTGATTGCACTAGTACTTGTGGGTGGCTTTGCATATGGACTCTGGTTTGTTAAAAATAATGCCGTTCCTGATCTTGTTGAAAAACAAGCAAACCCAACAGCCGAAAAACAAGTAGAAATAGCTAAACCGCGACCACCTAAATTTATTAAAGAAATTAAAGAGCATGAAATTCAAGTTGAAGTGAAAGAACTTGAACAAAAGGCCCTTATGTTAGCATGCAGTGTGGTTCATTTAAAACATCAACAAGCTGAAACCTTAAAGGCTAAATAATAGCGGCACTTTGCTGAATAATTCGAGATCAAAAAACCACAGACACTAATGGTATTTGGTATAAGGTGCGTTTAGGGCGCCTTATGAAAACCAAGCGCCAAGCAGAAAGTGAGGAAATGGGAACAAACTAAAACAGTGTATCGTTGGCTGCAGGAATTTGGGGCTGGACTTGAATTTAAACCATTCACCCATATAACCTCTTCATAATCGTTTTTACGCTGCCCCACTTGCAGCGCGATGATGGCTCTTTATGACTACAATCGTAAGTGTACGCCGTGATGACAAAGTTGTTATTGGTGGTGACGGCCAAGTCTCCCCTGGTAATACTGTAATGAAGGGCAATGCCCGAAAAGTTCGACGTCTTTATAATGGCAAAGTAATCGCTGGTTTCGCTGGCGGTACTGCTGATGCCTTCACCCTTTTCGAACGTTTTGAAAGCAAATTAGAAATGCACCAAGGCAATCTAACTAAAGCGGCTGTAGAAATGGCTAAAGATTGGCGTAGCGATCGTGCCTTACGCAAACTTGAAGCCCTGCTAGCTGTTGCTGATGAAACTGCCTCATTGATCATCACTGGTAATGGTGACGTCGTACAACCTGAAAACGACCTGATCGCAATTGGCAGCGGCGGAGACTTTGCTCAATCTGCTGCAACCACCTTATTAGAAAATACCGACTTAAGTGCCCATGAAATTGTAGAGAAAAGTCTTACAATTGCTGGCAACATCTGTGTATTTACGAATAACTTCCAAACTATCGAAGAATTGTAATAGGAACCCGCTATGTCTGATATGACCCCAAGAGAAATTGTTCATGAGCTAGACCAACATATTATTGGTCAAGCAAAAGCAAAAAAAGCGGTTGCTATTGCCCTTCGTAATCGCTGGCGCCGTATGCAGTTAAACGAAGATTTACGTGCAGAAGTAACGCCAAAGAATATTTTAATGATTGGCCCTACTGGTGTAGGTAAAACGGAAATTGCGCGTCGATTAGCAAAACTGGCTAATGCCTCCTTTATTAAAGTGGAAGCCACTAAATTCACAGAAGTAGGTTATGTAGGTAAAGAAGTTGAAACTATCATCCGTGATTTAGTCGACGTTTCAATCAAAATGACCCGTGAACAACAAACCAAAAAGTTTAAACACCGTGCAGAAGAAGCCGCTGAAGAGCGTATTTTAGATGTATTACTACCTCCAGTGAAAGATCAGTATGGGGAAGTTCAGCGCGATGAAAGCTCATCGACACGTCAATCGTTTCGTAAAAGATTACGCGAAGGCCAGCTAGATGACAAAGAAATCGATATTGATTTAGCCCAAGCTCAACCGAATGTTGAAATTATGGCTCCTCCTGGTATGGAAGAAATGACCAACCAGCTACAGGGCATGTTTCAAAATATGGGTGGTGATAAACGCACTAAACGTAAGCTTAAAATTAAAGAAGCATTTAAACTACTTACCGAAGAAGAAGCCGGAAAATTAGTTAACCCTGAAGAATTAAAAGAGCAGGCAATTTTTGCTGTAGAGCAAAACGGCATTGTGTTTATTGACGAAATCGACAAAATCTGTAAGCGCGGTGAAGCCTCAGGCCCAGATGTAAGCCGTGAAGGTGTACAACGTGATTTACTACCGCTGATTGAAGGTTCTACAGTAAACACTAAGCATGGCATGGTCAAAACTGACCATATGCTGTACTCAAGGGTGCATTCCAGATGTCTAAACCATCAGACGCGATCCCGGAGTTACAGGCCGTTTACCTATTCGATGGTGAACTTGAAGCACTCACGGCGATGACTTTAAGCGCATTTTAACTAGCCACACGCATCGCACGGAGCAACAACGCCGAGGCGCTGCTCAAAACAGGCATGGCATTGGGTGCGACGATGCAATTGGAAGCGAATTGCTAAAGCCGCTTGGCAGGTTAATGAGAAAACCGAAAACATCGGTGCTCGCCGTCTGCATACTGTTATGGAAAGATTAATGGAAGAAATTTCATATGATGCTTCTGAAAAAGCGGGTTCAAGTTTAGTTATTGACGCTGCCTATGTTGAAAAGCACCTAGGTGCGCTGGTTGAAGATGAAGACTTAAGCCGCTTTATTCTTTAACAGCCGTTTAATGTATACTAAAAGCCTCCAGCATGGAGGCTTTTTTGTAAGTGAGATGACGATGAAACAAGTAACTAAAGTGCACTATCATAGTGTAAGTAAAAATTTAGATGTGTTTTTTGATGATCATTCAGACGCAACCTTCAGTACTGAATTTTTACGGGTTCACTCTCCCTCAGCCGAGGTGCAAGGCCATGGCTCTGAGCCTATGAAGTTAGTACTTAATAAACAAACAGTGGGCATTAAAAGCATTACACCCGTAGGGCATTACGCGTTGCGTTTAGAGTTTGACGACGGGCACAACAGCGGGTTGTTTAGCTGGCAATATTTGGCTAAGTTACAAGCCGAACATACTAAGTTGTGGGACACTTATTTAGAACGTGTTAAACAACATGAAAATAACAAAGATAGCGTACCAATAAAATTTGTACCTTAACGTCAGTTATGATGCTTCTGCTTCGTTAATAACAAACAAGCGGCAATTAAGCCGCTTGTTTCTATGGATAATTAAACTTTATATTTTGAGATTGCTTGATGAAGCACCCTTGATTGCTCAGATACCTCTTCACTTGTTTGCGCATTCGTTTGTGAATGAGCAGCAGCCTCTTCAGCAATATCTCGAATACGGACTACGTTTTTATTAACCTCTGATGCTACCTGGCTCTGTTCATCAATAGCAGTAGCAATATGTGTACTCATTTCCATAATCGTTTGCACATCAACAGTGATAGCTCCTAGCAATTCACCCGCTCTTGTTGCTTGTGTTGCACTCTCACCACCTTAGAGAGTACGACGATGCATGATACCTTACACCTCTTGGAGCACGCTGTTGTAAAGGTGTTAATAATACCCTCAATTTCGCTAGTTGACTCTTGCGTGCGTTGTGCAAGTGAGCGCACCTCATCTGCAACAACCGCAAAACCACGACCTTGCTCACCCGCTCTTGCTGCTTCAATAGCCGCATTTAGAGCCAGTAAATTAGTTTGTTCTGCAATGGCTCGAATTACATCAAGTACAGAGCCAATGGTTTCACCATCTTTTTCTAGCTGTGACACCACGCTAGAGGCCTTACCAAGCGAATCAGACAAAGCATTAATATGTTTAATGGTTGACTCTACTTCAACCTGACCTTGTTGAGCACTTACATTGGTTGATTCAGCTTTTTTAGCTGCAGCTTCTGTATTATGTGAAATATCTTGAATCGTTGCTTGCATTTCTGTGGCTGCCGTTGCCACCATGTCCGCTTCATGCAATTGCTCTTGCATGCCAGAACTAGTTGCTGAGGTTGTTTCAGATAAGTTACCCGTTGCTATATTAAGCGTTGTTAGAGCAGTATTTACTTCATAGATAAGATCTTTAAAGTCACTAATCAAGCTATTAAAATCTATGGTCATCCTAGTGACTTCATCTTCTCCTTTGTGCTCTATGAATAAGCTTAAATCATTGTTTTTTCTTATCTTGTCAATAGTTTGATAAACCCTCTCAATAGGCTGAATAATTGAGCGACTCGTTAAGTACACAAGAACCATCACAATCACACTGGCAATTATAAATATGGCTATTGCCAATAATTGCGCCTGCTGGGCCGTCTCAGCAACTTGTTTTTTAGTGGCCGAAGTAATGGCAGTCACCACATCATCACTTTTCTTAATACTGACTCACATTTTTCCAAGAGCACCCGAATCTAAATCAACCCCTAAAGCGATTTGTGCTTCAACTAGTGCGGTAAATTTGCCTTGGTAATTGGTCATTAATGAAGTTAATTGATTGCGTATATTACTAGGTATTTCTGAGGTATTTACTTGTTGTTTTAACTCATCACCTAATTTATTAAATCGGTCTAAATATTTGGTATCTAAACGCAACATAAAATCTTTCTCAGCGCGGCGTAGCTGCAACATGGTGGTCAGTAATTTATAATCATTTTGCTGATTCAATAATGTTTCAATGTTGTGTACTGACTTACGCAGTTCGCCATAAAGCGCATCTTTAGGATGTAAACCTATCTTCCGTTGCAAATTAACAACAATTTGAAAGTCATCATAATACTGCTTTGCAAGCACCTCAAATTGGTTAACCTGATCAATGGCAATATCTAAATCTTTTGATAAAGCAGATAGTTTCCCTAGTTTGAGCTGCAGCTGTTTATATTCATTAGTGAATAAATCTAAGCTTTTTTCATCTTTATAAAATAAAGTCTTTTCATATTTACGCATCAACTCATGCACATCAAGCTCTTCGGCGTATTGAATTGTTTCATTTAATTTAAGCATCACACGTGCTTCATAAATTATGATGCATAGCATGACAATCATTGTTAAACCTACAACTAAGGCGTTTAGTTGCAAACGGCGTTTTATCGTCAGATTTTGTAGAAAATTCATTGTAAATACCTATATTAAATTTGCCAGCGCAGTATAAAGTGATGCTTTCTTTCATTTAACTCATTAAGTTTGAACAAATAAAAAGGGTCGCCGGTAAAGTCTAACCATTAACAAACTCCTTTTAAACAAATGGACAATCTAAAACCATTGGCCTAACCACAGTATTACTCAATTTTACAACTCTTGCCACTGAAGGTGAAAATGGTTCAGCCGCATCATGGATGCAATACACCTGTTTATAATCTTGTTGTGGGGAAATGACAAGTTTATGAAAGAATTATTATTCTTATAGTTGATTTAGTTCTAATTATGGCTAAATTTACTGCGATTAAGTCGTTGTTATTGCATATAAGGAGGGTATACTGAGTCACTAACTTATGTATCTTTTGAGGATAAAATAATGGATTACAGCACTTCTGATTTATGCGACCACTTTGCTGATGTGGTTGATGTGCTTGAACCTATGTTCATCAACTTTGGTGGTCGACACAGTTTTGGTGGCCGCATTAAAACGGTAAAATGTTTTGAAAACAATGAACTGATCCGCCAATTACTTTCTCAAGATGGTACTGATCAGATTTTACCTATTGATGGTGGCGGCTCAACTCGCAGGGCATTAATCGACATTGAGCTGGCTGAGCTGGCACTAGAAAACAATTGGCAAGGCATTATCGTATATGGTGCATTACGTCACGTTGATGAGCTTGAAGAACTTGATTTAGGTATTCAAGCTATTGCGTCAATTCCTGTTGCAGCAGACAGTGAAGGCGCGGGCGAAAGCGGTATAGGGGTTAATTTCGCTGGCGTATCATTTTTTGATGATGACTTTGTATATGCTGACAGTACCGGTATTGTGCTTTCAGCTGAAGAATTAGAGCTAGAAATAATAGAACTGTAGCGTGACCTTTCACCTTAAACTATACGACGAAAGCACGGTAAAGGAAATTTGCTCTGACCGTGCTGGAGAGCTAAAAGCATGGCAGTCGATGGCATTACTTGATGCCCGCGACAATATTCAACAAGCACTTGCTGATGCCGTACAATTTGGTATGCGCTTTGTTTTACTCGGGATTTGTGAAGACATTGGCCCGAGAGCCAATCTAGGAAATGGTGGCGCACAGCATGCTTGGCCTGCGTTTTTACAACGCTTTTTAAACCAACCTCATAATGACGCTATTGCCATGCAAAAAGTATTACTGCTTGGCGAAGTCACCCTCGATGATTTAATGCAACAAGCACTACCGCCGACCAATCATAATCAAACACGGAAGCTTAGCTCAATTGCGTAGCTGTGCGCTGAAATAGAATGTGAGCGAGTTGAGCAATTTTTAGACATGGTTTTTAAAGCGGGTCTTGAACCTATTGTCATTGGCGGCGGGCATAATAACTGTTTAGGTATTATTCGCTCACTTGCCAAACATAGCCATAACGCAATTAACGCGATTAATTTAGATCCTCATGCCGACTTTCGTGAGTGTGAAGGTAGGCACAGTGGTAATGGGTTTCGCTACGCTTATCAAGAGCAGCTGCTCAATAATTACCATGTTATTGGCTTACATGAGCTAAAAAACAATCAACCTATTTTTGATGCTATGCAGAGCGCTAACTTTAGCTACACAAGCTATCAAACAATTAATGTGAAGCGCGAAATAAACTTAACAGAAGCAACCACCCATGCACTCCAAAGGTTTGATAACGCACCGCTAGGGGTAGAAGTTGATTTAGATAGCTTAACCAATATGCCTGCAAGTGCCTTTAATTACTGTGGTTTTGATGTCATCGATGGTGAGCATTATGTTTACTTAGCTGCAAATGATCCGCGCAGTGCTTATTTACACTTATGCGAAGCAGCACCTTCACCACACCCTCATTCTATAACTGCAGGTAAATTACAGTGTGGCCAAGTGATCAGTGCTTTAGTTAATACCCTGTTACAAACAAAAACTAAGCGCTTCCCAGCTTACACTTAAGTTCTTGTGCTTCTAACCATTTAAACCAACTCATTAATCCTAAACTGCTCAATGGGTGTCCAAAATAGTATCCCTGTGAAGCATAGGCTTTTAGACTTTTTACAAACTTTAGTTGATCGAGTGTTTCAACACCTTCAAAAATAACTTTCGTCTGTTGCTGGTTATGCATTTCAACCATACCACCTACTAAACTACGTATGTTATTTTGATTACTAAAGTCAGCAGTTAATGCAGGCGATATTTTAATGTATGCCACCGCTAAACTAGGTAACTTAGAAAGTAATACAGGATTATGACCTAAACCATCAACGCACACTTTTAAACCTAAGCTGTTAAGTCTTGCTATCATGGCTCTACCTTTATCATCTAGGTAGTGACTAAAAATGGCGGACGTTCTAAATTAAATCACCAGGCCCCTGATTTGGTGCTCACCATTAACCCATAAACAAAATCAACAAACTCTTCGTTGAGCATTTCTGGGCCAAATAAGTTAACACTTAAAGGCACCCTCATTCCTTCCATACGCAGTGCCATGGCAAGCTCTCCAGCTCGTTCAATAACAAAGGTCACCGGTGAGTAACCAAACCCTGCCTTCTAATATCGTTGATAAAACCCCAAAACCGCCGATAAGGGTCCACGCTTGGGTTGGATGCTGCCAGCGTAATAGCAATTCTAAAATTCAATTTGGCCATCTTCATTTCGAATAACCGGTTGAAAAAACAATTCAGGGCACCGTCTTAAGAAGCTGATGGTGCCGCTCGTTGAAATCGCGCTTGCAACCTAAATGATCGGTCGTCATTTGCGATGATAAAGGCACGTTTGGCTGGCCGACTATAGAGCGCCAAGTAAGCATGACTAATTAATCATCAAAGCTGCTGCTTTGTTTATTGTCATATAACTCTTACTTTTTAGCTATTGTTACAATTATTTCTGGAACGGCTTTAAGGTAGCGCCAATAATTTGCTTTATACTGATGTAAATGATTGTGATTTTATGTGAAATCCACAAGTAATCAAATGCAAGTTTAACCCACCCAAATTGTGCTTCAATTGGCATGCTCAGCAAGAAAAAAACTTCATCTCGCTTCATCTGGCAGAATCTTTTTATTCGATTGGCCAGCTGAGATAATAATGAAGTCGCCAAAATCTCAGCCAATATGTTGGTTAACTGAGCAGAAACCTTCTAACCTCAGTACGATGGTGCTGCTGTAAATGGGATCGCCCATCATTGGGTTAATTATATTTTGACATAACTGCTGTTTATCAGGGAAGCCAGCTAAGGGTGAGTTTTCAACATACGCTTCGGAAAACCAGTTTCTGGCTTTAAAGTTGGGCAGTCTGACCAGCCGTGCAAAAACCCTGCTACTGAGTAGCGGGAGGTGGAATAGTAACACGCCGTACAATGCAGGTAACCTGTAAAAATAATAGGCACAAGCCCGCCTGAGGCACAGGCACTTGATAAGTAACGGGACTTTTGCTTTAGCAAATTCGCCTGATACTCAAATGAAAGCGAAATCCCCAGAGCCAATAACCAGGCAAACCAGGGATGGCAGTGCTAACATAGCTAAACCAATCAGCCGGTGTAGCAAAAGCTGAGCCGTTACTTTTAACACGGTTAACAACGCTGCAACCATTGCCATTAAAGTGCACCATAAAAAGCCAAAGCTAAATTGCTTTATAAAGCATAACTTCCATCCATAGCTGGGGTACTCACTGACATTAAATAAAACATAGGCTTAAGAGTTAAGTCTCACCAGTGGCTAAAGTTTTGCCCCCAATATCCATAAGATTTAACAGTTTATTTACCCCAAACTGTGCTTAATTGTGCTGGATGTATTGCCAATATGTCGGCGCGAGCATACGCACCAGCACGCCTCTATCAACCGAAAACCAAGAGCCTGAGCTCCGTGTGCCGTGACTCCATTAATGCCTGTTCTGGAGTAAAAAATTAAATAATGTACAAGCCGCATATTCATCATTAATTGCAAGAACATAACGGTGATGTCTGCCTGGGTTAAATCGCTGGCAATTGCGATAAGGAACATGGCAATTTATTTAACAGTTCAATTGGGTATTTCGTTTTTGCTTTTTAAAAAAGCAAAAACACCAATTTGATAATACCGCCACAGTACCTGCATTTGCCATAGCTTTAACTCCGGCTTCATCAAGATATTCCAAATGATCGGCCGACAAACCATTGTATTGCGCCACCAGCGCAGCACCTTGTTGATTGGATAATTGCTCAGCATGGCACTTAATTGCTAACCCCAGTTTTTTAGCCGCATCAAATACTCGCTGCGTTTGAGCATGACTAAAACCAATATCCTCACAAAATACGTCTACTGCATCGACTAAATCATGTTCAACAAGTGTGTTAAGCATTTCATTACACACTAAATTTATATAATCATCACTGCGATTTTTAAACTCTAAAGGTAGTGCATGCGCTAAAATTGATAATGACTTCAATAGGATGATATTTGATTTAAAGCGACTTCTAATATTTTTCATTTTCTATATCAAGCCCATACCCTGACTTAATTTCTACCGTAGTGACACCTTCAGCTAGCAGTGCATTTAAACGATCTTTTGCTGCTACAAATAATTGTTCGTGGTCAGCCTCTCGGGTTGCTTTCACGGTACCTGCAATTCCGCCCCCTTGCGCGGCAATTTGCTGATAGCTTACCCCCTGTAAACGCTGCTCAAACTCCTGTGCACGAGAACCGGCAAACACCAAGTGGTATGGCAGTCAATTAAACCCGGGGTTAACACACTGCCCTTTGATACTTACTACCGGGTGGCTAGCCATCAAAATCCAGGTAACTCGGTTTGGCGCTCACCCAACCCGCCATTTTTAATTGCTAAGCCGCATTTTCTATCGCTCCATAAGATTGCATCAATGTTGTTGCATCCATGGTGGCTTAATATTGGCATCGGTGATAATAAATCGATATGTTTAACTGTTGCGGATTCTGTGGCTTTACGCCAGTCTCTCCGCGAGTGTTCAACAAGTTTAAAAACACATCATATACAAGATGATTATGCCATCTTACTGGTATTGTTTATTTTTAATATACTAAAAATATTTATGCCAGCTTTTAAGTTTACGCAAAGCGAAAACAGGTTTCATTATTGTGGACAAGCCACGCAGTGGGCTTTGGCTTGAAAACCAACGCGTGTCCCCTCAGAAAACGAACTAGCCAAACGGTTTTACAGTAAGCAGAATGACCGCGTCGGGCTTAGTGAACTCACAATTGCCGGTGAGCAACCGGCCCAGGCCTGGGCGCAGCAAGCTTTCAGTCTAAGTCACGTCGTGCGAAATAAAAACATCGCCAATGAAGTAAAAGAGCGAAACGGAAACTACAGCTGCACAGTGCAAGTATTAGAATCGATTAATGCCGTCGCGCCAATTGCAATTGCTTTAGGTGTAGAGGTAGATAGCGTGGTGTATCGCAGTGTCATTATTCATAATGAAAACGACAGTCCCTTGCAAGTAGAGGAGCGCTTTGTAAATCCACCCCTTGCAAAAGATTATTTACAACAAGATTTTACCGCCCTTACCCCGCACGAATACTTATCAACAGTTGCTCCTTTAACGCAAGCGAGGCATACGGTAGAGGCTATTACGCCAAACAATTGAAATGTTAACGATGGCTTAATTTAGCCATAGAGCCCTGTTTACAAGTAATACGCCGTACTTTGAAGTTGGTCGGTAAACGGAATTGTTAGTTTTGCACGACTTATATCGCCAGGCAGTAAGTACCGCTTGGGCGGACAATTAACATTTAAAAACAATAACAAAGCCCATAACGCTTAAATTTAACAGGAGTGAATAATGGATCATCGACTGGACACACAACGGACAATTCGCGCACAGCATGGTAATCAAATATCTACTAAAAGCTGGCAAACCGAAGCAGCTAAACGCATGCTAATGAATAATTTAGACCCTGATGTTGCCGAGCACCCGCAAGCTTTGGTGGTGTATGGTGGGATTGGCCGTGCTGCCCGTGACTGGCCAAGCTACGACAAAATAATTGCGACGCTTGAGCGCCTTGAAGATGACGAAACCCTATTGGTGCAATCAGGTAAACCGGTGGGGGTATTTAAAACTCATAGCAACGCACCGCGGGTATTAATAGCAAATTCTAACCTTGTTCCGCACTGGGCTAACTGGGAACATTTTAACGAGTTAGATAAAAAAGGCTTGATGATGTACGGCCAAATGACCGCTGGCTCTTGGATTTATATTGGTTCTCAAGGAATTGTTCAAGGCACTTACGAAACCTTTGTAGCTATGGCAAAACAACATTTCTCAGGCGATGCCAAAGGTAAGTGGGTGTTAACAGGTGGCCTGGGAGGAATGGGCGGAGCACAACCATTAGCTGCAACCATGGCTGGCTGTAGTGCCTTAGTGGTGGAATGTGATGAAAGCCGTATCGATTTCGAATAAAAACAGGGTACGTCGTAAAAGCCACCAGATCTTGAGCATGCATTAAAATTAACCGATGCCTGTGTAGCCAAAGGTGAAAGCGCTTTCTGTGGTTTACTTGGTAGCTTTTGCGGCTGATGTTTTTAGTACCTTAGTAAAAAGTGGTATTGCCTCCCCGATATGATCACCAGTCAAAACCTCGCTGCATGATCACTTAACGGCTGCACGCAAGGTTCCAGGAGTATGGAGCATGCAGCAAGAAATACGAATCCGATAATCCACAAGCAGTGGTAAAAGCGGCCAAACAGTCAATGGCTGTTCAAGTAACAGCGATGCTGGCACTGCAAGATGCGGGCGCAGCAACTACCGACTACGGCAACAATATTCGTCAAATGGCGCTCGAAGAAGGCGTAGCAAATGCCTTTGATTTCCCTAGTTTGTGCCTGCTTATATTCGTCCATTATTTTTGTGACATTGACATTTAGATGGGTAGCACTATCGGGCGATCGAAGATATTTACAAAACAGACGCAAAGTAAAAGAGAGCAAATTTCTGATGATAAGCATTTGCATCGATATGGCGCGTGAGCGAATTCAATTTCAAGGCTTGCCTGCACGTATTTGTTGGGTTAGCTTAAAAGACCGCGCGCGTTTAGCGGTTGCCTTTAATGAAATGGTTAAAAATGGTGAACTTAAAGCACCAGTAGTTATTGGCCACCCGATCATCTTGACTCAGGCTCAGTAGCTGGTCTAATCATTGAAGGCGACAGAGAGCATGCAAGATGGCTCCGATGCTGTCTCTGATTGGCCACTTTTAAATGCCCTGCTCAATACCGCTGGCGGTGCTACTTGGGTATCGCTTCATCATGGTGGCGGCGTTGGAATGGGCTTTAGCCAGCATTCAGGTGTAGTTATTGTTGCCGATGGTACCGATGAAGCAGAGCAACGCCTTGCTAGAGTGCTGTGGAACGATCCCGCTACCGGTGTAATGCGCCATGCCGATGCTGGTTATGACATTGCAAAAAACTGTGCACAACAACAAAACCTAGACCTACCTATGCTTAACAAGGATAAGTCATGATTTCATACACACTCACACCGGGTCAGCTTGAATTAAATACCATAAGAAAAATTAATCAATCGGCCGTAGATTTAACTTTGGCAACAGAGTCCGTCACACAAATAGCAGCCAGCGCGCAAACCGTTCAAGACGTAATAAACGAGCAGCGTACTTTGTATATGAGCCAATTAATACCGGCTTTTTGGTTTATTAGCCAATACTAAAATAGCGAATGATGAGCTAGAACTATTACGACGCAGTATTGTGCTTTCACACGCTGCGGGCATTGGCGAATTAATGGATGACAGCACGGTCAGATTAATGATCACCCTAAAAGTAAATTCTTTATCACGGGGTTATTCTGGTATTCGTTTAGCAGTCATTGAGTTTTTTATACAGCTACTCAAAAATGAAGTGTACCCATGCGTGCCTAAAAAGGGCTCAGTGGGCGCTTCGGGCGATTTAGCCCCCCCTGCTCATATGTGCCTGCCTTTATTGGGTGAAGGGAAAATGCGCTACCAAGGAGAGCTAATAAGCGCAGAACAGGGGTTAAAAATTGCAGGGCTTGAGCCACTGACATTAGCCGCCAAAGAGGGCTTAGCCTTATTAAATGGCACGCAAGCCTCTACTGCATTTGCACTGCAGGGCTTATTTAGAGCCGAAGACTTGTACGCACAAAGCTGTGTAATTGGCTCTATCAGTATTGAGGCCGCCATGGGCAGTCGCGCACCATTTGATGCACGTATTCATGAGGTTCGTGGTCAACAAGGGCAAATTGATACCGCGCACGTATTTAGAGAACTATTAAGTACCCACTCACAAATTAGTGACTCACATATTAATTGTGAAAAAGTACAAGACCCTTATTGCCTGCGTTGCCAACCGCAAGTACTTGGTGCGTGCTTAACCCAAATACGCCAAGCCGCCGAAGTATTAATATGTGAATCAAACGGGGTAACCGATAACCCACTCGTTTTTGCCGATGTGGGGGATATTATTTCAGATTGGAAACTTTCATGCTTAGCCACGTTTACTTTATGGCCCTTCAATGCGATTGCCATTGCCGAAATTGGCGCCTTAGCTGAGCGACGTATTGCCCTACTGATTGACTCTAATTTATCAAAATTGCCGCCATTTTTAGTTGAAAACGGTGGGGTAAATTCAGGATTTATGATAGCTCAAGTGACCGCAGCTGCGCTGCCCTCACGAGGAGCAAGTCTGCTTGCAGCCTCGGTAGATAGCTTACACCGACCTCAGCTAACCAAGAAGACCATGTCTCTATGGCAACCTTTGCCGCTAGGCGCTTAGTTGATATGGCTAATAATACGCAAGGCGTGTTAGCCGTTGAGTGGCTAAGTGCTTCTCAAGGGTTAGAATTTAGAGCGCCACTACATGCGTGTAAGCAGGTAGAAAATGCGAAGGCACTGCTACGCCAACATGTTAGCTATTACGATAAAGACCGCTACTTTGCTCCCGATATCGAAGCGGCCCAACACACACTACTAGAGTGGTGGTTGTCGACTTTTATAAAAATTCGCCCTTACGCCTAACATTAAATAACCTGAACTCTGGTTAAGAGATTTACTAACGTATTGAATCAATATGATATTTATGTTTATTTCTCCTTCCGAGATTTCCGAAAGTGAAAACAAGAGCGAGGAAGGTACGTGTCGAAAGCTCGCCTATTGCAAGTAAATTCAACGCAGTTAGCACTGAAAATAGCTGCTTGAGATAGATTTATTATTCAGAGTTCAGGTTAAATACCATACTGATAACTAAAACCCAGCGCTTCTATCGCTGAGCCAATAACTTTGCGCTCAGCGACTTCATCACTACTAAAACTTGGCATTTGTGTGCCATACAGCTCGCATTTTTGTGCATAATAATCTGCTTTGTTCGGATGCGCAGGGTTAACTACATTATAAATGCTTTGCCCTTGTGACCAATTGTTAAGTACCGCATAAATGGCATTGATCACATCTTGTTGATGCACCATGTTCACCACTTGCTGACTAGAGGTGTTGAGCTCTTTACCTGCCACAAAACGACCCGGCTCTCTGTTTGGCCCCAACAATCCGGCTAACCTTAAAACTTTACCTTGCTGCTCAAGTACTTGCTCTTCAGCATCATAGAGCTTTATTTGTCGCTCGTTAGTGCCAGATATATCGCTACTTTCACTATAAACTCCAGGCTCTTGATCATACACTCCAGTCGATGAGCACAATAAAAAACCTTTGCAATTAAGTTCAGTTGCCAGCTTTAACCCCTGCTCCAGCACTTGAGAATAATCACTTTCGCTGTCACGACTGCGCGGTATAACACACCAGTACGCGTTTTGTAAATCCACTTGGTGCTGCAGCTCGCCGTTTTGTAAAATACCTGACTGACGCTCAAATCAAATTAAATTAGGTGTCACTACGATGAAGTTCCTTGCACTTGCCAACCTTGAACGTGCATCAATACATGAGGCTTGGCCAAGCCAACCAGCGCCGAGGACTACTAAGTTATCTTTGTTGGTTTGCACTTTATTTTCCCTTTTATTAAAACTCAATCAACGCGTTTTATAGCAACAAAAAATATGATGAACTTTATACTACTAAAAATAATATTAGCAAACGCTGATTGCATAAGATATTAACACACGCTTCATTTGCGATTAGTAGCTTATTTAATGATACCGCTACCATGTATATGCACCTGCCGATAAACCGTATGGCTTAAGTGACTTACGAAGAGTAATAAATAAAAAGATTGTGCAATTTAAGAGTTAAAAAGCGATGACCGCAAGCAAAGTATTTAAGGGTAAAATTTAGGCGTTTCACCCTTGTTTTTAATTTATTCAACACCATATCTTCAGAGTCTGTTTATCTGCAGTTTTAATCAAGTTTCGTTACATAACGCTATTTTTATGAGCGAGATCTCATTTTTCTGTTTTAAATGAAGATCTTTTTATAGAGGTAGTTTGATGTTTAGCAGAGTCTGGTATAGTAGCGCAGGTAAACAGTGCTTTTTAAGCAGCTTAATACAAAATTGCTAATTAATGTGTCCTAAAGGTTAATTTAAAGAATACATTAATTATCAATTGTAAAAAATGGGTTAGCCGATGCACGGCTAGCAAAAAAACACATTGTAACGGTTTTATCATGATATCTAATTTATTTACCAAGATTTTTGGTAGTCGCAATGACCGCACTATTAAAAACCTAAGAAAGACGGTCGCACTGATCAATGCACTTGAAACGCAACTAGAAGCGCTTTCAGATGAAGATTTAAAAGCTAAAACAGCTGAGTTTAGAGAACGTTACGATAACGGACAAAGCTTAGGCGATATTCTACCAGAAGCATTTGCTGTGGTACGTGAAGCGTCAAAGCGTGTAAACGGTATGCGTCACTTCGACGTGCAATTATTAGGTGGTATGGTTTTACAACAAGGCCGTATTGCAGAAATGCGTACTGGTGAAGGTAAAACCCTAACAGCAACGCTTCCTGCTTATTTAAATGGCTTAACAGGCAAAGGCGTTCATGTCATTACCGTGAATGACTACTTAGCCAAGCGTGATGCTGAAACCAACCGTCCACTATTTGAGTTTTTAGGCTTAACCGTTGGTTGTAATGTTCCGGGCATGATGCCACAACAGAAAAAACAAGCTTATGAAGCTGACATCACTTACGGTACCAATAACGAATTTGGTTTTGACTACCTACGTGACAACATGGCATTTAGCATTGATGAGCGCGTTCAACGCCCATTATTTTATGCCGTAGTGGATGAAGTGGATTCAATCCTAATTGATGAAGCGCGAACGCCCCTTATTATTTCAGGCAAAGAGGTAGCTCAGAGCTTTACACTGAAATAAATACCATTGTTCCTTTACTTGAACTACAAGAAAAAGAAGATGAGGAAGGGATTGAAGGCGATGGCGATTTCACTATCGATGAAAAATCTAAGCAAGTTCACCTAACTGAGCGTGGGCAAATAAAAGTTGAAGAGCTACTTACAGAGCGCGGCTTAATTGAAGAAGGTGATTCACTGTACTCAGCAGCGAGCATCACGCTACTTAGTCACGTTTATGCAGCTCTTCGTGCACACAAGCTTTACCAAAAAGATGTTGACTACGTTATTAAAGAAAACGAAGTTATCATTATTGATGAGCACACAGGTCGCTCTATGGAAGGACGTCGTTGGTCAGAAGGTTTACACCAAGCCGTAGAAGCAAAAGAAGGTGTGAAAATTCAAAACGAGAACCAAACGTTAGCTTCTATTACGTTCCAAAATTACTTTCGCTTGTACGAAACGCTAGCAGGTATGACAGGCACAGCCGATACAGAAGCATTTGAGTTTCAGTCTATCTACGGTTTAGACACAGTTGTTATGCCAACCAATAAGCCAATGATCCGTGATGATCGCGCAGATTTGGTGTACCTAACGCAAGAAGAAAAGTACGAAGCCATTTTAGCAGACATTAAAGACTGTCAAGAACGTGGTCAGCCAGTACTTGTAGGTACTATCTCAATTGAAAGCTCTGAGTACTTGTCGCAGTTTTTACGTAAAGAAAAAATTAAGCACAATGTACTGAACGCTAAATTCCACGCACAAGAAGCAGACATTGTTTCTGATGCGGGCTTACCAGGGACTGTTACTATTGCCACTAACATGGCTGGTCGTGGTACCGATATTGTACTGGGTGGTAACTGGAATAGTGAAGTTGAAAAACTTGAAAACCCAACTGACGAACAAATTGCCGAAATTAAAGCCGCATGGAAGATTCGCCATGATGCAGTAATTGATGCCGGCGGTTTACACATTATTGGTACAGAGCGTCATGAATCACGTCGTATTGATAACCAATTACGTGGTCGTTCTGGGCCCGTCAAAGGTGATGCCGGTTCAAGCCGTTTCCGTGGATGATGCGTTAATGCGTATTTTTGCCGGTGAGCGCATGACTAACATGATGCGTAAACTAGGTATGCAACGCGGCGAAGCGATTGAACACCCATGGGTTAACCGCGCAATCGAAAACGCACAGCGTAAAGTAGAAGCACGTAACTTTGATGTGCGTAAACAGCTACTTGAGTACGATGATGTAGCAAACGACCAACGTCGTGTTGTTTACTCTCAACGTAACAAATTGCTTGAAGAAGGTGATATTTCAGAAACGATTACCGCTATCCGTGGTGATGTGCTCGCTGGTGTAATTGATCAATACATTGCCTAAGCTTGGCTGAAGATATTAAATCCCAGGAAGCGAAGAGCGCTTAAAGCAAGATTTCCTAATTGAGTTACCAATTACTCAGTGGTTAGCTGATGACAATAAACTGTATGAAGAAAAACTTCGTGAGCGTATTGAAGAAGCGGTTGAACAAGCCTACAAGCAAAAAGAACAAATGGTCGGCGATTCTGTACTACGTCAGTTTGAAAAAGCCATTATGCTTCAAAGTCTTGACCAACATTGGAAAGACCATCTTGCGGCAATGGATCACTTACGCCAGGTATTCGCTTGCATTGGTTACGCACAAAAAGTCAACCAAGAATACAAACGTGAGTCGTTTGAGTTATTCTCTGAAATGCTAGAAAACTTAAAAGTCGATGTGGTCGGTATTTTAAGTAAAGTGCAAGTTCGCGCTGAAGAAGATGTTGAAAAAGTAGAAGAGCAACACCGTAAAAGTGAAAATGCTCCTCGCGAATATCAACATGAAGAAGCAGAGCACGTAGGTGGTGAAGCACCGCAAAGCGCTCAGGTTATGGCACGTAGCGAACCAAAAGTTGGCCGTAACGATCCATGTCCATGTGGTTCAGGCCAAAAATACAAACAATGTTGTGGTAAATTAAAATAACACCACTTTGCTACGTTAGATAAAAAGCGCTGCGTCGCACCAACTGCTGTTTAAAGGGGAGGTAATGACTAAAGTAATCATCAATGTTGCTGTGGGTGTAATTAAAAAAAATAACAATTTGTTTATTTGTAAACGTGCAGATGAGCAACATCAAGGTGGGCTATGGGAGTTTCCTGGTGGCAAAGTTGAAGCTGGAGAAAGTGTGTTTCAAGCCCTAAAACGTGAACTGCTAGAAGAGGTAGGACTGACTATTCATAGTTCAAGCGAACTTATCACTATAGAGCATGACTATGGCGATAAATGCGTACGACTTAATGTGCATGTGGTCAGTAACTTTAATGGTCAAGCTCATGGCGCAGAAGGACAACCAAGCGAATGGGTCAGCATAGACGAACTTGATAACTATGATTTCCCTGCGGCCAATGTCGAGATTATCAGCGCCATAAAAACGAAATATAGCTAGTTTCATCATCAGGCATATAAGTAACTAAAAAGCCAGTGAGCATGATGCTCACTGGCTTTCAGCCCCCGCGATAATAGCTCTAAGCTAATTTCAGCTCAAATTACCAAATTTTTACGCGATCTTCAGGCTTGATATACATTTTATCGCCCTCTTTAACATCAAACGCTTGGTAAAATTCTGGCATGTTCGACAAAATACCAATTACGCGATAATGACTCGGTGAATGTGAATCCGTCATTAAACGATTACGTAGCGCCTCATCACGGTATTTACGACGCCAAATTTGCGACCAGCCCATAAAGAAGCGTTGGTCGCCCGTATAGCCTTCAATAATGGGCGCTTTCGAATCACCCAGCGATAGCTGATACGCTTTATAAGCGACGGTTAAGCCGCCTAAATCACCAATGTTTTCACCCAGTGTCAGCTCACCATTAACGCTGGCATCTTCAAACGGTTTATATTGATTATACTGTGCAACTAAGGCAGCACTTCGCTGTTCAAACTGCTTGAGGTCTGACTCGCTCCACCAATTACGTAAATTGCCATCACCGTCGTATTTTGCCCCTTGGTCGTCAAAGCCATGGCCTAACTCATGGCCAATAACCGCATCAATAGCACCATAGTTAACCGCATCATCCGCTTCTAAATTAAAGAAAGGAGGCTGCAGAATCGCCGCAGGGAATACTATTTCGTTATTCACTGGTTAGCGAAGTAGCATTCACTGTTTGGCTGAGGTCATATGCCACTCAGAGCGATCAACAGCTTACCTAATTTAGCAATCATATCTGCATGGCTTGAAATTGCTCTTAGCGAAGTTACCTACCCAGTTCGGGGGTTAATCGCTAAATCTGAGTAATCTTTCCATTTATCTGGGTAACCAATTTTAGGGGTAAACTTATTGAGTTTTTCTTGCGCCGCCACTTTTGTTTCAGGGCTCATCCACTCAAGGTTTTCAATTGCCACTGAATAGCCTTTAATCACATTATCAACTAACTCTTCCATACGTGCTTTTGCTTCTGGCGGGAAGTTTTCTTTAACGTAGACTTTACCTAAAATTTCACCCAGTACACTGTTTGATGCATCAACGGCATGCTTCCAAAGTGGTGCTTGCTCTTCAACACCACGCAACGTGGTGCTGTAAAAATTAAACTTCAAATCCACTAAATCTTTATTAAGTAGCTGCGCGTAATTACTAACAAAATGGAATTTTAAATAGTTTTGCCAAACAGCTAAGTCAGTATTGTTGAAAATCTCTGCAAATTTTTCAAAGTAACTTGGTTGGCGCACAATTAACTCTTGAGCATCAACGCCAACTGCTTCGAAATAGGCATTTAAATCAAACTCACCCATTAGCGAGTTAGCTTCAGCTACCGTCATTTTATTGTATGACTTAGTTGCATCACGGCTTTGCACTCGGCTCCACTGTGCATCAGCAAGTGTCGTTTCAAGTGCTAATATCGCTTTGGCTGCATCAGCAGCATTATTAACGCCAGCTTTAGCTAAAATATCGGTGATATACGTTTGATAAGCCGCGCGAATTTTTGTGAATTTTTCATCATCTTTTAAATAGTAGTCACGATCAGGTAAACCAAGTCCCGCTTGATAGGCATAAAGCGCATTTTCACTTGAGTTTTTAGCGTCATTATTAACATACCAGCCAAAGGAGAATCGCCACCAGCAACTTGTGTAGCTGTATTGCCATCAGTGTGACCAACGCGGCTTTATCTTTCACTGTATCAATGCCTTTAATAGCTGGCTCAAGTGGCAAAATACCTAACTCTTCACGAGCATTTTCAGCCATATAGCTAGAATAAAATGCACCAATCTTATATTCATCTGAACCTGGTTTTGCACTACTATTAGCACTGGCGTTTTCAAGCACTGTTTTCATTGCTTTTTGCGATTCATCATATAACTGTGAGAACGACCCATAGTTAGACTTGTCACGCAGAATCGTTTTTGCTTTGGCCATTGACCATTAACATTAATAAAAGTCATCCTGCTGAACATCCATATTTGTAAATCAACACCCTAGCGCACCGGGGACGCCGCCGGTTCGCTTTCATTGGTGTGGCTTTTCGCAGCCAACCAAACAACGCCAATGCAATACTGGCGGCAGTCATTGTTATTTTTTCATAAAGAATTCCGTATATTAATTAGAATAAATACGCATTTCATTAAGATTTGATAACTCAAAAAACAACAATAGGATTGATCTATTACCTGCTTAATGAAATACGCATCAGCTACAAACTGAAATTTGGGCACTAGCTGAAGCATAATAAACCCAAATAACAATAAAATCCGAATATGTAACAAAGTATTTTGCGTTTGTTCAAAGCGTGAAAAAGAGCCTAGCATGAGGGCTAGCTAGGGCTTACTTTTGCCATGTAATGCTAAGCGCTGCAGCTTTCTTTAATGAAGGAGGCGGAATCGGCGTCCACCATTCAAATAATCAAATGGTTGCACTCATTTGAGAGTTAAGTAAAACTTATTTCATCTTCCAAGGACAGATGTAATCGTTGAGTTGCTTAATGGATTGGCGGTAATTTTTATTTGTCCAAACTCTGCTTGCACCTGCGGCTCTAAATGAGACTGCATATCCATTTTTAATTAAGCCTAAGAGCAATAGGAGCTGAAACAGCTTCTATCATCAGTGTGCCGTCACGATAATTGCGCTCAGAGCATTTGTCGCTTCTTTAGGCCCCTAAAATCGCGTATGGCTGGTTTGTTGCTGTGTATCAATGCTTGGCTTTTTCCCGCATAGGCTGCTAAACGGTTGTTTAGCCCGGCCATAATGTCAGTTAATGGTTTTGGCGCATATCTATCTTTAGCCATATCACACCTTAAAAACCTCAAAGGAAAGTTTGCTTAAATTAAGCTTAATTTAAGCAAACAAAGTGGGTGTATACCAATTCGCTGAATTAAGTATTATTGTGGAAGGGTATTAAGCACCCGCAATTTGCATTTGCTCAATCAGCACTGAGCCCGTTTGAATACCACCACGTCGCTCTATATCGCCACCAATAGCTGAAATACCTTTAAACATATCTCTTAAGTTACCAGCAATAGTTATTTGACTTACTGGGTACTGTATTTCACCATTTTCAACCCAAAAACCAGCTGCACCACGAGAGTAGTCACCAGTCACGGTATTTACACCCAGCCCCATAAGTTCAGTGACTAACAAACCCGTGCCCATGGTTTTCAATAGTGTAGCTAAGTCCTGATGGGTTTGCTCAACCAACCAGTTATGAATACCACCGGCATGGCCTGTTGGCGTCATATTCATTTTACGCGCTGCGTAGCTCGCTAATAAATATGTTTGCAATTCACCACCGTGTATTATTTCTCTGTCTAGAGTTTTAACCCCTTCGCTATCAAAAGGTGATGATGCTAACCCTTTTAATAAGTGTGGGCGCTCTGAAATATTAACAGTTTTGCTGATCACTTGTGATTACCTAAGCTATCCAGTAAAAAGCTGGATTTGCGATACAGTGCGCCACCGCCGATCGCTGACACTAAATGGCCAAACAATGAGTTAGCAATATCGGCTCTAAAAATAACCGGCACTTTCATGGTGCCTAGTTTTTGGCTGTTTAGTTTAGCTAGGGTTTCTGCAGCAGCTTCAAGCCCAACACTTGCAGCATCTTTTAGCCCTGCTTGATCGCGGGAAATTGTGTAGGCTGAGTCGCGCAGCATATGTTCGCCCTCTTTGCCTATTACCATAGTGCTTATGCTATGGCGTGTTCTTGGAGCCTGCAATTAAACCATGACATGCCATACTCACGCAACCCAGCCGGAATTGCGAGAAAAACAGCATCAGAATTCACAATTCGCTCATCCGCATTTAATGCGGCTTGCTCAGCAGCATGACATAAATCAATCCCTTGCTCAGGACTTACATCCCAAGGATGAAATAAATCTAAATCTTTAGGCGAAAACTCAAGTAATTCTTTATCAGCAATACCATTACACGGATCATCTGAGGTGAATTTAGCAATATCTATGGCTTTTTCGACCACAGATCGCAATGTTTTTGGATTTGAGTCCAGCCGTAGAGGCGGAGCCTTTGTTATTAGCTTGCGCTGGCCACTAAACCACCGTCTTGATTAAACTCAATGGTTTCTACCTCGCCCATACGCGCGTACTTACCGACAGCCCTGTTGTGCTCGGCAGCTTCAGCAGCAGTAGCGCCTGGATTTTTTTAAGCATGTTCAGAGTACTTCAGAAGCAGCATGCTTTGCCCGAAATTTGGGTATATTGGATCTTGGTGTTGGCTTTTCATAAGAATTCTGTCCTGAGCCCAGAGAGGCAATGTTGCACACATTTTTATATTTAAATGCTAAACTTCCCCTCACTGCACCACATCAGCTAATAATCACTAAAAGAATCATGGCTATAATAGATAAAGTTATTTTTTTACTTAAGAGCACCCCATGGCGAGAAAAAAAGGCAAGCCTGCTGAAATTGAAGAAGAAATTATATGTATCAAAAAAGTGAACTTAGCGGCCTGAAGTTTCATCAGTTAGGGTCTGAGATTGCCAAATGGGTAAAGCAGCGCGAACGCTTACCGCTTAATGATGATTTAAAAAAGAAGCAATGGTTGTTGATAAAATTAGTAATAAAAGTGATGCATACCGCCGCCACTTAAATTACATAGCAAAGACCCTTCGTACAGTAGAAAACATTGAAGAAATTAAAGCGATCATTGATGTAATGCTTAATAAAAATAACCAAGCAGAGGTTATGATCAAAAAGATTGAGCAACTGCGCAGTGATTTAATTGAGCAAGGCGACCAGGCTTAATCCGGCGCGAAACAATTGAGGAACCAATGCCCAGCTCTTGAGCGCCAAAAAATGCGCCAACTGGTGCCTAATGCGGCCAAAGAAGTAAAAGCAGAAAAGCCTGCGAGAGGCTACAAAGAGCTATTTCAGTATTTAAAAGACGCCATAATGTAACGCAGCCACGTTACATACTAAAAAGGTGCTACGGCACCTTTTTTTGTTGTAGATCAAACCCCCTTCCCCTTTCCTTTTTTACAATACGCAGCAACTTAAAAGATAAGGTGCGCGTGATGATTAAACTTCCTCAATGGGATCAAACTTTAATAAACAAATACAATGTATCGGGTCCGCGTTACACGTCTTACCCGACTGCACTTTCGTTAGCTGACGGCTATCAGCAACAAGATTTGATTAGCGCTATTGAATGATCGCAAACCCGTGCTTTGTCTTTATATATTCACATTCCTTTTTGTGGCAGCTTTGCTTATTACTGTGGCTTAACAATAAAGTTGTGCCGCCATCAATCTAAAGCTGATGCCTACCTAGATTTTTTAGCTAAAAGAGAAATCCATTGGCACAAGCATTTCAAGACTATCCAGGTTGAGCAATTACATTTAGGAGGCAGCCTCAACCTTTTTGACACACGGCCCAAATGACTCGCTTGAGCTAAAGCTACTAGAGCAACACTTTTAACTTTTAGCCTTCCTGTGACGCAGTATAAAAATAGACCCTCGCTCACTGGCTGACAAATGTGCTGATTGACTTAAGCGAGATGGGATTTGATGGTGTTGATGTTCAGTGTTCAAGTTTTAAGCCGTCCGGGTTCAAACTAGCTGTTAACCGCCCTCCAACATGTTGATGAGGTAAAGAGCAGGTTAATTACCAAAGCAAAACAAAGATGGGCTTTTAAATCCAATTAATGCAGGATGATTTATGGCCCTGCTTACTCTCTAAACACCTGAGGTTTAATAAAACTATTAGAACATGATTTTAGTTGAATATCATGGTTTGATGTTTAATATTTACTGATCAGGTTTTTTGCTCCCAACTCATGAAATAAAGAGAATGCTGATTTGCCCAGTGTTACTTGCTTAAATGGCTCATATGTTCAAAAATACCCTAGAGCAAATGACACAGGCGGGCTATCAATTTATAGGTATGGATCACTTTGCAAGTTGATAATGAGTGGCTATTTATTGCTCAAATAGCGGCCCAAACTGTGTCGTAACTCAGTTGCACTACCATTGGAGAATGTGATTTTGAAGCTTAGGGGAGTTATGAATATTATCGCAAATAGGCACAGCCATACTACAAAATGAGAGAAGAGCTAAAACACTATTACCAAACGATCGATGAGCAAGCAGGCAGTGCCATTAATAAAGGTAATGCATTTAGCCAACTTAAAGATGACTATTCGAGCGGATGCAATTAAACAACTTATTTATAGTTTAGGCTTGATATGAGCGTATTCGCGAACAGACATAAATCAGCTTTAATGACTACTTTAAGGTGCCGGGAGGCCCGCTGCGCCATTAATTGCCCGTGAAATGAAGGTAACAATGAAAACAACCTAATTAACCGAGAGAATTTGTTATTCGTATTGTTGTGCTTTGATGCGCACTTACAAAAACAGAAATAAATGCCGCTCTTCTCACGGGTTATATAATTTTAAAAAATAGCGCGCATAAAAAAGCAGACCTGGGTCTGCTGTATACTATTAAGAACTAAGTGCTGGTTAAAACCACGTTTTCGCTGCCTTAGCAGGCTGCTTTAAACTCAACAATAATTTTTTTACGGTCGCTTCAATTTCATCACTCAGTGATTTTCTGCGCGCCAGCGTGCATTATCTTGCTTAAAAAAATTTCTTTTTTAGCGTACTTTTTGCGCGAATCGGTTGGCGTGCGCGTCGTACATTTTATAAATGCCTGGGTATGCAGTTGTTAAAGTCACGCTCAGTATCAAAACTATATTGCGACATCAGCACCCAGATACGTAAACAGCCCTCAGAGTAATCACATTGCTTTTCATTCATCGCATGTGCGATTAAATGAATACTATCGGCTAGCTTTGCATTACGTTTTAAACGCGACTGCTTAAGTTTTTGTGTTATGCGCTAATTAGCTTTGCACATTTAGCTTGTGAGCAACTGACCCGCATAAAATGCCAAGCCCGCTATAATAGCAGCACCTACAACTAAGGCTAAGATCACTGCTGTACTCATTGCGTATCCTTATTACTTATCTTCGTCGTCATCTAGCCATTCATTAGCTAGGTCGTTTGATAGGTGATGATCAAGAGGTGCTGTTGCATGCTGAGTGTCTTCCGTTCGCTTATTTCGTCTTCAATGCCTAACCACGCACTTATGGTGACGCGCTATACGGCTATTAAAGTATTTAGCATCTTTACCCGTTAGCATTTCACCTTGCTCATGACGCTCAACTAATTTAAGCAAGCGCTCATCATTTTCAAGCGCCTCTAATTCTTGCTCAGGCGTTAACTCAGGCTCAATCGCCTTTTTAAGCTCTGCTACAGGCTTAAGGTTACGTTTCATTTCGACTCTTGGTTCAGCGGCTGGGGCAACTAATGGTACTGCTTTTTACCAACACGTTTGTCTTTAGCAGCCGAACCTGTTTTTGGTGGGTGGTATAAATCAGGTGCATTACGATAGAACAGACTTGGCGCGCTGGTTTTTGTCTTCCATGCGCATTTTCTTTAAGCTTATCTTGGCCAAACGAACGAGGTCCATTTGATGGAATTTACGTGACTTTTCTTTCTACTCTTATCTTGATCAGTCTCACTTAAGAGGTTTTGAGCAGGCGCAACTCAATGGGCATCTGCCGGTGTATTTCAGCCGGGAAAGGCTAGGAAGTTTGCGTTTTAGAGGTTGGGTTTCTCTATATATACGCCAAAGCATATTTAGATGCTTTTTTAAACGGGGGGTATTGTGGCTGGGACAAATAAAAGGCGGTGAGAGAAAACATCTCTACCGCCTGCTTAATCTGAACGCCATTATGGACACTTCTCCCTTCGACTTTTTAGTCTTTATTATTTTTTTATTATTATTTCTTTTATCCATATTATTATTGTTATCTTCAGTGGCATTATTATGAGTTTTTATTATTTTCGGTCTTTTCGACACTTTTGTTATTTCCTTTAGTAACTTTCTCAGTATTCACGCTGCGATCGCAACGTTTTCCTATTTGTTATTATTGTTGCGACCAGGGTTAATTTGTTACTCGTTAATAATTTTGTTACAACTAATTTATATCTTTTTCTTGTTGTAAAACATAACAGAAAAAGGGTTAAAAAAATACAAAGTTACAATAAGTTAACTTAAAAATAAAAAATAAAGATAGGCTCCGGTCTCGTGGGCTCGGAGATGTGTATAAGAGACAGTCTTACAAGTGAAGGGGCTTTATCGGTCATTTCAGAAACAAAAAAAGCAGCCAAAGCTGCTTTTTGTCTATTTAACATTGTATTATGTTAACAATATCTAAATAAATACGACTTTAGTGTAGACCACCTAGGTATTTAGATAATGTTTCAATGTCTTTATCTGTAAGTTTCTTAGCAATATCTTGCATAACACCATTTAGGTCGTTATTACGAGTGCCATCTCTGAACTGCTCAAGTTGTGACTTGATGTATTCAGGATGTTGGAAAGAAATTTTTGGGAATTTAGCTAGTGAAGAGCCATTACCACGTGGACCATGACAAGCCGCACATGATGGAATTCCGCGTTCAGCGTCACCCGCTTTGTACAACATGGCGCCTGTTTCTTGAACATCTTTAGGTGTAGCACCTTCAGACATGTTCAAAGAAGCAAAGTAAGCAGACAAGTCTTTCATATCTTGATCGCTCAATGGCATTGCCATACCGCTCATTACTGGATTCATTCGACCTTCTTTACCGCCCGAAGTCATACCTAATTTAAATTCAGTAAGTTGTTTGTATATGTAATCTGCGTGTTGGCCTGCAATTTTTGGGTAGATGTTAACCGGCGCATTACCGTCTGGGCCGTGACAAGCCGCACACGTTGCTGATTTTTCTTTACCTGCGTTTACATCGCCATCAAATGCTGTTGCGTTGCTTGCTGACAACGCACCAAGCAATATAGTTAAAGATAGTGCTATTTTTTTCATGGTGAATTCTCTGTTTCCGACCCTGTATCATCTACAATATGGATGTTGTGATTTTTATATTCTACACGATATTAAATTCTCTGGCACGTTTTCTACACACATTAAACCTATAAATTATAGGGTTTTGAGTAAAATTAATCGCTAAGCCAGTTAAAATGTACCATCAGCAACGGTTTTACATGCTCGAAGACACTTTTTAATAGCTACTTTATAGTATAAAATACGCGCCACGGGTGAATTTGGTTTACCCAATGTTATTTTTTTTAGTTTTAGGAGAGCCTGTGCTCAAATCTCGTATCAAGTATAACACTGCGTCTTTCGTTACAAGCGCGCCAGACATCACTAAATTACCTGCTGATACGGGAATTGAAGTCGCGTTTGCCGGTCGCTCAAATGCAGGTAAATCAAGTGCGCTTAATGCCCTTACCGATCAAAAGTTAGCACGTACTAGTAAAACACCTGGCCGTACTCAGCTGATCAACACATTTGAACTTGCCGATGTAGATAACATGCGCCTAATTGACCTACCAGGTTATGGCTTTGCGAAAGTGCCAATTGAAATGAAAAAGAAATGGCAAAAGTCGCTAGGCGAATACCTACAAAAACGTCAAAGCTTAAAAGGTATTGTGGTGTTGATGGATATTCGTCACCCATTAAAAGATTTAGACCGTGATTTAATTAATTGGGCTGTAGGTAGTGAAATTCCAGTATTGGCACTATTAACTAAAGCAGATAAGCTCAAGCAAGGTCCACGTAAATCACAGGTACTTAGTGTTCGTCGTGAATTGAGTGAATTAGATGGCGATATAACAGTTCATGCTTTTTCATCACTTAAAGGCACAGGCTTACCAGAAGTCGCTAAAAAGTTAGATGAGTGGTACTTAGGTCCAATCGTAGCAATTCCACCTGCTGACACAGAGTAATTACCCTAAATAAAACCGCTCATTCGCGGAGGTAATAAAATAGCCGAGCTCATCAGTTTCGGCTATTTCAGCCCACTGATAAAACACATTTCTGGCAACTCGCGCAAAACAACCATAGGGTAATTGCATATAAGGCACTGCAGCGGCTTTGTAATTATTAATATGTAGCAGCTCAGCACGACTTAGTAGCCAGGTACGCTGTAGGTTATCAATACAACAAATAACATCACCATCAGAGGTCGACTCACGATGCCAACTTACAATAATAAATGGCGCATCCTTAACCTCAATCGCAATTTTCTCTACTGGCGTTTTTAAATAAAACTGTCCATCTTCGCGACACAACACACTAGCAAACAGCTTTATCATGGCTTGGCGGGTAATTTCACTACCCGCATAAAACCATTTACCTTGTTCGTCAATCAGCAGTGGCAATTGCCCGCAATGAGCAGGCTGCCATTGTTCAAAAGGTTTACTTGGCTCGCTTAGTTGCTTACTAAGTTCGTTAAGAGAAATCACTGTTTTTTAAAGGTCAGTGCAAAAGTAACCGGTACCGCAGTAGCAATCGAAGGTAAGCCGGCTAGTTTTTGTAACTGCATTATCCCTTCGGTGACTTTAAAGTCATCGCTATTAATAATGATAGGTGTAAATGATGCTACGCTTAAATCCCCGTTTTCCGCACTACTAACAAGTACATCAACTGCAAGTGGCTTTTTATGACCGTGAAAGTCTAGCTCGGCGCTAACACCTTTTAATACGTACTGACCAGGCTGCTTAATAAGTGACAATTTATCAGATAAGTCAGCGGTTAATACTGCATTTGCAAATGTGTCAGATTCAAACAAAATTTTGCTTAGGCGCTCGTTACGAATAGGAATAAACGTTTCAGCTGAGGTTAAATCAACATTTACGCTAAACTGACCTTGCTCACTCAATTGCCCTGATAACTGAGTAAAATGGCTTGCCTCAGCAATGCTATTTTTTTTAATTGAGACAAAACTTAATTGGCTTTTATCGTTGAGTAACTGCCAGTTTGCCGATGCAACACCTGAAACTAGTAAACATGATAAAGATAAACCTGCTACAGCTAACGTTTTAAACATAATGTACTCCTAAAATAAAAGATTTATACCCGAAAAAATAATACTTTGATCAGTCAAATTGAAAATCACTAATACGCTGAGTTAAAAAGAAAACGCACAGTAAACTGATGGTATCACTTGAAACGCTAAGTGCAATTAGAGAATAAATTTAACGCTTAGGAGTAAAGCTATAAAAAAACGGCCCATCAAATATATGATAGGCCGATATAGCAAACTGGGGAGAAGCTATCAATACGTTGCATCTTACGATGCATCATCAACAGGATGTCCTACAGGATGAGGACGGGCGGCACTTTACCAAAAGCAAGCGTAAAAATACAAGCATATTATCGATATTCGAAGCGAATTGACGAACCTCTAACGATTTAATACAAACTGCTGTTTAATTTAACTTTTTTTTAACCTGCAAGCTAAAAGAAAAGCGCCTATTGGCGCTTTTAAATAATTCTTTTTAACTGTTGTGTTTACCTAAGACAAGGCATCCTTGGCATACCAAATTAGTGCGCTTGTTCCCAGTTATCACCTTCGTCAGCTTCAACTATAAGTGGTACATCTAGCTGTGCCGCTTGTGACATCAGCTCACAAATTTGCTGAGTGTATTGCTCTGTGCACTCTGTTTTAATCTCAAATACCAATTCATCGTGTACCTGCATAAGTAGCTTAACCGTATTAGGCGCTTGCTGATTAACCCATGCATGTACTGTTAACATGGCTTTTTTAATAATATCAGCAGCAGTGCCTTGCATAGGGCCATTAATTGCTGCGCGCTCAGCGCCTTTGCGGCGTGCTCCATTGCGGGCATTTATTTCTGGTAAATGTAAACGGCGGCCAAAAATAGTTTCTACGTAACCATTTTCTGCTGCTTTTTCACGGGTTGTTTCCATGTATTCTAAAACACCTGGGAAGCGCTCAAAATATTTATCAATATAATGCTGCGCTTCATGGCGTGGTACATCAAGTTGACGTGCCAAACCAAATGCCGACATGCCATAAATTAAGCCAAAGTTAACGGCTTTAGCTTTACGGCGCATATCAGATGTAACCTCTTCAAGCTCAACTCCAAATACCTCAGCAGCTGTAGCGCTATGCACATCTAAGCCATTTGCAAAGGCATTGAGCAAGCCTTTATCTTGTGAAAGATGCGCCATAATACGCAGCTCTATTTGGCTGTAATCGGCCGCCACAATTTTATATCCATCGGCAGCAATAAAGGCTTCACGAATACGGCGCCCTTCTTCTGAGCGAATAGGAATATTTTGTAGGTTAGGATCGCTTGAACTTAATCGACCCGTTGCTGTTACCGCTTGATGATAAGAAGTATGCACACGCTTGGTTTGCTCATTCACGATCAGTGGCAATTTATCTGTGTAAGTTGATTTAAGCTTAGATAAACCGCGATGCTCAATAATCACTTTAGGCAATGGGTAATCGTGTGCTAATTCTTGCAGTACTTCTTCTGCTGTAGAAGGCGCGCCTTTGGGTGTTTTTTTGATAACGGGCAATTCTAGCTTTTCAAATAACAGTACTTGTAATTGCTTTGGCGAGCTTAAGTTAAACGGTTCGCCTGCGATTTCAAACGCTTCTTTTTCAAGCTCAAGTAACCGTTCACCTAAGCGTTGGCTATGCGTGGCCAACATATTGCTGTCGATAGCAACACCGGTGCGCTCAATGTCAGAAATAACGCTTACTAGTGGCATTTCTATATTTTCAAATACCGATTTAAGCTTTTCATCCGCTTCAAGTTTCGGCCATAGTACTTGGTGTAAACGCAAAGTAATATCGGCATCTTCTGCGGCATAAGGCGCCGCTTTTTCAAGTTCAATTTGATTGAACGTGAGCTGCTTTTTACCTTTACCAGCAATGTCTTCAAAGCTAATATTTTTGTGGCCTAAATATTTAAGTGCTAATGAGTCCATATCATGACGAGTACCTACGCTGTTAAAAACATAAGACTCCAACATAGTATCAAACTTAATACCATTTAATTCATAGCCAGCATTGGCAAGCACACTTTTATCATATTTTAAATTTTGACCAACTTTAGCTTTATTTTCGTCAGCTAATATTGGCCCAAGCTTTTGCATCACAAATTCAAGGCTTAGCTGTTCAGGCGCACCTGGGTAATCATGTGCAACCGGTAAGTAGGCGGCTTCCCCTGCTTTTACTGCGAAGCTCATCCCTACCAACTGCGCTTTCATATACTCTAAACTGGTTGTTTCAGTATCAAAAGCAAATAGCTCAGCTTCATTGAGCTGCTCTATCAATGTATTAAATTGGGCCTCAGTTAAAATCGTTTCATAGTGCGCATCTTCAACTTTTGGCAACTCATTCTCTTGGGTTGGGACCGCTAAATGTGTGTCAGCATCTTTTGGATTGTCTAGTAATTCAGCTAACCAGCGACGGAACTCGCACTCACCATATAATGCAATTAATTCGTCTTTATTCGGTGTTTGCAATTTAAAAGTATCAAGATCGGATTCAACCTCCACATCACACTTAATAGTGGCAAGTTCATAGCTCAATGGTAAATGATCAATCGCTTTTGCAAGCTTTTCACCTATTTTACCTTTGATATCAGCAGCATTATCAATTACGCCCTGAAGCGATCCGTACTTTTGTAACCATTTAACCGCTGTTTTAGGCCCGCACCCTTCAACGCCTGGAATATTATCTACTTTATCGCCCATTAAGGCTAAATAATCGATAATAAGTTCAGGTCCAACACCAAACTTTTCAACCACAGTGTCGGGATCTGAAATACTGTCGGTCATGGTATTGATCAAGGTGACATGCTCATTAACCAACTGTGCCATATCTTTATCACCAGTTGATACCAGTACATGGCGTTGTTGCTCAGAAGCAATGCGCGCAAATGTACCAATCACGTCATCGGCTTCTACACCTTCAATACTAATTAATGGAAAGCCCATCGCTTTAATAATGCTATGTAGCGGCGCTATTTGGGTACGCAGATCATCAGGCATTGGCGGACGATTCGCTTTATACTCGCTGTACATGTCATTTCTAAAAGTTTTACCTTTGGCATCAAACACCACTACCATATGTGAAGGATCGTATTGTTTGATCAAACTTTTCAACATGTTTACCACGCCATAAATGGCGCCAGTGGCTTCACCTTTAGAATTAGTTAAATGAGGTGGAGAATGATAAGCACGAAACAAATATGAAGAGCCATCAACAAGAATAAGCGGGTTTTCGGGGATCTGAGCCATGGTAAAATTGGATCCTAAATACAAAAAAGTAATATAAGTATAAGCATGCCATAAGGCAGTAAATAAAACGACTGTGAATTAATGTGATTAAGAGCGCTACATTTTTAGCAACTTGTGGATAACTATGTAGATAACACCCACAAACCATCCATCCGAAACATAGCAAAATGCTTAGATTAGTTTGTAATTTATTGTTTTGTTTAAAAAAAGATAATTCGAGGTTCTTTTTTATTATTCTTCTATCAATGTGGAAAAGGCATTTAAACCGTTACTGGTGTTGTAACCCACTTTGATTATTTACGTCCATTTAAATAACTGGATGAGCATTCTAGCATAATGGATCAAAGATCATAGCGATCCTTTATAATTTTTTTTACCCTTACTAGTTATCAAATGGCATATAGCGCATAACAACTTACTTTGCGGCTAAAAAACCAGCAAATAAATTTTTAGATAGGCTGATTCGTCGTGTTAAACTTTATTAAAATGACTTCAATGGAGCAAAATAATATGAAAAATATAGCGGTAATTTTAGCAGGTTGTGGCGTATTTGATGGCAGTGAAATTAATGAAGTAGTGCTTACTTTATTACACATTGAAAAAAACAACGCGAAATATCAGTGTTTTGCACCCGATATTACGCAGTACCATACTCTTAATCACATTACTGGTGAAGAAATGGCAGAGTCGCGTAATGTATTAGTGGAATCGGCTCGAATCACCCGTGGCAATATAAAGTCACTCGCTGAATTAGACATTACACAATTTGACGCTTTAATTATTCCTGGCGGCTTTGGTGTAGCTAAAAACTTATCTGACTTTGCTATTAATGGCACTAACGCGAAAGTAAATGACGAAGTACTGAGCGCTTGTAAAGCATTTGCAAAAGCAAATAAAGCCACCGGTTATATGTGTATTGCACCCGCTTTATTGCCATTCATTTATAATAAACCACAGCTCACTATTGGTAATGATAGCGACACGGCCGATGCTTTAACCACATTAGGCGCTGAGCATATTGAGTGTAAAGTGGATGATATTGTTATTGATAAAAATAATAAGCTGGTTACAACACCTGCTTATATGTTGGCACAATCAATTATGGATGCCGATGCAGGAATCGAAAAACTAGTACGTAACGTATTGGCCATTAGCTAATTATTAGGGTTCTGATCGCATTTAGATGTCTAATGATCCCGTTTTATTTAGGTAATTTATTGAGTTAAGACAATCATTAGTCGTATTTATAAATAAAATCGACTCTGAGCATTTTATAAATCACTGAGTGGAGTTATAATTGGTCTAAATTCCGTCATTTAAAATCGTGATTGATCACGTTCAAATTGAAGTGGGCAAGGCAAAATGAAAAAACTATCAGCTGCAGCATTACTTGTGCTAGCAACCACCGCATACGCACAGCCATATGATAACTCTATGACTGAAGATGCAATTAAAAAACGTTTAGCGCCTATTGGTGCTGTTTACCTTGAAGGTGAGAAAGTAGCGGTTGCTGCACCAACAGGTCCTCGTTCAGGCGAGCAAGTATATCAAGCAGCCTGTTTTGCTTGTCACGGCACAGGTGCTTTAGGCGCTCCTAAATCAGCTGACGATTGGGCTCCTCGTATCGCTAAAGGAAAAGACACCTTATTAGATCATGCGATCAATGGCTTTAATGCCATGCCACCGCGTGGAACGTGTATGGATTGTTCTGATGATGAAATAAGCGCAGCAATCGATTTCATGACCGCTAACTAAAATTAGCCAAGTCAAAATGCTTTAAATAAAAGGTTTACGTTTTAGTAAGCCTTTTTTGTTTCTAATTCATGAGTTTTAGCTACATAATTAAGAAAAATATCTACTTGACGCAAAATGTTAAAAGTGGAACTATAATGATTAATAACTATACAAAAAATTATAACTGGTTAAACATCATTGGAAGATAAACTTATTGTACCTAATAGCGTAGTGCGTCAAAATAAACGACTAAAAGCACTATTAAAAAAGTACAAACATGCCTACCACCTCCACAATGCCCTGATACAATTATCAGAGCAAGCAAGTACTGTTGCCGAGCTAACCTTACTTTACCCTGCTATTCATGACATTTTACAAAAGTATGTTCCGAGTAAAAGCTTTTATGTGGTGCTGGTTGATCCCCAGTCACAACAGTTAGAATTATCTTATTTTTCTGATGAAAAAGATGGCATTGCAGTACCACTTAATCGAGATAATAATTTTGAAGAAGGCGCAACGGGTTATGTCTTCAAGCAAGGGAAAACCACTTACTTTACCAAACAGCAAATGCATGATGCTGCCCAGCAAGGCTTATTTAAAGCATTGGGTACACCTGCAGAACACTGGGTAGGCGTTCCCGTTTATCAAGAAAGAAACATTATTGGTGTGTTAGCCGCGCAAAGTTACGACACAGAACAAGGTTACAGTTCTCAACAAATAAACCTGCTTGAGGCCATGTCACTCTATTTAGCCACCGCAATTGAACGGGTTAAAAAACGAGAGTTACTCGAATCAGAAGTAAAATTAAGAACCCGAGCATTAACGCAAAGTAATGACGCTTTAAATGTTGAAATACAACAGCGAAAAGGTGCCCTGCAACGCCAGCAAATATTATTCAAAATTTCAGAGCTGACAACCCAAGCCAAAAATTTAGATGATGCTTATTTTCAAATACACGAAATAATAAAAACCATTACTTACGCAAAAAACCTTTATATTGCCTTGTATGATAAAGAATCAGGTTGGATCAGTTTTCCCTACAGTGTCGATGAATTCCAAGGCAGCACTCAACCACGGCGCTTTGCAAAAGGCTACAGTGAACTGGTTATAAGCACCGAAGAAACACAAATAATTCATCCGCAAAGAGCACAAGAGTTATTAAATAGTGGCATTGTAGAGCGTGAAAAACCAATTGATGAATCCAAGAGAGCCACCAGCTGGCTAGGCGCTCCGCTAAAAACTTCGCAAGGCGTTATAGGGTTAATTGTTTGCCAAGCTTATAATAATGAACACCTTTTTACACATGATGATGCAGAGCTAATCACCTTTGTATCGCATCAAATTGCCACGGTATTACAAACAAAATTAGCTTCACAGGCACTAAAAAAGAGCCACCAAGAACTTGCCTCACGAGTTAATGAAAAAACTAAAGAATTGAGCCAAGCAAATTTACATTTGCAAATGCAAATTGATGAACGTAAAAAAATAGAACAACAACTTTATCACGATGCTCACCATGACTCACTAACAGGCTTACCAAATCGGAATTTATTTTTAACTCAACTAGAAAAAACCCTGCAATATTATCAACGCAATCCAAATGAGCACTTTGCTGTATTGTTTATTGACCTTGATAAGTTTAAAGATATCAATGATCAGCTCGGGCATCATGCCGGCGATGAGTTTTTAATTAGTGTTAGTAAATTATTCTCACAATGTATTCGTGAACATGACTTATTAGCGCGTTTAGGCGGAGATGAGTTTGTAGTATTACTGACCCACCTGACTGAGCCAAACCAGGCAGAAGATGTTGCCAATCGCATAATTAAAATTATGCAAAAGCCGTTTTGTACTAAAGGCGTTTGTGTACAAAGTGGTGCCAGTATTGGGATTACCTATTCAAAGCAAAGCTATAAACATACCGATGAAATCATTCGCGACGCCGATGCTGCTATGTATTATGCTAAAAATTCAGGTAAAAACCGCTTTGAGTTATTTCATCCACTGCTCACTGAGCCTATGTTGCAACATGAGTCACAAACATTACATCACCTTGATGTATTGCCTATGACGTTTCGTAGCTCAGATATTATCACCTTGGATGAGCATTATCAGAGTGCATCGTTATTTGAGGCTTTTGGTGAACACCCAGTCCTTGGCTTTACCAGTTTTGATATTTTAAAGAAATTTGCGAATGATAAAGAACAACATACCAAAGTTGAACTACAACTCATCCAACAAGCTTACCAACAAGCACAAAATGCAGAGATAGCCGTTGCGCTATTGCCTTGCTCCAGTTTACTGTTAGAAGAGCATGAATTTTCTTTACTAAAAGCTACACTAAAACAACCGGTAAACAATGAACAGCTTTGCTTGTTGTTTGATGAGCAGGAGCTGCGTTATGCCAGCGCACAGCAATTAGAGAACTTAAAACAGCTTAAAAAACTCGGTCATTCGATTGGCTTAAACAATTTCGCAAAAGACAAATGCGAGCTTAATTTGGTGACTGAAGTAGAGTGTGATTATTTACTCCTTAGCTCCACCTTCAGTAAACGAGTATTACAACAAGAAAGCTACGATTTACAGTTGCAGGGGGTGTTGGCTATTACTAAGCTTAAACAGATAAAAGTGATAGCTAAAGGCCCATCAATATTAAACTTTAGAGCTCTTTTAGATAAACACGGCATAAACCTATTCGTTGCTAAACAGCACCCACTAACCAGCGCTATACCAGCTACACTTAAAAACTCAGAATTAAAATAGCGCTAAACACATCTTATTGTGGCTTTTTCAGCATTGCTCTTAAATTTGCAACCCGAGCTTGGCCTTTTTCCATACGTTCAGCTTGGGTGTTAGGCGCTTTTTTGTTTTCAAAGGCTAAGTCATCTTGCGGTAACTCTTGCACAAATCGACTGAGCTCTGTTTGTGATGTTTCACCAAACTGACGGCGGATTTTAGCATAGGTTAAAGTCAGCTCTTGTTGCGCGCGGGTAATACCTACATAGGCAAGACGGCGCTCTTCATCCACATTATCTTCATCAATGCTTACTTGATGTGGCAACAATCCTTCTTCCATACCGACCATAAATACATAGGGGTACTCGAGTCCTTTTGAGGCATGCAAAGTTAATAATTGCACGGCATCAGCTTCATCTTCTTCTTCGTTTCGCTCTAGCATGTCCCGAAGGGTCAATTTACTAACTACTTCAGCCAGTGTCATTGGCGGATTATCGGCATCGCCTGTTAACATGTCTGTTATCCAGCGATACAGCTCGGACACATTTTTCATCCGCATTTCAGCGGCTTTGGCACTAGGCGATGATTCATACAAGTAAGCTTCGTAATTAATATTACGCACTAAATCCTTCACCGCCTCCAGTGTATCACTGCGCACTGCGTTATCTGAAAGCTCAACCACCCACCGGGCAAACCCAGCTAGTGCATTTAAACCACGTCCTTTTAGTCTGTATCCTAAGTCGTTATCAAAGCAGGTCGCAAATAAGCTTTGGTGTTTTTCATTAGCTAAGGTGCCAAGCTTTTCAAGCGTGACTGTACCAATTTCACGACGTGGGGTATTCACAATTCTTAAAAAAGCATTGTCATCATCTTGATTCACTAAAAGACGTAAGTAAGCCATGATATCTTTAATTTCAGAACGTGAAAAAAACGACATTCCACCACTAATTTTATACGGGATTCGGTTACTCATTAACGACTTTTCAAAGCCCCGCGCTTGATGGTTACCCCGGTACAAAATAGCGTAATCTTTATAGCTGGTGCGTTTCATAAATTTATGAGAAATAATCTCTGCGACCACACGTTCTGATTCATGTTCTTCATCACGACAGCCAATGACTTTAATTTGCTCACCATAGCCCAACTCACTAAAGAGCTTTTTTTCAAACTCATGGGGGTTATTTGCAATTAAGATATTGGCCGCTTTAAGAATGCGCCCAGCACTACGATAGTTCTGTTCTAGTTTTATTAATCGAAGCCCAGGGTAATCTTTACTTAATAACACCAAGTTTTGTGGACGAGCACCACGCCAAGAGTAAATTGACTGATCGTCATCTCCCACCACAGTAAAGCGTGCTCGTTCGCCTACCAGCAATTTCACTAATTGATATTGGCTGGTATTGGTATCTTGATATTCATCCACCAGTAAATAACGAAAACGCTGCTGCCATCGCTCACGTGATGTGGCATTACTACTTAAAAGCAGCGTGGGGATCATAATTAAATCATCAAAATCCAGCGCGTTATACGCTCTTAATTGATTTTGATAACGCGCATACAACTGAGCAAACAATGCCTTTTGCGGCTCTCTGGCTTCGCGAATAGCTTGTTCTGGTAAAATAAGCTCATTCTTCCAACTACCAATTTGCATTTTAAGTAGATTTAGTAAGTCTTTGTCTTTTTTAAGCTCGTCTTCGGTTAAATCACCGAGTAATTGATTCGTATCTTGGTCGTCAAACAACGAAAAACCGGGTTTAAAACCCAGTGTTTTTAACTCTTTTTTAATGATTTCAAGCCCAAGCGTATGAAAGGTAGACACCCATAAACCTTTAGACTCTTGTTTTCCCAAGGTTTGCAAAACCCGCTCGCGCATTTCTTTAGCCGCTTTATTGGTAAAGGTAACCGCCGCAATATTACGCGCTTGATACTCACATTTTTGTACTAAGTAAGCAATTTTGTTGGTGATAACTCGCGTTTTACCCGAGCCTGCGCCGGCTAATACTAAGCAAGGACCACTAATGTACTTTACCGCTTCATCTTGTTTAGGATTGAGTTTCATAACGACCAGCTGATTGCAAAAAGACGGGCAATTTTAACGTAATCACTACAATACGCCTAGCCAATAAGGTAATATTAGTTATTATCATTTTAGGCAACAGGCAAGGGACGACTATGATTAACCCAGCAAAACTTGAAGAAATTGCGAAACAGATCACTAATAACATGCCACAAGGTGTAAAAAACCTGGCTGACACACTTGAAGGTAAAACTAAGCAAGTGTTACAAAATAAGCTTGCCGAAATGGACTTTGTAAGCCGTGAAGAGTTTGATATTCAAAGCCAAGTGCTGATCCGCACACGTGAAAAGCTAACTGAATTAGAAGCAAAAGTGGCAATACTTGAACAGCAATTATCGGCAAAAACAGACGCTGAATAATAAATATAACGCCATAGACGAACCTGCTTTATGGCGCTAATCACTCAGTTATTCAAATAGCTCGTCCAGCACATAATAACCCGTTGCTTGTTGCTGCTCTATGCTTACCCTCAGCAATTTATTAGCTACTTGCTCACCGGTAATGGGTCTATACCGTTTGAGGATACCAAAACGCGTTAGCAGTGGAAGTACCACCTCACCTAGCTTTTCTGCAATTCTAAGCTCTGAACGCTCGCCGACTAATAAAGACGGTTGCAATATACTCAAGCGTGCAAAGCCAAGCTGCTTCACCTGCTGCTCAAGCTCTCCTTTTATTTTTAAATAACGGCTCATACTATGCGCATTTGCGCCACTTGACGATACCAAACAATAATGCGGAACAGCGTTATTGGCCGCCATTTGCGCACAAATAAATTGGTATTCAAAATCAACTTTACGTTGTGCAGCCACACTGCCCGCTTGCTTTAATGTGGTCCCTAAGCAAGAAAAGAATACGTCACCTTTGAACAATTCAACATGATGCGTCAAATTTTCAAAATCAATAACATGGCTAATTAATTTAGGATGAGAAAAATCTAATTGGCGGCGCGATAAACTCACTACCTTTGAATAGCAAGAAGATGCTAACAGCTGTTGTAATAACTGGCTGCCAACTAAGCCGGTACTGCCGATTATTAGCGCCGTTTTGGCCATATTAAAGGTGACTGTCCGCAGATTTATTTAGTACATGGTGTACTGCTTTTTTATAGCTTTCACACTCTTCTTCAGCACAACTAACTACCGATTCTAAGTCATGCAAATGACCATTTTCTAAGCCATATACCCAACCATGCACCGTGAGTTCCTGGCCTCTTAACCATGCATCTTGAACAATGCTAGTGCGAGATACGTTACGCACTTGCTCAATCACATTAAGCTCTATTAAACGATCAAGACGTTGTTTTTCTGGCAGAGCATTAAGTTGCTCTAGGTGTTTTTCTTTTACATCACCAACGTGGCGGAGCCAGTTATCAATAAAGCCAAAGCGGTCCTCGTTTAGTACCGCTTGCACACCACCACAACCGTAGTGGCCAACAACCATAATATGTTTTACTTTTAATACTTCGACCGCGTACTGCATAACCGATAAACAATTATGATCGGTATGTACAACCACGTTGGCAACATTACGGTGCACAAATAACTCACCCGGTAATAAATCAACAATTTGATTAGCTGGCACCCGTGAATCAGAGCAACCTATCCATAAGTATTCTGGGTTTTGTTGCATCGATAAAATTTTGAAAAATTCAGGGTTCGCTTCGCTCGTTCTAGATGCCCAGCGTTTATTATTTTCTAGTAAGTTATTTAAATTTCTCATTACATCTCTTTTAGGTTGAGGGCGTTTTTAAACTGGCTAAAATTAAAATATTACGGGGTGTTAATTGCTTCTCACAAAATGTATTAACACTGACGTCATAGCCTTGCTGCTGCAAATATAAAGCACGATCGAGCACAAGCCAAACTTCTATTGCTCTTCTAAACACATGTCGAACCAGTTCAACTCGCTCTGTTACTTTTTTTCGCGCCTGCCCAATCAATAAAAACTTATTGTAATCAATATCTTTTGGCAGTTTTAAGGCTTTTTTGTCTGCCGCCCAGTTACAAAATGCTGCAAACGAATCTGAAAATATCGCTTTATTCACTGAAGGGACGCTGACATACCCTAACTCACCAGTAAGTGACTTTCTTAAGGCATCAAATCCGAGTCGCCACTCCACTTCTGTTTTTCGCACTTTGCCTACTCGCGAAGGAGCTGTAACAGTTTCTTGCAGGGCGAGCTTTAAATCTCTGTGAGTTAAGTTTAATCGACTTTGCTGAGCATGCTCGCTCATCGCTTGGTAATTATTATCAGTAAATAAATGATAACAACAAGGTGAAAAGCTAATTTGTGGTACTTTTGCTGCACTGGCTTGATGCATAAAAGTTTGGTGTAACGCACCGCAGGCATGCAAAGCGACGGCATGAGTGTGTGGGCTAAAAAAATCCTGAATGCTATCCTTAAGTACATCGGCTTGGCTAAATTGTATTGCAAGTCCCTGCTGCTGTGCACTTTTTTTCCCTTGTTCACACAAATGAGATTGTAGCTCAACGCTGTGTACACTCTGCGCACCATTAAAAGCTAACATTCGCCCTAAATGGCCTTTACCTGCACACCACTCTAATACAGGCTGATTACTAGTGGGCAATGCGCCAACAAAATCTTGTAGCTGAGTAAACTTTCGACCTTTAATACCATTACTGATCCAAAATGGGTACTCCTTCCGAGTGTTGGTAATGGCAGGTAATGAAACTAATCGGCTAAGTTGCTCAACAGCGGGAATATAGGATGAAAAAAACTGATAGAGCTGCTCTTGATCAGAGTCTAATTCAGCAACCGCCTGATCGGATAAAGCGCTCAAAGGAGCATGTAATTCAGGCCAAGGTAAAGCGTCAAAATCAAATGCAGTACACTGCCAATACAAGCGAGTATTCATTAGCAAAGAGTTGAGGGCAGAAAATTGCTCAGTTAAGGTCATAACAGCTTAGGATATAAAAAAGACGCTTAATTATACCAGCACAATAGCACCTAATTAAGCGGTTATTTTTTTAACCTCGCAGAGCAAGGGAATTGCTTAACCTTATACCCGCTTTTGTTTAGCCGATTTAAGTATTAAACGTAAATACAGAGGGATAGAAATAATGCTTATTATAATAGCCGCAATTAGCATCCAAGAAAGCTGCAGTGTTTCTTGCTTTTTATATTTATAAATAAAATCAGCTTTTACTTCATCAAACTTTGTTTGATCAATCTCATATAAGTCAGCAATTAAACGCCATTTAGCCATCGACATATTACCCACAGTAGTACTCGGTGGAGCAATATAGTCTTTAAGTACCTCAGCCTCATATGCCAGTTGATGAAAACTGCGATCAGGCGCATAAAACTGTTGGGTTATGGCAATGGCTTCATCCATATTCATTACCGCGTAGCGCCACCCTTTTAAACTTGCTTGATAAAACTTTTCTACCGTATCGGGGTGATACTTAACCATACTATCGCTGGTAAATAAAATATCCGCGTATACATCCATCCCATAACGTTGTGGACATATAAGTCTATGAGCAACCCCTTGCTGATCCATATGATAAGGTAGGTCGGTAACATACACTTCTATGGCATCTAATTTATTTTCCATCCATGCTTGTTGCAATTCATCGCCTTTGTAAACAGCCAGTTTTTCGGTATCAGTACCACTGCGCTTAAGCATAGTTAGTAACTCAGAATTACTCTCTTTGCTGACTTCACTTACACGCTTGTTAATAAAATCACGAGCATGAAAAATATCTGAAGTTTCTTTTACCATCCAACAGTAAGGAGAAAACTGTAATATGGCAGCCATGGCTACAAAGGGTTCACCGGCAATACGGCGTTCTAATATACCTGAATGTGCTACACCAAATTGCGCCTCTCCTCGCTCTACCGCACCAAAACTATTTGGCCGTTTTGGATCGGCAGGAACTATATTGACGTCTAAACCGGCCTCATTATAAAAGCCTTTTTGTTTGGCCATGTAATAGCCAGCAAATTGAAATTGGTGCGTCCACTTTAATTGTAACGTGACTGATTCCTGCGCCATTAACTGGCTACAAAAAAAGCAGATGCTAATTATTATTCCTTTAAGTAGCAAAGCAGGCTTCCATAAACATGATAATTAATTATAACTATATGTAAAACAGCTAATAAAGCAAGCATCGGGATAAGATGCTTGCTTAGGATAGAGTTAGGCTAGAGCGATTTTTTCAAGCTTTTCTGCTTGAGGTTGGGTAGTTAAAAACTGAGTAAAACAGGGATTATCGGTTTCGTCTTGGACACTGTAACCTAGCCGATTTAAGTGCTCATTAAACATCTCATATTGGCTTGGTTCAATAGCAAAGCCTGCTAATACATTCCCCATTGACCCGCCATGATTGCGGTAGTGAAATAAAGTGATATTCCAGTTACTACCCAGCGTATCTAAAAAGCGCGCCAATGCGCCTGGATACTCTGGAAACTCAAACCTTAGTAAGCGTTCATGTAACTGCTCTGGCGCTTTACCGCCAACCATATAGCGTACATGCAGCTTTGCTAATTCGTTATCTGACAAATCGCAAAAGGTATATTTGTTATCTGTTAGACTTTGTTTAAGCTCTTCAAGTTCTGCTAACCCTTGACGTAGCGCAATACCAACAAAAATTTGCGCCTCGCCAGGCCCCGCATAACGATAGTTAAACTCAGTAATGGCACGCCCACCTAAAGATGTACAAAACTGCTTAAAACTACCGCGCTTTTCATCAATGGTCACGGCTAATAAAGCTTCGTTTTTCTCACCCAGCGCAGTGCGCTCAGCCACATAACGTAAGCGATCAAAGTTTAAATTAGCACCAGACAAAATAGCGGCTAAATTTAACCCCTTTAAACCCGACTGCTGAGACCATTTTTTAAGCCCTGCAGTTGCAAGCGCTCCTGAAGGCTCAGCTATAGCACGGGTTGATACAAAAATATCTTGCATGGCTGCACATATTTCATCGTCTGATACGGTAACTACTTCATCACAAAACTTTTGTGCCAGTCTGAATGTTTCGCTACCAATTATTTTAACGGCAACACCATCGGCAAAACTGCCAACGCGATCGAGTTCTACCGGCTCGCCTGCTACTAAAGCAGCTTTTAAGCAGGCGCTTTCATTCGCCTCAACCCCTATCACTTTGATATCGGGGCGCAGCGACTTAATATATACCGCCATACCTGCCAGCAAGCCGCCGCCGCCAACAGGAATAAATACCACATCTAAATCGTTGAGCTGTTGCATTAATTCACGGGCAACCGTACCTTGACCAACAATCACATCAGGGTCATCAAATGGCGGTACAAATACGCCGTTTCGCTGCTCAGTTAATTCCAGCGCATACGCTTTTGCGGCATCAAATTGATGGCCATGCAATACGACTTCACCACCCAATGCCCTTACCGCATTAACCTTTATTTCAGGTGTGGTCACGGGCATCACAATGGTGGCTTTGTGCCCTAAGTGTGAGGCACTTAGTGCCACACCCTGGGCATGGTTACCTGCGGATGCGGTGATCACAACCGAGCCTTTAGGCAGCTTATTTAATTTATTAAAAGCACCGCGTAATTTAAACGAGTACACGGGTTGCTGGTCTTCACGTTTTAACCAAACATGATTACCTAATCGTGTACTCAATTCGGCCATTTCACTTACCTCAGTCACCTTGGCTAAAGGCTCCATATTGGCTTGGATAATCGCGCGAAAATAATCGAGTTCTTGAGAAACCATACCTAGCTAAGCTCCTCCAGTTTGGCTAAATCGCGAACTGCACCTTTATCTGCGCTGGTTGCAAGTAGCGCATACGCTTTAAGCGCAGATGATACATAACGATCACGATTAAGCGGTTTATACGCTTGTTTACCACGAGCCAGTTGTTTTTGCTTGCGAGCTTCAAGCTCTTCATCGCTTAACGCCAGCGTAATTTCTCGGGTGGCAATATCGATGATAATTTTATCGCCGTTTTCAACATAAGCAATTGCGCCACCGCTGGCAGCTTCCGGCGATACGTGGCCAATCGATAGACCTGACGTGCCACCTGAAAAACGCCCATCAGTAATTAATGCACATTGCTCTGCCAAGCCTTTTGATTTTAAATAGCTAGTTGGGTATAGCATTTCTTGCATACCAGGGCCGCCTTTAGGCCCTTCATAGCGAATAACCACCACGTCGCCGGCTTTTACTTCGCCATTTAAAATCCCTTCTACAGAGTCATCTTGTGATTCGTATACCACAGCAGTACCTTCAAAATGCAGCATTTCATCAACAACACCCGCACTTTTAACGATACAGCCATCTATTGCTAAATTACCTGAAAGCACGGCAAGGCCACCATCTTGGCGAAATGCATGTTCTACACTACGAATACAACCGTTTTCACGGTCGTTATCACCCTCATCCCAACGACAATCTTGGCTCATTGCTTTGGTGGTACGAATACCTGCAGGGCCAGCACGATAAAACTTTTGCGCAGCTTCGTTATTCGGATCGGTTGCATCCCACTTTTTAACCAGTTCACCCATTGTCATACCAGCAACATGGTTAACCGATAAATCAACTAACCCAGCCTTTCCAAGCTCGTGAACTATCGCCATCATGCCACCAGCACGGTGTACGTCTTCAATGTGGTATTGCGCTGTAGCTGGAGCAACTTTACATAAAAACGGGGTTTTACGTGAAAGTTCATCAATGTGTGACATATCAAAATCAACGCCGGCTTCTTGTGCCGCCGCGAGTAAATGCAATACCGTATTTGATGAACCGCCCATAGCAATATCAACCACCATAGAGTTCATAAATGCGGTTTTATTAGCGATAGCACGAGGCAGTACGTCTTGGTTATCTTTTTGATAGTACTCACGGCATAAATCAACGATACGTGCACCCGCTTCAACATACAGTTGTTTACGGTCTTTATGGGTCGCAAGCGTGGTCCCATTACCAGGCAGCGCAAGGCCAATTGCTTCTAGTAAACAGTTCATAGAGTTGGCGGTAAACATCCCTGAACACGACCCACAAGTAGGACATGCAGAACGCTCAACTTGCTCAGAGTCGGCATCACTTACCGATTCATCAGCGCCTTTAACCATAGCATCAACCAAATCGAGCTTAATATCGATATTCGCTAATTTGGTTTTACCTGCTTCCATTGGGCCGCCTGATACAAAAATAACGGGTATATTTAAACGCAGCGCCGCTAACATCATTCCAGGGGTGATTTTGTCGCAGTTAGAAATACAAATCATCGCATCGGCACAATGGCCGTTCACCATATACTCTACTGAGTCGGCAATTAAATCGCGCGATGGCAGTGAATAAAGCATACCGCCGTGACCCATGGCAATACCGTCATCGATAGCAATGGTATTAAATTCTTTTGGTACACCACCGGCCTGAGTAATGGTTTCAGCCATCAGTTCACTAAGCTGATTAAGATGTACGTGCCCCGGTACAAATTGCGTAAATGAGTTCACAACAGCAATAATTGGCTTACCAAAGTCGGTATCAGTCATGCCTGTTGCACGCCATAATGCTCTTGCGCCTGCGCGTTTACGCCCTTCAGTGGTGGTTGCACTTCTTAATTTAGCCATAGTTACCTCAGTGTTTGCCGCAATTAATGCGGGCATTCCTCATTCTAAAAATTGATGAATAACCAAATAATCGGTTATTCGTAAAATTCGTTAAATTTATTTTATACAGCCTGTTGCTGTAAGCTTTGTAGCGTCACATGTTTCACATCAACCAATTTATTTAACTGGCTAGTAAGCAAGTAAATTGGTTTATCACTATCAACCGTTATTGCCATATTATATTGACCATCGTCCATATTGAGCTGTAAGTGAGTCAAGTCAAAACCACGATGACGCACCACACGTAAAAAGCGCTCGATTGCGACACTTTGACTTTTTAAGGCAATAGTTAAACTGTGTTTCATTGTGCTTTCTCCGTCATCATTTCATCGTTAGCAGCCCCAGGTGGAACAAGTGGCCATACGTTTTCTTTATCATCGATACAAGCATGAACAATATAAGGTCCATCGCTATTTAATAAAGCAGTGATTGCATCATCCACTTGGTTGGCATGGGTAATTGTTTGCCCAGGAATGCCAAACACAGCAGCAAGTTGTACAAAGTCAGGGTTGTCTGACAGGTTAGTTTCGCTGTAACGCCCTTCAAAAAATAGTTCTTGCCATTGGCGCACCATGCCCAAGCGCTGGTTATCAAGTATCAGTATTTTTACTGGTAAATTATTACGACGTATAGTGGCAAGCTCTTGAATATTCATCATGATTGAACCATCACCTGAAACGGTGATCACAAAGTCACCTTTACGCGCTATCTGTGCACCTATAGCCGCGGGTAAACCAAATCCCATAGTGCCTGCACCACCACTGCTCAAATGGTTGCAAGGGTGGCTAAACTTCATGTGCTGAGCTACCCACATTTGGTGCTGGCCTACATCACAACACACCACACTAGTGCTTGGCATACGCTGGCTAAGTTGATTAAGTAAGTAAGGAGCAAATACTTTTTCACCAGGGTAGTCGTAGCGCCACGCGTGTTTGACCTTCATTTGTTTACTATGATCGCACCACGCTTTTGGTGTAACCACGCACTCAAGTGCAGGGAGAGAAGTTTTTAAATCAGCAATTAATGACGCTTTTACAGGTTTACGTTTTCCGACCTCGGCTGCATCTATGTCTAAATGAATTACGTTTGCTTTTGCAGCAAACTTAGCTAAATTGCCCGTTACACGGTCATCAAAGCGTGCGCCAATACACACTAATACATCACATTCTTGCACCGCTAAATTAGCCGCTTGACCGCCATGCATACCTAGCATGCCTAAATCATATTCGTAATCAGGTAATACACTGCCCAATGCTTTAAGGGTTGAAACCGCTGGCATTTGCGTTTTATTTAAAAATTGCATTAACTGCGCTTGCGCATCAGCGGCATGGACCCCGCCACCAACATAGGCAACAGGCTGTTTGGCTTCACTGAGTAGTTGGTTAGCAATAGCGACTTGATTTAGATCTAGTTGAGGCAAATATTCATCTACCGCTAACCAAGGTTTAAAAGGTACTTGCGCCATTTGAATGTCTTTGGGGATATCAACCAAAACAGGGCCTGGTCGACCGCTTTGTGCTAAATGCATCGCCTCTTGTAATATTTCGGCTAAATCTTCTGCTCGCTCAACCATATAACTGTGTTTTGTACATGAAAGCGACATACCCAACACGTCTATTTCTTGAAAGGCGTCAGAACCAATAGCTGCGGTTGGTACTTGCCCGGTGATGGCAAGTAAAGGCACTGAGTCCATCATGGCATCAGCCAATGCGGTAATTAAGTTAGTAGCACCCGGGCCTGATGTTGCTAAACATACACCTAAGCGGCCAGTACTGCGTGCATAACCTACAGCTGCAAACCCTGCGCCTTGTTCATGGCGAGTGAGGTAATGTTTTACAGGCGCACCATACAAGGCATCGTAGATGGGCATAATAGCACCACCTGGGTAGCCAAATACTTCATCTACGCCGTGCTTGGCGAGTAAATCAATTGTTAGTTCTGCGCCTGTCATTAGTAAATCCTCATTCCTGTGTGACAACCCGTTAAAATTTAATCTTAAAACTAAAAAGCCCCCCGGACGGTTAAGTGCGGAGGGCTTTTCAATGCTTAGTTTTTTAAAGCACTACGAAGCCCTCGCGGGAATAATCACCACGATAATAATCAGGACTAGGTTAAGTGCATTGTTAAGCATAAAATTTAATACCATTTAATTTCTGTAATTACGAAACTCTTGTTTCGCTGTCTTTTTATATTAGTACCGCGCTCAGGGCGCTAAGTCAACATCAAATTCAATCCAAAATAATTATAAAAATACGCAGGCCTAGGTTTTAAAATTCAAACAACCTAAACAAAGTGAATTTTTTATCCCTTCATTTCAACTCAGGAAATTCACTATTCTTATAACGGTGAATTATGGTTTGATTAATTTTTAGCAAACCGCTGTATTTTATAGCTCACAAAATAAAATAAATTGACTTCTTAAGTGTTTCTTAAGTGTGACGACCTAGCATAACAACGTTCACTAAAAAGAGATGTGTTATGAATTCAATTTTCAAACTCAGTAAGCAATCGCAAGCAAACACCAAAAAGCGCTTTTACTTTAACTGCAGCGCTAATGCATTTGTTATTTTAATGGCATGCTATTATGGCTTAATCATTAATATTCCATTTATGCATGGTGCGTTTAGCGCTATTACTTCGCTGCACACATTTTCGTGGTTATTTCTATTCTCTGTACCGCTACTACTTGTGTGTTTATTAGTTATATTTTTTTCTTTGGTGTCTGTTCGAGGGCTATTAAAACCCATCAACTACTTACTACTCGTGCTCTCAAGTGCCGCACTTTACAGCTCATTAAACTATGGAGTGGTATTTGATTACTCAATGATACAAAACGCAGCAGAGACGGACTCTAGTGAAGCGTTAAGCTATTTAAACTTGCAACTTGTTGGCTTTTTACTGCTTTTTGGCGCATTACCTGCCTTTGTTTTGAGTCGTATAAACGTAAACTGTGCCCGCCCACACAAAGAGATACTCAGTCGTATTAAACTGTTACTAGCATGCGGTGCTTTGATTGCTTTAGTGGTAGTAAACTTTTACGCCGATTACGCGGCAACAGGTCGAAATAACCGTATATTGAAAAAAGAAATCATTCCATTTCAATACCTTTCTAGTGGCTATAAGTATGCACGTGACCAGTTGCTTTACAGCGATATTAAATTTAAAAATATTGATACCACACCAACTTTAGCATCGCCAAGTACAACACGAGTTACTGTCATAGTAGTAGGTGAAACCGCACGAGCTGAAAGCTTTTCCTACCAAGGCTATGAGCGCAATACCAACCAATACACACAAAAACATAATGTCACTTATTTCGATAATGTATCGTCGTGTGGCACGGCCACGGCAGTGTCAGTACCGTGTATGTTTTCACTGCAAACTCATGCCAATTTTTCTCGTTTAGACAGTGATAATCAGCAAAACGTGATTGATTTGATACAGCAAGCAGGCGCAGATGTCTTATGGGTTGATAATAACAGTGGCTGTAAAAACGTCTGCTCGCGCGTACCTACCATTAATATTGATAGCAAAGCATCCGGACTATGTGATGGTAAATACTGTTTTGATGAAGCGTTGCTAGCCCCACTAAAGCACAAGCTTGCTAACTTGAGTCAGGCTAATACGCTTATAGTGCTGCATATGATGGGTTCACATGGCCCTACTTACTTTAAGCGCTACCCTGAAAAGTTTAAACAGTTTAGTCCAACCTGCGACCGCAGCGATATTCAGAACTGTAACGCTGAAGAACTGGTTAACACCTACGACAATACAATTGCTTATAGTGATTTTATCAACGCTCAAGTTATTGAACAGTTAAAGGCACTACCGGCCAATATTGATAAGCAATTACTGTATGTGTCGGACCATGGCGAGTCGCTCGGTGAAAATGGTGCGTACTTACATGGCTTTCCCTATGCATTTGCACCAACAGCTCAAACCCATGTGCCTCTTTACATCTGGGCTGATGAGCATAATCAGCGCATTACAGCCAAGTGTCTCAACAATTTAAATAGCACTTTAGCGCAATCACACGATGCTATTTTTCATACCCTTTTAAACTTAACCGGTGTTGCGAGTAAAACCTACCAAACCTCTGAAGATTTACTCGCGTCATGTCAAACGATTAACCATAGCGAAGCTAAAATATGAATAATAAAACCGTTATAAAACGCCAAGGCCTAATGCGCCTAATTTTTACCTTAAGCCATACATTTAATGGTCTAAAATGGATGAGCCGATTTGAGGCTGCTTTTCAGCAAGAGTTGGTTTTATTTAGTTTGCTAGGCGTATTTGCCTGCTTGCAAGAAATTACCTTAAGTAGCAAATTAATATTGATTGCCAGCTTATTGTTTGTGTTATTTGCTGAGTTGGTCAATACCGCAGTCGAAGTGGTGGTTGATCGCATCGGTAGCGAATATCATGAACTATCAGGCCTAGCTAAAGACATCGCTTCTGCCAGTGTCTTTATCGCCATGCTCATCACCGTTCTGCTTTGGTGGTCTGTTTTATGGGCTTAATTAGCCAAGGTAAAAAAAGCATTAGTGCTGCTGTAGGTCATGGTGGTGTTTTTTCTCAGTCTATGAAGCTTTTCACGAATCGCCTTGAGTTCATAACAAAGTGAACGCGTTTTGACTAATTTTGGCAACATGGCCTACAGCAATAATTGGTATCAATAGCGCTTTTTAATCTGGCATTTTTACGTTACCTATAAAGTAAACTAAGTTAGTATTTATAAAACAACTTTAACTTGGTTAGGATTCTTTATGAAAGTGTCATTGCGTATCAGTCATATATTGATGGCGTTCGTTTTTTTAGCATTTAGTGTGAATGGCTATGCAGCTCCAGCTCTATTCAAAATAGAAAAACAAGGCGCTAGTTCATATTTATTTGGCACCGTGCATGTAGGTGATGCCAGCATGAAAGGGCTACCACAAAAAGTGACTAACGCACTAGGTAACAGCAAGCAAGTGGTTGTTGAAGTGGATATTAGTAAGCTATCACCTTTACAAATGCAGCAACGCTCTATGCCGTATATGCTGCTTAATAACGGGCGTACACTACAGAGTGAGCTGTCGACAGAAAATTATCAACTCCTGAAAGACTACTTTGCAAAAAAGTCGATTGATATTGCCATGTTCAACAGCTTTAAACCTTGGGCTGTCATGTTAACCATGATGCAAATTGAGTTTCAAAACGCAGGATATTCAGATAAAAATGGCATTGATAAGCAAATATTAGATTATGCCCAACAGCATAATATTAAAATTGCGGAGCTTGAAACCATAGAGCAGCAGCTACAAATGTTTAATGGTTTAGAGTCATTAAGCAACGCTATGATGGCAGAAACCTTTGAACAACTCAGTGATATTAATACCTACTTTATTTCTCTAGTAAATGCATGGAAGCAGGGCGATATGAAAACCCTAACCAGCTACTACCACACCAGTTTTGATAACAGCCAATACGGCCAACAAAGCGAACAAGTGATGCTAATTGAGCGTAATAATAATTGGGTCACTCAGCTCACCCCAAAACTTGAACAAGGCAATATTTTTATAGCTGTAGGTGCTCTGCATTTAGTTGAGCAACATGGCTTAATTAAACAACTGCGTGACCAAGGATTCACAGTGACTCAGTTATAAACAAGCTTATATAATCGACTCATTATGAGCCGCCTGCTGCTCATAATGAGTTGGTTTAAAGTCTTCCATTTTTAGGGTGTGTTCAACCCCTTTAATGGCATCTGCTGCATGATGGTTTACATAAATAACAGTACTCGTTTTTGCCGCACACACCTTTTCTATAAGCAGTAAAACGCGTTGACGATTTGCCTCGTCAAGCCCTAAACATGGCTCATCCAAAATAACTAATGCGGGGTGTTTAACCATTGCGCGTACAATCAGTAATAAGCGCTGATCGCAATACGATAGTTGAGTAAAAGTGCAATTTGCTTTATCGCTTAGGCCAATTAATGCCAGCCACTGTTTCGCTAACCGCATTTGTAACTCGCTGGCTTGTTGATATAAACCAATACTATCGAAAAACCCAGAGATAACAGTATTGAGCGCCGAAATACTCACTCTATACTGTAAATGCAAGGTATTAGAGATATAACCAATATGCTGTTTTATATCCCAAATACTCTCTCCTGTGCCACGCTTAAAACCAAACACCTCAATCTCATTGTTATAACACTGAGGGTTATCACCGGTGATTAAATTTAATAAACAGGTTTTTCCTGAGCCATTCTTGCCGGTAAGTTGCCAATGTTGGTGTTGCTTAATCGTCCAGTTTAAGTTTTCAAAAATAGTCTGTTCACCATAACGTACATGCGTATCAGTAAGCTTAACGAGTGGCGCGTTTACATTTGAAATAAAAGTAGGCTCGGGTGAATCTGGAATAGTTATAGATGTATGTTCTAAATGCAGTAACTTAAATAAATCGGCTCGTTTTGCTGCGCACGGTTTTGCTAAGCTATGTTGTAAAAGACCCTTGCTCACATAAGCAAAGTGATCAACAAACGCAGGAATTTCATCAACACGGTTTAGTACAAACACAAAGCAAGTGTGCGTACTCAGTTGCTTTAATAGGCGGTTTAACTGCCTAGCCGATTCAGTGTCTAAGCCATCAAATGGTTCATCAAGCACAACTAAATCACTATTAGCAGACAGTGCTTTAATCAATAATAATTTACGTGTTTCACCGGTCGATAAATCAGTAAAATTACGATTAAGTAAGGCATCAAAATTAAGAGCAGTAATTAGCTGTTGACATAAATCGCGATTAATTTCAGGCGCAGAAAAGAGTATGTCGGTTACTTTTTGTGGTTTATCACTTTTGCGATTAGCGCTTAATAACTGCTTTTGTAAATCACTTGAAACTAACTGTAGATTATTAAAAGTACTATGGCGTTGCCCACTTTGTTGCTTGGCTTCACCAATAAGCGTAGCCCCAAGCGCAGATTTACCGGCGCCATTGCCGCCAAGCAATACCCAGTGTTCCCCCTGTTTTACTTGCCAAGTTAAATCCTTAATATAATAGCGATTACTGCCACCGGTGGATAAATAACCATTAAATTGCTGAAGTAAAATTGAGCGCACACTAGATCCCAAAATAAGGCTTAAAAATTCAAATTAACGTACAAAATAACAATTAGGCAAGTGAGATTTAATCAACCTCTGTTAGAAGAGCATCGTTTAGTGCCGCTATTATACTTTGCTGATCTATAGGTTTATGAATATGACTTATTGCTCCACAAGCTTTAGCGCGAGCTATATCACTATCAGAAGTGTTTGCGGTAACCACAATAATGGGTCGTGTTTTGTCTTTTTCATGTAGCAGCTTTGTGGCTTCAAAGCCATCCAAAACCGGCATATTTAAATCCATAAATATAACATCATAGCTATTTTCAGCCGCCATTTCACAAGCGACTTTGCCATTTTCAGCCGATTCAACCTGTATATTCAAAGAACTTAATAACTTTGTTAGAACTAACATGTTGAGCGGGTTATCTTCAACCACTAAACACTTAAGATCATCAGGCAAGCGCGTTGGCTTAGTTTCGCTTGTGTCCATCTCTAATGGTAGGCTTAAAAATACAATGGCGCCTTGTGGATGATTATTCTCAAAACGAATGTCGCCATTAAGCGCATTAACAATATATTGCACGCGGGTAAGCCCTGTTCTAAGGCCTTGAAAATGGTTACTTTGTTGATTGTTGTTTAATTCGAGCTGATCAATTTGGTGGCTAAAGCCACAACCACTGTCTTTTATGCTTAACTCTAACTGATGGTTATTGAGCGTAGCAATGACGGTGACCTCTCCTTGCTCAGTAAACTTTAATGCGTTATTAAGTAGTTCAGAAACAATTTGTTGTAGCCGTGCGTGATCTACAATCACCGCGCAGTCTAAGTTCGGTGCTAACTCGGTAATTAACTTTAACCCTTTCTCAGTACAGCCATATTGATACACAGCCAGTATTTTGTTTAAAGTTGTTAGTAGGTTGTCTGAGGTCGGCTTTAATGACCAACGGTTTAAACTAAGCGCCTGTAAATCTTGAAGTTCATCTAACATCGCTAGCAGCCTAACAGAACAATACTGAGCTTGACGCTGAATTTGTTGTTGCGAGCTGGGAATGCTTAATTCATTTATAGAACTAATTAATCCCTGTAACGGAGTTCTAAACTCATGACTGGCGCGTGCAATAAAATGTTCTTTATTCTGACTGACTTGCTCGGCAAATTCTTTTTGTTGTTGATACTCAAGCAGGGTCTGCAAAACTTGCCTTTCCATTGGCATAAACACAAATCTTAACTCTAGAAGCAATAACGCTAGAGTCAAAAACCAACACAACAGCTCAATATTGGCTACCCAATTAACCTTTGTCACCGCTTGCTGCTCAAATAAGCTCACCGCGGTGTCTAATTTTTTTAATAATGCTTCAATCTCGCCCACAGAAAACATCACGGGATTCGCTTGTTCTTGTTGGGTCAGTAATTTTTTTGCTTGTTTTATAAAACTAGATACCTCGGCATCTAGGTTACCTGGGGCGGCATAATATAAATCAACTAAAGCAGCATTTAAATAAATCGCCTCACCTTGCTTATTTTTAGTGAGTAAAAAAGTATGTCCTTGCTCGAATAACCCAAGTGAGTGGGCTAACGATTTCAGGTGTTGTTCGTTGTTAGCTGTTTGATTAATTAGCGCATTACTATGCCACGCTATTTTTTGTGACAGCATACGTTGCTTACCCGCTATATTGATAATTTTCGCATCGTATTTTTGCACAGAAAAGACGTATTGCATGAGTAGTGCGGATACGCTGATCAGCAAGGCAATAGCAATTAATGCCCACCGATAACGTTTGCGAATACTCTTTACAATATTAAACATAAACCAAGCTGCTTTTTATTTTCACTTTAGTCTAACTGTAGCAAGTTAATTAGTTAATTCACTAATTATTAGATATAAAAAAGCCCAACTAAAAAGCTGGGCTACTTACAATATCATTAACGATTTTCTAAGCGGTTATAATCAAACATACCAAATTCAACCCCTCGATACTGGCGGGCAACGTGATGTAATATATCGCTGTATTGCCAAAACTGAGGGTGCGTTCGACGAATCGCAAACTTAGACTTTAAAGCCCGATAATCCGCCTCTACTTGCATAAGCGGTAGCTGCTCTGCAAATGCAGCAACTTGTTGCGGGTTATTTAAATACCAAATTGCTGATGGGTAATCACCAATAAAACCTGGCACAATTGTCACGGTATCTTCTTCATAAGCACGCTGGCCGTCTTCGTTTAATAAGCTCGAAATATTATAATGCGCGTTATGATGAATAATCGTATAAGCCTTGTGCTCATCTTGCTCTTTTACTAACACATACGATAGCTGCGGGAGTAAGTTAATTGCTTTAGCGGGCATGGTGTTAATTGTACTTAATGGTGCGGGTACTTTTTTATAGTCATAACGAGGACTTAATACCGGCTCAAGCGTTTGTTTAATTAATCCATATAACTCTGATTGTGGCTTATCAGTTTGGTAACTAATACCGCTGGGCTGACTAAACTCACGGTTATTTTCGAAAAAGGTCGATAGACTTGGCGGTGATTTACGATACCAACTCTGCTTAATAGCTTCGCGTTGTGACTCGGGTAATAACGCAAGGAAGTTTTGCTCACCCTCTAAGCGTAAAAAATCCATATATAAACGTGTTATCAATTGATGGCCAATATTGCCATACACATCAAACCCTGCCACTAGTAAGTAGTGAATACGCTCAAACAATGCATAATCAAGTACCCACATCGTTTTAGGTTGCTGGCCAATAAGCCCTTTTACAACAGTTGCACTATCGAAATGGCGAAAAATTGTCAGCGCCGCATTTTGGTTATGCCCTTCCCCTTTCCACAGTAAATCAGTAGTTAAGTGCTCGCCATTTTTGAACATTTTATTAGCTAGCTCTACCTTGGCTTTTAAATAGCGTTTTTCGCGAACTGAGTATTTTACCCAGTTAGAAATAGGTAACGCATTACTCTCCTCGGCTGCTGGTAACTCTAATGCGTCTTCATGTTGCATTAGCATTTTACCAACCTCTGGAGTCGCCACTTTTTCAGGATCGGCAAATGCCACCCAAAAATGGTCATTAATCACGTTCAGTGCTATTTGACCACGGCAAACAGGTCCTTTAATGAAGCCCATAATAATTAACTCAGCTTCATCGAGCATAAATTGATACTTAGCATCAATAGGCAGTGCTTCAAAAGTTTTAAATGGGTTTGATGCAAGTGCTGGCTCATAGCTTGGTAAGCTAGATACAGTGTATTTTGGTGCGATGAACTGCTGATATAAGCGCGTTAACTTCTCATCCGTTAACTTAAGTGGCAAATGCGTTTTTGACAAAATAGTAGAACGGTCGTGAAGCAGTCGATAATAAACACGCTCAACATTTGGGTTATCATAAGGGCGACGAGCGCTAATTAACTTAATATCTTCCCCAGGAGGAGTGCTTGAACGCACCAACTTAAAAAAGTTTGGTGATTGCGAATCACTAAAATAGATGTGCGCTAAAAACCAATGTTCATAAATATAACGCGCTGATAACTGATACTTCAAACCATCTTGATTTAAAAATGCTTCCCAGTTTTTTACCTTTGCAAGCTCAGCAGCTGATGGCGGCTTGATATGCGCCATTTTCCCACCTTTTTTAATCCAATTTTGTAGATGCTGAAATTCAGCAGCCGACACTCCTGGTAAGCCATAAGGCATACCCGCATGCGGTTGCTCATCCGCTAATTGGTCAAACTCACCCATGGTCGCACAACTTTGGTTGCGACTAAGCGAAAAATCAAAGCGTTCATCTAATACTTCATCTTCTGGCAAAGGTGAACTTTGCTTTAATACCAGCGTGTTAAATAACACACTACCGGCTAAATTGGCTTCTTCATTTTGTGCTCGCTCGTTTAATACCGGGCTAAACTCTTTTTCACGCCATTGCTCAGTGGTGGTTGCATCAAATAATAGTCGGCTCGGCGTTGAGGCTAACAACCGAGTACCGTCGTACACCAGCTCTTTACTTAGCCCTCTATCTATTCCCTCAGGAGACGACAACTTCAACTGGCAAGGCGCATCATAACAACCATGGCAAACCACGCAGCGAGTATCTATTACAGGCTTTACATGTTGAAGAAATTCGGCGCCATCACCACTATTAGCGTCAACAATACGCGCTTGTGTTTTTTCGGGACCAAACAGTTCGTTATAATGAGCATTTCCGAGGTAGGCACAGCCACTTAAAATAATCAGTACAAATGTACTTATAATGATCTTTTTCATTACTCTGCCTCATCGCCCAAATCGAACGTGGGCATCATATCAACTTGAGGTGATACGAATGTCAGCTCATCAACTGTAGTCACTACAGCGCTTAATAGAGGGCCTTGAGTGAGCGTTAGTTGAGCGTCATGTTCGCTTTGCACTACACTTGAAAAGCTTGAATTGATGACATTCAATTCATAGTCCGTAATGCTTATGCCAATACTACTGTCAGCACTGGGGTTTTGACATAGCTGAGTCAGTAGCTCATCACTTAAAATAACTGAAATTTTCACGTCAGGCTGCGCTAAGTCACGGGTACTTAGTGTCTCATCTAGAATAAATAAAGGGAGGGTTAAATTGCTATCTTGTTCAAGTTCCATTGGACTCTCTTGCTGACTGGCGGTGTAATTACCGCCATTATAGCAAAAAAGCACATAATTACTGCGACTAAATAACCATACTAAAGCCTAAAATTAATCCTAAGCATTGCTAATTACTAAGCTTTAATATCATCCATTGCCGATTCAATCATAGAAAAAACAGCCCCTTGAGGATCGCAAATAACACTAAAACGCCCTACATCAGGGATATCTGTAGCAGGTACGCACACTTGCCCTCCAAGGATCGCCGCTTTTTTTACATAGCTATCGCAGTTATCCACGGCAAAGTAAATCATCCAATGGGGAGGCACGTCTTCTGGCCACTCATTATTCATTTGTAGCATGCCCGCTACAGGCTTACCTGCAACTAAGAACAAGGTGTAATCCATACCTTCCATAGGCTTTATTTCACTTTGCCAACCTAGTAATTCGCAATAAAAGTGACGGCTCGCTTCGCTATCACGCGTTGCCATTTCGTGCCAATAAGGCGTGCCGAGCTCACAAGGACGCTGACATCCTATATGCTCTTTACCTTGCCATAACGCTACGGTGGCCCCGGTTGGGTCTTTAAGCATTAACATGCGCCCTGCATTCATAACATTGTGAGGGCCTGTTATAATTTGCGCGCCTAGCTTTTGCGCCTTAATTGCACATGTATCAACATCATCTACTGCAATATAGGTAAGCCAGTAGCTAGGTGTGGAATCGTCCACTTGCTCTTTAGGCATTTGGTACATGGCAGCAATATCGTCACCTTGCTTTTGAAGCATTGTGTAATATTCATCTTCGCCAATTGGCTGGTCGTCATTCCCCCATTCAAACAACGAGGTATAAAAAGCTTTTCCATCTTTCCAATTATGAGTACACAGTTCAGCCCAGCAAAATATACCTTGCGGATAATTATTTTTATTATTCATCGCCCATTTCCTGTTGTAAATTTAAGCTATTTTTAGCTTAGGCTAATAGTCTATAAGAGTCGATAGCTATTCAATGAATAGACATGTCTTTACTGAGTTTTAGCGTATAGTCATATTCCCTCCTGTGAAAAAAAGCGCTCAAATATTAAACTATAGATATTCAGAGGTTCTTAAACCGCTGGCTTCTACTCGGGGTTGATAGTAACTCAGGCTACTTAGCTTACATTAGCACCGAGCAGCTAAAAGCTGATAGCTAATCACTTTTCTTCAAGCATTAAAAAACCCGAGACTAAGCTCGGGTTTTTTTAATGCTTAATGCATTACAACAGTTGATTACTCAACGATAGTTGCAACAACACCAGCACCAACAGTACGGCCACCTTCACGGATAGCGAAACGAAGACCTTCGTCCATCGCGATTGGCGCGATTAGAGTTACTGTCATCTTAACGTTATCACCAGGCATTACCATTTCTACGCCTTCTGGTAACTGTACGTCACCTGTTACGTCAGTTGTACGGAAGTAGAACTGTGGACGGTAACCTTTGAAGAATGGAGTATGACGACCACCTTCATCTTTAGAAAGTACGTATACTTCTGAAGTGAATGTTGTGTGTGGGTTGATTGAACCAGGCTTAGCTAGTACTTGACCACGTTCAACGTCTTCACGCTTAGTACCACGTAGAAGTGCACCAATGTTCTCACCAGCACGACCTTCGTCAAGAAGCTTACGGAACATCTCAACACCAGTACAAGTAGACTTAGTAGTCTCTTTGATACCAACGATTTCAACTTCGTCATTCACGTTGATGATACCAGCTTCAACACGACCAGTTACAACAGTACCACGGCCTTGGATTGAGAAAACGTCTTCGATAGGCATGATGAATGGCTTATCGATGTCACGCTCTGGCTCTGGAATGTAAGAATCTAGTGCTTCTGCAAGCTCAACGATCTTGTCTTCCCACTGCTTTTCGCCTTCAAGTGCTTTAAGTGCAGAACCTTGAATTAGTGGTAAGTCATCACCTGGGAAGTCGTATTCAGAAAGAAGTTCACGAACTTCCATTTCTACTAGCTCAAGTAGCTCTTCATCATCAACCATGTCACATTTGTTCATGAACACAACGATGTAAGGAACGCCAACTTGGCGAGAAAGTAGGATGTGCTCACGAGTTTGTGGCATAGGGCCATCAGTCGCAGCAACTACTAAGATAGCGCCGTCCATTTGAGCAGCACCAGTGATCATGTTTTTAACATAATCGGCGTGACCAGGACAATCTACGTGTGCGTAGTGACGAGTAGGTGTATCGTACTCAACGTGTGAAGTTGAGATTGTGATACCACGCTCGCGCTCTTCTGGAGCGTTATCGATTGATGCGAAATCTTTAGCAACACCGCCGTATACTTTTGCAAGTACGTTAGTGATTGCTGCAGTTAGTGTAGTTTTACCGTGGTCAACGTGGCCGATTGTACCAACGTTTACGTGCGGTTTTACGCGTTCAAACTTTTCTTTTGCCATCTTAAAAAATTCCTAATAAAGAAATTAAAGCCTGACTCAGTATTGAGCCAGACAAGCTAAAATCATATAACAGCGCGAGCTGAAATTATTGTATCTGCAACCTGCTTAGAGGCTTCAGCGTACTTCAAAAACTCCATAGAGTATGAGGCACGGCCCTGTGTTGCAGATCGTAAAGCAGTCGCATAACCGAACATTTCAGATAGTGGTACCACAGCATTAATTTGCTTAAGGCCACCAAGTGCATCTTCCATGCCTTCGATCATGCCGCGACGACGGTTTAGGTCGCCAACTACATCACCCATGTTTGCTTCAGGAGTGAGTACTTCAACCTTCATTACTGGTTCTAAAAGTGCAGGGTTTGCATCTAGCGCACCTTGTCTCATAGCCAGTGAACCTGCTATTTTAAATGCCATTTCATTCGAATCCACATCATGGAATGAACCATCATATAAAGTCGCTTTAACACCAAGTAATGGGTAGCCTGCCAGTACACCTTGAGCCATTTGCTCTTGGATACCTTTGTCTACCGCAGGGATGTATTCTTTCGGCACTGAGCCACCTACGGTTTCGTTTACGAACTCGTAAATTGGGGCTTCATCATCCGAAATATCCATCGGTTCAAGTTTAAGCCAGACGTGACCATATTGACCACGACCACCTGATTGACGTACAAACTTTCCTTCAACTTCAACAGTTGAACGAATAGCTTCTCGGTATGCAACCTGCGGCTTACCAACGTTACATTCAACACTGAATTCACGTTTCATACGGTCGACAATGATATCAAGGTGAAGTTCACCCATGCCAGAGATAATAGTCTGGCCTGATTCTTCGTCAGTTTGTACGCGGAAAGATGGATCTTCTGCAGCTAGTTTTCCTAGCGCGATACCCATTTTATCCTGGTCAGCGATTGTGCGAGGCTCAACCGCAACAGAGATAACTGGTTCTGGGAACTCCATACGCTCAAGCGTAATAATAGAGTTCGGATCACACAGTGTTTCACCTGTTGTTACGTCTTTGAGACCAATAGCCGCCGCGATGTCGCCTGCGTGGACTTCTTTGATCTCTTCACGTGAGTTTGAATGCATCTGAACGATACGACCAAGACGCTCACGCTTACTTTTTACTGGGTTATATACCGCGTCACCCTGTTTAACAGTACCAGAGTAAACACGGAAAAAGGTTAAAGTGCCAACAAACGGGTCTGTTGCAATCTTGAATGCAAGAGCAGCAAACGGCGCTTTATCATCAGCAGGACGCTCTTCCTCAGTACCATTTTCTAAGATACCTTGGATTTGTTTCACTTGTGTTGGTGATGGCATATATTCAACAACGCAATCAAGCACAGCTTGAACACCTTTGTTTTTAAATGCACTACCACACGTCATGGGAACAATTTCGTTCGCTAATGTGCGTTGACGCAAAGCATTTTTAATTTCTGCTTCGCTTAACTCTTCACCTTCTAAGTATTTATCCATTAGTTCTTCAGTAGCTTCAGCAGCGCTTTCAACTAAGTGAGAGCGCCATTCTTCGGCTAGTTCCTGAAGTTCTGCCGGTATTGCCTCATAAGAGAAAGTCATACCCTGGTCTTTATCATTCCAGTTAATGGCTTTCATTTTAATAAGGTCAATAACACCTTTAAAGTCGTCTTCAGCGCCAATAGGCAGCTGGACTGGAACAGGCGTTGCTCCAAGACGAGATTTCACCTGGCTTACAACCGTTAAGAAGTCAGCGCCCGTGCGATCCATTTTATTTACGAAGATCATTCTCGGAACTTCGTACTTGTTCGCTTGACGCCAAACTGTCTCAGTTTGCGGCTGTACACCCGATGAAGCACAAAGAACAACTACCGCACCATCTAGTACACGTAAAGAACGCTCTACTTCGATAGTGAAATCTACGTGCCCTGGGGTATCAATAATATTGATGCGATGGTCGTCAAATTGAGCGTCCATCCCTTTCCAGAAACACGTTGTTGCAGCAGAAGTGATTGTGATACCACGCTCTTGTTCCTGCTCCATCCAATCCATAGTTGCAGCGCCATCATGCACTTCACCGATCTTATGAGAAAGACCTGTGTAGAACAGAACACGTTCTGTTGTGGTGGTTTTGCCTGCATCTACGTGAGCACAAATACCGATATTGCGGTAACGCTCAAGTGGAGTTGTACGTGCCATAAAATCCTCTTAAAGGTTAAGGACAGATTACCAACGGTAATGAGCGAATGCTTTATTCGCTTCAGCCATACGGTGAACGTCTTCACGTTTCTTAACCGCAGTGCCTTTGTTATCAGCAGCGTCAACGATTTCTTGAGCTAAACGTAAGCCCATAGATTTTTCGCCACGCTTACGTGCAGCGTCTACTAACCAACGCATACCTAATGCGTTGCGACGTACTGGACGTACTTCAACTGGTACTTGATAAGTTGAACCACCAACACGGCGAGATTTAACCTCTACCTGTGGACGGATGTTATCAAGTGCAGTTTCAAAGATTTCTAGGTGCGACTTGCCTGATTTCTCAGCAGCCACGTCTAGCGCACCATAAACGATTTTTTCAGCAGTAGATTTCTTGCCGTCTAACATTACGATGTTAACGAATTTTGCAAGAAGTTCCGATCCGAACTTAGGATCTGGAAGAATTTTACGTTGACCTATTACGCGTCTTCTAGGCATTTTGTATCTCCGGTTTATTCAGGTTTGTCCTTTTGGAACAATAACCCAAAACAATAATTAATAATATTTAGTGCTTGGCCTTACTAACGGAATACAATTAGCCTTTAGGGCGTTTTGCACCGTATTTAGAACGAGCTTGACGACGGTCGCTTACGCCTGCACAGTCAAGTGCACCACGTACAGTGTGGAAACGCACACCTGGTAAATCTTTAACACGACCACCACGGATTAGGATTACACTGTGCTCTTGAAGGTTATGACCTTCACCACCGATGTATGAAGTTACTTCGAAACCGTTAGTTAAACGTACACGAGCTACTTTACGTAACGCCGAGTTTGGTTTCTTAGGTGTAGTTGTATATACGCGAGTACATACACCACGCTTTTGCGGACACGCTTTAAGCGCAGCTGAGTTACTTTTAGTAACCTTGCTACGACGTGGCTTACGCACTAGCTGGTTAATAGTTGCCATTTAAATAGCTCCTGAAATTAAAATTACTACTGAAAAAAATAAAAAATCCGCCCTTGTTTTACGAGCATGTATTAAACGTGCAAGTAAATGGGTGGCGGAATTTTAATGAGCAAAGATTGACCTGTCAACCTAAACCGCTCGCAAGGCAGTAGATAACTACCTTGCTAAACTCTAATCTATTGATTAGATTCGGTTTATTGATTTCCAGATAAATCCGCGTTTAAGGCATCAGTCAGTGCTTGAGTCGCCTCTTCTGCACTTACCGTTTGCTCTTCAACAACGTCTTTTTGCTTACGACGAGCCATACGATCTTGATGATACGCAAAACCGGTACCGGCTGGGATCAATCGACCCACAATTACGTTTTCTTTCAGACCGCGTAACTCATCGCTCTTACCATTTACAGCGGCTTCTGTTAGGACACGAGTTGTCTCCTGGAACGAGGCTGCTGAGATGAAAGATTCTGTCGCTAGTGATGCTTTAGTGATACCCATTAACTGGATTTCAAACTTAGCTGGGATCTTACCTTGAGCTTCAAGGTCGCGGTTTGCGATATTAACGCGTGCCACTTCAATTTGCTCACCAGCTAAGAACTCAGTATCACCACCGTCTAGAATGATACATTTACGTAGCATTTGACGAATAATAGTTTCAATGTGCTTATCATTGATCTTAACGCCCTGCAAACGGTAAACCTCTTGCACTTCGTTAACAATGTAGTTAGCAACATGAGTCACACCACGTAGGCGTAAGATGTCATGCGGTGACTCTGGACCATCGGCGATAACTTCACCTTTAGACACTTGCTCACCTTCAAACACGTTAAGTTGACGCCACTTAGGAATCATTTCTTCGTAATGATCGCCTTCAGCTGGAGTAATAACTAAACGTTTCTTACCTTTAGTCTCTTTACCGAAACTAATCGTACCGGTGATTTCAGCTAAGATAGCTGGATCTTTCGGCTTACGCGCTTCAAATAAGTCGGCTACGCGTGGTAGACCACCCGTGATATCACGAGTTTTCGAACCTTCTTGCGGAATACGTGCTAGTACGTCACCAGGATTTGCAGTCGCGCCGTCTGTTACTTCAATCGTAGTGAATGAAGGAAGACGTGTTTCTTGCAAGCCACGCTCATCACTTTCAATGATAAGTTTCGGCTCTTTCGCATTCGCTTTAGCAAGATCTTTAACAACTACGCGAGTTAAACCCGTTAGTTCGTCAGTCTGTGCTTCAGTATTTGAATCATCGATATCGCTGAACGATACTTTTGATTTATGCTCAAGAACGATTGGGTGACTATGCGGGTCCCAAGTAGCAACAATGTCGTTACCTTGAACTTCTGCATTGTCTTGCACTGTTAATACCGCACCGTAAGGTACTTTATAACGCTCTTTCTCACGACCATAGCTATCAATGATAGTGATTTCGGTAGAACGAGAGGTAATAACAATCTTACCATCTGTATTTAATACATACTTAGCGTTGTGAAGTTTTAATGTACCGTTAGTTTTAACTTGTACATTATTTTCAGCAGACGCTCTTGATGCCGCACCACCGATGTGGAATGTACGCATCGTAAGCTGTGTACCCGGCTCACCGATTGATTGTGCCGCGATAACACCAACTGATTCACCCGCGTTGATGATATGACCACGTGCTAGGTCACGACCATAACACTTAGCACAAACACCAAAGTCGTTATCACAGGTGATAACAGAACGTACACGAACTTCATCAACTGAGTGCTCTTCTAAAAGGTCACACAGTTTTTCGTCAAGCATGATGTTACGTTCTACAAGTACTGTATTAGTACCTGGAATAACAACATCTTCAGCAACAACACGACCTAGTACACGTTCGCGAAGTGCTTCTACAACGTCACCACCTTCAATAAGCGGTTTCATTGTTAAGCCATCTTCTGTGCCACAATCGTCTTCATTGATTACCAAATCTTGTGCAACGTCTACTAGACGACGCGTTAGGTAACCCGAGTTCGCTGTTTTCAGTGCTGTATCGGCAAGACCTTTACGCGCACCGTGCGTTGAGATGAAGTACTGAAGTACGTTTAGACCTTCACGGAAGTTAGCCGTGATTGGCGTCTCGATGATTGAACCATCTGGACGTGCCATTAGACCACGCATACCTGCTAGCTGACGGATCTGAGCGGCACTACCACGAGCACCTGAGTCGGCCATCATAAACACTGAGTTAAATGACGGTTGCTCTTCTTCTTCACCTTGCGCATTCACTACGGTGTCTTTTGACAAGTTAGCCATCATTTCACGTGATAAGTTCTCATTTACACGTGACCAAATATCGATAACTTTGTTGTACTTTTCACCAGCCGTTACAAGACCTGATTGGAATTGTTGGTTGATTTCAGTTACTTCAGCTTCTGCTGCTTCAATGATTGATGCTTTAACTGGTGGGATAACTAAGTCATCGATACCAATTGAAACACCTGACTTCATTGCGTAGTGGAAACCGGTGTACATAACTTGGTCAGCAAAAACTACTGTGTCTTTTAAACCAAGACGACGGTAACACTCATTTAGTAAGCTAGAAATTTGCTTTTTACCTAGAGCTTGGTTGATTGACTCAAACGGCATACCTTTAGGTAAAATAAGAGACAGAATTGCACGACCCACTGTAGTATCAATGATAGTGATTGTATCTTCTACAACACCATCTTCATTAGCTACTGATTGGCTAATACGTACTTTCACTTTTGCGTGAAGGTCGGCATTACCACTACGGTATGCTTTTTCTGCTTCTTTAGGATCTTTAAATACGGTGCCTTCGCCTTTGGCGTTAATGCGGTCACGCGTCATGTAATAAAGACCTAATACAACGTCCTGTGAAGGAACGATGATTGGCTCACCATTAGCAGGCGATAAGATGTTGTTTGTAGACATCATTAACGCACGAGCTTCTAGCTGCGCTTCAATTGTTAGCGGTACGTGTACCGCCATTTGGTCACCATCGAAGTCGGCGTTGTAAGCCGCACATACTAATGGATGCAAATGAATCGCTTTACCTTCGATAAGCACAGGTTCAAACGCTTGGATACCCAAACGGTGAAGTGTTGGTGCACGGTTAAGTAATACTGGATGTTCACGAATTACTTCGTCTAGTACATCCCATACTTCCGCTACTTCACGCTCAACCATCTTTTTAGCTGCTTTGATTGTCGTAGCCATGCCGCGACGTTCTAATTTGCCATAGATGAATGGTTTGAAAAGCTCTAATGCCATCTTCTTAGGAAGACCACACTGATGAAGCTTAAGTGTAGGACCAACCGTGATTACAGAACGGCCAGAGTAATCTACACGCTTACCAAGTAAGTTCTGACGGAAACGACCTTGCTTACCTTTGATCATATCAGCAAGCGATTTAAGTGGACGTTTGTTAGAACCTGTAATTGCACGACCACGACGACCATTATCAAGTAGCGCATCAACCGCTTCTTGTAACATACGTTTTTCGTTGCGTACGATAATATCTGGTGCAGCTAAATCTAGTAGACGCTTAAGACGGTTATTACGGTTAATAACACGACGGTAAAGGTCATTTAGATCAGATGTCGCAAAGCGGCCACCGTCTAGTGGTACTAATGGACGTAAGTCAGGTGGCAATACTGGAAGTACTGTCATGATCATCCACTCAGGGTTATTACCTGATTGGTGGAACGATTCCATTAACTTAAGACGTTTAGTGATCTTTTTACGCTTAGTTTCAGAGTTAATTGTTGGTAACTCTTCACGCATCTCTGCAATTAATTGAGCAAGATCGAGTTCACGAAGCAAGTCTAATACTGCTTCAGCACCCATCTTCGCTTCAAACTCATCGCCGTGCTCTTCAAGTGCATCTAGGTATTCTTCTTCACCTAATAGCTGACCACGCTCAAGCGTTGTCATACCAGGCTCAGTTACTACGAATGATTCGAAGTAAAGAACACGTTCAATATCACGAAGCGTCATATCAAGCATTAAGCCGATACGTGACGGTAATGATTTTAAAAACCATATATGCGCAACTGGACTTGCCAGTTCTATATGACCCATACGGTCACGACGCACTTTAGTGAGTGTTACTTCAACGCCACACTTTTCACAGATCACACCACGGTGTTTAAGGCGTTTATATTTACCACATAAACACTCATAATCTTTCACTGGGCCGAAAATACGGGCACAGAATAAGCCATCGCGCTCAGGCTTGAAAGTACGGTAGTTAATAGTCTCAGGTTTCTTTACTTCACCGTATGACCATGAACGAACCATGTCTGGTGAAGCAAGACCAATGCGAATTGCATCGAATTCTTCGGTCTTATTTTGTTGCTTCAGAAACTTAAGTAAGTCTTTCACCTTAGCTCTCCTGTCGGAGTTAATCTTGAGGACGGATGTTCTCGTCCCTACATTCTATTCAGCCATAACAGATGCTGCAGCGTTCACTGCAGCATCTAATTGGCTTAATTTTCTTCCAACTCGATGTTGATACCCAGTGAGCGGATTTCTTTCAACAATACGTTGAACGATTCTGGCATACCTGGTTCCATTTTATGGTTACCATCAACGATGTTTTTATACATCTTAGTACGACCGTTCACGTCATCCGATTTCACTGTTAACATTTCTTGTAGAGTGTAAGCAGCACCGTAAGCTTCAAGTGCCCATACTTCCATCTCACCAAAACGCTGGCCACCGAACTGTGCTTTACCACCCAGCGGCTGCTGAGTAACAAGGCTGTAAGAACCAGTAGAACGCGCGTGCATCTTATCATCAACCAAGTGGTTAAGTTTAAGCATGTACATGTAACCTACAGTTACTTGACGTTCAAACTGATCGCCAGTACGGCCATCATAAAGTGTAACCTGACCACTTCTAGGGTAGCCGCCTAGCTCTAGCATGTCTTTGATTTCGTCTTCTTTCGCGCCATCAAATGCAGGAGTAGCAATCGGTAAACCACCTTTTAAGTTTTCAGCTAAACGACGAATTTCGTCATCAGAGAAACTAGCGATATCCACAACCTGACGAGATTCACCGATCTCATAAGCTTGTTTGATGAATTCACGTAGCTCATGAAGCTCGCGTTGCTCTTTCATCATTTCTTCTAAGCGCTCACCAATACCGCGTGCAGCTAGACCCATATGTGTTTCAAGGATCTGACCGATGTTCATTCGCGATGGTACACCTAGTGGATTTAGTACGATATCTACCGTACGACCTTTGTCATCGTATGGCATATCTTCTACTGGTACGATAGTCGAGATAACACCTTTGTTACCGTGACGACCCGCCATTTTATCACCCGGTTGGATACGACGTTTAACAGCTAAGTATACTTTAACAATTTTAAGTACACCTGGTGCTAAGTCATCACCTTGAGTAATTTTACGACGTTTGTTTTCAAACTTCTTATCGTATTCAGCTTTAAGCTCATCGTACTGTGCAGCTAGTTGCTCAAGTTCAGCTTGCTTGTCTTCTTCAGCAAGGCTTTGAGTTAGCAACTTTTCAGCATTCAGTGACGCTAAGTTGTCTTCATCGAAGCCAGCTGCCACAAGTAACTTGCGAGCACGCTCTAAAACACCAGCTTCTAGAATACGGAACTCTTCGTTGAAGTCTTTCTTCGCTTCGCGAAGCTGCATGTCTTCAACTTCTAACGCACGCTTATCTTTTTCAACGCCATCACGGGTGAAAACTTGTACGTCGATTACAGTACCAGTTACAGAGTTAGGTACACGTAAAGAGCTGTCTTTAACGTCAGACGCTTTTTCACCGAAGATAGCACGTAGTAGCTTCTCTTCTGGTGTTAATTGCGTTTCGCCTTTCGGAGTCACTTTACCTACTAGGATATCGCCGCCTTTAACTTCAGCACCAATATATACAACGCCTGATTCATCAAGCTTGCCTAGTGCAGATTCACCCACGTTCGGGATATCTGCTGTGATCTCTTCTGAGCCTAATTTAGTATCACGGGCGATACACTGTAGTTCTTGAATGTGGATAGTCGTTAGACGATCTTCTTCAACTACGCGCTCTGATAGTAAGATTGAATCCTCGAAGTTGTAACCGTTCCATGGCATGAATGCCACGCGAAGGTTTTGACCAAGGGCTAAGTCACCTAAGTCAGTCGAAGGACCATCTGCTAACACATCGCCACGAGTAACCGGTTCACCAACCATACAAGTCGGCTTTTGGTTAATACATGTATTTTGGTTAGAACGTGTGTACTTGGTTAAGTTGTAGATGTCGATGCCCGCTTCACCAGGGATGCGCTCTTCTTCATGTACATTAACAACGATGCGACTTGCGTCGGCATACATTACTTCACCACCACGTTTAGCAACAATCGTTACACCAGAATCTTTTGCTAGTGTTAACTCAATACCTGTACCTACTAACGGTTTGTCCGCTTTCAATGTTGGTACTGCTTGACGTTGCATGTTTGAACCCATCAATGCACGGTTAGCATCATCGTGTTCTAGGAACGGGATAAGTGCTGCCGCTACAGAGATCACCTGTTGTGGTGATACATCCATATATTGCTGGTCCATACGACCCATAAAGGTTGATTCACCTTTGTGACGACATGGAATAAGTTCATCTACAAACTCATTGGTTTCAGTTAAGTTTGAGTTCGCCTGTGCGATAACAAACTGACCTTCTTCAATGGCTGATAGGTAATCAACTTCATCAGTTACTACACCGTCTACCACTTTGCGGTAAGGTGTTTCTAAGAAACCGTAGTCATTGGTACGTGCATACGTAGACAATGAGTTAATTAGACCGATGTTTGGACCCTCAGGAGTCTCGATTGGACATACGCGACCGTAGTGAGTTACGTGAACGTCACGTACTTCAAAGCCAGCGCGTTCACGAGTTAGACCGCCCGGACCTAATGCAGAAATACGACGCTTATGCGTTACTTCTGATAGCGGGTTATTTTGGTCCATAAACTGTGATAACTGAGACGAGCCGAAGAACTCTTTAACCGCTGCCGAAATAGGCTTAGCGTTAATAAGATCTTGTGGCATTACCGCATCAAGGTCACCTAAGCTTAAACGCTCACGTACAGCACGTTCTACACGTACTAAACCTACACGGAATTGATTCTCAGCCATTTCGCCAACACTACGTATACGACGGTTGCCTAAGTGGTCTATATCATCAACATCGCCAACACCGTTACGAATAGCAATCAATACTTTCATAACCGCTACGATGTCTTCTTTGCTTAATGTGCCAGGGCCTGTGTCTGAATCGTAACCAACACGGCTATTGAACTTCATACGACCTACTGTTGATAAGTCATAGCGTTCTTCTGAGAAGAATAAGTTCTCAAATAAGGCTTCAGCCGCGTCTTTCGTCGGTGGCTCGCCTGGGCGCATCATGCGATAAATTTCTACTAGTGCTTCTAAACGGTTGCTTGACGAGTCAATATTCAACGTATTTGACATGTAAGCGCCGCTGTCCACTTCATTGATGTATAGTGTATCAATGGTCGTGTGACCGGCTTTAACCAATTCAGCCATCATTTCAAGCGTTAGCTCGTCATTTGCAGTAGCAATGATTTCACCTGTTGACTCATCAACATAGTTCTTCGCTAATACACGGCCAATGATGTACTCATGTGGTACTTCTAATTGCTTAATGCCTTTTTTCTCGATGCTCTTGATGTGGCGAGCCGTAACACGACGACCGCTTTCAACAAGGACTTCACCGTCTTCGCTCTTGATATCAAAAGCGGCAGTTTCACCACGTAAACGTGAAGGCACAAGTTCCATAAGAACCTTACCGTCAGCGATTTCAAACGCAGTAGTATCGAAGAAGATATCTAGGATTTCTTCACTCGTGTACTCAAGTGCACGTAAGATGATAGACGCCGGTAATTTACGACGACGGTCAATACGTACATATAAGTTATCTTTTGCATCAAATTCGAAGTCTAACCATGAACCACGGTAAGGAATTACACGTGCGTTATAAAGCACTTTACCTGACGAGTGAGTTTTACCGCGGTCGTTATCAAAGAATACACCAGGGCTACGGTGTAGCTGAGAAACGATAACACGCTCTGTACCATTGATTACAAAAGTACCGGTATCGGTCATGAGCGGAATTTCGCCCATGTAAACTTCTTGCTCTTTAATGTCTTTAACTGTGCCTGGAGCTTCTTTGTCCATTACTACAAGACGCAGTTTCACGCGAAGTGGAGCAGAATAAGTCACACCGCGAATTTGACATTCTTTTACATCGAATACTGGCTCACCAATACGATAACTTACGTATTGAAGCTCAGAATTTCCCGAGTAGCTTTTAATTGGGAACACAGAACGGAAGGCAGCTTCCAAACCATGATCGCCATCAGCGTCCGGGACTAAGAATTTTTTAAACGATTCTAACTGCGTCGACAGTAAGAAAGGTATATCCAAAACTTGTGGACGTTTACCAAAATCCTTACGGATACGTTTCTTTTCAGAATAAGAGTAAGCCATGGGGTTCCTCAGCTTGCTGATCTTTGACCCGACCTGTTCTTGTAAGAACAGACTTAACTGGCATCTATGCCAAGATGTACAACATTAACTGTTGTTCCAACTTAATCCCACCTCAACACTAGCAAACTATAAAGTGTTGAAATTAAAGAATAAATCAGATTTTATTTGCGCTATAAGAATAGTCGCTCTATAGCGCAAAAAGGCCGGTGATTAAATAATCACCAGCCCTTGCCTGATTTCTCAGGCAGCGAACCTAGCAAAAGCTAGATTACTTAACCTCAACTTCAGCACCAGCTTCTGTAAGGTCTTTAGCAAGAGCTTCAGCTTCTTCCTTAGAGATACCTTCTTTAACTGGAGTTGGAGCAGCTTCAACTAGAGCTTTAGCTTCTTTTAAGCCAAGACCAGTTGCGCCACGTACAGCTTTGATTGCCGCAACTTTATTAGCGCCAGCGCCAGTAAGGATTACGTCAAATTCTGTTTTCTCTTCAGCAGCTTCAGCAGCAGGACCTGCTACCATAGCAGCTGCAGCAGTTACGCCGAATTTTTCTTCCATTGCTTCAACTAGAGCAACAACGTCCATTACTGACATTTCAGCAATTGCGTCAAGGATTTGGTCTTTAGTTACAGACATTACAAATTTCCTAATAATTAACGGACTCTAAGGTCCAAATAAATTTACACCGAAAGGGATTAAACAGCTTAAAATTAAGCAGCTTGCTCTTCTTTCTGTACACGTACTGCTTCAATTGTTTTACACAATTTACCAGCAGACGCTTCTTTCATAGCGCTCATTAAGCGTGCAACAGCTTCGTCGTATGTAGGTAGAGTTGCAAGCATAGCTGCATCTACTACATTACCTTCAAAAGCGGCCGTTTTAAGCTCAAATTTCTCATTCTTTTTCGCGAAGTCTGAAAAGATACGCGCAGCAGCACCTGGGTGCTCTGATGAGAAAGCGATTAAGCTTGGACCAACAAATGAATCAGATAGGCATTCAAAGTCTGTTCCTTCAAGAGCACGTTTAGCTAGAGTGTTACGGACAACTTTCATCCAAACACCCGCTTCGCGAGCTTCTTTACGAAGGGCAGTGATTGCACCAACTGTTACACCACGAGAATCTGCAACTACTGCAGATAGAGCACCAGTGGCTGCTTCGTTGACTTCAGCAACAATTGCCTTTTTGCCTTGAAGATTTAAAGCCATGGGTGTTACTCCTGGTTTAATGGGTTACCGTACATCGGCTTCCCTGTTTTACTCTTCCCCACCAATAAAGGTGGAGATGCTTTTTACGGCGAGAGCCAGAAGATTAGGAAAAATCTATCTGGGGATTCACACCGTCTACGTAGGTAATATTAAGGCCGAAGCCGCCTACGGTCTTGGACGGAAGCCCAATTTATCGCGTTGCCCGAAGGCGCTTCGAAATTATGGACTTCAACCCGAATTCTTTACTTTGCGATTAACTAAATTAATCAGCAAAATGGCGCAAAATTATAGTACAAATTTCACGCCATGTAAACACTCAATTAAGCAACAACTGTGCTTAAAGTGCCTTGGTCAACAGAAACACCTGCGCCCATTGTTGTAGAGATAGTTACTTTCTTCAAGTAAACACCTTTAGCTTGAGAAGGTTTAGCCTTCTTAAGCGCAACAATTAGAGCCTCAAGGTTTTGTTGTAACTGCTCAGCAGTGAAATCAACCTTACCAATAGTAGTATGGATGATACCATTTTTGTCATTGCGGTAACGCACTTGACCTGCTTTCGCATTTTTAACTGCTTCTGCAACGTTAGGTGTTACAGTACCAGTTTTAGGGTTTGGCATTAGACCACGTGGGCCTAAGATTTGACCTAGTTGACCAACAACACGCATAGCGTCTGGTGATGCAACAACAACGTCAAAATTCATCTCGCCTTTCTTAACTAGGTCAGCAAGATCTTCCATGCCTACTAATTCAGCACCGGCTTCTTTTGCAGCTTCTGCATTAGCGCCTTGAGTGAATACAGCAACACGAACGTCACGACCAGTACCGTTAGGTAGTACAGTTGCACCACGAACGTTTTGATCAGATTTACGAGCATCGATACCAAGGTTAACAGCAACGTCAACACTTTCTACGAATTTAGCTGTCGCTAGTTCTTTTAAAAGAGCAACTGCTTCGTTAATTTCGTAATCTTTAGTTACTTCCACTTTTTCGCGGATAGTACGCATACGTTTAGTTAATTTAGCCATTATCTTAGTCCTCTACGTTCAAGCCCATCGCACGCGCAGAACCTGCGATAGTGCGAACCGCAGCTTCTAAATCAGAAGCTGTAAGGTCTGGTTTCTTTGTCTCAACGATTTCTTCAAGTTGAGCACGAGTTACTGTGCCTACTTTCTCAGTGTTAGGACGGCCTGAACCAGATTTGATACCTGCAGCTTTCTTAAGTAAGTAAGCAGCCGGTGGCGTTTTCATGTCGAACGTAAATGAACGGTCGCCGTAAACAGAGATCACTACAGGAACTGGAGCGCCTTTTTCGATAGATTCTGTACGTGCGTTGAACGCTTTACAGAATTCCATGATGTTTACACCGTGTTGACCTAGTGCTGGACCTACTGGAGGACTAGGGTTAGCCATACCAGCAGCAACTTGTAGCTTGATTAGAGCTTCAACTTTCTTAGCCATTATAAATACCTCATTAGGTGGGTCTTAGCCTTGTGCGCGCGAGGACGCGTACTCTAGCGGCTTCCCAGTTTAAAAATTGGTTTCTCACTTTTTAGTAAACAGTTAAACAAACGTTTTCCCTGAATACAAAAAGGCCGCTGATTATAAGTTAATCAGCGGCCTTTTTCAAGCTTCGTGCCAAAAATTTAAAAGTTTTTAACGCGACGCTTTAAATCAATTACTTATCTTGTTCAACTTGACCAAATTCAAGTTCAACTGGCGTAGAGCGACCAAAAATAAGTACCGACACTTTAACGCGGCTCTTTTCGTAGTCAACTTCTTCAACCACACCACTAAAGTCTGCAAATGGACCATCAGTAACACGAACCACTTCACCCGGCTCAAATAATGTTGCTGGTTTAGGCGCTTCTGCGTTCTCTTGTAGACGGTTAAGAATACGATCAGCTTCTTTGGTGCTAATAGGTGCTGGACGGTCTGATGTGCCACCAATAAAGCCCATAACACGTTCAGTGCTATTTACTAAGTGCCAGCTTGCATCATTCATATCCATTTGTACTAGTACGTAACCTGGGAAGAATTTACGCTCAGATTTACGCTTTTGACCAGCACGCATCTCTACGACTTCTTCAGTAGGAACTAATACTTCACCAAAGCTATCTTCTAGACCTTTGATTTTAATATGCTCTAATAATGTTTGAGCAACACGCTTCTCATAACCTGAGAAAGCCTGTACTACGTACCAACGTAGTTTCTTTTCGTTATTCTCATCCGACATGGGATCAGATCTCCAATCCAGTTAAAAAGCCTACAGCGCGGAATAAAATGCCATCTAATCCCCAAAGGATTAATGCCATAATCACTGTTGCAACCATTACAATTAATGTCGTGTGCGTTGTTTCTTGACGCGTCGGCCAAACTACCTTGCGTACTTCGATACGCGCTTCTTTTGCAAAAGCAAGGAATGTACGTCCCTTGAAAGTTTGCGAAGCAATAGCTAAACCCGCAGCTATCGCAACCACAACGCCAATAGCACGTAGTAATACAGACTGATCTGCAAACATATGGTTACCAACGACTGCGCCTGCAAGTAGCGCAATTGCTACTAACCACTTTACTGACTCCATCCCACTCGATGGTGTTTCTATATTCGTGCTCATAATATTATTACCTTAACTACAGACACAACAACCCTGCACGTCGACAGGGTTAATCCATTAAAATCTAAACTTAAAAACAAGCTTACTTAAACCGATTTTTAGTTCTAGACTTTACTCACTTTGTAAAAAATTGGCAGGGGCGGAGAGATTCGAACTCCCAACCGTCGGTTTTGGAGACCGCTGTTCTACCAATTGGAACTACGCCCCTGCAAAGTGGATGCCTATTATACTTACGCAATTCATTAACACAAGAGTAAAAAGATACCCATAACTTAAAATCTCACTGACGGCTGTAAAAATCAAACTTAACATTATTAAAAAAGCAGTTTATGATTGTTTCAATTTTAGGAATACTGTTCGCACAAGGAAGCCAGTGCCTTTACTTCAAACCCTATTCAAAACCCTCATTTTAAGTATTTTTTGCTTGTTTCATAGCATGCTTATTGCCCGCCCTATTCACTTAGATACATATTCGAGTGAGCAAGGATTATCGCAAAACTCGATTACATGCAGCATCACTGATGAGCAAGGGTTTCATTGGTTTGCCACACAAGGCGGTCTTAATCGCTTTGATGGTTATGAGTTTAAACGCTTCAAGTCTCACCCTACTGAGGCTAGTATTTCAGGAAACTGGGTCACCGATTGCCTTGCTGGCGGCCCTCATGCTATCTGGTTTTCTACAGCCAGTAATGGTTTAAACTTACTTGATACTCAAACCGGTCAATTTAAGGTTTTTACTACGCAAACTGAGTTGGCGATTACTGATAACCGTATATGGTCACTGGCGTCAGATAACCTAAATAATATTTGGTTAGGCCATGAACATGGAAAGTTAACACGATTAAATATAGTCAATAATGAAGTTGAGTCATTTAGCTATAATAGCCCCGAGCAAGCTAATACCGTAATACAAGATATCGTAATAGATGCTCAACAGAATATCTGGTTAGCGACCAACGAGGGATTAATTAAATTTAACCCAGAGCTAAAAACGTTTAAACACATAGCAAAGAGCCATAAGAATTTATGGCGGTTACACTTAAATACACAAGGGCAGCTTTTACTAGCAAGCAAACAAGGCCTTAGCTTATTTATTCCAACAACAGAGGTTTTTGCGGAGTTTGCTCAATTTACAGATGTATGGATCACCGATATATTAATTGACGACACCGATACCATGTGGCTGACAAGTTATGGAAAAGGTTTATTTTATAAAACAGAGCAAAGTACATCTAAAAATAACTTTGAGCACATACCGCACAATAAACAGCAACAAAATGGGCTTGCTAATGATTACCTATTGTCACTTTATCAAGATCAGTTCGGTGTCATTTGGATTGGTACTGATGGCTATGGCTTGCAACGTTATGATAAAAAGCAAAATCAATTTTCGCATCAACAGCATTTGAGCGATGATGAGACTACCATTAGTCATAATTTTGTTCGCGCTCTACTTAAAGATTCACAAGGTCAGTTATGGGTTGGTACGCGTGATGGCTTAAACAAACAAACCGACACTGGCTTTAAGCGCTATAAAGTTAACTCAAAATTGCAAAGCGGCCTTACTAATAATAATGTATTTAGCCTGCATGAAGATAACCAACAGCGACTTTGGATTGGTACCTATGGCGGTGGGTTACTGCAATACAATCCAGCTGAAGATAATTTTATTGCCTATACAACGCAAAGTCATCAACTTAGCAGCGATCGTGTTTATGCGATAACGAGCGATCCTAAAGGAAATTTATGGCTAGGTAGCAACCAAGGTTTAACACGCTTTAATCCCGACACCTTAGAGGTTCAACATTACAAGCACGACGACTCAGTAAATAGCCTTGCTAACAATACCGTATTTACTCTGCTTTTTGATCACAATGCGAACGGATTATGGGTCGGGACGCGTGCAGGTTTAGACTATCTAAGTATGGCGGATGAATCATTTACTCATTACCCCTCGGATCAGACATCGCAGACTGGTTTAAGCCATAATATGGTCACCTCTTTGCACTTGCAAAATAACGATACCCTATGGGTGGGTACCTTTGGTGGTTTAAACCGCCTTGATAAAAAAACACAAAAAATCTCTTACATTACCGAACATGATGGATTACTGAACGATAATATTTTTGCTATTAAAGATGATAGTAAAGGCCACTTATGGGTAAGCAGTAACCAAGGGCTCACTCGCTATAATCCCACGAATCAAGCTATGCAGCATTTTTTACCTCGTGACGGCGTGCAGCATAATTCGTTTATTTTAGGTGCCGCTTTTCAAGCAGCTGATGGCGAGCTATTTTTTGGCGGAATCAATGGCTTTAATCAGTTTTACCCTAGTAAACTGCTATTGAGTACTTCAGCCCCAACCCCAGTATTAACTGAGCTATTAATTTATAACCAAGCAAGTTCAACAAAAAACTATCTAACAGATCAAAAAAAGCCAGCAAAACTAATAAATCATACTAAAAAACTCTCTTTTCCAACTAGCCAAGGGGTCATTGGCTTTAAATATTCCGCCGTTAATAATGCCTCATCAGCTAATCAATACCAGTATGCTTACAAGCTAAGTGGTTTAGATAAGCAATTTATCTATACCGATGCAAGCCAACGACAAGTTAACTATTCGCAGCTAAGTGCAGGTAATTATCAATTACAATTAAAAGTAAGCGATCAATACGGGCAATGGAGCAAAGTTCACACTGTGCTAAAGCTGACAGTAACGCCTCCTTGGTGGCAAACGAAATTGGCGTATGCGGCTTACCTTATAATAGTTTTGATTATTACATGGTTAATTTTAGCGTCACGCTATCGAGCTAAAACCGCAGAGCAACTCATTCAACAAGAAAGAAAGCTTAATCAACTAAAGACCCAATTTTTAGATAATATTAGCCATGAACTTAAAACGCCATTAAGCTTAATTTTAGCGCCAGTAGAAAACTTACAACAGCAACAACTCGGTGCTCAAGCGCAACATCAAGTTTCTATAATCAAGCGTAACGGGCTCCGCCTACTTAATTTAATTAATGAGCTATTACAGCTCAGTCAGCGCCCAAGTGCGACTATAGAATATGTATCCGCTTATTCTATAAGCCCTTTTATAGAACAAATAGTAGACGACTTCGCTATTTTGTTTGCTCAAAAAAATATTAGTTTTTCCTTTAAAGACAATACGCAACAGCCTAATTATATAAATTTAGAAACTAAACATGCTTTATCTATTATTGATAACTTATTGACCAATGCACTTAAATACACCCCATCAAATGAAAGCGTTAATCTAACGCTTTCTAACACAAACAATAATGTTGTTATAACGGTATCTGATACTGGTATTGGTATCGAAGAACACCAGCAAGCGCTTATTTTTGAACGTTTTACTCGTGTTGCAGCACACAACCAAACAGGCAGTGGTATAGGTCTCGCGCTGGTTAAGCAGCTTGTAGAGCAATACGGTGGGCAAATTTCATTAGTTAGTAAAATCAACAAGGGAAGTTGCTTCACAGTCACTTTGCCATTGTGTGAATCAAGTAACTTATTAACGGATAAACAATTATCGTCCTCTCAAACTATGCCGCTAAAAAACAACAAAAAACTACTCATTGTTGAAGATAACGTGGAAATGCGTGAGTTACTGGTTTCACTGTTTAGTGATGACTATACCTGTCTGAGCGCTAATAATGGAGAAGAAGGGCTTTTGCTGTGCCAAACTCAAATGCCCGATGTGGTGCTCAGTGACGTGATGATGCCAACGATGGATGGATATCAACTTCTAAGCGCTATTCGCTCAGACATTTCGATAAACCATATTCCTGTTTTATTACTCTCTGCCAAAGCAGACAGTAATAGCCGTATAAAAGGGCTTGATTTACTGGCCGATGACTACCTGTGTAAACCCTTTGAAGCATCATTATTAAAGAGTCGGATTCATGGCTTATTAGGTATTCGTGATGCGTTAAATAAACACTTAGTTAAACAGTTATCAGCTCAAGTACATGCTGTAACCTTAGATGCGCAAATAGAGCAAAATAAAGATTACACATTTACAGAACGCTTAAAAACAATCTTGCGCGAAAATTATCAAAATGAACTGTTTAGCGTCGAAGAGTTTGCCAGCGCAATGTGTTTGAGCCCTCGCGCACTACAATTAAAAATGAAAGCTCTTTTTGACGTTACACCCAGTGATTACATTCGCAATACCCGTCTAGAATATGCAGCAAAATTATTAGCTGATAGCGACTTAACTATAGGCTTAGTTGCAGATAACACCGGCTTTAGTTCTCAAAGTTACTTTGCTCGTTGCTTTAAAGCCAAATATACAGTGACACCTAAACAATATAGAGAAGCACAAACATGTAAAAGTCATTAGCTTCGCATCTGTACTCAAAGCTTTCGCCTGAGTACTATTTTTAAGCTACTGATTTATTTAAATTAACCTTAATTAGCCATTGCTAAAAAATAACTACAAATGTAATTAAGCAGATAAATTAAGGAAAATACTATGCTCTCATCCATACAAAAAACGCTACTTGCCACAGCATTAATAACGAGCTTAAGCGCATGTCAAAGCACTTCAACCAATGTCACTTCAAATAAAAATTCACCTGACATTAATGAAGTAAGTAAACAAAAATACAATGGTCCTAAAGCACGTATCGCCGTGGCACGTTTCACTGATAAGTCAAATAACTCAAGATGGTGGCGAAAAGAAATTGGTGAAGGTATGGCAGATCAACTTACCACCGCACTTGTTGGCACTAATCGCTTTATTGTATTAGAACGCCAAGCACTAGACGCTGTGCTTTCGGAGCAAGATTTAGCAGTATCAGGCAGAGTGAGTGCACAATCTGGGGCTGCATATGGCGAAATTGAAGGCGCTGAGATTGTAGTCGTTGCAGCGGTTACCGAGTTTGATGATGACAGTTCAGGTGCAAGTGTTGGTTCGGGCGGTTTTATTGGTGATGTGTTTAGCTCTGTTTCTGCTGGCTTTTCTGGATCGCATATGGCTATTGACCTAAGGTTAATTGATACGCGCACTTCACGTATTTTAGCTGCAACTAGTGTTGAAGGCGGTAGTAAAGATTTTAACTTTACCAGCGCAGCAACAAACTTTGGTGGCGCATTGGTTGGAGGGAGTCTTAGCGGCTGGTCAGATACACCAAAAGAAAAAGCACTACGTGAAGTAATAATTAAAGCCGTTGAGTTTTTAGAAACTAAAATCCCAGACACCTATTATCGCTATAACCAAAACAACACGCTTGCTGCAGGCTATACAGCACCACCACCGCAAAAGGTAGCTAGTAAAAAAGCAGCACCTGCTGCTGCTGTTGATGTGCCGAATCATAGAATGCCACATTATGAAAAAATGGACTTAGCAATGTCTCGTATGAACTTGGTTTGCTTAGGCTATTTAAAAAACCAACCTAATTATGAAGAATTTGAGACTGAAGACGTAAAATACGACCGTCAAACTGTATTAGCACTACGCGAATATCAACAAGAAAAGAGCTTAGAAGTAACAGGCCTTGCCGATGAAACAACAAAGAAATCTTTAGATGACACAAAATGTTTAGCTAAAACTCAAAAATCAGGGCTTGAAAGCTTAGGCAGCATGTTTCAATTTAACTAAGCAACACAATTCAATTTAAATAAAAAAGCGGCTATCCCCTAGTCGCTTTTAATCTACTCGTAATAACTCACCGCGATAAAAATCACACAGTAACCATATTTGCTCAAATTGATGGGTATTTGGAAAAACTATTGTTTTTATTGCCGCTTCAAAGTCGCTCTTATGCCAAATAGTGCTAGCGTTACGAATTAGCAACCAGGTACGTTTTGAGTAATAACGCTTAGTCGCTTTTTGTTTAAGCAATCGTCCTAATGCTGATTGCAGTCGGTTTTCACTGGGCTGTTGTGCCATGTCAGCTAAATCACGTTGCATATGTATTGATAATGGCCGACCTAACACGGCCATTGCTTCGGTTTCGCTGGCATATAAATGCGCTACTTCTATATCGAGTTGCTCATTTTCTTGATAACAACTTACATCGGGTCTATTTGGTTTATTATGCCAAATGTGGCGCATATGAATACCGGTTTGCTGCTCATAGCAACGCAAAAACAACTTAGCTGCATCGTGCTCTAGCTGTTGTTTTTCGGCATCACTGCTGCGCTTCATGCAATACCTTATAAACGTCATTTAAAAGCGAGGAAGCGCCAAACCTAAATGTCTCTGGTGCTAAATATTCATGCCCCATAATCTCAGTTGTTAGCTGCAAATAAGCATTGGCATCACCTGTCGTTTTCACACCGCCTGCGGCCTTAAAACCAACTGGTTTTGATGACTTTTTGATGGCATTAAGCATAATTTCAGTTGCTTCAAGCGTGGCGTTAACCGCGACTTTACCGGTGCTGGTTTTTACAAAATCAGCTCCCCCTTGAATAGCAAGCTCGGTTGCTTGAGCAATAAGCGCAGGTGTTTTTAGCTCACCGCTTTCAATAATCACTTTAAGTTTAGCGCGACTACCACATGCTTTTTTACTTTCACTCACGTATTCCAGTACTGTATCGGCTTCGCCTTTTATAAGTGCTTTATAAGGAATGACTAAGTCAATTTCATCGGCCCCGCGCTCTATGGCTATTAGTGTTTCATTAAGTACTTCATTAAGTGGCGCATCACCTGTAGGAAAGTTAGTCACTGTGGCCACTTTTACATGACTCAATAGCCGATTTGCGAGCGCTATTTTTGCATCATCTACAAATTCACTAAACACACAAACTGCAGCGGGTATGCCTAACTTAAGATCAATACTGTTTACTAATGCATTAATACTAGCTTGATTATCATCGGTGTTTAAACTGGTTAAATCCATTAAACTAACAACTAGCATGGCGTTTTGAGTATTATTTGTCATTTTATGCCCATGAAATTTTAAAAATCTTAAACTATATAAGCATCATAGCTTAATCTTGCTATAGCTCATAACCAAACACTATAAGCGCGTTTTTTATACTAAACAGCATTCTAACCCTTACTAAATAAGATTTAGACCTAAAAAACACAGTTTATATAACTTTTAAGTATATCAACTAAGATTTAATTATTTTTTACTTATCAATAGCCGCTATATTCTGCCTTTGTGTTAAACACTTTATTATCTTTTTAGGGGCGTTACTCAGTGCAATATTTACCTATCTTTACCAAACTCGACAACAAACCAGTATTGGTTGTTGGCGGTGGAGAAGTTGCCTTGCGAAAATGCCGCGCGTTTTTAAAAGCACGTGCTGCAGTAACCTTAGTTGCCCCGTGGTTTTGTGATGAATTAAAAGAACATGCGCACAACAATGAAGTTACTTTAATAGATGCCTATTTTGAAGAGTCACATCTTGATGGCAAAATTTTGATTATTGCCGCCACCGACAATGATGAAGTTAATAATACGGTATTTGAACTCGCCAATGCCCGTAATGTGTTTGTAAACGTGGTGGATGATCAACCTAAATGTACGTTTATTTTCCCCTCTATTGTTGATCGCAACCCAATTACTATTGCGATTTCAAGTGCAGGCACAGCACCGGTATTAGCAAGGCGTTTACGTGAAAAGCTCGAAACACTTATTCCACAGCATATTGGCCCTCTCGCCAACTTAGTCGGTGGTTTTCGTCACAAAGTAAAACAACGCTTTAAACACTTCGCCGATCGTCGCCAGTTTTGGGAAGGCGTGTTTGATTCATCAGTAGTGAGTAAAGTCCAAACCGGTGATACCCATAGCGCTGAGCAACAACTAGAGCAAATGCTAGATGCCAAAGTAGAGCCTGAAGGTGAAGTATACGTAGTCGGTGCAGGCCCAGGCGACCCAGAGCTACTCACCCTAAAAGCATTGCAGCTAATGCAACAAGCCGACGTGGTGGTATATGATTACTTAGTTTCTGATGAAATCATGGAGTTAGTACGCCGCGATGCCGATTTAATTTGTGTGGGTAAGCGCTTAGGCGATCATAGCGTAGCTCAAGAAGATACCAATAAGATGCTAGTTGATTTAGCGCAACAAGGTAAAAAAGTATGTCGTATTAAAGGCGGCGACCCATTTATTTATGGTCGTGGTGGCGAAGAAGTACAAGTACTGGCAGCCAATAACGTAAATTACCAAATAGTGCCAGGTATAACGGCAGCCGCAGGCTGTAGTGCCTATGCAGGTATTCCTTTAACGCATCGCGATCATGCTCAAGCTATTCAATTTGTTACTGGTCACTGTAAAAAGGAAGGCCAAGAGCTTAATTGGCAGTCGCTTGCACAAAAAAACCAAACACTGGCTATTTATATGGGGGTGATTAAATCGCCGCATATTCAAGCCGAGCTATTAAAACATGGGCGAGAAGCAACAACAACAGTGGCAATTATTGAAAACGGCACACGTAAAAATCAACGCGTAGTTACCGGACAGTTAGACCAATTAGCACAGCTAATTGAACAATATGATATTATTTCACCGGCATTACTCATTATTGGTGAAGTGGCTTCGCTGCATAAAGAATTAAACTGGTTTGGCGAAAAAGCACAGATCAGTAGCTTTGCTCAACCGCTTACAGACGTAGCGTAGTTTAACAGATTTTAATTTAATCATTTTAGTAGGACGACCAACAATGGCTTTAACTCACCTTCAGCAACTTGAAGCTGAAAGTATCAAAATCATGCGCGAAGTCGCCGCTGAGTTTGAGAACCCAGTTATGCTTTACTCAATCGGTAAAGATTCATCGGTACTTTTGCATTTAGCTCGTAAAGCATTTTACCCTGCGAAAATTCCGTTTCCGTTATTACACGTAGACACCAACTGGAAGTTTCGTGAAATGATTGAGTTTCGCGACCGTTTAGCTAAAGAGTACGGCTTTGATTTAATCGTACACAAAAACCCTGAAGGTATCGAAATGGGTGTAGGCCCGTTCACTCATGGTTCGGGTAAACATACCGATATCATGAAAACTCAAGGGCTAAAGCAAGCGCTTAATAAATACGGTTTTGATGCCGCATTTGGTGGCGCACGTCGTGATGAAGAAAAATCACGGGCTAAAGAGCGTGTTTACTCATTTCGTGATAAACACCATCGCTGGGATCCTAAAAACCAACGTCCTGAGCTTTGGAATACCTATAACAGCCAAGTGAACCCAGGAGAAAGCATTCGTGTATTCCCACTGTCTAACTGGACTGAACTAGATATTTGGCAATACATATATCAAGAAAACATCGAAATGGTGCCACTTTACCTTGCTAAAGAGCGCCCTGTAGTAGAGCGCGATGGTACTTTAATTATGGTTGATGACGATCGCATGCCACTTAATGAAGGTGAAGTACCGCAAATGAAGTCGGTTCGCTTTAGAACATTAGGCTGTTACCCACTCACAGGTGCAGTGGAATCTACCGCCAGCAATCTAACCGAAATTATTGAAGAAATGCTGCTGTCATCGTCATCTGAACGTGAAGGTCGAGTGATTGATCATGATTCAGCAGGCTCTATGGAGAAGAAAAAACGTGAGGGGTATTTCTAATGTCTAACCTAAATAACGATACATTTAATGAAGTAAAAGAAATTGGTATAGACGCTTACCTAGCACGTCAACAAGATAAAAGCTTGTTGCGTATGCTGACTTGTGGCAGTGTGGATGACGGTAAATCAACCCTAATTGGCCGCCTATTACACGACAGTCACCAAATTTATGAAGATCAGCTAGCCGCACTTCATAAAGATAACGAAAAAGTCGGTAATGCCGGTGAAGAGCTTGATTTAGCATTGTTAGTAGATGGCCTACAAGCTGAGCGTGAGCAAGGTATAACAATTGACGTAGCGTACCGTTATTTCTCAACCGCTAAGCGTAAATTTATTATTGCCGACACCCCAGGGCATGAGCAGTACACCCGAAACATGGTTACCGGTGCTTCAACCAGTGATGTTGCCATTATTTTAGTGGATGCGCGCTATGGCGTGCAGGTACAAACTAAGCGTCATAGTTTTATTTGTGACTCATTAGGCATTAAGCAGTTCGTGGTTGCGGTTAACAAAATGGATATTGTTGATTTTGATGAAACCGTTTATGAAAAAATTAAAGCCGATTATTTAAAATTTGCCAAGCAACTTAACGTATCAAATATTAAGTTTGTGCCTATGTCGGCACTTAAAGGCGATAACGTAGTAACCCGCTCTGCACATACTCCTTATTACACCGACAAGCCGTTGCTTGAGCTGTTAGAAGACTCACCAGCCGCTGAAATCGACACTGGTTTTGAAGCGCGTCTTCCGGTGCAATACGTGGTGCGCCCTAATCTAAACTTCCGTGGCTTTCAAGGCACGCTGACATCGGGTAAATTACGTGTAGGTGATGAGGTGAAGGTACTGCCTTCAGGTAAAAAATCACATATTAAAGAAATTGTTACTTTTGATGGCAACCTCGACACCGCCGAGGCAGGCCAAGCAATTACAGTGACACTTAATACTGAAATAGATATTAGCCGAGGGGACGTTATTGTACCTGCGAATTCGCAAGCTCAAGTAACCAACCAATTACAGGCTAAAATTGTGTGGATGCACGAGTCACCATTGGTGCTCGGTAAAAGTTACAACCTTAAACTTGGCAGCAAAAACACCTCGGCCACGGTCACAAAAATTGACCACACTATTGATGTAAACACGCTAGAGCATGGCAGTGCAGATTCATTGCAGTTAAACGAAATTGCAATTGTGACACTGGAGCTAACCGAGACTATTTTAGCCGATCAGTACCATCATAATCATGAAACCGGCTCGTTTATTCTTATTGACCGCTTATCAAATTTAACGGTTGCAGCAGGAATGATAGAACAGGTACTGAAAAGTGAAGAAAATGCAGGACAATTCAGCGACTTTGAAGTTGAATTTAATGCCCTTGTACGCAAGCACTTCCCGCATTGGCAAGCACTTGATATTTCAAAGCTATAACGTTAATGAACGCCTGTTAGGAACATTTAAAGCATGGTAGAACAGCTCATTTTAACAGGCATTATGTTGCTTTTAGTCGGGTGCCTTTTTGGCACCCGTATTAATCCTGCATGGTTATTTGTTAGTGCCATAGGCACCAGCTACCTAACCGGGTTAATAGATTTAGAAAGCATGCTGGTTAATTACACTAACTCATCATTAATTACTTTAGTGTTATTAATTTTAGTGTCGATAGCAATAGAAAAAACCACGCTTATTCAGCGCTTAGCCAAATCGTTATCCAGTGGTAGTTTAGTTAAGTCAGTAACTAAACTAGGGCTGTCTACTGCCTTTTTATCGTCGTTTACTAATAATACCGCGGTAGTTGCCTCATTAATTACCGCCATAAAGGATAACCCAAACCACTCTCCCTCAAAGCTATTGCTGCCCTTGTCGTACACCGCGATTTTAGGGGGTACTATTACGCTTATTGGCACCTCTACTAACTTAATCGTAAATGGCTTTGCAGTAGATGCGGGCATGGCGCCACTGGGCTTTTTTGATTTTACCTTGGTGGGTTTAGGCGCTCTTAGTGTGGGCTTAATTACTATTTTGGTGATGCTAAAATGCCTGCCCGACAACGGTAAAAATAGCCAAGAGGTAGTGCCTTTTTATTTAGAAGGGAAAGTGCAAACTGGCTCAAAGTTAATAAATTGTACTGTAGAGGAAAACGGTTTACGCGATCTAAAAGACTTGTTTTTGGCTGAAATTATTCGTGACGGCAACCGAATTTGCGCCGTGACCCCCCAACATATTATTCAACAAGACGACATACTGCTGTTTGTGGGCGACATAAAGTCAGTACCTTTGCTTACTCGCTTTGATGGCTTAAAAGTGGTGCACGACAAACACGAAAAAGACATAGAACACCTCGTTGAAGTTGTCGTTAGCCAATCGTCTAAGTTAATTGGCAAAACGGTAAAAGAAGCCCGCTTTAGAGAACAATTTCATGCAGCCGTTATTGCTATTCGCCGTGGGCATGACCGCTTACAAGGCGGGCTTGGACAAGTGCGATTACAAGCGGGTGACTCATTAATTCTTGCCCCTGGTAAAAGCTTTTATGACTTAACTAACTTAAAACGCGAGTTTGTGTATATTTCAGGGCTTGATTTACAAACCCACCTCGGTACAAAGCAATCAAATATTGTGTTGTTAAGCTTTGCGGGTGTGCTGGGATTAAGTATTTTAGGTGCAGTACCGCTGGTTAAAGGCTTGTTAGTGTTTCTTATTGGCCTAATGCTGTGTGGTACTATTAAGCTAAGCGAAATAAAGCGCCGTTTTCCTATTGAGTTACTTGCTGTCGTGGGCAGTGCCATAGGTTTAGCTAAGCTGATGATAGGCACCGGCCTTGCTGGGCAAATATCAGACGCCATGTTTGTAGTGCTAGGCGACTTTGGCCCTTATGGCGCGTTTATCGCTATCTTTTTAATGACCGTATTATTCACCGAATTAATCACCAATAATGCCGCAGCAGCGCTATCGTTCCCGGTTGCCTACTCACTAGCCATTGGCTTTAACGTAGAACCTTTGCCGTTTATTATGGCAGTTGCATTTGGCGCTTCAGCCAGCTTTATTTCACCTTTTGGTTATCAAACTAACCTGATGGTTTATAGCGCAGGTAACTATCGACTTAAAGACTATGTAATGATGGGGCTACCGCTTTCTATTATTTATTCAATTACCGTACTAACTTTGATCCCGCTGGTATTTCCGTTTTAATGCCCGCGCTTATAGCATAAAGAGACACAGCAAATGGATAACAATATTGTTTGGCATAATTACGCCACTACTAAAATGCAGCGCAGTGAACAAAAAAATCATAAGAGCGCTATTATATGGTTTACTGGTTTTTCTGGCTCAGGTAAAAGCACCGTTGCGAATGCACTAGAAGCAGCACTCAATCAGCAAGGCGCACACACCTATTTACTTGATGGCGACAATGTACGCCATGGTTTATGTAAAGATTTAGGTTTTAGTGATGCCGATCGCGTTGAGAATATCCGCCGCGTAGGCGAAACCGCCAAGCTAATGGTTGATGCTGGTTTGTTAGTCCTTACTGCGTTTATATCTCCTTTTAAAGCTGAGCGCGACATGGTTCGTGAGTTAGTTGATGAGGGTGAATTTATCGAAGTATTCATCGACACCCCTCTTGAGGTGTGTGAAAGTCGCGACCCAAAAGGCTTATATAAAAAGGCACGCGCCGGTGAAATTAAACACTTTACTGGGATTGATTCAACTTACCAGCCGCCGGTTAATCCTGAAATAATTTTAGATACCAGTAAAAACACCCTAGACCAATCGGTAGCTCAACTGATAACGTATCTAAAACATCAGCATATACTATAGGCCCATGTAATGAACCAAACTGAACTGCTAGAAGAAACCCTTATTCTCGCTCGCGAAGCGGGAAGCGCGATTATGGGTATTTACAACAAAGACTTTAACGTTGAATACAAAGCTGATGAAAGCCCCGTAACCGACGCCGACTTAGCAGCTCATAAAATCATTAGTGCAGGGCTCAAAAAGCTCACTCCAGACATTCCTGTATTGAGTGAAGAAAGTGCAGATATTGGTTGGGACGTACGCCAAACATGGAACAGCTATTGGCTGGTTGACCCAATTGATGGCACCAAAGAATTTATTAAAAAGAACGGCGAGTTTACCGTTAATATTGCCCTAATCGAAAACGGCAAACCAGTTTTAGCTGTGGTTGATGCCCCTGCGCTAGGTGTATCGTACATAGCCGCCGAAGCCATTGGTGCTTTTAAAGACAAAGGCGATGAGCGCATCGAGCTTAAAGTTACCACCAAACCTAACAAAGGCCTTATACGTGTTGTAGGCAGTCGCTCGCACCCCTCTCCTGATTTAGCTGAATTTGTAAAACGCTTTGATGAGGTTGAAATGGTGTCAAAAGGCAGCTCACTCAAACTGTGTTTAGTCGCCGAGGGCAGTGCCGACATTTACCCACGCTTAGGCCCAACCTGTGAATGGGATACCGGCGCAGGCCATGCCATTGCTGAAATAGCCGGTGCAAAAGTGACTAAGCTCGATGGCAGCCCGCTTGTCTATAACAGCAAAGATGAATATTTGAATCCGTATTTTGTGGTGAGTGCGGTGGAATAATAAAAGCTAAGAGTTTCGAGCTGTTAGCCACGAGCAGCTCGATGTAAACCTAAACACCTTAGGTTGGGTTGAGTGGAACCCAACAAGTACCCGTTAACCATCCTCGCTATTTCGCACTAAACAAGAACTTGTCCACGAATGATAAAGTGCACTAAAACACAGCAAGGTTATGAACATACCAAGTGATAATATAACCTTTTCTATTAGGGTTTGTTCAGGCTTTTGGTCAAGTATGCTTTTTAAGAGATAAAGAAAGTAAAATAGGTACACGCACCGATGCCTATAATCAGCATAAAGAGCCGCTTTATTAAATTACCTTCAGTAGGAGAAATTTCCTCACCGGTATATGGTGCATAAATACTTCTTTTTAATATAAATGCATAGATATATCTATAACAAAAGAAAAATACAAACACGCAAAACAACAACTTTTCTACTGACTCAAAACCTATGAAAAAAGTAGCTCCTAACACAAACCATAAAATACCGAATAATATAACAATGGCTTTCTTTTTATCCATACTGACCGCCTTTATTTGTTCTTTAAGTTCTTTATTTATAAACCTTAATAGGCGTTTTAGTTAAAAGATTTGGACGTGTTGTAGCCTGTGAAAATCTAAGTAAAGTTTTTAGCCTTTATTAAATTGCGTTGTTAGCGATGGAATTTATAGTCGGTAACCCTAATTTTTTAGTTATCGCTGAAAATTGAGCTTTTGTGTATGGTCCATAAACAAATTCGTTGTGTTCAGCAAACTTGTTATCTTTGACTTTATCAATATAGTAAAAAGCACAAACCTTATTCGGACAAGCATAAGCCGAAATATTTTTTTCGTTAGATTTAATATTTATTAGTTCATCGAGTCGCCCAATATATGCGCCCTGATCAAGGCTGTAACCTAACCTTTTGGTATCATCAATGTAATACACTTTATAAGTGTTGCTCCTCCCAAATTGGAGAGCACCCATTAAGAAGTAATGATATTAAAACTAAACATATTCTCACACACTTCCCTGCATTCTAGTAACTTGCTCAAATTACATCCTTATAGTTCACATGAGCGCGTTCTTATTTTGTGAACATCTATTAGTAGCAAACTGTGTAAATGATTACCAATTATATTTAAGCGAGGTATTCTACTATGTGTAAAAAGTATGACATGGAGTAAGGCCTTGTTTTTAGTTTTCGATAAAAGTCCAAAAGAATGACCTGCTCCAGTTTGCTAGTAATATCGGTTATAAGTTTTTCTAATTACCTACCATGAATTAAACACTTTTTAAAAGCGGTAACCCCTAACGATTTTGCTGTGCTATAAAAGCAAGCGAGTGTTGATTGAATAAGTCTGGGCGTTCTACGTTACAAACATGGCCGCAATGGTGAATGGTTTGCAATACGCTATTTTTATGGCGCTTAACCATTTCTTTAACCGGGCCAAGGAACATATGCTCTTCTTTACCCATAATGTAAAGAATGGGTATATCAATGTCTTTTTCTTTGAAATACTGCATTAAAGGATTTACGTCCATGGCTAATTTAAACCATTTTATAAACTCTTTTTGGCACAAGCGTTTTGCTTCACGAATAAACAAAAGTCGAGACTCTTTATGACGCTTTTTCGGCATCATAATAAAAGCAAATAAACGATACAACCACATGTAAGGCAACAAGTGTTTAAAGGTATTGCCTAAATAAACCAATGTATTACTACGGGTATTAAAACGAGTAACCGCCCCACCTAGCACCATACTAGAAACATATTGCGGGGCAATTTCTGCAATATTTCGAATAAGAATTGTGCCCAATGAAATACCAACAAAATGTGCGCTGGTTATATTGTTATGATCTAACACATCGATAATGTCTTTAGAGACATTATTAAATGAGTAATTATTATCAACAAAGTTTTGTAATAGATCATTTGATTTACCGTGACCACGAAGATCAAGCAACAACACATTATATTCTTTTTTATAAGCTTTAAGCTGACGAAACCAGATTGCCGAACTCCCCCCTGCGCCATGAACAAATACTACCCATGTTTTACTGGTTTCATGCACAAAAATAGTATGGAAAAGAATGTCTTTGCTCATTGCAGTTAGCGGCCTATTTACTTCAGTTGGCTGATTAAATTGTAGAAAGTATAACGGAGTTTAGAAAAAATCTCTTATGAAGTTCCGATTAATGGCTTCAATATTACAGGGTAAAACTCGCTTTGAGTTGTTAGTTATCAATTAACTGGGCAAGAAAGTGGCCAAATATTTTCAATTCTCATAATACCCTTACCAACCATTCGCTGGTTAATGCATACCAAGTACACATTGGCTTGAAAATAACTTTTCAAATTGTATGTCCCTCCTTCAATAGCATCTTTGCTGATTATTCACGCATTTCGCAGCATATTCCTGCACTAACTGCGCAGCTTTTAAACACTGTTTCATATTCGTGACAGTCAGTAACTAATACGCTACAACAAATTTATATCCAAGACATAAAAACACATGAAATGTGTGGTTAAAAACTATATTCTTCGGCGCAATTATTATGATAAATAATGGATATACACACATGACAACATCTCAAGGTGCAACGCTTTCAAATGCACCAGCACAAGACGCACACACGTCTAAGTCAAAATGGAACCTGCACGATACGCAGTGGACACTGAGCCTTTTTGGCACCGCAGTAGGTGCTGGTATTTTATTTTTACCGATTAATATTGGTATTGGTGGTTTTTGGCCACTGATTATTATGGCGTGTTTAGCCTTTCCAATGACCTTTTTAGCGCACCGTGGTTTGGCGCGTTTTGTATTATCATCAAAAAATAAAGAGGCTGATTTTACCGATGTAGTAGAAGAACACTTTGGCGTAAACGCGGGTCGACTGATCTCCTTATTATACTTTTTATCAATTTTTCCTATTTTGCTTATTTACGGTGTGGGTTTAACCAATACGGTAGACAGCTTTATGGTCAATCAGTTAGGGATGGAGTCGCCGTCACGCGTTGCTTTATCGGGTATTTTAGTTGCACTAATGATTGGCTTAATGATGGGCGGTGAACGCTTAATGCTGCGCGCCTTTGCTATTTTAGTGTACCCGCTAGTGGGTATTTTATTCTTTTTGTCTTTGTATTTAATCCCAAGCTGGCAAATGCCCGATACAGCTTTGCCTGAGCTAGGTAGCTTTAGTAAAACACTTTGGTTATCGATTCCTATTATTGTGTTTTCGTTTAGCCATGCAGCGGCTATTTCAAGCTTTGTTAATAAGCAACGTAGTCACTACGGTGACCTAGCAACGTCTAAGTCAGAAGCGATTTTAAAGCGCACTAGCTTATTGCTGATCACCTTTGTTTTATTATTTGTGTTCTCATGCGTGTTATCGCTTACCGGCGACCAAATGGCTGAAGCAAAAGCGGCAAACGTCTCTGTTTTATCTTACTTGGCTAATATTACAGAAAACTCATTCATTGCAACGCTGGGACCTTTGGTTGCCTTTATTGCGATTATGTCGTCGTTTTTAGGTCACTTTTTAGGGGCACGCGAAAGCTTTACTGGGTTAGTGACTAAACACTCAAGCATGAGCCCTAAAGTCGCTGACAAAGTGGGTGCGGTACTGATGTTTTTCGCTATTTGGTTCTGCGCGGTTAAGAACCCAAGCATACTAGATATGATGGATCAGTTATCGGGGCCAATCATTGCGATGATTTTATTCATTATGCCAATGATTGCAGTTTACAAAGTGCCTAGCTTACAAAAATACCGTAACCGTTTAAGTACCTTATTTGTACTGGCTGTTGGCTCATTAGCTGTATTTGCGTTACTGTACAGCATGCTTGGCTAAGCAGTATTTATTACAAAAGCCCAGTATTTTGCTGGGCTTTTTTGTGTCTACGATTTATCGCAAATGATTTGTTTATCTTATTGTTTGTGCAATGTTAGCTTATATATTCGTTTAAAAAACAAGCCAGCCATGCAAAATAATAAATACGTTTTTTTACTCACTTTTATACTCATACTATTTAGCCCTGACATTAAAGCCGCTGAGCCCCCTACTATTCTATCAATGAAAGAAAGGGCTGCGTTTATCGATAGCATTACCGAAAAACGTATTAAGACTTTATTACCCACATTAATGCAGCAACACAGTATAGATATGTGGCTAATGATAAGCCGCGAATATAATGAAGACCCGATATTAAAAACCATGCTGCCTGCTACATGGCTCTCGGCAAGGCGCACCACTATTTTATTATTTGCAGTTAACAAACAAGGCGGTGTTGACGCCTTTGCAATTGCGCCTTACAAAATAGGGAGTGTTTTTAAAAAAGCCTGGGATAAGCAAGCACAGCCTAATCAGTGGCAAGCGCTCAATACGCTTATTGAGCAATACCAACCGCGAAATATTGCTCTCAACACATCTACAGATTGGGCACATGCCGATGGGCTAGTGCTTGGCGATTACACCACTTTAATGGCCAACTTACCTGCGATATATAAAAATAAAATAACCTCAGCCGAGCCGCTGGCTGTTGCATGGTTAGAGCAACGCATTCCAGAAGAAGTGGACATGTACAAACACATTGTTGCTATTGCTCACTCTATTATTGCTGAGGGCTTTTCAAATAAAGTAATTACGGTGGGCAAAACAACCAGCGACGACTTAGTATGGTGGTTTAGAGAGCGCGTAAGGGAGCTTAAGCTGCAAACGTGGTTTCACCCTAGTATTGCAATACAACGCGCCGACAGTAAATCGTTCGACCACGAAGACAGCTTTACCAACGGCTATGCCGATAATGTTATTCAAGCAGGCGACTTATTACATATCGATTTTGGTATTAATTATTTGCGTTTAAATACAGACACTCAACAACACGCTTATGTTTTAAAACCAGACGAAACAAAAGCCCCCGATTACCTTGTTGATGCGTTAAAAAAGGGCAATAAGCTACAAGACATTTTTACGGCTGAATTTACAGCTGGGAAAACAGGTAATCAGGTATTAAAAGCCGCCCGCGAAAAAGCCATTGCACAGGGGTTAAAGCCCACTATTTATACTCACCCGCTCGGCTATCATGGTCATGCAGCTGGTACAACACTAGGTATGTGGGATGCTCAGCAAGGTGTGCCGGGGGATGGCGATTACCCGTTGCATTTAAACACGGCGTACTCGATTGAGCTTAACAATGCGGTGTTTATAAAACCGTGGAATAAAGAAATAAGAATAATGCTTGAAGAAGATGCTATGTTTGATAAAACCGGTGTGTGGTACCTCAATGGCCGACAAACCCAGTTATTACTTGTTAAGTAGCATTAAACAACACATACAAAAATGGCGCTCAATGAGCGCCATTTTTATTTAATCTAATTGCTATTATTCTGTATCTGGCAGGTTACGGCCATAGAATATTTCTTGCATTTCACGTGTTAGCTTTGAGCGAATCTCTTCTTCTTCGTCATCTGACAAATCATCAGTAGATAAACCAAATAAATACGTATTTAAATCGGTTTCTTTTAACATCATTTTGGTATGGAACAGGTTTTCTTGATACACGTTCACGTCCATCATTTGGTACGCTTCTTTGGTATCTTCTGTCATGAAGTTTTGAATCGAATTAATTGCATGATCAATGTAATGTTTAACGCCGTTTACATCACGGGTAAAACCACGTACGCGGTAATCAATCGTTACTACATCAGACTCAAGACTATGGATTAAGAAGTTTAACGCTTTAAGCGGCGAGATAATGCCACAGGTTGATACTTCAATATCCGCACGGAAAGTACAAATACCATCATCTGGGTGTGCTTCAGGGTATGTGTGAACACAAATGTGGCTTTTATCAAGGTGTGCAACCACTGAGTCAGGTAATGGCCCTGGTGCTTCGTCAGCATCATAGTTTTGCTGCTCTTCTACAGGCTCTTCTGAAACTAAAATAGTTACACTGGCACCTTGTGGCTCATAATCTTGACGTGCAACATTTAAAATATTGGCACCAATAATATCAACCACATCACCTAAAATGTCGGTTAGTCTATCTGCACTATACTGCTCATCGATATATTCTATATATTCTTTACGTTGTTGCTCTGTTTTTGCATAGCAAATATCGTAAATACTAAAGCTTAGGCTTTTAGTTAAATTATTAAAGCCATGAAGTTTAAGTTTATCGAAGGGTTTGTTCATATAAACCAACCTATAAATTAGTGAAATCTGCACCTGCAGAATGAAAAGTTCGCGGATTTTATACGAATTTCACTCACGGAAAAAGCGTTATTTTCCCTGATCTTCAACAACTTCATGGCTATGGGTAATTTCTACTGTTTTATCAAGCATTAATGCAACTGAGCAATACTTTTCGGCAGAAAGCGAAACCGCTCGCTCTAGGTGTTTTTCAGATACATTCTTACCAGTTACAACAAAGTGCAAATTAATTTTAGTGAACACGCGCGGGGCTGTTTCTGCTCGTTCAGCAGTTAATTGCACATCAACGGATGAGAAGTCTTGCTTGGTTTTTTTTAAAATACTTACCACATCAACCGATGAACAGCCACCGACAGACATAAGCACCATTTCCATTGGGCTTGGTGCTGCTCCGTCACTACCCGCATCAAATACCACATTATGATTACTATTAGAGCGGCCTATATAGGTATTACCTTCAACCCATTTTACATTTGCTTGCATTGTTTTATCTCATTAGTTTAATTTTGCATTCATTACACGCAGGCTCTCACGCGCATTTAAATTAAATAGCGAATAAAGCGTGGTTTTTAAAGGGGGAAATATTAATTAATAGCGTTATCAAATAAGTTTTTAACTAGTCCAGCAAACTCGTCAATAAAAGCATGCTGTTCTACTGTAACAGTGTGAGAGGTCACACTACTAAGCACTTCTTGTAAATCGTAAACAATGCCATCAACCTCGCGCACAATTTGACTGCGTTGCTCTGTAGAAAGGTCTGGGTGTTGTTGACAAATGCGTATGACATTTTCGGCAATTACATCTTCAATTAACTCAATAACGGTTGGCGCACCTGGCTTTATTTCACCTGCCTTTTCAAACAACGCTAAGTTCTGAGTTAGGTACATTATTAAATCATCGTACCCTTGCCTGTTTAAAACCATCGTTTATTTACCTCAAAAATACTGATTGCTTAATTTAAGCAGAAAGCACTGATAATTGCTAGCTTTGTGAGATTGCAATACAAAAAAAGCAGCCGAAGCTGCTTTTATACTAATTAAGTAGTACTTAACTAACGTTCAGAGTACTTAATCTATTTTTAAGCCTGGGCTTAATGTTGCTGGCATGGTTACTTTTTCAAGTTCCACAGAAGCAACAGGGTATGCACAGTAATCGGCAGCGTAATAAGCGCTCGCTCTATGATTACCTGAGGCACCAATACCACCAAACGGCGCAGCACTTGAGGCGCCTGTAATTGGACGGTTCCAGTTAACAATACCCGCACGAATACGACGTAAGAAATGATCGTAATCAGCTTGGTTATCACTTAATAAACCTGCTGATAAACCAAAGCTAGTGTCGTTTGCTTTATCAATTGCTTGGTCAAAGTCATCAAAGCGGAATACTTTTAAAAGTGGACCAAAATGCTCTTCATCTGGGAAGTCATTAATATTAGTACACTCAATAATACCTGGTGTAACAAAACCGGTGTTAGCTGTATGCTCAAGCTCAACTAACACGTCACCACCCATGGCTTTTAACTCGTCTTGCGCTTTAACCATACCAGCAGCAGCGGCCGCTGAGATCATTGAACCCATAAACGGTTGGTCAGCGTCGTCGTAGTTACCAACTTTAATTGCTTTAGTCGCTGTAATTAAGCGCGCTAAAATTTCATCGCCTTTAGCGCCTGTTGGTAAAAACAATTTACGCGCACAGGTACAACGTTGGCCGCTTGAGATAAACGCAGACTGCACAATATCATGCACTACAGCAAGAGTATCTTCTGCATCTTTAACGATTAGTGGATTATTACCACCCATTTCAAGCGCTAAAATTTTACCTGGTTGACCTGCGAACTGTTCATGTAAAATATGACCCGTACGTGAAGATCCAGTAAAGAATAAACCATCAATGCCTTTGTGTGACGCCAATGCTTTACCTGTTTCTACTTCACCTTGAACTAGGTTAATTACCCCAGCAGGTAAACCGGCTTTTTCCCATAGTTTAAGGGTTAGCTCAGCCACCATAGGTGTAAGTTCAGATGGTTTAAATACCACAGTATTACCGGCTAAAAGTGCAGGTACAATGTGGCCATTTGGTAAGTGCCCAGGGAAGTTGTAAGGACCAAATACAGCAACAACACCATGTGGCTTATGACGGATCATCGCACGACCTTGCGGCATAGCGTTTTCAACATCACCAGTACGCTCTAAAAATGCTTTTTCAGCAATGGCAATTTTACCTACCATGGCGCCCGCTTCAGTACGTGTTTCCCAAAGTGGTTTACCTGTTTCTTGTGCAATAGCAACCGCTAGATCTTCGCTGTGCTCTTTTAATGTTGCAGCAAAGGTTTTTACAATCTCTAAACGCTCGCTAAAGCTTTTATCAGCCCAACTGTAAAATGCTTCACGTGCTGATGCTACAGCGCTATCTACTTGCTCTGCGCTTGCAGCTGATGCCTGCCAAATAACGTCGTTATTTGCAGGATTAACTGAGTTAAATTCTGTGCCTTGGCCTTGCGACCATTGACCATTAATAAATTGTGCAGGATGAGTCATATACTTTCTCCTAAATTAAACTGGGGTAGCAGTAACAAAGTCGCCCGATTTTAAATGTAATGCATCAGCAAGTTCTTGCGTAAGCACAAGGCTGTTTGAACGTGAATCAAATGCCATAGGAACAACGGTTGCTCTAAAGTCTTCAAGCTTATCATTGGCTAGCAATACCATGGTATCACCTGTCATTTCGCCAATTTCAACACTAAAGTTTTGTGCATTACGTACAGTAGCAATGTTATCTACTTTTGCTTCAACGGTTGGGCCTGCATCAAAAATGTCGACGTAACCATTAAAAGTAAAGCCTTCACTTTTTAATAACTGAATAGCTGGGCGCGTATTATCGTGTACTTGACCAATAACCGCTTGCGCTTCTTTACTCAATAAGTTGACGTAAATTGGGTATTTAGGCATTAACTCAGCAATAAACACTTTTTGGCCAATTCCCGTCAGATAATCTGCGGTTGGAAAATCCATTGAGAAAAAGTGCTCTTCAAGCCACTGCCAAAACGGGCTACTGCCGTTTTCGTCAGATACGCCACGCATTTCTGCGATAACGGTTTGTGCAAAGCGTTGCTGGTGCTGTTTTATAAACATAAAGCGTGCTTTTGAAAGCAGCTTACCGTTACAATTTTTACGATAACCGTCTTTTAAAAACAGCGTACACAGCTCTGTAGCCCCAGTGTAGTCATTACAAAGGGTGAGAATATCTACCGCTTTATATACATCTAGCGTGCGCGAAGAGTGAATCACTTTACTCAAATGATAGTGATAAAATGCGTCATCTAAGCCAACTGCCGCTTCAATACCTGAAGTACCAACTACTTCACCAGTTTCAGTATCTTCAAGAACAAATAAGTACCCTTCATCACCAGGCTGTGACGTGGTTTTTGTAAATGAATTAACTGAATGTGCAATCTTCTTTTGTAATAACTCTTCATTATTAGGTAAAGAAGTAAAGCCATGTCCCGACTCGTCGGCAATGGTTACTAAAGCTGCATAATCACTTTTTTGGATTGGGCGAAGGATCATCATGAATCCGCTTACTCCCTTATATATAACGGTAAATAGGAACTGCAGGGCAAACAATGTTTGCCCTTAGAGAAGTTGAATTAGCGATTACGCGTTTACAACGTGGGCTACAGCTTTTTCAAAGCGTGCCATGCCTTCGCGAATATCAGCTTCTGGTATTACTAAAGATGGAGTGAAACGAACCACATCAGCACCCGCTACAAGTGACATTAAGCCATGCTCAGTACCGGCTACTAAAAACTCTTTAGCGCGCCCTTTGTACTGCTCATTAACTACGGCACCGATTAATAAACCTTGGCCACGAATTTCACTAAATACATGGTACTTTTCGTTAATCGCATTAAGTAGCTCGGTAAATAACGCCGCTTTTGCTTTAACGCCCGCTAATACTTCTGGGTTGTTCACTGTATCAAATGCAGCTTCTGCAACTGCACAGGCTAGTGGGTTACCGCCGTAAGTAGAACCATGGGTACCTACTTTAAGATGCTGTGCAATCTCAGTGGTTGTTAGCATAGCGCCAATTGGAAAACCACCACCAAGTGCTTTTGCTGAAGTTAAAATGTCAGGTACTACGTTTAAGCCTTGGTATGCGTATAGCTCACCCGTACGACCAACACCTGATTGCACTTCATCAAAAATTAGCAATGCATTGTGCTTAGTACATAAATCACGAACGCCTTGAGCAAATTCGTCAGTTGGCGAGATAATACCGCCTTCACCTTGAATTGGCTCCATCATTACCGCACAGGTATTATCGCTAATCAACGCTTCAAATGCGGCAAGGTCATTGTAGTCACAATGAACAATGTCGCCTGGCTTAGGGCCAAAACCGTCAGAGTAAGCCGCTTGACCGCCTACAGTAACCGTGAAGAAGGTACGACCATGGAAACCTTTATTAAAGGCGATAATTTGTGACTTTTCTGCACCAAATTTATCAAGCGCAAAACGACGCGCTAATTTAAGTGCCGCTTCGTTTGCTTCTGCGCCTGAGTTTGCAAAGTAAACTTTTTCTGCAAAAGTCGCATCAACCATTTTTTTAGCTAAGCGAAGCGCTGGCTCATTGGTCATTACATTTGATAAATGCCAAATTTTTTCGCCCTGCTCTTTTAATGCACCCACTAATGCAGGATGGCAGTGGCCAAGACAGTTAACGGCAATACCACCAGCAAAGTCGATAAACTCTCGTCCTTGTTGATCCCATACACGAGAGCCTTCGCCTCGAACTGGAATTACGCTTGAAGGTGCGTAGTTAGGAACCATTACGTGATCAAATAATTCGCGATTGACTGTCATTTTATTTCCTCTTAATTGTGTGCATCACAAAGCAGTAGAATAGGGGTGTGATTATTGTTAATAACCAAATGTGTCGGCAAAAAATAATAGCTATGTATTTGCCTGAAACTACGTTGTGGTTCAATTTTCAGGCGCTCATTATTTCAGAAATTTAGGGTTATGTCTCTTCAAAAACTTTCATGTACCCCTTTAAAATAAAGGGCTTAAGATATTATTTCATAGATAGTGAATAACTATTTGAGAGCTAGTAATGATGTGCATTTACCTTAGTCAGCGCCTCTACAACGAAAAAAGCATAGCGCTTATAAACCAACTGCACATGAATAAGTAGAATTAAAGTGAATGAATAGTCGCAAAAAAATTAACAGATTTAATCGATTTGAAGTGCCAAATTAGTAAAATTAGCTGTTTGTAAGGTCTCTAACTCTTTTTTTGTAAACTTATAATAGCTAAACCAGCTTTGTAATTCATCGTCTTCAATAAGCTGGTGCTCTTTTAAATTTAAGTACTGAGAGTAGCAGCGAGCTTTTAAAATTACTTGCGATAATGGCAATAAGCTATCACCTTTTTCTGTCCCATTCACTAACTGCTGCATAACAGTGTTAAAGGGTAAGTATTTAAATGACATGGTTTCAATCACCTTGGTGCTAACAAGCAGTGATTTTTCATTCAGCAATGTCGTTAAAAATAGCGGGTCAGGTTTTAACTCTAACAACGCAGTGTGTAGGTTTTTGTCACCTTCTTCACGAGCACGCTGTATTTTGCGTTGCCATACTTGCTCAAACACTTTTAAGTATAAGCGCACTAAGGCAATTTGCCCCACATTTAATAACATGCCTAAGGTAAATGCATGCATGGGATTTAACCCATTAAGCTGCGCTAGAGTTTGTGCCGCAATAGCACATGACATAGTGTTGTCTTTTAACCTGCGCTTTAATAGCGGAAATGGTGCGGTGCTGTTTGGCATCCAATGGCGCACTGCAAAAGTAGGCACTACCAGTTGCAGGTTGTCTAAGCCTAAATAACGTAATGCCAATGCTGGGGTATCTACTTTGACTGAGGTGCCTTTACTGCGTTGCTTACGATAAAAAGGTAAATTAACTAAGGTAACCAGCTCTCGTCCAAGCCAGTTTAAATCGTTAATTAGCGGCTCTAAACGACCGACCGATGCCGCGCGTGTTGCAAGAATATCAAGTATAGCGGGCACATTATCATCTATACCAACAGTGTCTTTGATGACTAAATCTATGTCTTCAAGACGTTTGGCCATCACGGTTTCAATAACCGTATGTAATTTTTGACTGGTTTTTGCCTGTAACTTTTGATGTGAAGTACTTTTTTGTTGACGCTTTTGCTGAGCGGCCACTTCAACTTCTAATAAGGTACGCTTTTTAACGGGTTTACCGTCATTGAGGTCTAAGGTATGAATAAAGCCTATTTGCTGATTAGCAAAACTATGACCCAGTAGCAAATCATGCGCTCGTTGGTGTAGCACGTTAACAATTCGCTGTTGCTGCAATGTATCGGTCATAAACTCTATCTTAAGGCAAAAAAGGAAAATAGCTTACAGGTATAAGCCTAGAAGCGCGTTAAAAAGTTATCAAGTAAGGCTAAGCCTTGCTCGGTCAAAATTGCTTCAGGGTGAAACTGCACGCCTTCAAGTGCGAGCTCATTATGCAACAATCCCATAATTTCATCACGCAGCCCAGTGTTGCTTTGTGTCCATGCTGTTACTTCTAGTTCTTTAGGCAATGAGTGCGCTTCAACAATTAAAGAATGGTAGCGGCACACTGTCAGCGGGTTGGGTAAACCTTTAAACATACCTTGATGCTGGTGATAAATTGGCGATGTTTTTCCATGCATAACCTGTTTAGCGCGCACCACCTTTCCACCTAGCACCTGAGCAATAGTTTGGTGCCCCAAACAAATACCTAATATAGGATAAGTTCCTTTAAATTGCTCTACAACAGATAACGATACTCCCGCTTCACTTGGGCTTTTAGGGCCTGGAGAAATCACAATATGATCGGGGTTTAACTGTTTAATTTCGCTCAGCGTTATTTGGTCGTTACGTTTTACCACCACTTCTTGATCTAATCGTTGAAAATACTGTACCAAATTGTAGGTAAACGAGTCGTAGTTATCGATCATTAAAAGCATGTATTAAAGTACTCAAAGTAATTAGGCGGATGGTTATTGCATGCATATTCTAACTGAAGGCTTTGCAGGTGTCAGTGTTTTGCAGCTCAGCTAATACAAATAGCTCGCTTACAATCAGCAATGGTTGATTTATTTTAAATCAGCCCAAGCTCTATTATATGAGTAATTCAGTAGTTACAAACTGTCTATCAGTAAAGTGACCTGCATTATCCAACAACGCATTAAATACGTATAAGCAAGGAGTAACCTATGTTAGGCGAAGACCATTCATTAACTAAAGACTTTCCTGATTACACGCAAACAATTGCAAAACTCAATGCAAATGATGAAAACTTTGCTACTAAAGCAAAACAATACAATGAAATCGATAAAGAAATTCGGGTACTTGAACTACAAGATTCACCTATCGATGACGAAGCTATGCAGCAGCTAAAGCACGACAGAATGGTATTAAAAGATTGGTTACATCAACAATTAACGAGTACTAATTAATCACTATTGCTTGGCGTCTATTAAATAATAGGCGCCATAATTTAATTATCATTTCCCTCTCCTACCCTCTGCTAATCTATAATTTTAACCATTATGGTGCAAAAGCATTGCTATTCGTTTAGCTTAAAGACAAGCTATCTTTATCTAAATTAAACAACGTTATTTTTTATGGCTAAATACTTACTCTCGATTGATCAAGGAACGACAAGCTCTCGGGCTATTTTATATAGCAAAGATGCACAGATGATAGGGAGTGCTCAACAAACCTTCCCTCAGCATTTTGTAAAAAATGGTTGGGTTGAACACAACCCTGTAGATATTTGGCAAACTGTATTAACCAGCGTCAAAAACCTCTTAGCGCAGCAACAAGTAACCGCCGCCGACATAATTGCCATCGGCATTGCTAATCAGCGAGAAACCACTTTAGTGTGGAATAAAAAAACTGGGCAACCTATTTATAACGCGATTGTATGGCAAGACCGACGCACTAGTGAATATTGCGATAGTTTACGTCATGCTGGGCATACAAAAATGGTGAATGATAAAACCGGTTTAGTACTCGACCCTTATTTTTCTGCAACCAAAGTTCGTTGGATTTTAGATAACGTCACTGGCGCTAAAGAGCAAGCACATGCAGGTGAACTAGCATTTGGCACGGTAGATACCTACTTATTGTGGCAATTAACCGACGGTAAAGTGCACAAAACCGATGCCACTAATGCCTCACGAACTTTACTGTTTAATATTCATCAGCAATGCTGGGATGAAGAATTACTGGCTTTATTTGATATCCCACTGGCTATGTTGCCTGAGGTAATGGACTCAGCGGCTGATTTTGGGATAACAAGCGGCGAGTTGTTCGGTAGTGAAATTCCTATTTGTGGTATTGCAGGCGATCAGCAAGCGGCTTTAATTGGTCAAGCCTGTTTTGAAGAAGGTATGGCAAAAAGCACCTACGGCACGGGCTGCTTTTTAATGCTTAACACTGGCGATAAAGCACTAAAATCAAATAATCGTTTATTAACCACTCTTGCATATCGGCTCAACGGCAAACCCACCTATGCGATTGAAGGCAGCATTTTTATGGCCGGTGCCACCATGCAGTGGATAGTAGAAGGCCTAAAGTTATTAGAAAACGCAGGTGAAAGTGAAGCCCTTGTCAAAGGTGTTCCCTTAGATCATGGGGTGTTTTTAGTGCCCTCGTTTACTGGCTTAGGAGCGCCCTATTGGGATGCAAATGCAAGAGGCGCTATTTTAGGCCTAACCCGAGATTCAGGCATTAGTACTATTGTGGCAGCTGCCTTACAGTCGGTGGGTTATCAAACCAAAGATTTACAAAAAGCCATGGAGGGTGACGGGCTTCGTCCTAGTATTTTAAGGGTTGATGGCGGCATGGCAAACAATAATTGGGCCATGGCATTTTTAGCTAACATTTTAGGCGCAAGCGTTGAACGCCCAACCTTAACCGAAACCACTTCATTGGGGGTTGCCTACTTAGCAGGGCTGCAAACTGGGGTGTATGAATCAACTGCGCAGCTTGCCAACATGTGGAAAAGCGATCGTCGCTTTGAACCAACCATGAGCAGTGAAGAGCGCAACGATTTATACGCAAAGTGGCTACATTGCATTGCACAAGTTAGACTTTCTAATAGTACTGACGACGAGAGTGACTAAACACAGGGAAATCTATGAGCGCACACGACAACGAATATGACTTACTCATTATTGGCGGTGGTATTAACGGCGCTGGCATTGCAGCCGATGCTAGTGGTCGTGGCTTAAAAGTACTCTTATGTGAGCAGAACGATTTAGCCTCTGCTACCTCTTCTAATAGCAGCAAACTTATTCATGGCGGGCTTCGCTATTTAGAGAATTATCAATTTAGATTGGTAAGAGAGGCCTTGCGTGAGCGTGAAGTACTGTTAAAAAAAGCACCGCATATTATGTGGCCACTGTCTTTTCGACTGCCGCACCAAGCACATTTGCGTTCGCCATGGATGATTCGCATGGGGTTATTTATTTATGACCATCTAGCCTGGCGTAATACTTTACCCCCTTCAAAGGCGATTGAGTTTAACAGCGATAGCGTACTTAACAGCAGCGTCACCCAAGGCTTTGAATACGCAGACTGCTGGGTTGATGACGCGCGCTTAGTGATTTTAAACGCACAAGCAGCGCATAATTTGGGCGCCACAATTGCAACACGCACGCGCTGTATTAAAGCCACCCGTAACGCAAACTATTGGAATGTAATTTTAGAGCAGCAAGCTAGCAAGCAACACCTAAATATTAAGGCTAAAAGTGTTGTAAATGCTGCAGGCCCTTGGGTCGCGTCATTATTTGAAGATGTATTTACCCAGCCCACACCACATACTGTTCGCCTTGTAAAAGGCAGTCACATTGTGGTGCCTCGAGTTCATAGCCAGCCGGTTGCCTATATTTTACAAAACGAGGATAACCGTATTGTATTTGTTATTCCTTATGAGCAAGATTACTCACTAATTGGCACCACTGATGAAGATTATTCCGGCGATATTGCTGATGTAAAAATTAGTGAGCAAGAAATCGAATACCTGATCAGTATTACTAATCATTACTTTAAAAAGCCAATAAGCAAAGCGGATATTGTGCACACGTTTAGTGGCGTGCGCCCGCTGTTAGATGACAAATCAACGGATGCCCAAGCGGTCACCCGCGATTACAAACTGATATTAAATAATGAAGCTGATCACGCCCCATTATTAAGCGTATTTGGTGGCAAAATTACCACCTATAGAAAGCTTGCAGAAAATGCCGTTAATAAATTAGCGCCCCTTTACCCAAAATTGAGTCGCTCGTGGACGAAAGACACCCCTTTACCAGGTGGCGACTTTAGTAACCAAGCATACCTTATCGCACAGTTAGAAAGCAGCTATTCTTGGCTGCCAATCGACACCTTAAAACGTATGGCTCGCAGCTATGGTACGCTTAGCTATCAATTATTGGGTAAAAGTCAAGCAATCGGCGATTTAGGTTATCACTTTGGCCATGGCTTATATGCAAAAGAAGTTGATTACTTAGTAAACCATGAATGGGCAAAAAGCAGCGCAGATATATTGTGGCGCAGAACTAAGCTCGGACTACGCTTTACTGAAAAACAAGTCATTGCTCTGGCGCAATATTTAACTAAACATCCTGCTTGCCACAACTAAACTGCGATTAACTCGTGGCAACAAGGTGCTGTGTTAATGCGGCTTTTTCATCAGCCGAAAGCGTTTGCTTTGTTTTGCTGGCAAAGTCGTATCGCACCATGACAGTTTTACCAATTGCACAGCACTTATCTTGCTGCCAGGCTTCTTGGCGGATCACAAATGAGCTATTACCAATCTGCTCTATGCTGGTGTTAATTGTCACCTCATGAGCATAAAATAGCTCGCCGACAAACGACACTTCAACCTTAGCAATAATTAACTTCCAATTGTGAGGATTAAGATCAGGGGTAAAAAATTTAAAAATAGGTACTCGGGCTGCTTCAAACCAAACTGGGAGTACGGTATTGTTGATGTGTCCGAGTGCATCCGTTTCGCTAAAGCGCGGCATCACTTTTTCAGTAAACATAATAATCCATAATAATTAAACAGGTAACTCATGACGGACTTTATCCGCGTGTATGACAACGCGCTCAGCAGTGACTTTTGTGATAACTTTATCACTACCTTTTCTCAAAGCCCGCATATTAAACAAGGGATGACATCGGGTGGCGTTGATCTTAATAAAAAAGATAGCCACGACCTGCACTTAAACAATCATCCTGAGTACGCAGAACAATTAAAACATATTCAACAAACCACTGCACAGTTTGTTTTTAAATACATTGAAGAACATATTTTTATGATGATTGGGGCATTTGGCTTAAAAGTGTATCACCCAAAAACAGGTCAGCCGGTAGATTTGACTCATGCCAATTATGACGAAGTAGGTAAACCACAACTTCCTTTATTGGTGCAGCAAATTTTTAGGCTCGGTAATATTCAAGCACAAAAATATGAGGTCAATAAAGGGGGCTACCCGTATTGGCATAGTGAGGTGTATCCGCAGTTACAACATAATGAAGCCCTGCATCGGGTATTGTTATTTATGTTTTATTTAAATGATGTTGAAGAAGGCGGAGAAACCGAGTTTTATTATCAAAATCGTAAAATAGCCCCTAAAAAAGGCAGTATGGTGGTTGCTCCAGGATATTTCACGCATACACATAGAGGCAATAAGCCAGTATCAAATGATAAGTATATTTTAACCTCATGGGTTTTGTTCAATCGAGCAGAGCAAATATATGGAACGCCGCAAAGCTAAGTAATCAGCCAATAAAAAAGCCATAAGTAATTTTTACTTATGGCTTTAAAAAACGCTTAACAAATAAGGGTTTAGCCTAGCAGCTCATCAAACAAATTAAATAGCGTGTCCATTTCTTCTAGGGTGTTGTAGTGCATGCAACCAATGCGCACTACGCCACCCTTATCAAGCACACCCAGTTGTTTGCATAAACCTTGGGCGTAGAAATTACCATCCCATACACATACATGTTGTTTACCCAAAAATTCAGACACTTGGCGAGGCTCTAACCCTTCAAAGGTCAGTGCAAACGTAGGAGTTCGCTCACTTAAACGTGCTAAGTCATCAATACCAAACAATTTAATACGCGGGTAATTAACCAGACGTGTTAAAAAGTATTCACTAAGCGCCATCTCGTGTTGTTTCGTTTTTTCAAACGCAACACGTAGTTTTTCACGGCGTGAGTGACTGTCATCAAGTTCGCTAATTGCCGCAATGTAATCAACACCCGCAATAAAGCCCGCTAGTGCTTCAAAACTTTGTGTGCCAGTTTCCCAGCGACCTGGAGCAACATCTTTTGCTGGCTCTACTTTATAAGGTGTAAACCCTTCTAAATGCGAAGCTTTACCGTATACCATACCTAAGTGCGGGCCAAAAAACTTATATGCAGAACACGCTAAAAAATCGCAATCTAATGCTTGCACATCGATTAGTTCATGAGGGGCATAATGCACAGCATCAACATACACCAATGCACCGACATTGTGAGCAAGCTCTATAATGCGTTTAATATCGTTAATAGAGCCTGTGGTATTTGATGCATACGTAACCGCAACTAATTTAGTGTTAGCGTTTAATAAGCTTTCAAAATGCGCCATATCTAAACTGCAATCAGCTTCGTTAATTAGCGCTGTGTTAACCACTGCACCTTTATCTTCAGCGGCTTGCTGCCAAGACGATACATTTGAAAAATGATCTGCATTGGTCACAATAATTTCATCGCCTGCTTGCCAACTGCGTGAAATCGCGCGGCTGAAGCTAAACGTAAGGCTGGTCATATTAGGGCCAAATACAATATTTTGTGCACTAGGGGCATTTAACAAATCAGCCGCCGCTTGACGCGCATTAGCCATCAGTTCAACCGTTTTGTCACTTGAGAAAAACGCACCGCCCAAGTTTGAATTATAATGCCCTAAATAAGCAGTCATGGCACTGAGTACCGGTTGTGGTACTTGTGAGCCACCTGGTCCATCTAAAAACACCGGTGACTTGCCATCAACCGTTTGCATTAAAGCGGGAAATTGCGCGCGCAATTGCATTAAATTCATTTTATTTCTCTTAAGCAGTTAGTACAAAACAATCCAGGTAACCTGGTTTATTGGCATCAATTTTGTTCATTGGCGTGGCGTTATGCCATACCTGACGATCATTAATTAGTGCAAACATGCCGTCTTTTATTTCCATTTTAAAACACGGTTCTGCTTGTTGGTTTTCATAAACCAATAGCTCACCGCCTTCTAAATTTTCATGAGAAACACCACATACGCATACATGGTCAAACCCGTCTTGATGCACACCTTCAGGGGCTGCTGGCGTGTCGCTATCAATCGCAAGCATTCTAAATTGGTGAATTTCAATATCACGATCTGCATCAATACCGGTAATCGCACAAAATTCGCTAACAATATTTTTCATACCCTCAGACTCAAGCAAGCTTTGCTCTAAATTTTCGTAAGTACGTTCAACATTACCTTGAAAGGTATTAATTGAATCGTCTTGCACAAACGCTTTAGTCGCTTGAAGGTTGAGCTCATCATTTTGTAGTTTAACTACTGAATAACGGCGTTTGCGAAACGCACCATCTGCATATGGGTTTGCAGGTAAGTTATCAAAAGAAGGCTTAACCAAATCAATGTTGGCTTGGTTAATAAAACGAAGTTGCAGTAAATTCTGGTTGTTTAATGCGGTCATAAAATCCTGCTTATAATAATGATAATATTGGCAGGGATTTTAATGCATATAGCGAGGATTTTTTGCTTTATTATCCAACTCAAAAGCAAATAATAATTAAATTTAATTCAATATAAGATTATTAAAGCATGAATAATCCAAATTAAATTTAAACGATAAAAAACCCGCCGAAGCGGGCTTTTCATTCAAACTCTATTAATTATACAGCTTGCTGAATAATTACGTTGTCTGCTTTTTTAGTGTACTGAGGCATACGGTGGAAGTTCAAGTAACGGTAGGTATCTGCTGCCGTTGCATTGATTTTCGCTGCATATTCTTGGTACTCAGCCGGAGTAGGTAATTTACCTAAAATTGCCGCTACTGCTGCCAGCTCTGCTGAAGCTAAGAACACATTTGCGCCTGTACCTAAACGGTTAGGGAAATTACGTGTTGAGGTAGACACAACAGTTGCTTTATCTGCAACACGTGCTTGGTTACCCATACACAGTGAACACCCAGGCGTTTCAATACGTGCTCCAACACGACCAAAGATACCGTAGTAACCTTCGTCCGTAAGCTGGTCTTTGTCCATCTTCGTTGGTGGTGCAACCCAAAGCTGTGTTGGGATACGACCTGTAAAACCATCGAGTAATTTACCCGCGGCGCGGAAGTGACCAATGTTAGTCATACAAGAACCGATGAATACCTCATCAATTTTCTCGCCTGTTACGTCAGATAGTAAACGCGCATCATCAGGGTCATTTGGCGCACACAGTACTGGCTCTTTAATGTCAGCTAAGTCGATTTCAAGCACATGCTTGTACTCTGCATCTTTGTCCGCTTCCATTAGTTCTGGGTTAGCTAGCCATTCTTGCATTGCTGTAATGCGGCGCTCAATCGTACGAACATCGCCGTAACCCTCAGAAATCATCCACTTAAGCATAACAATGTTAGACTCAAGGTATTCGCTGATCGACTCTTTAGAAAGCTTAACAGTACAACCTGCTGCTGAGCGCTCTGCTGATGCATCTGATAGTTCAAATGCTTGCTCAACAGTTAAGTGCTCAACTCCTTCAATTTCTAGTATACGACCAGAGAACTCGTTGATTTTACCTTTCTTCTCAACCGTTAATAGCCCTTCTTTAATACCGTAGTAAGGGATGGCATGAACGAGGTCACGCAACGTGATACCAGGCTGCATTTCACCTTTAAAACGAACCAAAATCGATTCAGGCATATCAAGTGGCATAACACCTGTTGCTGCTGCAAATGCGACCGCACCTGAACCCGCTGGGAATGAAATACCTAATGGGAAACGCGTATGTGAATCACCACCGGTACCTACGGTGTCTGGTAATAACATACGGTTCAACCATGAGTGAATTACACCATCACCAGGACGAAGCGATACACCGCCACGGTTCATGATGAAATCAGGAAGTGTATGATGCGTATTTACGTCAATTGGTTTAGGGTAAGCCGATGTATGACAGAAAGACTGCATGGTTAAATCTGCAGAGAAGCCTAAACAGGCTAAGTCTTTAAGCTCATCACGTGTCATAGGACCGGTGGTATCTTGCGAGCCAACCGTAGTCATTTTTGGTTCACAGTATTGGCCTGGGCGAATACCGGCAACATTACATGCTTTACCCACCATTTTTTGCGCAAGCGTAAAGCCTTTATCTGACACTTCAGTAACTGCTGGTACTTTAAATACGTCAGTTGCACCTAAACCCAGTGATGTACGTGCTTTGTCTGTAAGACCGCGACCAATGATCAGTGGAATACGACCACCAGCACGAACCTCATCAAGAATGACGTCTGATTTAAGTGTGAACGTAGAGATCACGTCATCAGTACCGTGACGTTTAACAACCCCTTCATAAGGGTAAATGTCGATTTGGTCACCCATGTTGAATTCATCAACATTTAATTCGATTGGTAATGCACCCGAGTCTTCCATTGTATTAAAGAAAATAGGCGCAATCTTATTACCTAAACAGACACCACCTACGCGCTTATTTGGTACAAATGGGATATCAACACCCATAAACCAAAGCACAGAGTTAGTTGCTGATTTACGTGAAGATCCCGTACCAACAACATCACCTACGTAAGCAAGTGGTAAGCCTTTAGTTTTTAATTCTTCGAGCTGGGTAACTGGACCTACTTCACCGTTTTTATCAGGGTTAATGCCATCACGTTCTGTTTTAAGCATCGCTAGTGCGTGAAGTGGAATATCAGGACGTGACCATGCATCTGGGGCTGGCGATAAGTCATCAGTGTTTGTCTCACCAGTGACTTTAAATACAGTAACCGAGATCTTTTCAGCAACAGCTGGCTTATTAGTAAACCATTCTGCGGCAGCCCAAGACTCAATGATTTGTTTGGCGTATGTATTACCTGCTTTTGCTTTTTCTTCTACATCGTAAAACGCATCAAACATTAATAATGTGTTTGAAAGGCCCTTAACTACGATTGGCGCTAACGCTTCGTCATCAAGTAGGTCAACCATTGGCGCGATATTGTAGCCACCAAGCATAGTACCTAGCAATTCAGCTGCTTTTTCTTTAGAGATAAGTGGAGAAACGGCTTCACCTTTAGCAACAGCCGCTAAAAAACCAGCTTTAATATAGGCTGCATCATCAACACCCGGCGGTACACGATTGATTAGTAGTTCTAGTACGAACTCTTCTTCACCTGCAGGTGGGGTTTTAATTAGCTCAATAAGATCAGCCGTTTGCTGAGCATCTAATGGCGCTGGTACGATACCTAACGCGGCACGTTCTTCTACGTGTTTACGATATTCTTGTAGCACAGTATTGCCCTCTTGGTGACGTGAAAGTATTCGGAAGTGTTTATAAAACAAACCATAACCCAATACTTATAGTATTCTAACGCTCGATTATAAAGCTTTTATGCATAGATTAAAATCCATCCACTTAGGCAGCTAGTTATACCGATTATTAATAATATGAATAGTGGATTTCATAAAATCAACTTTCATGAATACTTATTAACAGCCATAAAAAAACCCAGCCTAAGCTGGGTTATTTGTAAAGTAGTAGTACTATTTACGTTTAACTTTTACGCGCTCAACGGTTGATATATGCGCTTCAACACGGCGATTTTCTGCGTGTGCTTCTGCCGTATTCGCTTTATTTACAAGACGCTCCTCACCATAACCTATTGTACTGATACGCTCTCTTGAAATACCATCTTTTACTAACTCATCGGCAACATCGTCGGCACGCTTTTGAGAAAGCTTTTTATTGTAGCCAGCATCACCCACTGCTGAAGCATGACCCTCAAGTAGTACAGTTGTATCTGTATACTCTTTCATGAATTTTGATACCGCAGCTATATCATCAAAATATCTTTGTTTAACAATGGCTGAGTCATGTGGGAAAGTGACTAATAGCTTAGTAGTTACTTTAGACTCTTCGTATAAAGTGCACCCGTCACTATCAACTGCATCTGTTACTGGTGTGTTGGCGCATTTGTCATTAGCATCAATCACGCCGTCGTTGTCACTATCTAGAGGAGCAACTACTGCAGCTTCAACTACAGGCTCAGGAGCAGGTTCAACTGGTGCTACTGGTGCTGATTTCTGGCCAAAGAAGTAGTTAATACCTAACTTTGCGCCAACATCTGTGTAGCCTTTATCTAAACCTTGGTAAACACTGGTTTCAGCATTTACAAAGAAGTTGTCTGTAACAAAGTGTCGGTAACCTACACCTGCATTTACAAACGTGTTGTCATCAACAACATCAATATCTTTCAAACCGAATAAACCGTAAAAAGGACCGCCGCCAAAGTGGTAAAGCGCATCAATACCGTAACGTTCGCCGTCAATATCGTTGCGGTTGTTAAGTACTTTATCATGTGCATTGAAGTCTAGGTCTGCGTATTCTAAACGCGCGCTCCAGTAATCATTAAAGCGGTAACCTAATTCAGCACCCCAACCTGTTGACTCATTAACGTCAAGGCCAGCTTGATCACGCATGTTTTTCCACGAAGCATCGTAGTAGTCACCGAACGCACCGATGTAAAAACCTTCTTGTTCGGCAGCAAAAGTTGATGCGCTAGTTGCAGCTAACGCAATGGCAATTGTAAGTGATTTCAATTTCATTGTTTTCTTCCCATTTTAACAACTAAAAATGTAGCTAAGCATTGCTAGCCCTTCTAACTTACCTATACAGTAACTGAGCCTTTGTTAATCAATACTTAACGCAAATATATTTTTCCAATATCTAGGATAATAAAACTAGCCCATAAAAAATGTTACTGAACAAAGACTAGTTCAAAAAGCAAACAATCGCTTTAAACCCCATACGATCACTGGCCTTTATAGGTATCATGGTATCACCCGCTCATAGTTTGCTCTATGAATGAACATCGCCGTGGTAAAAAATGACCTTTTATATTCATTTTCAAATGCAAAAAGCAACACTTAAGTACCACAAAAAGTACGATAATTCTTATCATCTTCGGGCGGCGTTTGAAACTCTGTAGCTTGCATATTGCTTGTGTAAGGGCTCGACATCACTTTGCTAAAACGACTGAGTAGCTCACTATCCCCATGCGTAGTGTACTGAGAAATAATCTCTTCAATAATATGATTACGAGGAATCACACCCGGATTGGCTTGTCGCATCACTTGATAGCTGTGCTCATTAGTTCGTGTTTGCCATTTCTGCGCCCAAGAGGCGAGTACTGATGGTATTTCAGCTTGCCCATTTAACGACTCAGTTAACGCATTAAAAGTATTGGTATAATCAAGCTGGTATTCTTTTAATAACCCTAGCAACTCTCCCACCAGCTCATTATCTTTAGCATCAGCTATTGTTAGCCCTAACTTTTGTGCCCACATAGCGCTAAATTGCTGATTAAATTGGGTCGAAAAGTCTGCAATGATAGGTGTCAGCCTTGCTACGGCTTGCTCATCGTCGTCACTTATTAGTGCCATTAGACTCTCTGCTAAGCGAGCACAGTTCCAACTCGCCATGTTTGGCTGATTACCAAATGCGTAACGCCCTTGCTTATCAATAGAGCTAAACACGGTATCAAAATCAAACTGGTTCATCATGGCACATGGACCGTAATCTATGGTTTCACCACTAATTAAGGTGTTGTCGGTATTCATTACCCCATGAATAAACCCCACCCTCATCCAACTTACGATTAAGTTAACTTGATTGGTTATCACTGCGGCTAAAAAATCCAAGTATCGCTGGGCGCCAGTGCTGTTAATTTCAGGGTAATGTCTTTGAATGGCTAAATCGGCTAAGTTTTTTAGACTGGTCAAATCGCCTTGGGTAGCTAAATATTGAAATGAGCCTACTCGAATATGGCTACTCGCGAGTCGCGTTACAATAGCGCCAGGTTGAGGTGGGTTACGATAAACAGTTTCACCACTACCAACCACGGCTAAACAACGCGTTGTTGGAATGCCAAGCGCATGCATTGCTTCGCTCATTACGTACTCGCGAATGGCGGGACCTAATGCACAGCGCCCATCTCCACCACGCGAGAATGGCGTAGCGCCAGCGCCTTTTAATTGCACATCCCAAAGCTGGTTTTTATCATCACTAATCGCGCCAAGTAAATGCGCTCGGCCGTCTCCTAAGCGTGGAGAAAAATGACCAAACTGATGACCCGAATACCCTAATGCAACTGCAGAAACTGCTTGAGGTTCATTTCCACTGAATATATTTGCCCGAGAATCGGCATTCACTTGTATATTAAATTGTTCGGCTAAGGGCTCATTCCATAACAATAACTGTGGCGCTGTCACCTTGGCTGGATGATCGCTAATTGCAAACCCCTCACCAATGTCGGTATACCTTGGCACTAATTTCATGTTTAATCCTATTGTTTTTGGCTGATACCTACGCGATTGTCGCCGACACCATAAGCGACAATTAAGCTTAGCTCTTGCATGCTTAAGCCGCTTTGCTGCTGCAGTTCATTAAAGAATGCCTGCGCCGCACTTAGTGACTTTTTAGTTTGCAATCCACCATCTATAATTTTATGTGCACGCAAATAGCTTTCTACGTCTCTTGAAAGTAAAAAAGTATCTTTTCCTAAGGCGCGCAGCGCATAAGGGCCGGTATTACCACCCAGCCTCGCACCATGCTTTTTTAAATACGCCCACAAGCCAATAATATCTTCACTTGGCCAGTTAGCAATAAACTCACTAAAGCTGCCGTGTTGCTCTGCAACTTCGTGGATCATATACGCATTATCAGTAATGGTTTTTACTTTTTTATAATTGCGCACAATCCGTTCGTCACTGGCTTTTTGTTCTAAAATGTCTGGTGGCATCATCAATAATTTTTCAACACTGAAATCCCAGAAAACCTCTCTAAATCCGGCCCACTTACTGTTGATCACCGACCAATAAAAACCACTTTGAAAAACTTTCCGAGTAAATTCTTCTAGCCAATCATCATCACTTAATGTGACGAGTTGCTTTGTTGATAAAGGTTTTGAGAGTAACAATTTAAGCATTTTTTCAGAGCCCTTTCGCTCCACTGCACGCTTATAAATATCGCTAAATTTTTCCATCTGCTTAATACCTTACTTCGACCATGAAACTAGTTTACGAGAAAAGCAGCCAATACGTAACCGTTGCTATTATCGATGAACTATTCTGTATTTAGTCACTTGACACCTAGACGGCTAAAGTGGTTTAATCGCCACACTTACCCTATTACATTGTATTTGTTGATTGATTTTTCAATAGCAAGTGCAAAGGGCTGGAAGAGGTGCGTTATTCAGGTAGCGTATGTTAGGAGCGCAAACTCCATTGAGCATACGTGAGGGGAATTAACGCCGAGAGGTAACACTTTTTTGTGAAAGGTTACTTCGGGCGACTAGGTTGAATCCTAGCGACTGTCACCAATAACATATTTGGTGGAGAGCTTCTGGTCTTAGTATAATAAGGCCGTGCGCCCTATTATTTAAGCCCATTCGCTCTTCGAATTATAAATACATTCAAAGAGTCAGGCACCCTAAATACCCGCCAATAACTCGACGAATGCCCTATAAGTTCGTGAGAGATGATCAACAACTTCAATATTAACAATTTCCATTTATGGACTGCGCTGATCACCCCATTTGATCAAAATGGCCTAGTTGATTACGCAACCTTAGACACCTTGGTGGCCGAACAAGAAGCCGCTAACAACGGCATTTTATTACTTGGTAGCACTGGCGAAGGGTTAGCCCTGACCCTAAAAGAGCAGCAAGCCATCGTAGAGCATGTCTGCCAATTAGAGCCGAGCGTCCCGCTTATGGTCGCAGTCGGTGGTAGTAACTTAAAGCAGCAGCTTGAATGGGTTAACTACTGCAACCAACTGCCTATTCATGGTTTTTTACTTGGCTCGCCTTTGTACGCCAAACCCGGTGCAGTGGGGCAAACCCATTGGTTTGAAAGCCTGCTCAATGCCAGTTCTCATCCTTGTATGCTTTATAACGTACCAGGACGTAGTGCGGTTAGCATTCCCATTGCAACCATTGAAAACCTCAAACAACATAAAAATTTATGGGCACTCAAAGAAGCCAGTGGCTGTATTTCTCAATTTGAAGCCTATCGACAAGCAGCGCCTGAACTAGCCATTTTTAGTGGTGACGATGCCCTCATGCCTTATTTTGCCCAAGCAGGTGCAAAAGGTTTAGTGTCGGTTGCAGCCAATGCATGGCCAGTGCAAACCCATGAGTTTGTAAAGCGCAGTTTAAGCGGCCAACATCCTAATCTTTTTGTCCAATGGTCTAGCGCTATCAATAGTTTATTTTCAGTAGCAAACCCTATCCCAGTCAAAGTGTTAATGCATTTACAAGGGCGTATTAGCAGTCCGCATTTACGTCCACCTTTAACACACCTTGAGCTGACACACACAGATGACATTTCATCGGCAAACAACACCATTTTATCTTGGCATTAAATACAGGTTTTTATAATGAGCTGGTTAGAACTATTAAATAATTTAGAAACGGGCGCAGTTCGCGCAGCAACACAAGACGAAAACGGCCAATGGCACGCTAACGTAGAAGTAAAGCAAGGCATTTTAGAGGCATTTAAAAACGGCACTAACATGGAGTTTCCTGGTGGCTTTGTAGATAAACATAATCTAGCGCCGCAATGCTTTGAAGCCACAGCAGGCGTTCGCATGGTGCCAGGTGGTTCAAGTGTGCGCCGTGGTGCACATATTGCCAAAGGCACTATTATTATGCCACCTGCGTACGTAAATATTGGCGCCTTTATTGACGAGGGCACTATGGTAGATAGCCACGCATTGGTTGGCTCATGTGCGCAAGTGGGTAAAAATGTTCATTTGAGCGCCGCGGTACAATTAGGCGGGGTACTTGAGCCCATTGGCGCAAGCCCTGTGGTCATAGAAGACGATGCATTCATTGGTGCAGGCTGTGTGATTGTTGAAGGCGTGGTAGTTAAAAAAGGCGCGGTACTAGCCCCAGGTGTTCGCTTATCTGCAACCATCCCTGTTTATGACTGCGTTAATGAGCGTCAGCTTGATAAAGGCGAAGCAATCCCTGAATACGCGATTGTGATCCCAGGCTCTCGCCCTGCGTCAAACGACTGGGCGCGTGCTCAAGGCTTGAGTATGTCGTGTGCCTTAATTGTTAAATACCGGGACGAGCAAAGTGACGCGTCATTATTGCTTGAAGAGGTTTTACGTTAATGACCTTTTTGAGCACGCCCGTTAAAAGCGCTATTGATGAGCTTTCGAGTAAACTCGATACTCCATTTTTTGTCTACGACCTCGACTCACTAGATGCGCACCTTGCGCACTTAGTGGCGCAAACCGAAGTAAAGCTTTGGTATGCGGTTAAAGCCAATCCCCTATCTAAAGTGATACAAAGTTTAGATAACGCTGGTTTTAACTTTGATGTTGCAAGTAAAGGCGAACTTGAGCAAGTACTTGCCCAAGGAATTAACAGCGAGCGCGTGCTCAACACGGGCCCTGCTAAAAGCCCAAAACAAATTAAACATTTTATTGCACGTGGCGTACGCACCTTTGTGGCAGAAAGTCTTAATCAGGTGCGTTGGTTAAACGAACAAGCCAATGCCCAGCAGTGCCAGTTGCAAGTATTACTGCGTGTTCAATTACGCTGGCCCGAGGGTGATAAAAACCCACTTGGTGGTGATAGCCTTACTCCATTTGGCTTAGGGTGCGATGAATGGCAATCGCTAAATACTAAAGACTACACAGCATTGAGCTTTGATGGCCTACATATTTTTCAGTGGGGTAACATGCTCAGCAGCGACAAACTTGCAGATCTGTGGTCGCAAATGATTACACCACTTACAGTCCTTGCTAATAACTTAAATATAAATCTGAATATTTTAGATTTAGGTGGCGGTTTAGGTATTCCTTACACCCTTAATGACCCGACTTTAAGCTGGGATGCATTAATAGCAGCCCTTGCAAAGATTAAACGCGATGCGGGTGTTAAAGAGCTGTGGATGGAACTAGGTCGCTATGCTGTAGGCGAATGCGGCCACTACGCCACACCGGTGGTTGAGCGCAAATTAAACTACGGCCAACAGCAGGTAATTATGAGCGGCGGTATTAATCACTTATTGCGCCCTGCGGTTACTAATCAAGACTTTCCTGCGCGTTTATTACGTGATTCAAACGCAGCAAACCAAGCAATGAGCCTATATGGGCCATTATGTACCGCGCTGGATTGCTTAGGGGAGCACCAATTACCGGGCGATTTAGATGAACACGACTGGCTGGTGTTTAGTCAATGCGGTGCTTATGGTTTTACCGAAAGTATGCCGTACTTTTTGTGCCATGAACTGGCCGGTGAATATGTTATACACCATGGCGAAATCAACTGTATTCGCCAAGCAGAAGATGCAAGCCACTACTTGAGGTAATAAAAATGAATAACACCACAGCTATAAGCCAGGAAAATATTGTAGTTGGTGAAGTGGCAAATGGCCTACCACTGACTATTTCTGTCTATCGTTTAAAGGGCGATGGCACAGGCCCAAGTGTGTATATACAAGCTAATATGCATGGCGCCGAAGTACAAGGTAACGCGGTTATTTATCAGCTACTTGAACAGCTAAAAAACCTTAATTTAAAAGGTGACATTACCTTAGTTCCCTACGCTAACCCCATTGGCTGTAATCAAAAATCGGGCGAATTTACGCTTGGCCGATTCGATCCTATTACGGGGACTAATTGGAATCGTATGTATCACTGTAATAATCAGCTTGCATCACAGTTTGCAAAGCAATACTGCGACGCTGACGATACAGCTCTAAAAACAGCATTTAAAACCGCGTTAATTAATGATGTTGAGCAGCAACTTAATGGCCCAGACTATCGTTTAACAACCGGTAAACGCATAGCGCTAAACTTACAAAGACTAGCGCATCAGGCTGATATTGTTTTAGATTTACACACTGGCCCTATTTCTAGTCAGCACTTATATTGTCCTGAATATGCCACAGAAAGTGCCCGTTACTTTAATATTCCCCATGTGCTAGTGATCCCTAATGACTTTGATGGGGCAATGGATGAAGCGAGCTTTTGTCCATGGTGGCAACTTAGCGAGCAACTTGCTCAGCAAGGCCGAAATTTTAACGTACAAGTTGAAGCCTTTACGGTAGAGCTAGGAAGCCAAGAAAAAATAGATTTAAGCGCTGCACTAGACGATGCCAATAGTATTTTAAGTTATTTAAATCATAAGAAAGTATTTGTTGATGCCTCCTACAAGCCAAAGGTGATGACAAGGTATGGCTGCCAACTAAATGATTATATTGCTTACTATGCACCTATGGGTGGCATGGTTGAATACTTAGCCCCTCTTGGTGGGCACATTAAAGCGGGCGAACCTATAGCTAAAATACTGCGAATGGAACGCTACCTAAGCGAACAACCACTGCAAACATTAAGCTTTGATCTTGATGCGATTGCGATATTGCATTTTGCCTCAGCTAGTGTGAACCAAGGCACTGAGCTTTATAAGTTTTTTACAAACGTTTTTGAGCTTTAGCTCACCCCTTCTCATTGCGTGAGAGTCTAACTAGCAAGCTATTAGCTAGTTATCCAGTAAAAGCGACTTAGGTCGCTTTTCTTTTTGCTTTATTAAAGTTCAGGGCAAGTTCACCGTATATGTGTTAAAAATGCGTTATAATTACCACAAATCTGTTACTTCTCTCACTTACAAAGGAATTACAATGAGTTGGCGCCACTGGATACTTCTCTCAACATTACTAAGTACTGCTGTTATTGCTGAAGAAACAGCAAAAAACGAGCAAAACAATGAACTTGAGCTGGTTAAACAATGTATATTAAATGAAGTGATCGGTGGGGACGGTAAGCAAACCCTCGATCAATTGCGCGAAAAATGCTCTGCAGTTGAAGAAAGCAAGCAGCTAACAGCTATCGATAAACGCCAAGCCCGTGAAGCGGTTGGCAAAAAGAATCGTAATGTAATTACGCCGCATAAACGTAATTATATTTTACCGGTTTCATATATGTCTAACCCAAACACTCGCCCGTTTGATGGATTTGCAGAATTAACCGATAAAAAAGATGGCGACCCTCTCGATAACCTAGAAGCTAAATATCAGTTATCAATTAAAGTACCTTTGTATGATGAGTTTGCCGACTCAGACCAAGCTATATTTTTTGGCTTTACACTGCAGTCATACTGGCAAGTATATAACGACGATATTTCATCTCCTTTTCGTGAAACTAATTACGAACCAGAAATTTTCTGGATTAATTACTTAGACCCTGAAAACGTTTTATGGGGCGATGAAATGGCAATAGCCATTGGTATTTCGCACCAATCAAATGGCCGCAGTCAACCAAACTCGCGTTCTTGGAACCGTATATATGCCGATTTCATTTGGGAAAATGACGGCTTTGTATTCAGCTTTAAGCCTTGGTACCGCATTCCTGAAAATGAAAAGCCTGCGCCGTTAGATGCACGAGGTGACGATAACCCTGATATCTATAAATACATGGGTTACTTTGAATTTGGTGGCGCGTATCGCTTTCACGATCATGAATTTAGTTTTATGACTCGTAATAATTTAAATTCAGATAACCGCGGGGCAATTCAGCTTGATTGGTCATTCCCTCTATGGGGAAGAGTACGCGGCTATGCGCAGTACTTTAATGGCTATGGTGAGAGTTTAATAGACTATAACGCCGATATTGAACGCTTTGGTGTCGGTATATTACTGACTGACTTACTGTAATAACCGCTAATAAAAAAGCCAAGCAACTCGCTTGGCTTTTTCGTTTATTCTTATTACTTTTTAACCACAAACTGCCCTTCAAACTGAGCAACTATTTGATCACCATCAAAAATGGTTACTGGCACTAAATAGCTCGCCTTACCCGCCTCTTGTAACTCTATTAAGTTACCTTTACAGGTTTGAATATCAACACAGCCTTTAGGGTCGGTATTAAGTGGTTTTAAGTATTTAATATTAGCATCGGCTAACACTATATTACCCTCAAGTCCGGCTTCTTTTAATGCTAAGTACGTTGCTCCCCAACCCGTTAGTGTAGCTAGGCTATAAATAGAGCCTGCAAACATGGTGTTGTGTAAGTTTAAGTTAGCATTTAAATCTGCACGAGTAGTAAATTGCCAATCGGTGTAGCTTTCTACTTTTATCCCCATTGCATCACTAATAGGGATTGATTCACGCCATGTATTTTGCAGTACTTGAGTCCAATTAGGGTGACGAAACCAACCTGGCTCACTCGGCTTAAGCTTAACCATTTTATAATGTTGAACATCACCATAGGCTAAATGCGCCTTTTCTTTGTTTTCGTAGCCATGGCGCTGATAAAATTCCAGGGCACGTTCACGTGCAAACAGCACTAATTCATCAGCATCTTGATTCCACGCTATTTTTTCGAGTTCATGCAATAAGCGGCTGCCAATATGTTGATTCCGGTTACCCTCTGCAACCGCCATATAACGCACTTGAGCTTGTTGCTGATTATTAAAGTGCAAACGCGCCACACCCAGTACTTCACCTGCTTTATTTTTAATAAAGCGGTGTTCAGCTTCTTGCTCTAAATCGTCTTGCTCAGAACCACGAGGTTCGCCCCATGGTGCACGTAAAACTTGCCAGCGTAATTGATAATAGGCTTGCCAGTCTTCACTACTTTGAGGGGTGCTCACTTGAAACATACAGACTCCATAAATTAAAAATGTAAAAATATTACGCTGTGCATTTTGTGAAAAACACCATACTCGATCTGGGTAAAACTGCAAATACGACTTTGGTTTCCTATAAATGACTGTAAAAAATTAATGACAAAATCGATTGCGCTTTGCCCCTGCTGGTTTATGCTCAATACCATGAATAAATATATCCATGATAGCAGTGGCCTGATCAGCAGGCACTTTATTGAGCATAGTTCATCGCTAGGCCAGTTACTTTATTGGCATAATCAACATGGCATAAATATACAAGTTCGAGAGCATCAACAACTGCGCTGGCTACTTATTAACAACACCTTGCAATCAGTTATTTTAACCCGGAGCCCACAAGTATTACTGTTTCCTCACCTTGCCTATTTAGCAACGGTTTGGCAGCAACGACCAGCGCCTAAAAAAATACTTGAGCTCGGTTTAGGTGGTGGTGCTATACGCAACTACCTGTTAAAACAGTACCCTCGAGTACAGCTGACTTCAGTAGAAAAAAACCCTCATATAATTGACTGTTATCAAGATTTTTTTGCCCTTAATGAACAGGGCCAAATTTACTGTGAAGACGCACAAACAGTTTTAAAGTCAGCGGTGAATATAGATTGGATTATTTTAGATTTATTTAGTGAACTAGACGCCCCTAGATTCTTATTTGATTTATGTTTTTATCAAACAATTTATGAGGCGCTTGCTCAGCGGGGCATCTTATTTATTAACTTTTTATCGCAACATAGCTCCCAACTTACGCAGCTACAACTTGTGCTTAAGCGCGTGTTTGGGGGAGCCGTTAGTATTAAAAAGATCACCGGATTTGTGAATCACATTGTGGTTGTAGAAAAAACACTTTAAGCGGTTAAATTAAAGGTAACCGGACCGTCGTTAGATAAACTAACCTGCATATCGGCTGCAAATACACCGGTAGCGACCTTTATACCGAGTAATTTAGCCTGCTCAACAAAGTAATTATATAATGCTTGCGCTTGATCTGGTGTGGCTGCCGATGAAAAACTAGGACGCATGCCTTTTTTGGTATTAGCTGCAAGTGTAAATTGCGATATGACTAATAGCTCGCCTTGTATGTCTTTAAGACTGAGGTTCATTTTATCGTTTTCATCACTAAAAATTCGATAATTACTGACTTTGTGCAATAGTTTATCAGCAACACGCTCATCATCTTCTTTTTCAACACCAAGCAGTAATACAATACCTTGCTTTATTTCGCCAACAACCTGTTTTTCTATTGCTACGTTAGCGTGTGTTACCCGTTGAATTAGTCCTTGCATTTATTCACTACCCTCTGCTTGTTGCTCTTTTTTATTGTAATGTTGCATGTTAATACACACAGTAAATTCAGCACCTAGTAGCACGACTACCCACGACAAGTATACCCATACAAACAAAATAGGAATGGTTGCTACCGCACCATAAATCACTTCGTATGATGGAAAATGGCTAATGTATAAAGCAAAGCCTTTTTTGGTTAACTCAAATAACATTGCAGCAAACAGTGCACCAGGAATAGCGGCCCTAAATGAAACTCGTGTATTCGGCACTAAGGTATACAGCATGATAAAACCTGCCATAGAAATAGCATAAGGGAGTAGTTTTAATAAAAAACCACTAAACCCAGGGATCCCCTGATCAGCAAACGACACTAGTGACACAATATAAGAGGTGACACCAATACTCGCACCCAGTAGTACAGGTCCCAAGCTCAGTACCATCCAATACACAGCAAAGGATATCATCATTGGGCGTTTTTTCTTTACTCGCCAAATACGGTTTAGTGTGGCATCTACATTACGAATAAGTAGCAAGGCAATGGCTGCCAAAAAACCAATACCTACCGCCGTCATTTGATTAGCATTACCAGCAAACGAGCTAATATGCTCTTTAATAACATCGGAAGAAGTCGGCACAAAGTTAGTAAATAAAAAACTTTCAATGGCTAAACGGGTCGATTCAAACCCCGGAAAAGCAGAGAAGATTGCCACACCCACCGCTATCAACGGAACCAACGACAACAAGGTAACGTATGCTAAATACCCTGCATTAATGGTTATTTGATCGTCTATACAGCGATTGAAATATTGCATCCACCAGCCTGGTTGCTGTTTTAGAAACACCTTAACTTGCTGTTTATAATGAGAGAGCTTATCATTCATACAATTAACTTTGTTGGTGAGCTTTTGATTATAATAACAATCAAGGCCATAATTTACAGCATTAACACTCGTAAATAGGAATTCAGATGAAAAAACAAACATTATTAGGGACAGCCATACTCTCGTTAATGCTGATGCTTTCAGGTTGTCAGTCGGCTTATTATTCGGCAATGGAAAAAGTAGGTGTCCATAAACGTGACATCCTTATTGATCGCGTTGAAGAAACGAAAGACTCACAACAAGAGTCGCAAGAAGAATTTCAATCAGCACTCGAGCGTCTAACTACTTTAATTAATTTCGATGGTGGTGAGTTGCAAGACGCTTACAATCAACTTAATGACGATTACGAGTCGAGCTTAGCGGCGGCAAATGAAGTATCAAGTAACATAAATAAAGTAGAAGATGTTGCTGATGCGTTGTTTGATGAGTGGAGCGATGAGTTAGAGCAATACAAAAGCGCCTCACTTAAGCGTCAAAGCAGTAAAAAACTAGCTGCAACTCAGCGCCAATTTAGCCAATTACTTCGCTCAATGCGCAGCGCTGAGAGCAAAATGGAGCCAGTATTATCGTCTTTACAAGATAACGTGCTTTACTTAAAACATAACTTAAACGCACAAGCGGTAGCCGCTATAAAAGGTGAGTTTACTAACCTTAAGCGTGATATTCAGTTACTCATGAATGACATGAATAAGTCGATTGAAGACTCAAATAAATTTATTGAGCAAATGAATACCGTGGGCTAATTACTATAAGTCCGTTTAATAAGCCTACTAAATTGTAGGCTTTTTTATTGTTACTTTTTGTTACCTTTAAGCTCTTCGTTAATCCGCTGTTGTTGTTATACTTTTACAAAATAATAATAATTAGAACAGTAAAATGAAGTTTAAAGCTATCACCCTAATACTTGCATGCACAATGCTCAGCGCCTGCCAAACAGCTAATCATGTTGAAGTTATTGCAGGGGAGCAAACCATTACCCCGCTACATAAAGATGGCGAGCGAGAAGGACGCTTTCATAACCTCTACCCGGGGGAAAAAACTTACACGACTACCTGTGAAAGCAACTGCTATCCAACTAGCCCAAAACTACAATGCGAAAAAGACAGCGAAAACTGCCAATTTATTGGTGAGCAACAGCCTATGAATTTAAATACAGGCTTTAGCTTACGCTGGCTGGGACATGCTGGGTTTATGATCCGCACGCCTAACGGACAGCAAGTGTTAATTGATCCTGTAAAAGAGCAGTTTGACTCACCTGTAGATTTAGCATTTAGACTAGCCTCTGGGTTTTACCGACAGCCCGGCGATTGGCTCACAGATAGTGAACTGAAAAACTTAGACGCTGTGATGTACTCGCATATTCATTACGATCACTTTAATAAAGCAGATATAGAAGAGATCGGTAATAAACCTCGCTACTTAACACCACTAGGCATGGCCGACAACTTCCCCACAGGCGGGTTTAATATTAGTGAAATGGCGTGGTATGCAAAAACAAATATTGGCGATTTAGCTATCCATGCCTTGCCTGCTCATCACTTTAGCAGTCGTGTATTAGTGCCCTTTATTTACGAAGACAACGATAAAGACTTATGGAATGGCTGGCTACTTGAACAAAATGGCAGCTCCTTATTTTTTGCAGGCGACACTGGCTATTCAAAACACTTCAGCGATATACAGCAAAAATATGGCGATATTGATGTGTGCTTAATGCCTATAGCTTCTTACTACAGCGAAGACAACCCTAAATGGTATCGTTACGTTCATACAACCCCAGAAGACGCTCTAACAGCAGCACAAGAACTTAACTGTAAAATAATGATACCTTGGGGATACGGTAACTCATCATGGAAAATGGGCGACCACACTAGCCATTCAGCCTTACTGCGTTTATTGTATATGCACAAAAAAATGGATTCGAAAATCCCCCTGCATATTTTAAATGAAGGTGAGAGTATTAAACTTTAATCAGTCATTTACAAACTTAGTAATAACCTCTCTGCTGAACTATGTTTAATTAACTAAACAGTGTGGAGGTTTTATGTTTCTTGTACGACTTATTTACGCCAGCAAAATAAGTAGTGATTTTGGGCCTGAAGATATAGAAAATATTTTACAAAGTGCTAGAACCTATAATGTAAAAACAAACGTCACCGGCATGTTATGTTTTAGCAATGATTACTTTTTACAATGTCTGGAAGGCTCTAGAACCGCTGTAAATAATACCTACCAACAAATATTAAACGATAAACGTCACCATAATGTAATTATGCTCAACTATACCCAAATTCCTGAAAGAGAGTTTGAAAAATGGTCAATGGGCTATGTACCGCAATCTAAGCTAACCGAATCACTGAATCTCAAGTTTTCAGGCTCCATTGATTTTAATCCTTTTAAAATGTCTGGAGAAAGTGCGCATTTATTAATGCTCGCATTAAAAGACAGCATAGCAGGCACAATCAGTTAGTATAAAAATAGACTACGAGATTGTTTTTAATAGCTATTTAAGCCAAGCTAAATCATCCTTAATTGATGAGATGACTAATGAAAAAAACACTACTTGCTTTTAGCTTACTTTTTACCCAGCCACTCATGGCTATTAACGTTAGTCATACACCAACAGCTATTACTATTGATGGGGTTTCTGAAAGTGCATGGGACAAAGCCACTTGGCATAATATGCCATACTTAATGGACGGCACCCTACCAGACTCAGACAAGGATTTTAAAGGTCGCTATCGTCTTTTGTGGGATGAAAACTACTTGTATTTACAAGCAGACATTAGTGATGATGTGCTTATTGATACTCACCCAGATCCAACGGATAAATACTGGGACGATGATGCCTTAGAAGTGTTTATAGATAGTGACGCATCTGGCGGTAATCACCAATTTAACCATACAGCATTTGCTTATCATATTGGCCTTGATAACCAAGCTGCCGATTATGGGCCTGATAAAAAAGCGCATTTATATACCGACCACTTAGTTAGTAACTGGAAACGCAATACCACTGCGCCCTATAACATCACGTGGGAAGTGGCGATAAAACTCTACCCAAACGATTTCCAACAAGGCGCACAAAACACTCCGCTTAAATTAACGCCAAAGCAAGTAGTCGGCTTTATGCTCGCATATTGCGATAACGACGGCAGTAAAGTTCGTGAGCACTTCATGGGTTCACATGAAGTACAGCCTGTTAACGGCAGTCGCAACCTTGGCTATATAGATGCTGATGTGTTTGGAAAAATCACTCTACTACCGAAAAAGTGATGAAGTTAGCGAACTGGCCTTTTTGTTGGGTTGAGCGCAACGAAACCAAAAAAATAGGGGTTTTACATTATCAGTTGTTTTAGCTCTTACTCTTTTACTTCTCATTCTCTTCTCTTTGTGTAAATATTTTTAAGTGAATTTTTTACAAAGAGGGTAAGAGGCGCTGCGCTTTTAGAGCTTAATACTGATAACTAAAAACTGAAAGCTTCTCTTACTTTAAAAACAAAAAAGCCGCTGTATCTTTCAATACAGCGGCTTTTAAAATCATTGTTCTAAATTAATAGATTATGACTTAGGAGCACGACCCGCACGTTTACGCTCATTTTCAGTTAAATGACGCTTACGAATACGAATGTTCTCAGGTGTTACTTCTACTAACTCATCATCAGCAATAAACTCAAGCGCTTGCTCAAGTGAATAGTTAAGTGCTGGTGTTAGTGTTTGTGCTTCATCTGTACCAGATGCACGAACGTTAGTAAGTTGCTTACCTTTAAGTGCGTTAACTGTAAGGTCGTTATCACGGCTATGAATACCAATAACCATACCTTCATAAACTTCAACACCGTGACCGATAAATAAACGGCCGCGCTCTTGTAAGTTAAATAGTGCGTTAGTAAGTGCTTTACCTGTTGCGTTTGCAATCATTACACCGTTCTTACGAACACCTAGCTCGCCACCTTTGTGCGGACCGTAGTGATCGAATGTATGGTAAAGTAAACCAGAACCCGACGTTAATGTCATGAACTCAGTTTGGAAACCGATTAAGCCACGGCTTGGGATCATAAAGTCCATACGCATACGGCCTTTACCATCTGGTGCCATGTCAGTAAGTTCACCCTTACGAAGACCAATTTGCTCCATGATAGAACCTTGGTGCTCTTCTTCACAGTCAATAGTTAGTGTTTCATACGGTTCTTCTAACACACCATCAACAGTACGTAAGATTACTTCTGGACGAGAAACAGCAAGCTCGTAACCTTCACGACGCATGTTCTCGATTAAGATACCTAGGTGTAATTCACCACGACCTGATACACGGAAGCTATCTGGGTTATCTGTATCAGCAACACGAAGTGCTACGTTATGTACTAATTCTTTGTCTAAACGCTCACGAATATTACGTGATGTTACAAACTTACCTTCTTTACCACAGAAAGGAGAGTTGTTTACAGAGAACGTCATTGTTACTGTTGGCTCATCAACACTTAGTGGTGGTAATGCTTCAACGTTGTTAGGACAACAAAGCGTATCTGAAATCTTAAGCTCGCCTAAACCTGTTACTGTTACGATGTTACCAGCGTAAGCTTTATCAGTTTCAATACGCTCAAGGCCTAAGTAGCTTTGTACTGAACCAATCTTACCGTTACGAGTTGTGCCGTCTGCACTGATAACCGTAACTTGTTGGTTAGGTGCAACAGAACCACGTTTAATACGACCGATACCAATTACACCCTTATAAGAGTTGTAATCAAGCTGTGAAATCTGCATTTGGAAGTCACCTTCAGGATCTGCATCCGGTGGTGATACTTCGTCAACGATCATCTTGAACATAGGTTCCATGTTATCTGATGCTTCGTCTAAATCTAATGTAGCCCAACCATTGATTGCTGATGCGTAGATTACTTTAAAATCTAACTGCTCATCAGTTGCGCCTAAGTTGTCGAATAAATCAAAGATTTGATCCATAACCCAATCAGGGCGAGCACCTGGCTTATCAATTTTATTGATAACAACGATTGGCTTTAAGCCTTGCGCGAATGCCTTTTGCGTTACGAAACGCGTTTGTGGCATTGGGCCTTCTTGAGCGTCAACAAGTAGTAGTACTGAGTCAGCCATCGAAAGTACGCGTTCAACTTCACCACCGAAGTCGGCGTGTCCTGGAGTATCTACGATATTGATATGGTAATCATTCCAAGATATAGCGGTGTTTTTCGCTAAAATGGTAATACCACGTTCTTTTTCAATGTCGTTTGAATCCATCACGCGCTCTTCATTACCGCCGCGTGTTTCTAATGTACCTGATTGCTCAAGTAGTTTATCAACCAATGTTGTTTTACCGTGGTCAACGTGGGCGATAATTGCTATATTTCTTAACTTTTCGATACTCATATGTTCACTCAGAGAAATTGATCTCATTGATCCTGCAGGGGGCTATACGTACTCACCTGCGCTTTCACGAGATGTCCCAGCATAGGATTTAAAAGGGCGCATATTATCCCCTATAAATGGAATGGATGAAAGTTTATCCAAAATAAAATTTCAAACTTTCGCAATAAAATAATTAACCCTTTGTTTTAAAATAATTAATTTTTATGATTAATTTTTATAAATTTATCTCAAAAGGTGGTTTTGAGTTAATTTAAAGCGACTTTACTGCGCATTTTGCATTTTCTTTGTGTTAGTCTAAGGTGATTAATTTGCAAGCAATTATGACTCTGTAAATGTTGCACCTTTTTGGAATTATTACGCACCAAAACAGTGCTTAATCTATATCACCTTTATGTTGTTTATATATTTTTACATAAAAAACAATAGATTATAATAGTGGCATAAAATCAGCTTGTTAGTATTTAAAGTATCTAAGCAGCAATAATAAAACCCAATAGTTGGAGGACACATGTCACAATCGGTTTTAGATTTTATTAAAGAAAATGACGTTAAGTTCATTGATTTACGCTTTACTGACACAAAAGGTAAAGAGCAACATGTTTCTATTCCTCATCATCAAGTTGATGAAGACTTTTTTGAAGATGGAAAAATGTTCGACGGTTCTTCAATTGCTGGCTGGAAAGGCATTAATGAATCAGACATGGTGTTATTACCTGATGCAGATTCAATCAAGCTTGACCCTTTCACAGAAGAAACAACGCTAATCGTTCGTTGTGACGTGGTTGAGCCTTCTACATTACAAGGTTATGAGCGCGACCCACGCTCAGTAGCTAAACGCGCTGAAGAGTACATGCGCTCTACTGGTATTGCTGATACCGTTTTATTTGGTCCAGAGCCAGAGTTTTTCGTATTTGACGACGTTAAATACAAGTCTGACATGTCAGGCTCAATGTATAAAATTGATTCTAAGCAAGCAGCTTGGAACTCAGATAAAGAATATGCAGATGGCAACACAGGCCACCGTCCAGGTGTTAAAGGCGGTTACTTCCCAGTTGCACCTGTTGATGATTTCCAAGATTGGCGTTCTGCAACGTGTTTAGTTCTTGAAGAGCTAGGGCAAGTTGTTGAAGCACATCACCACGAAGTGGCGACTGCCGGTCAGAATGAAATCGCAACTCGTTTTAACACTATGGTATTAAAAGCAGACGAAATCCAAGAAATGAAATATGTTATACACAACATGGCTCATTTATACGGAAAGACAGCAACCTTTATGCCTAAGCCTGTTGTTGGCGATAACGGTTCAGGTATGCACTGTCACCAGTCTTTAGCTAAAGACGGCGTAAACTTATTCGCAGGTGATAAGTACGGCGGTCTTTCTGAAGACGCGCTTTACTACATTGGTGGTATCATCAAACATGCTAAAGCAATCAACGCTTTTGCTAACGCGTCAACTAACTCGTACAAACGTTTAGTACCCGGCTTTGAAGCACCGGTAATGCTTGCATACTCTGCCCGTAACCGTTCAGCATCAATTCGTATTCCAGTGGTTCCATCTGCAAAAGGTCGTCGTATTGAAGTGCGCTTCCCAGATCCAACTGCTAACCCATATCTTGCATTCTCAGCAATGCTTATGGCTGGCCTTGACGGAATTAAAAACAAAATTCACCCTGGCGATGCGATGGATAAGGATTTATACGACTTACCAGCTGAAGAAGCAGCAGAAATTCCAACAGTGGCAGCCTCATTAGATGAAGCACTAGCGGCATTAGATGCAGACCGTGAGTTCTTAAACCAAGGTGGCGTATTTACTAACGACCTAATTGATGCTTACATTGCACTTAAGTCAAAAGAAGTTGAAAAACTTAACATGACAACTCACCCAGTTGAGTTTGAAATGTACTACAGCTGTTAATTTATTAACCGATAAATAATGTGTGTTTTAAGCCCGCTCTGCGGGCTTTTTTTATGGTAAATTTAACGGTTCTACACTAAAGTAAAGTATGTTTTAACAATGCAGGTTAGCAGGATGATAGGTAAGGTTTTATTGCTATTAATAGCTTTAATATTAAGCCTTAATAGCCATGCGAATAATAAAAAAATTTACGCATGGAAAGATAAAAATGGTGTACTGGTTTTTTCAGATACCCCTCAACCTGGTGCTAAAGAGGTAAAGCTCACTAGCCAACACTTCAACATGCCTGCAACAAATACTGATATTCTTGATACTTCACCAACTAAAACAGCGGTAAAGTTTAAAATTAGCATTACATCACCAGAGCCCAACCAAGCTATAAGAGAAAACACCGGCTCTGTATATGTTTCAACTCAGATTGCGCCTCGGTTTGAAGCTGGATTTACCATTGGTTTATTTTTAAATGGCGTTGCCATTGGTGAACCTAGTGACACCACTACGCTGGCGTTAAGAGATGTAGAGCGCGGGCAACACATATTACAAGTTAAACTTTATAATCAACAAAACCAGGTAATTGCAACTAGCCCTGAAAGTATATTTTTTATGCATCGCAAAGGCCTTAATATAGGTCGGTAATTGCAGTTAAGTACGCACAATTAGCGTATATTTTACTAAAAACCTTGCCTACCTCCCCAGGCGCACTAAAATGGTGCAATAATGATTAACAAAACACATTTTAACCCAGAGCTACTAAATATAATTTGGCAAAACCAAACCACCGCCCTGATGTTACTTGATGAGAGCTTTACACTCATTTACGCCAACACCAGTGCCAGTGAATTACTTGGCTTAGGCGAAAAGCGCTTACCAGGACAAGCGTTCGATGATTTATTTAATTACCATTCTATAGACTTAAAACGTATTGCACAGTATTCGTTGGTTGATGGTGTAGACTGCCACCAGCATAGAGCTGACGTGGTGTTTATCGATTCTCGCCATGCAAAGTTAGCGGTAAGCACACGACGAATAAAGCATAACGACACCTTTTATATTTTATTTGAATGTCGACAAACTGATGACGAAATAAAGCACGATCAAGTCTCAAATCAAATGCATCAATACCAAGCTGCACGCAACTTAATTCGCGGTTTAGCCCATGAAATTAAAAACCCACTGGGTGGAATTCGCGGGGCGGCGCAATTATTGCAGTATGAAGGTGATCAGCAAGAAAGAGATCAATGTGCAGAACTGATAATTGAACAAGCCGATCGATTGCGTGAATTAGTTGATAGGCTCCTTGGGCCTAATCAGCTGCCGCAAAAATCGTATGGCAATATACATCAAACATTAGAGTCGGTTGTAAAACTCAGTACCTTAGATAACAACCGCGATATTCGGTTAGTTAAAGACTACGATCCGAGTATTCCTGATGTTTATATTGATCAGAGCAAAGTTCAACAGGTAGTGCTAAACATTGTGCGTAATGCACAACAAGCATTGGTAGATGGTGGCGAAATAAAAATAAAAACGCGGATTAATTACCAGCATCGTCGTCCTGGCAAAGCCCCTAAAAAGGCACTCCTTATTCAAGTATTGGATAACGGCCCGGGTATTGATGCCAATTTACGCGACACCTTATTTTACCCTATGACCACCAATAAAGAAGGTGGCTCGGGACTTGGATTATCTATAGCGCAAACCTTGATTGATCAACATGATGGCTATATCGAATGTGATAGTTGGCCGGGACATACTGAATTTAATATTTATCTGCCGTTTACAGATTAATACTTTGGAGTTTGCATGAAAACAGCTTGGCTTGTAGATGATGATGCCTCAATTCGCTTTGTACTAGAAAAAGCACTGACTCGCGCAGGGTTTGAAGTAGAAAGTTTTGCAGATGCGCAAAATGTACTTAACGCGCTAAAATTTAGTCAACCTAGCGTATTAATTTCCGATGTACGAATGCCTGGCATGGACGGTATGGCATTACTTGAGCTAATAGCAGAGCAAACGCCAGGGCTACCTGTGATCATTATGACCGCTCACTCAGACCTTGATTCAGCCGTTAATGCATTCCAAAAAGGCGCATTTGAGTATTTGGCCAAGCCGTTTGATTTAAATGAAGCGGTTGCACTGGTGGAAAGTGCGTATCGAGCTAATTCAACTAAAAAAACCAAACGTAAAAGCGCGCCCCCCAAAAGTGCCCATATTATTGGTGAAGCCCCGGCTATGCAGGAAGTGTTTCGTGCTATAGGTAAGCTGTCAGCATCAAGTATGAGCGTACTCATCAACGGTGAGTCAGGAACAGGTAAAGAGTTGGTTGCCAGCGCTTTACATAACCACAGCCCGCGTAAAGAAAACCAATTTATAGCCCTTAATATGGCCGCCATCCCTAAAGAATTAGTTGAATCTGAACTGTTTGGCCACGAAAAAGGCGCTTTTACCGGGGCTGATAGCGTGCGTAAAGGCCGCTTTGAACAAGCTAATGGCGGTACCTTATTTTTGGATGAAATCGGTGATATGCCACTGGATGTACAAACCCGCTTATTGCGTGTATTGGCCGATGGCGAATTTTATCGCGTGGGGGGTCATCAAAGTATAAAAGTAGATGTACGCATTATTGCTGCTACCCATCAAAATTTAGAAGAGCTGGTAAAGCAAGGTAAGTTTAGGGATGATTTATTTCATCGTTTAAACGTGGTTCGCCTGCGTTTACCTGCTTTACGCGAGCGTCCCGAAGATATAGAGCGCTTAGCGCTACACTTTTTACATAAAAGTGCAAAAGACCTGCAAGTAGATAGCAAAATATTAAGCCCTAAAGCAATTAAACAATTGTGTTTATTTAATTGGCCTGGGAATGTTCGCCAACTTGAAAACACCTGCCGCTGGTTAACCGTTATGGCGCCAGGAGAGCTGATTGGCGAGCAAGATTTACCTCCTGAAATTATTGATAATGCCGCCGCAACCCAAGAAGGGGATTGGCTAGATTCATTTCAGCAGTGGCTTAATCAAGAATTTAAACAAGGTAAAGAAAATATTTGGCCGGATATTCAAGCCCAGCTAGAAACCCGCTTAATCAAAACAGCCCTCGCTAATTGTTCTGGCCATAAGCAAGAAGCTGCCGTAAAAATTGGTTGGGGTCGTAATACGTTGACCCGAAAATTAAAAGAGCGCAATATTAGCTGATTGTTAGAAGCATAGAGAAAGCATGAAGTTAATTGAAAACATCCCTTTGTTTAAGCAAATGGAAATTATAAATCGCTTAGATTTTTTTAAAGAATTCACACTCAATGAGCGCCAGATTTTGCTTGAGTCGTTTGGTTTACTTTATTTAATAAATAAAAATCAGTTTTTATTTAAAGAGTTTGATAACGACAAGCGACTGTTTATTGTGCTTAGTGGATCTTTAATGGTGTTTAAACACAATCACCTACTGGAACTGGGCAGTATAGAACCTGGTGAATTTATTGGTGAAGGTGCATTTATTAATAACCGAGAGCGCAGTATTAATGCACGCGCCAAAGAAAGCGCCATAGTACTGGCTATAACTGCAGATGCTCTCACCCGCCTACCTAATGTCATACGCGAAAAAATTAAAGACCGTATTATTGAAGGTATGAGCCTGCGCATTGCAAAACTCTCGGAGCATATAGAAGAGCACGGTTAACAGTTAACTTAATCCATATAAACAACCTGCATTGAGCAATTAAGCCAGCCTGGCTTATTTACATGAGCTGTTATGGTATATGTGTCTGATGGTTTTTCGCCAAAAGGAGTCTTAACCAATGGCTGTGAATGAGTGTAGGTTTGTGAATAATTGCTGTAGTAAATAACTAAATAGCCGTATAAATATTCCCATTTCAATGTGACTTTTGCGCCGCTGATTAATGTGAACTCAGCATGTTGATCAGTAAAGGTTACGACTAGGTCATTAAACTCATCTTTTTCGCACTGGGTTGTTCGCAACCGAGAAGGCATGGTAAAAGCGTCGTCTGCATTAGTATTTTTTAGGTAAAAACCGATATTACCATCACCATAAAAGTGATTTGCGCGTGTGGTGTAGCTAATTTCGGGTTGATAGCCTAACCCTTGCATAATAGTAGCTAACTGCTCTGTTTCTTGGCGTAAAATTCTATCATTTGATAATAGTAAAGTAGCTACGCCAAATTCCCGAGGAATGTCATGCTCAACATATTCGTAAGGTAGGGATTGTGTTTTGAGTGCGGCCTCTAACTGCTGGCGCTGTGAGTCCGATAAACCTTTACTAAATATATACACTGTAGGCTGTTGGCATGCACTCAACAATAGCATGAGTGCACACGCTAAAATTCCATTTTTCATTATCACCCCCGTTGATTACAAGTGTAGTCTAAAGGAGTGATTTAAAATCGCAACTTAATTTATTTGGCTGTTTAACCTGAAGTCTGGTTATTTAGCCATGCATCGACACTCTGACGTTTGTACAGCACTTCATTAAATAACCGATGACGCTCAAATACTAGCTCACTTTGTTTGGTTTTAAGCCCGCTAGTTAGCTGGCTATGGGTATCGTTAAACTTAGAGATAACTGAAAAGCCACGTTCAGTGTCTTCTTTTACCTGTTGTGCTAGATGCGCTCTTACATCATCAGCGGTTAACAGATCTGAATGCTCTAAGCCCATTAGCTCTTTTTTCATCGCTAATCTTATGCCCATGTTTTACTCCATTATTTATATTCAATCTCTTATACGGCCGATATTGGCAATTAGCGCGCCAATGTGTAATTTTTTTCGCGAGAAGCTTAACCCTGAATTACTTCAGTTTTTTTAAAGACTATAAAAAGAGATACAAAGTTTCATAAAAAATCACATAATCAACTCACCTAACAAGCTCACTTTGGTGCAAAATAGCCACTGAGCCTTTATACTACAGCTAATACCACCCCCACTGAGAAACATGATGAACGAAGAATATATAGAAGTTGAGTTAGAAGAAGAGCCTATAGAGCTGTGCAAATTATTAAAGGTATTAGATCTTGTTGAAGGTGGTGGTCAAGCAAAAAACCTAATTAGCGAAGGCTATGTCGGTGTTAACCATGAAATTTGTACAATCAAACGGAAAAAATTATACAGCGGTGATGTACTTGCATTTGATGGCGAGTTGTTTCAATTAACGTTAAGTGAAGATGCCACTCCAGCAGAACGTCCAGTTATTGATGAAACAGTTACAGCAGAAAAAGCCGCGCCAGTAGCAACAACAGAGCCGGCTAAAAATAAACGCAAACGCACTAAAAAGCCTAAAGTTGATGAAAAAACGGGTCGTCGCCCTATTTCATTTGGCTAACATTTGCTTAAGTTATATGTGTTATTAAAAGCCAGTTTGCATCACTGGCTTTTTTATTCTTTAATAGAATATCAATAATAAAAAATAGATGCTTACATGTCAGAAAACACCTCAAACCGCTGGATAAAACCCGTACTTATTACCGCCTTATTATGGAACATATTAGGTATTCTTGCATTTGTCATGCGGCTGTTTCTCTCTCCAGAGATGATAAGTAAACTACCTGAAGAACAACAACTTGCTTATAACAGCCAACCTCTATGGGCTACTTTAGCGTTTGCTATTGCGGTATTTGGCGGCGCATTAGGATGCGTACTTTTGTTATTCAAAAAGTCTCTAGCCAGATTAACATTAATAATCTCTTTGGCAGCGGTTTTAGCTCAGCAATACTATAATTTTATGATTATTAATAGCATCAACTTGTTTGGTATTAGCGCTATTTTTATGCCTATTGCAGTCACCATAATTGCGATTGCATTGGTGTATTTAAGTTTCCATTTAAAACAACAGGACTACTTTAAATAGCACTTTTTTGAGTTTAGTTTTGTGGCCAATTATTACTCAGAGTATCCCTTGAATTTTAACTTTTGGCCTTCATCTCTATTTAAATAACGACCAAAATAAATTATCCAATATGGTATTTTTTATCATGGTACACACTTTGCAAATCACTACAGAGGTCACTTTTACAAGAATATTAATCTAATTTATTGAAGGGACAAATAATGAAAAATAGTTTCGACACCCAACAACAGCTCACTATCAATGGCGAGCAGTATCATATCAACTCGCTCATGGGACTTGGCGATAAAGCCAAACGCCTGCCTTTCTCGTTAAAAGTATTGCTAGAAAACTTACTACGTAATGAAGATGGTGTGAATATTAAAGAACAAGATATTCAGGCCTTATTAGATTGGGATCCAAAAGCGAAGCCCTCTGCCGAGGTAGCTTTCACTCCAGCCCGCGTAGTAATGCAAGATTTCACTGGTGTCCCTGCAATTGTTGATTTAGCTGCCATGCGTGATGCGATGGAAAAACTCGGTGGTGATCCTGCAAAAATAAACCCACTTTCTCCTGCTGAGCTGGTAATCGATCACTCGGTGCAAGTGGATGGTTACGGTAAAGATGGTTCATTCGACTTAAACTCAAAATTAGAATATGAGCGAAACAAAGAGCGTTACGAATTTTTACGTTGGGGACAAACCGCATTTGATAACTTAAAAGTTGTACCACCTGCAACCGGTATAGTTCACCAAGTGAATTTAGAGTATTTAGCCCGCGTAGTATTTAATGATACAAAAAACGGCAAATCGTTAGCCTACCCAGATACACTAGTCGGTACAGATTCTCATACAACGATGATTAATGGTTTAGGCGTACTTGGCTGGGGTGTAGGCGGCATTGAAGCCGAAGCCGCCATGCTTGGCCAACCTATTAGCTTGCTTATTCCACAGGTTGTGGGTGTTAAATTAAATGGTCGCTTACCTGAGGGCACTACAGCAACCGATTTAGTACTTACTGTTACTGAAATGCTGCGTAACCACGGTGTGGTAGGTAAGTTTGTTGAGTTTTATGGTGACGGCCTTGCCGACTTACCACTTGCCGATAGAGCAACTATCGCTAATATGGCGCCAGAGTATGGCGCAACCTGTGGTATTTTCCCTATTGATGATGAAACGATTAATTACTTACGCTTAACTAATCGCGATGAGAAGCAGCTCAAACTAATTGAAGATTACGCTAAACACCAAGGCTTATGGCGTAACGATGGCGACGAAGCACATTATACCGATAAGCTTGAACTAACTTTAGATGATGTTGTGCCTAGCCTAGCAGGCCCTAAACGCCCGCAAGATAGAATTACTTTGGATAAAGCCGGCAAGGTTATTGGTCAGCACTTAAAAGACTTTCAAGACGAGCGTATGGCACGTCGTGATAAAAGCGATGAAGAGCAAGCGCGTATTGAAAGCGAAGGTCCTACTATCAACCCTGATGAGCCTATCGATGAAGCGCAGTTTATGGGCGCAGCAAAAGTAAACTTTAATGGAGAAGAATTTGAGTTAAATGATGGTGCCTGTGTTATTGCTGCAATTACTAGCTGTACAAACACATCTAACCCAAGTGTTATTTTAGCTGCCGGTTTAGTAGCTCAAAAAGCACGTCAGTTAGGTATTAATGTAAAACCTTGGGTTAAAACTTCACTTGCACCAGGTTCTCAGGTGGTCACCGATTACCTTGAAAAAGCAGGGTTGATGGATGACTTGGATGCGCTTGGCTTTAATTTAGTTGGTTATGGCTGTACCACATGTATTGGTAATTCAGGCCCACTTGCCGATGAAATTAGTGAGGCGATTCAAAAACACAAATTAGTTGTAAGCTCAATATTATCGGGTAACCGTAACTTTGAAGGGCGCATACATCAAGATGTTAAAATGAACTTTTTAGCGTCTCCTCCTTTAGTGGTTGCCTATGCCATAGCGGGTAGAACCGATATTGATGTTTACAACGAGCCACTCGCGCAAGATAAGCATGGTAACGATATTTACCTTAAAAATATTTGGCCGAGCGTTAAAGAAGTAAGTGAACTAGTAAAAAGTACGGTAACTAAAGAGATGTTCGAAAAAAGCTACGCCAATGTTTACGATGGCGACAGTCGCTGGCAAAAAATTCAAATACCTGATGGTAAACTTTACGATTGGGACGGTGCTTCGACTTATATCAAAAAAGCCCCCTTCTTTGATGGTATGAGTGTTGAACCACCAGGTATTCCAACTATTGAGGGTGCGCGTTGTTTAGCTAAACTGGGTGATTCGGTGACTACTGATCATATTTCACCAGCAGGCGCAATTAAGGCAGAGGCACCCGCAGGGCTTTACCTACAAGAAAATGGGGTTGAAAAAGTACAATTTAACTCTTATGGTTCACGACGTGGTAATCACGAAGTAATGATGCGCGGTACATTCGCTAATGTGCGCCTTAAAAACTTACTAGCCCCTGGTACCGAGGGCGGTGTTACCCGCACTCAACCTGATGATAAGCTAGAAAGTATTTATGACGCGGCAATGGCATATCAAGAAAGTGGAATACCACTAGTGGTTCTAGCAGGTAAAGAGTATGGTACCGGCTCTTCGCGAGATTGGGCTGCAAAAGGGTCATTATTACTCGGTATTAAAGCTGTGATAGCACAAAGCTATGAGCGTATTCACCGTTCTAATTTAATTGGTATGGGCGTACTTCCTTTACAATTTAAAGAAGGTGAAAGCCATGAATCACTAGGCTTAACTGGGCAAGAGCAATTTGATATTCAAGAGTTATACGATAAAACCGACGAAGTCAGTGTAATTGCCACTAACAGTGAAGGTAAACAAGTTAGCTTTAGTGCCGATGTGCGTATTGATACTCCGAAAGAGTGGGATTACTACAAACATGGCGGTATTTTACAGTACGTACTGCGCAATATGCTTGACTAACAACTTAAAACGAAAATGCAGCCCGGCTCAGTAATGAGCTGGGCTTTTTTATATTATTAATGGATGCTTGCGCTAAATCAATGCCGCTTTATAAAGATTACATACACTAAGAAGACACGCTGCGCAGAGGTCGCTATGTCTTCAATTGTAATAATAAGACTACTTAAAACATCGATTTTGCTTGGATTGTGCTTAATAGTGACAGGCCATGGTTTAATTGTATCGAGCTACTTTACCAACCAGTTCGGCATTAAAGGTATTATTACTGCAGCTGCCTGTATTGCAATTGGCGTACTTTTATCGTTGCCCACAAAAATATACTTAACTATATTATTAATGGAAGCAGAAAAGCGTTATTTGAAGACACAGCAAAAACACCTCAAAATTAAAAGCCGCTAAAACTTTCGACCTCTTTACTGCGTTGCTCTATTCTCTTTTTAGCTTTTTCAGCATCTTCAAACAGCTTATTAATTGATTCACTGTTGTATATCGCTGGTGCTCGCTGAGGAAAAGGCTTTACTGCTGATTTAGCACTGCCACTCAAAATGGCGGTATCTTCTGCAACCACGACATTAATATCGGCGGGGTTAAGCTTTACCACTTCGCTTTTACCATTCTTGTTTGGTACATCTGAGAAATGCCATTGTCCTTGCTCGTCTTGCCATTTATAAATTGGCTTAGGAGTTTCTGTCTCAAAGGTAGCCCCAGTGATTTTTTCACCCGCTGTGGTAATTGCTGAGGTAATACTATCTAACGCGCTAGATGAAAGCGCTATCATTTCATTTTTAATCTCTGCTGATTCACTGTGAATAACAGAGGTACTTAACCAAGGCTGGCCATTTGGCTTTTTTATAAAAAATAATAAGACTACAGCTAATATCATCACTGACATTGCTAAATAGGTGAAGTATTTCATAGCGTTCCTGCTGTGTGTTTAATCCATCATCACAACCAATATAATAAAAAAGAACCAATTCAGCAAATATTAAACAACAAAAAACGCAGCAAAGGCTGCGATTTTTTGATTTTATAGCTTTGAATAATAATATAATTAAATACCATCTCCATCTATATGTAAGCCACACTCACGGTTTAAGCCAAAAAAGCGGGTTTCCTCTTCACTCATGCCGGGCTCTAATTTACGCGTGGTATGTATATCCCCCATCGACACATAACCCTGCTCCCATAATGGGTGGTATGGCAAATTGTGCTTTGTTAGATACTGATATACATCGCGATTATTCCATTCAATAATGGGATATACTTTTACCGTACCTCGGCTTATTTCTAGTACTTGCTTTTCAGCACGGCTTGAGGATTGATCTCGACGTAGGCCACTAAACCAAGTGCTCGCATTTAGCTCCTTTAAAGCGCGTGTCATTGGCTCTACTTTATTGAGCTGGTTGTATTGCTTAATGCCTGCCTCACCTAGCTCCCATAATTTTCCAAATTTAGCCTCTTGCCATGCAGGGCTCAGCTGCGCTTTATACACTTTTAGGTTAAGTGATAACTGCGAAGTCATTTGCTCTATAAACTGATAGGTTTCTGGAAATAAGTAGCCTGTATCAGTTAATACCACAGGTATATCTGGGCGCTGTGCAGTCATTAAATGCAACATAACTGCAGCCTGAATACCAAAGCTCGATGATAAAAACGCAGTGTCAGGCAAATTTTCAAGTGCCCATGCAACGCGCTGCTCTGCGCTCATGTCAGCCAGCAAACCGTTCGCATCAGCTAACATAGCCTGTTGGCTTTGCTTATCTAGCTGTAATATGTTTTTAAATTCACTCATGGTCAACTTTAAACCTCACCAGCGCTTTGCGCTGCTTTTAAATTATGCGTAAAAATCGGTAACGGATACTTTTACTTCTGCAACAATACCTTTGCGAATAACAAAATCACCAAAACATTCGCCATCATTACGCTCACTAACCCATTGCCCAATGAGTTTATCGAATGCTTCTAAGTAAACCTCTTCGCCAACATTTTCAAGGTAAAGCTTTGGAATACGTGTACCCTCAGTATTCCCCCCAAGGTAAACGTTGTACTTACCAGGGCCTTTGCCGACCAAGCCTGCTTCTGCTAGCATGGCACGACCACAGCCATTCGGACAACCAACTACACGCATAATAATGCTGTCATTTGGCACTCCGTGTTTGGCTAATAAGTTCTCTATTTTTTCAATTAAACTCGGTAAGTAACGCTCAGCTTCGGCCATAGCTAATGGGCAAGTTGGCAATGCCACACACGCCATTGAATTTTTGCGTTGCTCAGTGTCCTTATCGTCAATCAAACCATGATTGCGGGCTATTTCTTCAATTACTGCTTTTTGATCGGCCGGTACACCGGCAATAATTAAGTTTTGATTTGCCGTCATGCGAAAATCACCTTGATGAATTTCTGCAATTTTGCGACACCCTGTTTTAAGCGGCTTATCTGGGTAGTCTAAAATACGACCGCTTTGAATAAATAAGGTTAAGTGGTGCTTACCATCAATGCCTTCTACCCAACCAATACGATCCCCTCGGTGAGTAAACTCATAAGGGCGGCTTGGTGCAAAGTTCACGCCTGCGCGCTTTTCAACTTCAGCTTTGAATACTTCAGTGCCAACACGATCGAGTGTGTATTTAGTTTTTGCATTTTTACGATTTGAGCGGTTGCCCCAATCACGCTGAACAGATACTACGTGCTCAGCAATTTTTAACGTATCTTCTAGGCTAATAAAGCCAAAGTCGTCCGCTTTACGTGGGTAGGTTGCTGTATCGCCATGGGTCATCGCCAAACCGCCGCCTACTAGCACGTTAAAACCAACGAGTTTGCCATCCTCAGCAATCGCCACAAAGTTTAAATCGTTAGCATGTACGTCCACCTCATTATTAGGTGGGATCGTCACTGTAGTTTTAAACTTACGCGGTAAATACGTTGAACCTAAAATAGGCTCTTCTGTAGTTTCAGATTTTTCGCCATTAAGCCAAATTTCAGCGTATGCCTTCGTTTTAGGTAATAAGTGTTCAGAAATTTTTGCCGCCCACTCGTAGGCCTCTTGATGTAACTCAGACTCAACCGGATTGGTAGTACATAACACATTACGGTTAACATCACCGGCAGTGGCAATAGAATCAATTCCAACACTATTAAGCAATTGGTGCATACCTTTAATTTCAGGTTTTAATACACCATGAAACTGAAATGTTTGGCGAGTAGTTAAACGAATGCTGCCATAACTGGTTTTATCACCAGCAAATTTATCAATTGCAAGCCATTGCTCTGGCTTAATAATACCGCCAGGCATACGTGCGCGTAACATCACATTATGCAATGGCTCTAGCTTTTGTTTAGCACGTTCAGGACGGATATCGCGATCATCTTGTTGATACATGCCGTGAAAACGAATTAACTGGAAATTATCGGCGGTAAAACCACCGGTGATCTCGTCTTTTAAATCTTGCTCTATAGTGCCACGTAAAAAGTTGCTTTCTCTTTTCAAACGCTCGTTATCAGAAAGCTTTACGTTTTTATCTTGTTCGCTCATGTTTAATCCTAAATTTGTTACAGTGACGGCTGTTAGCGTTACTTTTTATAAAGTAAACAATGTGTACTTAGTACACGTCTTTCTGATAGCGATTTGCGCTTCTTAAGTCTTTTAAGTACTGCTCTGCGTCTTCATAGCTTTTACCGGTGTTTTCGCTAATAATATCAACTAAGGCATTGTGTACATCTTTTGCCATGCGGTTAGCGTCGCCACACACATAAAAATGAGCGCCCGCTTCTAACCAATCAAATACTTCTTTTGAGTTTTTACGTAACTTGTCTTGTACATAAACTTTTTCTGCTTGGTCACGGCTAAACGCTACATCAATCTTACTTAGTAAACCTGACTTTAAGTATCCTTGAATTTCTACTTGGTACAAGAAGTCTTGAGTAAAGTGTGGGTTACCAAAAAACAGCCAGTTTTTACCTGTTGCTTCTCGTGCATCACGTTCTTGTAAAAAGGCGCGAAATGGCGCAATACCAGTACCTGGACCAACCATAATAATTGGTGTGTCATCACTTACTGGTAAGCGGAAGTTATCGTTATGTTCACTGAACACTTTTACTTTACAGCCTTCTTCTGCGCGGCGTGCTAAGTACCCTGAACAACCACCTAAGTGCTCTGTGCCAAACGCTTCAAACTCAACTAATGCAATAGTTAAGTGCACCTCATCTTCAACCTCAGCTTGGCTAGAGGCAATTGAATATAAACGTGCTTGTAATTTACGCAGGCAATCAACTAGTGTTTGCGCTTCTAATTTAGCTGGGTTTTGTGCAACCACATCAAAGATTTGACGAGGCTCAATGTATTCGCGCATTGCGCCTTTATCTTCTACTAGTTTAAGCAGCTCAGGCGTGCCTGTAGCCGTGGCGTACTTTTCAACAAACCCAGGGTAGGATTGTGTTAGCTCTAGTTTTTCAATTAAGGCATCACGTACGCTGAGTTCTTCATCGCCAAGTTTAACGCGGCTAGTTGGATCAATTTGTGTTTGCGCTAGTAGCTCATCTACACGGGCTTCATCATTTAAAAAGTAAATGCCGAGTGAATCACCAGGTGTATACGTAATGTCTGACCCTTCTAGTGAAATTTCAACATGGCGTACATCTTTGGTTGAATCACGACTAGTAATTTTTTGCACTAAGCTTAGCTCTGCCGCAAACGGATTTTGCTTTGTGTACTGACTAGCCGCTGCTACAGGAGCGCCAAATGGCATTGATACAACTTGACCGCTAGTTGCATCTTGCTGGGCTTTTAAATCTGGTTCAAACGCATTTAATGCGCCCTCAATCCAAGTGGCTGCTTCGTCATCATAATCAACGTCTAGGTCAGCACGTTGATGAATAACCTCCGCACCTAATTTAGTTAAACGCTCTTCAAAGTCTTTAGCGGTTTGGCAGAAAAATTCATAGCTAGAATCACCTAAGCCTAATACTGCAACTTTGACACCATCAAGCTTTGGCGCTTTTTTAGTAATTAAAAATTCATACAGTGTTTCAGCGTCTTCTGGTGGCTCACCCTCGCCGTAAGTCGATACAACCACGGTTAGAAACTTTTCTTTTTTCAGGGCAGTCGGTTTGTAATCTGACATGCTAACCAGCTTTGTTGCTAAGCCGCGAGACTCAGCTTGCTCTTTAAGTTTAGTCGCCACCGCTTTAGCATTACCTGTTTGTGAACCATATAAAATGGTCAGTGCTGCCGCCTCCGAGGTTGCAGGTGCACCTGAAGCTGGCGCGCCAAGCGCTGCAGAATTAGCATTAGCAGCTAAGTAGCCGCTAACCCAGGCTTGCTGAATTGGATTAAGCTCAGCCACTAAACCTTGTAGCTTTTGTACTTGCTCTTGCGAAAGCGGACTTGCTAGCGCATTGAGTTGACCTAACAACATGAATTTTTCCTCATAACCCTGAACGTTAAACACAATGCTTGTTCACATTGTTTAAAATGAGTGCCACCTCACTCAGAAAGTTCTGTTGAGGTTAATTGAGTATGCAGGATAGCCGCCTAAGCATAGATAAAAAAAGAATAGAATCTGCTTTGATATTCCATTTAGTTATTAAGTTATCTAAAAACCTACGAAATAGGCCTAAAAGGGTTTTATTGCCTTTTATGAAATTTTAATTTAACAATTTTGTAACTTTAATATTCTAAGGTATATTACGCAAAAATATAAATAGGAACACCTATGTTACACGGTATATATAAAAACAAATTACTTTTGAGCACCTTGTTATTATCCCCATTACCCGCGATGGCTAATGTGGTTAATGGCAACTTTGAACAATACAGTGGCAACACCCCAGATGCGTGGACAGTGATTGATAGCGGTATTAACGTATCTGCCAACAGCACAGTCGTAAGCACAGGCTCACAAGCAGCAGCGATTAGCGTTAATACAGGCACACAAAGCAATACTGATTTTTTGCAGCAAGTCGCTGTTGAAATGGGTAAAACTTATGAGTTCTCAGTAGATGTGTATCATACCGAAGGCCATCTTAAGGCGCGTTTGTTGATAGATGGTTATCAAGGCTATTCAAATCCAGCACAAACCAACCAATGGCAGAGTATAACTTACAGCTACACAGCTGATAGTAATAAAACCATTGATGTCGGCTTACGCTTTTATGATACAACGGGATTTGATGGTAGCGAGTTAGTTTATGTTGATAACTTCTTGCCTAATAATGACAGCATTGGCTCTCCAAGCTGCGCAGATAACGGCCTTACTTTTAGCCTAACCACAGATAACTACGGCGAAGAAACCAGCTGGCAAATAGCGCACAACCAAACCGGTGTCGTTGCAAGCGGAAGTGGGTATGCTGCAAACACCCAATATACTGAACAATTATGCGTAGCCGATGGTGAGTATACATTTACTATTAATGACAGCTATGGCGATGGTATTTGCTGTTCATATGGCAGTGGTAGCTACGCCTTGAATAATGAAAGCACATTGCTCGCCAGTGGAGCTAGTTTTCAAACAACCGAAGCTACCGCTTTCTCATTAGGAAGCACTGAGCCAACACCGACGCCAACCGGCTACTATGTGACAACTCAAGGCTTGTCTGGTTACACGCTAAAAACTGAGCTTTATAACATTATTAATAATCATAATGCTCAGGGGTATTCCGCTATTTGGAATTTTTACGACGCATCGGCGCGTGATAAATACTATGAAAACGATAATAGTATTTTAGATATGTACAGCGAGAAGCCCAATGGCTCTGATAGCTACACATACACAGCTGTTAGCGATCAATGTGGCACCTACAGTGGTGAGGCAGATTGCTACAACCGAGAGCATTCGTTCCCTAAAAGTTGGTTTGGTGGAAAAGTTGAACCGATGAACTCTGATGTTCATCATATTTACGCCACTGACGGTTATGTAAATTCAAAACGAAGCAACTTCCCATTCGGTGAAGTAGCAAGCGCTTCGTTTACCTCAACCAACGGCAGTAAATTAGGCTCTGCAAGTAATACGATTAATTACAACGGTACTGTGTTTGAACCTATTGATGAATTTAAAGGTGACTTTGCTCGTGCTTATTTTTACATGGCAACCCGTTATCAAAACGTAATTGGTGCTTGGCAAAATAACACCGCAGCTAGTAATGACGTGCTTAATGGCACCAGTACCCAAGTATTTGAAAGCTGGGTTGTGGCCATGCTGTTAAAGTGGCATAACAACGATCCTGTTAGCCAAATGGAATTAGACCGCAACCAAGCAGCGTTTGAATTTCAGGGAAATCGTAACCCGTATATTGATCATCCTGAATTTGTAGAGATGATTTGGTAAACGGGCTTCCGGCTTCGCAGAAAACACAAGCCTTTGCCTACGCAGAGGCTTTTTATTATAAACTGCGCATTATAATTACTAATAAGTACATAACACATCTTAAAAATTGGAGTAAAACCAAGATCCAGATATCTAGCAATATAAGCCTAAACCTCAGTAGAAAAATAAGTGCTTACTAGCACTTCAGCTATTACTATTATTGTTTTTTAAAACTAGCTAGACCCAGCTCTTCTGATTCATATCGTGTTCCTGTTAACTTTATCAACCAAACACTATCGATAAAAGTACGGCTAAAATATACAGCTTGACCACTGGGAATGTTAGGCATAAAAGACGTTATCGATTGCCATTGGCCATCTGTTTTATCTTTTAACTTCATCGATGCATTGAAAAACGATCCATCTTCGTTTGCTTTTATCTCAAGTGATGTTAGTTGTTTTTTATCCCCTATTTCTATTTGTGCACTCTCGTTTAATAGAGCTAATAGCATTGGTTGGTGAATTGGAGTCAATGAATTTAGTGTTTCAGAAATTTTACTATCAATTGTTATTTCATTTTTCAATTTATAAATATCGGCTTTAACTGCAAAAACAGGTTCAGCATTAGTTTGATAACTTACAAAGAATAAAGCGATGGAGCTAAGTAATAAATAAACGTGTTTTTTCATAATACAATATATCCTTTCGTTAGTTTGAGAATACTAGCATAATTTAAAGTAGCCCATAAAAATCGCTAATCTATTAATATTCATGATATTCTTTTATTCATTCGCATGAATAGAGGCATGACCTCTATCTCTGGCTTAGCTAATTAGTGATAATAATGTGGCTGCAATTAAGAAGAGAATATGGGTATGCAATCGCTAGGAAAAGAATTAAAACGTCTTCGATCAGACAAAAAATGGACTCAAGCATTTGCTGCACGTGAAATAGGCATCCAACAGTCTTACTTATCAAAACTAGAGAATGGCCAATTCATTCCTTCTCCCGAAGTAATCGAAAAGCTAAAGCGATGCTATGGCGAAGCATGTTTTGATTGCTATTTACCTGTAACAACATCAACCAAAGTGCCACTGAAAAAACTGCCTATTTTGAGTTTTACGCTATTAATAATTAGCCTTATGGTTTGGCTATTGCAACGTATGAAATTTTTTATGCTGAAACCTACTTTACTTATCAGGCAAAGCAAGAAGATTTTTTAGCGTTTAATGTCACTCAGCAATACCAAGGCGAACGTTTTATTGAGGGGGACGTGACCTATCAAATTGTAGGCGAAAGGCAAGTCAGTAGAATTGAAAACCGCTTTCTAATTGTAACTTCCGCAGTATGCATTTTATTATCTATTGTTGCAGCTCTACTCTCGCAAAGTCATAGGTTTGGTAAATTATAAAGCTGTTATTTAGTTGCTCTTGGCAATTACTCCAGTATTACTCTACCTCCAAAATCTATGCTGTCGTATATCAGAAATTTTTAACACGATTAACGTCAGATTCAATCACTCAAATTGATAAAGTATTAGGACAATTACGTATTCACGGCGTGCTTTTTCTCGAGTGCTCTAGACTAAAAACCCAAGCTACGGCCCTCAAATTCACTCCGAGCAGTTGACGGCTGACGGCTTAAAACTTACCGCTTACAGCTTTTTTAAACGCAAAAAAAACCCCAGCAAAAGCTGGGGTTTCTTATAAAAACAGACTTAATTAAAAATTAAGCTTGTTTTGGACGTTCAACAACATCTACCAAAGTCCAAGATTTGTTCTTAGAAATTGGTGCACATTCACGGATAGTAACTACGTCACCCGCTTTTGCAGTGTTATTTTCGTCATGTACGTGTAACTTAGTCGTACGTTTGATGAATTTCCCATAGATTGGGTGCTTCACGTAACGTGCGATAGCAACAGTGAAAGATTTTTCCATCTTGTCGCTGATTACACGGCCTTGAAGAGTACGAATTTTATCGCTCATTATTGACCTGCCTTCTGGTTAATAATTGTTTTTACACGCGCGATATCGCGACGTACTGTTCTTAGCGTGTGTGTCTGAGCTAGCTGACCAGTGCTTGCTTGCATGCGCAGGTTAAACTGCTCACGAAGAAGACCTAGAAGTTCAGCATTAAGCTCTTCTACGCTTTTATCTTTTAGTTCGTTTGCTTTCATCACATTACCGTCCGAGTTACGAAAGTTGTTTTGAATGGCAGCTTACGAGCAGCAAGGTTAAACGCTTCACGAGCAAGCTCTTCTGAAACACCTTCCATTTCGTAAAGTACTTTACCAGGCTGAATTTCAGCAACCCAATATTCAACAGAACCTTTACCTTTACCCATACGAACTTCAAGAGGCTTTTCTGTGATCGGCTTGTCAGGGAAGACACGGATCCAGATTTTACCTTGACGTTTCACGTGACGTGTCATAGCACGACGAGCTGCTTCGATTTGACGAGCAGTCATGCGGCCACGACCAGTAGCTTTCAAACCGAAAGTACCGAAGCTTACTTTGTTACCGTTTTGCGCTAGACCACGGTTGCGGCCTTTATGCATTTTACGGAATTTTGTACGTTTTGGCTGTAACATTACTCGCTACCTCTACTTAGCACTTTTTTTGGCTTTCTTTGGTGCGCGTTTAGCTGGTTTCTCTTGCTCTTGTACTAGTGGTAAACCACCAATAACTTCGCCTTTGAAGATCCAAACTTTAACACCAATGATACCGTAAGTGGTTAAGGCTTCAGAAGTTGCGTAGTCGATATCAGCACGAAGAGTATGTAGAGGTACACGACCTTCACGATACCATTCTGAACGTGCGATTTCTGCGCCGCCAAGACGACCGCTAACTTCAACTTTAATCCCTTTAGAACCGATGCGCATTGCATTTTGTACCGAACGCTTCATAGCGCGACGGAACATAACACGACGCTCTAGCTGAGAGGCAATGCCGTCTGCTACTAGTTGTGCATCTAGTTCTGGTTTACGTACTTCAGAAATATTAATCTGAGCAGGTACACCAGCGATTTTAGTTACCGCTTGACGTAATTTTTCTACGTCTTCGCCTTTTTTACCGATAACAACACCCGGACGAGCCGTGTGAATAGTTACTCGGATAGATTTTGCTGGACGCTCAATAACGATTTTAGACACAGAAGCCGCTTTCAATTCCTTAGTAAGGAATGTACGTACTTTGTGATCGCCAAAAAGCTGTGCAGAGAAATCTTTTGAATTCGCGTACCAGGTAGAAACCCAAGGTTTAGATATACCTAGGCGAATACCAGTAGGATGAACTTTTTGTCCCATTACTTATATCTCCTAGCTATCTGAAACCACAACAGTGATGTGGCTTGTACGCTTAAGGATGCGGTCTGCGCGTCCTTTAGCACGTGGCATAATACGTTTCATTGTTGGACCATCGTCCACAAAGATCGTTGTTACACGTAGCTCATCAATGTCAGCACCTTCGTTATGCTCTGCGTTAGCAATAGCAGACTCAAGTACTTTCTTAACTAATACAGCCGCTTTTTTCGGGCTGTACGCCAGGATTTCTAGTGCGCGATCGACAGGTAACCCGCGGATCTGATCTGCAACTAGACGTGCTTTTTGCGCCGAACCAGAGGCGAATTTATGTTTAGCTAATGCTTGCATTTATCTTCCCCTCTTAACGTTTCTTCGCTTTCTTATCCGCAGCATGGCCACGGTAAGTGCGAGTTGGTGCAAATTCACCTAGTTTGTGACCGATCATTTCGTCAGAAACGAAAACTGGTACATGCTGGCGACCATTATGGACAGCAATGGTCAATCCGATCATGTTAGGTATGATCATTGAACGACGGCTCCAAGTTTTAATTGGCTTCTTTTCACCGCTTTCCAAAGCTTTCTCTACCTTCTTCAGCAAGTGTAGGTCTATAAAAGGACCCTTCTTGAGAGAGCGTGGCATGGCTATTCCTCAATATTACTTAGTACGACGACGTACTATAAATTTATCCGTACGCTTGTTCTTACGCGTCTTAGCACCTTTAGTCGGTTTACCCCATGGAGACACAGGATGACGACCACCAGATGTACGACCTTCACCACCACCGTGTGGGTGATCAACCGGGTTCATGGCAACACCACGAACTGTCGGACGAATACCACGCCAGCGATTTGCACCTGCTTTACCAAGTGAACGAAGCATATGCTCAGCATTGCCTACTTCACCTAGCGTAGCACGACAATCAGACTCAACTTTACGAACTTCGCCTGAACGAAGACGTAATGTTACATATTGACCATCACGAGCAAGGATTTGAACGTATGCACCAGCAGAACGTGCGATTTGAGCACCTTTACCTGGTTTTAATTCTACGTTGTGAACAGTCGAACCTACAGGCATATTACGCATTGGTAATGCATTACCAGGTTTGATTGGTGCATCAACACCAGACTGGATTGCATCGCCAGCTTTTAAGCCTTTAGGTGCGATAATGTAACGACGCTCACCGTCTGCATATAATACAAGAGCGATGTTTGCGCTACGATTTGGATCATATTCTAAACGCTCAACTGTGGCTGGAATGCCATCTTTAGTACGTTTAAAATCGATTAAACGGTAATGCTGCTTATGACCACCACCGATATGACGAACCGTAATACGACCATTGTTATTACGACCACCTGATTTAGAGTTTTTCTCTAATAGTGGTGCGTAAGGTTTACCCTTATGTAAATCTGGGTTAACCACTTTAACTAGGTGACGACGACCCGCAGAAGTTGGCTTACACTTTTGAAGTGCCATAATTCTAACTCCCCTTATTACTCGGCGCCGCCGACAAAGTCCAGCTCGCTACCTTCTTTAAGAGTAACGTAAGCTTTCTTCCAGTCGCTACGACGACCGAAACGCATGCCAGTACGTTTTGTTTTACCCTTAACGTTAAGTGTGCGAACACCAGTTACTTCTACTTCAAAAAGCTTCTCAACTGCCGCTTTAACTTCAGCTTTAGTTGCGTCATTTGCTACTTTAAAAACAATAGTATTGTTTTCTTCAGCAGCGATTGTGCTTTTTTCAGAGATGTGTGGAGCAAGGATCACTTTTAAAAGACGTTCTTCACGGATCATGCTAGCGCCTCCTCAAGTTGCTTAACAGCAGCAGCTGTAATTAGTACCTTATCGAAAGCAATTAAGCTTACAGGATCGATACCAGCTACATCACGTGTGTCAACCTTGTACAGGTTACGTGCCGATAAGAAAAGATTTTCATCTACTTCTTCAGTCACGATAAGAACATCTTTAAGCTCAAGTTCTTTAAGCTTAGCAACTAGTTCTTTAGTTTTTGGTGCTTCAAGACCAAAACTCTCAACAACGATTAAACGCTCTTGACGAACTAATTCAGATAAGATGCTTTTGATCGCACCACGGTACATTTTACGGTTTACTTTTTGGCTGTGGTCTTGTGGTTTAGCTGCGAAGCTAACGCCACCTGAACGCCAAATTGGACTACGGATTGTACCAGCACGTGCACGGCCAGTACCTTTTTGAGCCCATGGTTTTTTACCACCACCGCTTACTTCAGAACGTGTCTTCTGAGCACGAGTACCTTGACGAGCACCTGCTGCGTATGCAACAACTACTTGGTGTACTAATGCTTCGTTAAACTCACGTCCAAAAGTAGCTTCAGAAACTTCAAGAGCGCCAGAAGCGTCTTTAATTGCTAATTCCATCACTAAATCTCCAGGACTTATGCTTTAACAGCTGGTTTAACGATAACGTCACCGCCGATAGCGCCAGGTACTGCACCTTTAACTAAAAGCAGGTTACGCTCAGCGTCAACGCGAACTAGTTCAAGGTTCTGAGTTGTTACTTGCTCATTACCCATTTGACCGGCCATTTTCTTACCTTTAAACACCTTACCAGGTGATTGGTTTTGACCGATTGAACCAGGAGCACGGTGAGATAGAGAGTTACCATGTGTAGCGTCTTGCATGCTGAAATTCCAGCGCTTAACACCACCTTGGAAACCTTTACCTTTAGAAGTACCGGTTACGTCAACTTTGTTGATTTCGTTGAATAATTCAACAGTAAGCTCAGAGCCTACTTCAAAATCGCCTTCACCACCATTTAGGCGGAATTCCCACAGACCGCGACCCGCTTCAACACCAGCTTTAGCGAAGTGACCCGCTGTTGCTTTGTTTACACGGCTTGCTTTTTTAGTGCCTGCGGTTACTTGAAGCGCGTTATAACCGTCTGTTGCGTCAGATTTGATCTGAGCAATGCGGTTAGGAGTCGCTTCAATAACTGTCACAGGGATAGATACACCATCTTCAGTGAAGATACGTGTCATACCCACTTTACGACCGACTAGACCTAATGCCATTTTCCTAAAACCTCTCTAATCTTCCGATTAACCCAGGCTGATTTGAACATCAACACCAGCAGCAAGGTCTAAACGCATAAGTGCGTCTACAGTCTTGTCTGTTGGTTCTACGATGTCGATCAGACGTTTATGGGTGCGGATCTCGTACTGATCACGCGCGTCTTTATTAACGTGCGGTGATGTAAGTACAGTAAAACGTTCAAAGCGTGTAGGTAGTGGAATTGGACCACGTACTTGTGCGCCAGTGCGTTTCGCAGTTTCCACGATTTCCGCCGTTGATTGGTCAATCAAACGGTGGTCAAAAGCTTTTAGGCGAATACGAATGCGTTGATTTGACATTCTTAAACCTCAATATAAAGAGCATTTAAAGAGCATAAAAAAACGACCGAAACAATCTTAATAATTAAGATGCCGGTTGTTTGATTATATCTACGTTGAGTTCCAAATCGGAACTCCTGTTTATTAGCTTGAAATCCAAGCTTAATTTATTCTTTCTTGTTCCCGAGGGAATTTTGAAAGCCTGCGTATTATAATGATACTGGTGATAAATGCAACAACTATTTAGACATAATTACTTTGTTATTGTCGTTTAAAAAATAGCTAAGTTTATTAATAGTGAACGCAATGGAAGTGATGATGTCTTTATAATGTCATAGCTTGTCGATTAATCTGCAGGGGATTTTTTAGATATTATGTTATCCTATGCGCTAATTTTGCTGTTATATACCCATATTAGTTTGGGTAACTACTCTCTTATGGTGAGTCAATGCGTATTTTAAATTATGGTTTAAATCTTATCTCTGGTGGTATCAGCCGCTTGTTTGTTAAAAGCAAAGTACTGCCTGAAAAGCCTTTAGAGCAATTTGAGTTAAACCCTAAAAACCCGACATTCTATATAGTGCGTTTAAACTCACGCTTTGATCTAGCGGCACTGGCCCGTGTTTGTAAACGAAATGGTTTACCGGACCCAACCGAGCAGCAAATATTAGGTGACAAGACGTTAGATCGCTTTATCGGCATTAAAAACCCTCCCCCGCTATTTGGTGATAAAGAAAAGTCTACCAATGCATTAGCGCAAGGCAAACACATTGTTGAGCACTTATTAAATAGTGGCCAAAAAAATGTGCAAGTGGTGCCCGTGACTATTTTATGGGGCCGATCGCCAGGTAAAGAAAAACCCGGACTAAGCACTTTACTTTCGCACTCACTAACGCCCAGCTGGTTTAGAAAAATTTTTGTGGTGCTTTTTTCAGGTAGAGATAACTTTATTCGATTTAGCCAACCACTCGACTTATCTTTATTGGTTAATGAAAAAGCCGACGTTAATGAACTTCCTCATAAGCTGTTGCGTGTAGCTCTAGTTCACTTTAAACGTCAAAAGCTGGCTGCAACAGGGCCTAAAATCCCATCTCGTGATCAGTTATTTAGCTCACTACTGGCATCACCCACAATTAAAAAAGCAATTCAAACCGAGGCTTCTGAAAAAAACATCAGCCAAGCTCAGGCGCGACAAAACGCCTTAAAGCTACTTGATGAAATCGCCGCTAATTACAGCGATGCCACAATTCGCGTTGCTGATCGCATATTAACGTGGCTTTGGAATAAGCTTTATAATGGCATTGACATAAAGTACACCGAGCAAATTCATGACCTAACCAATAAAGGCCATGAAATAATCTACATGCCTTGTCATCGTAGCCATATGGATTACTTGCTACTAACCTACTCTATTTATCATCAAGGCCTTGTACCACCGCATATTGCTGCAGGGATTAACCTTAACTTTTTCCCTGCAGGTGGCATATTCCGCCGCAGTGGTGCATTTTTTATTCGTCGCTCATTTGCTGGTAACAAACTCTACTCAGCGGTATTTAAAGAATACTTAAGCCAGTTATTTATAAAGGGTTACTCGGTTAAGTTTTATACCGAAGGTGGCCGCAGTAGAACCGGACGCTTACTCCCCCCAAAAACGGGTATGCTCGCCATGACGATGCAAGCTATGCTTCGTGGTATAGACCGCCCTGTATCAATTGTACCGGTGTATATTGGTTACGAACACGTAATGGAAATAAACACCTACTTAAAAGAGCTCGCGGGTAATGATAAAAAAGGCGAGTCGATATTAGGTATTTTTAAAGCAATTAAAAATTTGAAAAACTATGGTCGCGGGTATTTAAATTTTGGTGACCCAATTTCTATTAACCAATACCTGAATGACAACCAACCCGACTGGCGCGAATCAATTCATGCTACCGACGTGCAAAAACCACAATGGCTAGGGCCGCAGGTGGCTAATCTTGCTGATCAGGTTATGGTTAAAATTAACAATGCCGCCGCACTTAACTCAGTTAACTTACTGGCGATGATACTGCTAGTAAACGATAAGCACGCATTGAGTAAACCTAAATTGCTAGCTCAGCTTGAGTTTTATTTGCGATTACAACGTGAAGCTAGCTACAGCAATAAAATAACCGCACCCGATGAAACGCCAGAGCAACTGCTAGAACACGCTTTAAAGTTGAATAAGTTTGATGTGATCAGTGACGAGTTTGGTGAAATTATTGCGATAAACGATAAAGAAAAAACCTTATTTAACTATTACCGTAATAACATTTTGCATATTTTTGCAGTACCTAGCTTAGTAGCTCTACATTTATTTAAGCAGCATCAAAGTACCGTTACTCACTGCCATCAATTGGTAAAATCATTTTATCCGTTATTCGCCAAAGAGTGGTACTTACAAGAGCTTGATGACAACTATGTGGCCCGCATTTTAACTAACTTTAGCGATCAAGGCTTAATTGAGCTTGATGGTGATAATATCAAAGTAACTCAAAGTAACGATAGCTTTGCCAAACTCGAAATGCTTGGTCGTGCATTGAGCTTTACTCTGCAACGTTATGCGATTGTGATTGGCTTTATTCAAACCAGCCAAGGTATTGCAAAAGCTGAACTGGAACGTGAAAGCTATGTGTTGGCACAACGCTTGGGTACGTTACATGGCATTAAAACGCCGGAGTTTTTTGATAAGAAGGTACTTAGTAGTTTTATTTCCAACCTTCGCGAACAAAAACTAATTAGTGAATCTGATAGCGGCTTACAAGGCAGCCAAGAGCTGTGCGAGACCTACAAGCAACTGCAAACACTCTTGCCGGCACGTATTTGGCAATCAATTACTGACATTGTCCACGCTCAATGTCAGTAACGTACTTCACTATATTGAATTAACCCAATATAGTAGGTAGCAAAGAGTTAACGCTGGCGCATTACCCCTTCTTGAATCGTCGAGGCAACTAAATTGCCTTGGCGGTCAAAAAACTGACCACGTACCAGCCCTCTTCCTGAACTCGCGCTTGGGCTATCAATGGTATATAACATCCAATCATCCATTCTAAATGGACGATGAAACCACATAGCATGATCTATGGTCGCAACTTGCATATTCGGCTGCATAAACGACACACCATGTGGCTGCAGTGCGGTTGGTAAAAACTCAAAGTCAGACGCATACGCCAATAAGTAATTATGAATACGTTGATCGTCCGGCATATCGCCATTGGCTTTAAACCAAATATGTTTTACCGGTTCTAGGGCTTCAGGTTTAAAGGGGTTATGAAAGTTCACCGGACGCATTTCAATCGGCATTTCACGAATAAACTTATTACGGATTGCTTCAGGAATATGCTGTGCATTTTCTTGATAAAACTCTAACGAAGAACGCAGTTCTTCAGGAGCTGGAACATCAGGCATAGTGGCTTGATGCGATAACCCCTGCTCTTCACCTTGAAACGACGCTGTCATGTAAAAAATAGGTTTACCGTACTGAATCGCACTGACACGTCGAGTGCTAAAACTTTTACCATCACGTATAGTTTCTACATCGTACACAATCGGTTTTGCAGCGTCGCCTGGGCGTAAAAAATAAGAATGTAAGGAATGAACAATACGCCCCGCAGGCAGTGTTTCTTTAGCTGCTGAAAGCGCTTGTCCCATAACTTGACCACCAAACACCGCTCTAAAACCTAAATCTTGGCTTTGTCCTCGATATAAACCTTGCTCAATTTCTTCAAGTGACAACAACGATAATAAATCATCTAATACTTGGCTCATTATTTCTTCCTCAATCCCCTAATTTATAAATGATACTATACAATAGTTAAAAAATACTAACTCACTGATTGAGGAAATCTAATATGGCATTTTGGCTTTTTAAAACCGAACCCGACGCCTTTTCAATTGATGACTTAAAGCAAGCGCCACAGCAAACAACGCTATGGGAAGGTGTACGCAACTACCAAGCGCGTAATTTTATTCGCGATGATGTAAAGCAAGGTGATTTAGTGATGATTTATCATTCTAGCTGTAAACAAGTTGGCGTTGCAGGGCTTGGTGTGGTTACTAAGGCTGCTTACCCTGATCCAACGCAATTTGATTTAAGTAGCGACTATTACGATGCTAAGGCAACCACTGAAAACCCTCGCTGGTTTGTGGTAGAAATAACTTATCAGGCGCATTTGAGTAGTTTAGTAAGCCTGCAAGCGATCAAAGCAAATACTGCTATAACTGATATAGCACTTAAAAAAGGCGGGCGTTTATCGGTCATGCCAGTGACCGAAAATGATTGGCATGAAATTTTAAATATGGTGAAATAAGCCACTAAAATAACTACATTTTCTTCATTAAAATAGTACTCCACCAGCGCAGCATGTCACCGCTCGATTTTCTTATGGAGCCAAATTTGTTATAATCTGCGGCTTGCGTTTACTGGAGGAAAAATGAAATTACTGTATTGGTTGGATGAATGGTTAACTCTCAGCGATGATGAGAGGCAAGCAAAACTACCAGCCTCTGGTGGAGATTTACTCGGTGATGTGTATGTAAAGTATCACTTTGTTGACCTCACTAAACCCCTGCTTTTTACTTTTTCTCCTGCGGGTACTGATATACAAGAACGCGATCTAAATGAAGACTTTGCCCCTTGGGGCTATCATCTAGCGCAAAAGCAAGATGTTAATATTATTGCGTTTCAGCATTTAGGTAAAAGCAATTGGTTTCGTAACCGCAATTTAATCTTTTTTATTGAGCAGCTATCAACTTTACTCTCTCCTTTTAAAACTAAGTTAGGCTATGGGCTTAGCCGTGGCGGCTTTGCTGTGGGTGCATTTGCTAAGTTACTCAAACTCGATAAAGTACTGCTTTTCCATCCTGTTAGCACCAAAAACAAACTTATCGCCCCTTGGGATGACCGCTCAAGTACTGAAATTGCTCAGCAATATGACTGGCAAGGTGACTACCATGATTTAGACTTAGGGGATGCCAAGGGTTACATTATTTACGACCCAACCAATCGTATTGACCGCCAACATGCTAAACGCTACAAACAGCTCACTCACTTACGCGTGTTTGGTATGGGGCACGGCACTCACGCTACTTACTTGAATAAGTTTGGCTTTTATAAACAAGTAGCGGTTGATTTTATTCGTGATCAGCAAATCGACATTGCGCAATTTAGGCTGCAAACAAAAACACTGCGTTTAAAAGAGGATTATTATAAAAAACTTAATAAAGCCAACGCTAAATCGGCACACCGCCAAGCGTTATTAAGTACCGCTCACACTATTTTAATCGACGAAAAAGCAGCGCATGTTAAAGAGCACCAAGAAAAAATTGATATTCAGCCCTTAATAGAGGTAGCTATTAAGCATCAAGACGAAAGCCCAAATGATGCCATTAAGCTATTAGAAGTTGCTCAACAACTCGTGCCTGACGACCCACTTGTTGAGCATAAACTGAGACAATTAGAATAAGTAACAAAAGGTACTCATGCTTTACTTTTTCTTGGCGTGCCCTTGCTTGGGCACAATCGAAAAGTAAAGAATCAGCGCTATCCACGAAAAGAAGATAGCGCCGACTAGCCAGCCATTTTTTTCATGGCCGTGGCTACGCTTACTGTTAAGAATTATCATGATAGGAAAAATGTAAGCACATAAAACAATAATTAAAAAAGCAACTTCAGTCATTATTTTTCCAAGCTAAGCCAATCAACTTCACCACTTAACACCCGCTCTTGTGCGATGTAATGCAGAATATCACCCGCATTCACTGCATAATCTAGAGGTGGGTTTAAATCCATATTCTTTGCACTTAAATTATGAGCTACACCTAACAATATTGCATTATGATCGTACTTAAAATGATGAAATAATTTACCAAATTCCATGGTTTTTATATCACTAGGTATTTGTAGGCTAAATTGCGTATCACCATGCAAAGTAGATAATAGCTCTTCTTGAACACGGCTTGAGCCTGGGTCTTGCATTGAGCGCACCAAAATCTCTGCTGACTTAGTGCTACTACACTCTACATTATGGCAATGCTCTAATAACATTTCCACTTTCGTTTCATCAAAAAAGTGTGCACTAATGTGACAATCTTCTTTGACTAAACGGCTAATACGCAGTGCAGTAGTAAATGTTTGGTCATCATCTTGGCCATCAATAATCACTTTATCGGCATGGCGAATGGCAACGCGTTCTAATTCATCCAAATCGGTAAAACTAGTCAAACGAGCAAAATCAACATTCTCATTACTTAAAAATGGATGCTCTATTTGTTCAGTAACCGCCAATAGAATACGGCGGTCTGTACGTTTAGTATCAGCCAAAATATAGTCGATCATTTTTTTTGTTCGAGCATTATGCCAACCAAAAATAATAATGTGATTGCTACTGTGAGCAAAGTTTTTATCACCAGTCATAGCGCGCCTAATTAAGTAAGTTACTGTTTGCCCTGTTTTACCTAACAAGACACCAAATAAAGCCAAACCAAAGGGTATTTGTATTAATGCGACAATCCAACGGCCCAAGTCAGATGATGGACTTAAATCTCCATACCCTACTGTTGAAGTGGTTACCGTGTAGTAGTAAAAAAAGGTCCCTGGCGAAAGTAGTGCTTGCTCATTAGCCATAAATAATAAGCACCAAGTAAGTAGCATGTGTAAAGACGTTGCTATTACAACAGACTGCCAGCTCACCTGATCAATATGGCTGCGCAACAGCACAACAATACGTTTAAAAATATGATGCATAATTGTTTGTTAATCGATTGATTATTTGAATCATTTGGTAACACGATACTGCACATCATAACACTTAAGCAACGTTTTACTGTAATCGAAATATTCACGGTTCGTTATGAATAAAAATAAGAGTAAACTATAGTTATTAAGTTATGAGGAAAGAATGGATCTATTATGTCAGGTGTTTTAGCGTCAGTTGATCAGCGTACTCAGCTTGTAGGTGAGAACCGTTTAGAGTTGCTACTGTTTTATTTACATAGCCGCCATTTATTTGCACTCAATGTATTTAAAATTAAAGAAGTGGTGAAGCTTCCCCGTTTAAGCAAAATACCGCACTCTCACCCTAAGGTGACGGGTGTTGCCAATATTAGGGGTGAATCTATTCCGGTGATTGATTTACGCCAAGCCATTTCTATGTCACACAAAGAACATGGTGAAGATTGTAATTTGGTAGTGACTGAATATAACCGTACCACTCAAGGTTTTTTAATTGGTAAGGTTGATCAAATAATGAACATGACCTGGTCTGATATTATGCCACCACCCAGCTCAGTCGGTAAAAATCATTACATTACTGCACTTACTAAAGTACAGCGCGACGACGTGGAGCACTTGGTAGAAATTATAGATGTAGAAAAAGTACTGGCTGAAATAGTTGAGTACGAGGTTAATATTTCAGATGGAGTGTTAGACCAAACTATAGTTAACGAATTCTCTGGGCGAAAAATACTACACGCTGATGATTCGCCAACAGCACGCAAGCAAGTAAGCGATACATTATCGCAGCTTGGTATCGAAATTGTTCCTGCCAGTAATGGCTTGGAAGCACTCAATATGCTTAAAGGTTGGGCCGATGAAGGCCGCGATGTTGAAAAAGAATTACTTATGGTGATTACCGATGCCGAAATGCCCTCAATGGATGGTTATCGCTTAACCTATGAAATACGTAACGACAGCCGCTTAAAAAACTTACATGTAGTACTTAACACCTCCCTAAGCGGCAGCTTTAACCAAGCCATGGTAGAAAAGGTTGGCTGTGATGCATTTTTATCAAAATTTCAGCCTGACTTACTAGTGCAAGAAGTACAAAACCGTCTAAAACATGTGTTAAGCAGCACCTAATTACAAAACTAGCAAATATCTGCTTGGGTAAATATTTGCTAGTAACACTCTCCTCATCAGCAACCTTTAAAAACCTGCCTTACTGAGTGGTTATTCAAAGCGGTGTTTGCTAATCCTAAGGTTTCATGATTAATTAGTAAATAAGTTTTCACTAACTCGTTATTAATTATGCTCAATAAAGTTGCCAGCCCGTTTACTAAGCTCGTCGAGCGCTACTTACCCGACCCATTTATATTTGTCATTTTGCTCACTATTATTACCTTGAGCATTGCGAATTTAGCGACTCCTGCAACCACACTTGAGGTAATAACATCATGGGGAAGCGGGTTTTGGAACTTACTTAGCTTTGCCATGCAAATGCTGTTGGTGCTAGTAACAGGCTATATGCTCGCCAGTACCTCTTTAATAAGTAAGTTACTAACAAAATTAGCAACGCTTGCTAATACGGCCCCAAAAGCCATTATTTTAGTGACATTTATCTCGCTTTTAGCAAGCTGGCTTAATTGGGGGTTTGGATTAGTGATTGGGGCTTTATTTGCTAAGGCTATTGCTAAGCAGACTCGAGTAGATTATCGACTCTTAGTAGCAAGTGCTTACTCAGGTTTTGTAGTATGGCACGGCGGATTGGCAGGCTCCGTACCACTAACCATTGCCAGCGAAGGGCATTTTTCACAGGCAACAATGGGGATTATTGGCACCGAGCAAACCTTGTTCGCAGGTTTTAACATTGCGATTCTGATTGGCTTATTTATTATTATGCCGTTGGTTAACCGCTACATGCTACCAAGTGAAAAAGACAGTGTTTATATTGACCCATCACTGCTTAAGAACACTCTACTCGATAGAGTAACAATAACACGCCCTGCGCAACATTTAGAACAAAGCAAACTGCTAGGCATGGGCATTGGCTTACTCGGACTTGCCTACTTAGGTTATTACTTTTTTATCGCAGGTGGCGGCTTAAATCTCAACAGCGTGATAGCGCTTTTCTTATTTTTAGCTATCACACTACATCAGACCCCCCACAATTTACTAAATAGCCTACAACAAGCGATTCCGAGTGGCGCGGGAATTGTAATTCAGTTCCCTTTTTATGCCGGTATTATGGCCGTTATGGTCGATACAGGGTTAGCACAACAAATATCGCAGGGCTTTATTGCCATAGCGGATGCCGATAGCTTGCCATTTTACAGTTTTATTAGTGCAGGGTTAGTTAATATGTTTGTGCCATCCGGTGGCGGCCAATGGGCTGTACAAGCACCTATTGTTATCCCTGCAGCACAAGAGCTTGGTGCAGATATGGCAAGGGTTGCTATGGCTGTAGCATGGGGAGATGCTTGGACCAATTTAATTCAACCCTTTTGGGCATTACCGGTATTAGCCATTGCAGGGTTAAAAGCTAAAGATATTATGGGGTTTTGCGTGGTACAGCTGATTATTACTGGGGTGTTTATATCGCTGGTATTGAGCTTTTATTAATCTAACTGGGCTGTAACTTGTATTACAGCCCGTGCTTACTTAGCTTGATAAAATCTTCATCGGTAAGCTTAATATCGCGTTTTCTGAATCTGCAAAATGCATCATCACTGCTACATGGCCTACAACTACCAGCGCATACATTACTGCCGAGAAGCCTTGGCCGTATTTATCTAATGGTAGTAAATGTGAGTAATGGCGACCGCGCCATTCAAACACAATTTCCAGCGCCCCAACAAACAAAAAGAACACTAAAAGCATTAAGCCAAACGTATAGCTAAGCCATAAACCAAATAACACGCCAAGTAAGCACACACTTAAACCAAGCCATGAGCGCATTGAGAAGCTTATGCTTTTTAGTACATGCCCGCCATCAAGCGGTAAAATAGGCAGTAAATTGAATAAATTAAGCAGTGCACTAAGCACTGCAACACCTGCAAATATTTCCATTTCCGTAGCGTAATAAAGCACTACACCAAGCACAGAAGTAAATAAACCAAAGGCAGGCCCCATAAGTGATATAACCACATCTTGCCAGCGCGTAGTTATTTTATCGTCGCTAACGGCTAACCCGCCTACAAAAGGAATTAAATAAATGCCTTTAGTTTTAATGCCAAAATACTTCATAGCTCGTACGTGGCCATATTCGTGTACCACCAAGCAAGCAATCAGCATTAACGCAAACTCAATGGTAAACAGCCAAGCATAACCGGCCACCGATGCGCTCGCTAGCGCCACTTTAACAACTTTAGTACTTTTAAATAATTTAAAGCCAAGCGCCGCGAGCCCTAAAAACCCCTTTTTAGGTGCGCCCTGTGCTGCTACAGGTAAAGCTAACTGAGTTGCAAACTGATTATTTACATATAGCGCCAAGCTTTGCTGGCTGACCTCGTTGCTATCAATACCAATTAACTGCTCATCAAGCATAAACTCGACATAATTTTCACGTGGGTTTTCAAATGCAATCGCTTGCTGATCATGAAATATTTTTACAACTTGCTGCTCTGCTATCATCAGCGTAAACGGTTGCTCTGCCAGAGAAAGTTCGACTTTTATCATTATTCTAACCATTATAAATTATGCCGCTAGTATACCTTCCCACCAAAAAAACACGAGTGAGCTAGCATCATTTTATTAGCGATAATGTAAGCTAAAAATGCCTGAAATACTGACAAAAACAATTCAAGCGACTATTTTTAATATTACAGGAAGTAAGCTTCAACTACTAAGGACACCAATGCAAACTCAATTGCCAAATATACTCGTTGTTGATGACTCAAAAGCCATTTTAATTGTTATGAAAGCGATTTTTAATGAGCTCGAAATGCCAGAAGTTACCACTTGCTTAAGCGCAGTTACAGCACTAGAGAGAGTAAAGCCTGATATAAACTTTTATGACGCCATATTTACCGATCTGAATATGCCAGAAATGGATGGTATGGAGTTAATTCGTAACTTAGGTGAAATAGGCTATTGCGGTGCGATTGTTATTATTTCTGAAATGGATCCTAAAATAATCAGCCTAGCAGCTGATCTAGCCAAGCAGCATAATGTGCATTTAATTGGTAACCTTACCAAGCCAGTACAATTAAATCAGGTAAATATGTTACTTGCCAAAATAGCGCAGTTAAACAGCCATACGCTTGTAAAAGAGCGCCCAATTACTAAAGCTAAACTTGTTAGCGCATTAAAAAATAATGAAATAACACCGTTTTACCAGCCTAAGATAAATATAAACACCAACTTTATACAAAGTGTTGAAGTATTGGCTCGTATTGTTTCAAATAAAAACGAACGCGTGATTTTACCAAGCCGTTTTATTAGCCTTGCTGAGCAATGCGACTTAATCAATGACATTACTTTTACGCTGTTTGAAAAAGCCTGCAGTGACTTAAAGCAGCTGAAAGAACAATTAGGGGAAAACTTAAAGTTGTCATTTAATATGTCGCCATGCCAGTTAAATGATTTGAACTGCCCTAATAAATTATTACAGTTATTACAAAAGCACGGCGTGCTTCCCAGTGATGTGGTTGTTGAAATAACCGAGCAACATGCCCTTTCAAGCTATACCCAACTTGAAACCTTAAACAGATTAAGAATATTTGGTTTTGGTATCTCACTGGATGATTTTGGTACTGGCTTTACTAATATTAACCAACTGAAACAGCTGCCATTTACAGAAGTAAAAATAGACCGCTCTTTTATAAGCCACATTGAAACAGATAAGTTTTCGCAAGTTGTGGTCAACTCATTGATTGATATGACTAGCCAAGAGCAACTGCAACTTGTTGCTGAGGGTGTTGAACGTCCGGAAGAACTTGCCTATCTAAAGCACTATCAAACAAATTTAGCTATACAAGGATTTTTGTTTAGTTGCCCAAAAGCAAAAGCTGAATTTATCTCGTGGGCACAACACTGGATAAAAACAGCTGCTAAAACAAATAATAACTAAGGTCTGCTGACCTTTGCCGGTTGATATTTACTAAATACCCCTAACGAGATTCATTATCCTCGGCGCTGACGATATGCTCACTATCCGCTAAACGTTGATGCCAACGTTGCTTAGCCACGGCACGCATGTTGGTAGATTGATCTCGCTCATCAACAATTTCTAAACCCATTAGCGCCTCTATCATATCTTCTAGGGTCACTATTCCTTGCACATCACCGTATTCATCAATCACTAAACAAATATGGGTACGCTTGGTAAGTAATATTTGTAATAACGACGATACGTTTTGCGTACTCGGTACTGTATAAATAGGCTTAACCAACTTACTAATCTTGTAGTCTGTACCTAAGCGGTGGTATGCCAACATAATGTCGTTTTTATGAACAAACCCTATTATATCGTCAGCATCTTTGTCGTAAATTAGCACTCGAGAGAATGACGAAGAGCCATGTTCGCTTAAGTACTGATTTACAGTAAGATCTTTATGAATTTTAAAAATAACCGTGCGCGGGGTCATTAAGTCGGTTAGTTTTGCGTGCCTAAAATGCAGTAAGTTTCGAATGATCTCTGACTCATCAGCATGAAGTGCCCCTGACTCACTGCCAATATCGGCCATCGCTTCTATTTCTTGGCGAATATAATAGGCCTCATTATGCTTTTGTCCCATCAAATTGGTTAGCTTTTGTGCAGCCCATACAAATGGCTTAAGCACTAACACCAAAATACGTAAACCATAAGTCACACTTGGTGTTAAAGCACGCCAATAGTTGGCACCCAAGGTTTTTGGAATAATTTCAGATAACACCAATACCAATAAAGTCATAATAGCAGATGCAATCCCCACTGCTGCATCTGAAAACACCACGGCGGCTTGTGCACCTACTCCTGCGGCACCAGCAGTATGGGCAACAGTATTAAGCGTTAAAATAGCTGCTAATGGTTGATCAATATTACTTTTTAGTATTTCAAGTTGTTTAGCCAGCACCGGCCGCTCTTTGCGCAACAATGCAACATAACTAGGTGAAATACTTAATAGTACGGCCTCCATGATTGAACACAAAAACGAAATCACAATCGCTGTAACCATGTAAACGATTAATAGTGTCACTTTCTCTCCGATAAGTTGGATAAATACCCGATGATAATAGCCATCATAACAATACATGTTATATTTGGCCAAATCTCCAATAACAATAGGCATAGCAATGAATTTAAGCGCACCTTGGTATCGTTACACAAGACGTTTTACTCGCTTGGCAACCCTACTCACATTAAGTAGTTTGAGTTTAACGGCATTAGCTGCCCCACTCGATCAATCAAAAATTCAGTTTATCGGCCCACTTGCAGAAGATATGCAAGCAAAGCCATTTCAGACCCCCCATGGCGACGTGATTATTAATAATCTGCTTGCACAACTTGAATCAAGTGCAGAAAGCTTTGTTGTGTTTGGTAAAAAGCATAAGTGGCAACCACTTGATAAAATTAACGCGCTTACTTTAGGCGGTTTACAAGCACTTAAATTTCATATTGAAACAGACCGGTTTACTCAAGGCTCCTTAAACATTGAAGGAATAGAGCAAGGCCAGATTTTTATCAATGGTGAGAAGCAAACTGGTGAAAACCAACGCTATCAGCTTGCTTTAAATAACGGCTCACATACCGTGGTTGTCATCGCTCAACAGGTTGCTAATTGGAATGATGTCACCTTAGAGTTTGTGCCAAAAGCAGAAACTGACGTCGTGACCCTAACGACAAATAAAACCAAGCGCTTATCGGCTAAACAATTGTTTGACGCCCCGACTATTAGCGGTTTGTCTTTGTCGCCTGATGCTAAGTATTACTTAAGTACAACAAAGCGCTTCAGCGATAAAACAGGCAACAACGCCATTACCACAACCGAGCTTAAAAATACTAATAACCAAACGGTATACCGATTTGAAGAAGTGCAGCCTAGCCAATTTACTTGGAGTCCTGATAACCAATTTTTAGTTTATTTACTCAACGGTGAATTAAAGCAGTTAAACCGTAAAACTTTCGCTATAAAAACCTTAGCCTCAGGCCTTGAGGGGACAAGCAACTTTAGCTATTACAACGATAATAGTATTCTTTTTAGCTGGTCTAAATCATCTGAAGAAACCAATAGCCTCACTAAACATCATAAAGGCTTACAAGACCGTTGGTCTTATGCCCGTACGGTTAGCCAATTATATTTACTCGATACCAACAGTGGTTTAACCAAAGCTCTGACCGAAGGCGTATTGAGCCATCAACTTGAAGATGCTAACAGCAACCGTGGAAAGCTATTAATAAGTCGCCCAATAATGGCGATGCAAGCCTCAACTCACCCAGAGACTGAGCTGGTTGAACTTACATTAAAATCCAACAGCATAAAATCATTAGGTAAGTTTAAAAACTTTAATCAAGCTAAATATGCCGCAAACAATATTTATGTTGTTGCAGGCCCTGATTTTAAAAATGGTGCAGGCAGAACAATACCAAAGAACATGCTGGCTAATAATTACGATGGCCAGCTTTACTTACTAGCTGATAACGCAAAAAAAGTAACGGCGTTAAGCAAACAGTTTGACCCCGCAATTGGCACATTAGAAGTACTAAGCAATGGTGATGCGCTAATCAAAGTGACAGAGAAAGATACCCAACCACTGTATTTATTTGACCTGAGTAAACAGCGCTTTAAAAAGTTAAATACAGGCTTTGATATTGTGCAGCAATTTAGCTTTTCAAATACGCGCAATGCCCAGTTATTAATTAGTGGCAGCAATGCGTCGAGCGCTCAACAACTCAAGCGCTTAGACGTAAGTAAAAACAAGGTAGAGCTCATTTGGGATTCAAACCCGATTGCTTATGCCAATACGGCTATTCCTGCGCTTGAAGAATTTAACTTTACCAATAAGCGTGGCGTAGAAATCTCTGGCCGTGTTTATCTGCCAAACAATCTTGATAAAGCCAAGAAATACCCTGCTCTTGTTTATTATTATGGAGGCACCTCACCAGTAACACGCGGGTTTACTGGGCGTTACCCTTTTAACTTATGGGCAGCAAACGGATACGTGGTTTATGTTGTACAACCAACCGGCGCAACGGGTTTTGGGCAAGCTTTTTCAGCACAACATGTAAATGCTTGGGGCGACTATACCGCCGATGACATTATGGAGGGTACAGAGGCATTTTTAGCTAAATATAATTTTGTAGACAGTGGTAAAGTAGGTAACCTTGGTGCATCTTATGGTGGCTTTATGACTATGCTGCTTGCCACCAAAACCGATATGTTTAGCGCGTCTATTGCTCATGCCGGTATTTCAAACTTAACGTCATACTGGGGTGAAGGATGGTGGGGTTATTTATACTCAGGCGAAGCCTCAAAAAATAGCTTTCCGTGGAATAACCCTCAACTTTACAGCCAGCATAGCCCTGTATTTCATGCCGATAAAGTAACCACGCCATTACTGCTTATTCACGGTGACAGTGATACCAATGTACCTGTGGGCGAAAGCTTAACTATGTACACCGCACTAAAACTGCTTAATAAAGACGTTGAAATGATAGAATACAAAGGAGCAGATCACCAAATATTTGCGCGCGATAAACGATTTAATTGGTGGAACACTATGTTGGCTTACTTTGACAAAAAGTTAAAAAATGAACCACAATGGTGGGATTCAATGTATAAAGATTAGTAACCATAATGCGCACTTTGTCGATGAAGTAAAAAAGTGCGCATTACAAAATGCAATATTATTAGACCTATTCGGAATATAATGTTACCGAAAAACAATGTTCTCTGTGTTATACAGGCCATCAATGATGCTAATATGCAAAGCTGAAACTAAAAAAATAACAGACTATGGCAATTAATGTTTTATTGGTTGAGGATGACGAATTACTCGTAAAGCGCATCCAAAATCATTTTATAAATACCGAGTTTTCTATTGACGTTGACCCCACCGGGGCCGATGCGTTAAACGTTGTTAAAAGCCGCGTAAATCAGCGCAATACTATTTCCTTGGCAATAATTGATATTGTGCTACCAAAGCGCGACGGTTTACAACTTGCCAAAGAACTAAATACGCTCACCGATATTGGCGTTATCTTATTATCGAGTCGTGACTCACAAGCCGATCGAATTGCAGGCCTTGCCCAAGGTGCTGATGACTATATTTGCAAGCCTGTAGATTTACTTGAGCTTGAGCTAAGAATGCGCGCCCTATACAAACGTGTTGCCAATAATCACAGCGACGATGACAGTGAAGAGTTTATTGAATATGCCGATTTTAAACTTCATCCAGACAATCGCACCCTTATTACCGCCAGTGGGATTGAATCACGACTGACTGAAGCTGAACACAAGGTGCTTATTTGTTTGATTGGTAATGCTGGTAAAGCGACTTCCCGTGAAAAAATATCAGAAGAAATTGGCCAGCCCGATTGGAGCCCCAACGATCGCACAGTAGACGTGTTAGTGGGTCGTTTACGTAAAAAGCTGAACGATGAAAAAGATCAAAAACGTATCGTCACTGTTCGCGGTAAAGGCTATATGCTTTCAATTTAAAGCCTTAGTGTTGGGTTAACTGCGATAATAAACGCTCAAATGCCCGATAATTAAGCGCTTCTTTAAGCTCAATTAAACTGATTTGTGGCGCACCTTTTAAATCACTAATAGTTCGCGCCACTTTAATTACTCTATGATAAGAGCGCGGTGATAGCGCCAGCTTTTCACTGGCTCTGGCTAAAAACTGCAGTTCTGCAGGTGGTAACTCACAGTGCAAGCTCATCTCTTTGTTATTTAACCGCGCATTTACTTTACCTTGGCGTTTAAGCTGAACTGCATAAGCTGCTTCTACTCGCGCCCTCACCTCAGCACTGGTTTCTTCTGTAGTTGTACTTTGTAGCTCCACGCTGCTCAACCTTGGTAGTTCAATTTGCAAATCAATTCTGTCAATAAACGGCCCCGATACTCGCGATAAATAGCGCATCACCTGATCGGGTGTCGCCCGTTTATCATGATGACACCCTGTCGGACTGGGATTAAGTGCTGCAATAAGCTGAAACTGCGCTGGAAATTCCATTTGTCTGGCCGCGCGCGAAATCGTCACTGTTCCGGTTTCCATTGGCTCGCGTAGCGAGTCTAGCACTTTACGCTCAAATTCAGGGAGCTCATCTAAAAACAAAACACCATTATGCGCTAGCGATATTTCACCGGGTTTAGGGTTAGACGAACCACCCACTAGCGCTACTGCAGAACAGGTATGATGCGGATTGCGAAACGGTCGCTGACGCCAATTGGTTAAATCAATTGAGTGGCCAATAATTGAATATAAAGCAGCAGTATCAATGGCTTCATCATCAGACATGGTTGGCATTATTGTGGCCATTCGTTGTGCAAGCATTGATTTTCCGGTCCCTGGTGGACCTAAAAATAGTAAATTATGCCCACCAGCAGCGGCAATTTCTAATACACGTTTAGCACCAGGTTGGCCTTTTACATCGCTTAAATCGAGTAAAAAATCTGGCGCTTGGGTGCAATCAGGGTAGGCAATGTTAAGCGGTAAAGGTTGTTGATTGAGCAAGTCTCCCCATACCTCTTGAATAGAACTGACGGCTTTTCGTTTTACACCACTGACAAGGCTGGCCAAACTGTCGTTTTCAAGAGGCAGAAAACAGCAACGATTTTGCTCTTTAGCACCAAGCACTGAAGGCAAAATGGCATTTACAGCACGTATTTCACCATTAAGTGCAAGCTCACCGTAAAATTCATACTTATGAATATCAGGGCAGACTATTTGCCCCGATGCGACCAAAATACCTACCGCAATCGCAAGGTCAAATCGCCCACCATCTTTAGGAAGATCGGCAGGCGCTAAATTAACGGTAATACGTTGATCGGGAAATCCAAATTGCGAGTTTTCTAGAGCACTACGTACTCTATCCTTGGCCTCTTTAACCGACGCCTCAGGTAAGCCGACGATATGAAAGGCGGGTAAACCATTCCCTAAATGCACTTCAACCATCACCTCAGGGGCGTTGATCCCCACCTGCGCGCGAGAAAATATACGGGCTAACGACATTCCTTATCCTAGGGTCTGCTGACCTTTCAAGGTTAAATTTGCAGCAGTCTGTTTGGTATTTAGGCAAGGCAGAGCCTATGTCGTGTGGTTACTCCCCATAAATAGGCGATAACGCAGCATCAATGCCAAACAGGCGCTGCCCGAAGGGTTCTGCCTAGGGACAATTAACTCTTTGTTGCTCGGTTTTTACTTAGCCCACTAGGTTACAAACCTCGCGCTGCGATTAAATCGCCCCTAGTTTGAACAAACTTTAATCCGCAAAGGTCAACAGGCCCTAGTTAACAGCTGTATTTACACAGTTTAGTCAGGATATTTAAAAACATGTAATATAATCTTCCATTTAATCGCCGAAAAACGTAGCAATAAGGTCATTAGCATACTCAGAATCATTGCCACTTCCACCGTTAACGATAGGTTGATACTTAATGTATAGACAATGCCACCAGCAATACAGGTAATAGCATACAGCTCACCTTTAAGCAGCATTGGAATATCGCGGGCAAGCACGTCGCGAATAAGCCCACCAAAACAGGGGGTTATTACAGCCATAATCACAACCGTCATATCTGGCATACCAGCCAATTGCGCTTTTTGCGCTCCCATGACCGCAAAAAAGGCTAAGCCAAACGCGTCAGCAGTTTGCAATACATAGTATGGAATGGATTTTTGCTTATTGATCAGTCGTGTAGTAACCAGAACCGCCACCAAAATAGCGTAGAAGTAGCTTTGGTCGTGTAACCAAAATACGGGCTGGTCGAGTATCACATCGCGAACGGTACCGCCGCCAATAGCCGTAACAGTTGCAAGTACAACTACACCAAAGCCATCCATTTTCTTTTCATAGGCTACCAAGGTGCCTGAGATAGCAAATACCGCCACACCTATTAAATCAAACCAGTGATAAAGTTCAGTCATAATTTTGATTACAAAAAGTTTTAAAGAGTTTAGTGCATAGCATACTAAATATTCAGCAATAACACTTTCAAAAAGTAGAATTAGAAAAGAACAGCAGGTATACGTGTTAAAAATAGCGTGAGGGAATATGAATTTTAGGCATAAAAAAACACGCTTTAGGCGTGTTGCTTTACTATAACTGTTTATTTCAGTGGTTGCGGGAGCCAGAGTTTGTAAGGAGCGAACCGACGACCTTTGCTGGCTAATGAAGAGCTGAGACCGACGAGCTATTTACTTCACTGAATTTCAGGCATAAAAAAACACGCTTTAGCGTGTCGATTTAATAAAACATATTATTTCAGTGGTTGTGGGAGCCGGAATTTAATAGACGACCTTTGCTGGCTAATGGAGAGTTGAGACCGACGAGCTATTTACTTCACTGAATTTCAGGTATAAAAAAACACGCTTTAGCGTGTCGATTTAATAAAACATGTTATTTCAGTGGTTGCGGAAGCCGGAATTTAATAGACGACCTTTGCTGGCTAATGGAGAGCTGAGACCGACGAGCTATCCATTTCACTGAATTTTAGGCATAAAAAAACACTCGTATAGAGTGTCGATTCATTCTTACAATTTATTTCAGTGGTTGCGGGAGCCGGATTTGAACCGACGACCTTCGGGTTATGAGCCCGACGAGCTACCAGACTGCTCCATCCCGCGCCTGAAATTGCAGATTTATTTATAGTTGCTTACATTACAACTTGGCTTCCAATCCTCTAAAGAAAATTGGTTGCGGGAGCCGGATTTGAACCGACGACCTTCGGGTTATGAGCCCGACGAGCTACCAGGCTGCTCCATCCCGCGCCTGTATATTTAAAGTCTATCGACTACTTAATTTAATCTCTTAAGTTAGAGTTTTACAGCACCAAATCTAACGAAGAGAATTGGTTGCGGGAGCCGGATTTGAACCGACGACCTTCGGGTTATGAGCCCGACGAGCTACCAGGCTGCTCCATCCCGCGCCTGTAATTTCTTAGTAACAGTTTTGTGTTATTCACAAGCCTGTTTCGAAGAGAGCGCTATAATATAGGAATAAACCTATAATGCAAGGTTTTACTAATTAAAAGCGTTTAAGTGAACAAAAACCCATCAAACAGTGGTGTTTACAGTAATCGTTGATGTGGATTTATCATTTTTTGCCACTCCCAGTCGGGATGACCCATAACAATAAAGTCAGGATTTTCTGTGCTTTCTCTTTGGTTATACGTTAAAGGATTAAATTCAGCGTCGGTAATACAGCCGCCCGCTTCTTCAACAATAACTTGCGATGCCCCCGTATCCCACTCACCTGTAGGACCTATTCTTAAAAAACAATCTGCTTTACCCTCAGCAACAATACACGCCTTAAGTGAACACGAACCTAAAGCCACAGTTGCAAATTGCGCATTTAGATACTGGCTAACTGCTTCTATTTTTTGGCGGCGGCTTACAGCCAAAGTTAAACTCTCGGGCGGTGCAACAAATATTTGTTTATCGTGCTCACCTTCACGCTTAAATGCCCCATTTTTAGCCGTTGCATAATAGGTCACGCCCTTTGCTGGCCAATGAATAACCCCCAACACTGGGTGGTTATTTTCTATCAATGCAATATTAACGGCAAAGTCACCACTTTCGAGTATAAATTCACCGGTGCCATCCATTGGGTCAAGCAACCAATAACGTTGCCAGTGCTGTCTATCTTGCAACGCTGGAATGGGGGTTTCTTCTGACATAATAGGAATGTCAGGAGCAAGCGCATTTAAACCCGCCACGAGCACATCATTTGCAGCTAAATCTGCTTTAGTTACTGGCGTATTATCTGATTTTTCTTGCTGACCAATATCGTCTTTTTTATACAAAGACATAATGGCATCCCCTGCACTTTGCGCAAGCTCAATACATGGCTCTAGAAGTTTATTCATTAATGTCTCCTGAGGCTAAATACTTATCTAATAATAGCAGAGCCGCAACACTACGTGCTTCAGTAAAGTCAGGTTGCTCTAATAACGACTGCCATTGTGAAAGTGGCCATTTCACAACCACTAAGGGCTCAGGCTCATCGCCTAGTAAGGTTTCAGGATATAAATTTTTAGCAAACAAAATATGCATGGTTGCGTTAAAATAGCTCGGTGCCATAGTGACCGTTTTAAGCGGTTTAAAGTATTCAGCGCCAAAGCCAATTTCTTCTTTGAGCTCTCTGTTTGCAGCCTGTTCAGGCGTTTCACCTGGGTCAATGAGCCCTTTGGGAAACCCTAACTGATAGTCATTGGTGCCTGCACAATACTCACGAACCAGTAATAACTCATTTTCAGTGGTCATAGGTACAATCATAACGGCTCCACGACCACCGCCGCGAATTCGCTCATACTGACGCTCTTCGTTATTTGAAAACTTAAGCTCTAAAGACTCCACAGTAAATAAGCGACTTTTAGCGACAACATTATTACTGAGAATTTGTGGTGGTGTTGGGTGCTTTTTCTGTGTCATGGGCATCAATTTGCTATCATTGCAGTTATACTAATCATATACCCAAATGAGTATAAGATGCGAGTTTCAGTTTGAATTAAAAGCAATTTAATTGAGCAAATAATTCTCGGGTTTAGCTAAGGTTAATTCTTTATTTTAGGCTACGAATACGCTCTTAATATAATATTGTCGGATTTATACCTTAATAACTCAATTTACAAAGTTCATTAATCTACTTCATCGCAACTTATTCATTTCAAAAAGTAGTTTTCACAAGGATACATCATGCTCAACTGGTCAAAAATCGATACTGTATTACTCGACATGGATGGAACTTTACTTGATTTACATTATGACACTGACTTTTGGCTCAATGTTGTACCCCAACAACATGCTCTGGCTCAAAATATCAGTTTTGAGGAAGCCCGCGCAGATATCTTAAAACGCTATCAGGCTGTGAGTGGCAAAATTCAGTGGTACTGCTCTGACTATTGGGAGGCACAGCTAAACTTACCTATTCTCGAACTAAAGCGCCAGTCTGCCCACTTAATCAAAATTCGTGAAGACGTTCCGCATTTTTTAACTGAACTTAGACGAGCAGGTAAAGAGCTCATTTTGCTGACTAATGCCCATCCTGAATGCGTCATGCTTAAATTTGAACATACCGCTATTGATAACTATTTAGACGGGGTGGTATCGACTCATGAATATGGAGTAAGTAAAGAGCAACAAAGCTTGTGGCATAAAGTGCAAGGGGACTTAGGGTTTGATAAACGCCGCACTTTATTTGTAGATGACAGTTTACCGGTATTAAATGCCGCACGAAAATACGGCATTGAGCATTTACTTGCGGTTGCTAACCCTAATAGTCAACAACCACATAACGATATAACCGACTACATAAGCGTCACCGATTACCGTAAGCTTATTTAGCTTATTTAGCTTATTTAGCTTATTTAGCTCATTCGCCCTGAGGGTAACGCGCTACTAAGCCTTGATATACCTGTTTTGCAAAATCTGCATGTTCAGTATCAAGGCTTTTAACTACTTCTACTAAGTGTTCGTTATCTTCTTGACCATGCCATACTTTAATGTAGCTGCCATCTTTGTAGCCATGATCTTGGCGGAAAAAGTTAAGCGTATTTTTACCTACATAACCACGGTATAAATCATCAATATCCATGCCTATTTGCGCCATACAACCAGCAAAAGCGGCTGCATTAAACGCTTTATTGGCAACAGCACTGGCTGCTAATAATTCAAGTGTTTGTTTAAAGTCATCACCTTGTTGTGGTGCACTCATTTCGGCTTGTAGTTTTGTTGCTATTTGCTCGTAGCTAGTCTCACCGTCAATACGCAACGATAAGCCAAAGTGAAAAATATCAACCAGCTCTAAAATCACCTGTTCAGTATCTGGTGTTTGTTTTTTCCACCATTTCCAACCGTAATGGTCTAACATTTCTGCACATTCAACCCAAATAGCTCGGTACCATTCAAAGCCTTGGCTAAACCATTGCTCATGTACTTTAGTATTCATGGCATTTTGCATTTCTAGCATAACAACTAGCTTGTTTAAATTCGCAGACATATTGGTTCCACTGTTGGATTTATAATTAGGGTAATAATACAGATAATATAACTTAACGACCAGCCGAAAACTCATGCCATGAGTTGATCAGGTCAACAAAGTCTTCAAAACCACAACCGCTGCTTAAATCATTCTCTTCAAGCATTAATTCGTCATCTTGGTAGGCTAATATATCTTCGTTATCTTGATGCAGCGCATGCGCTTCAAATAACGCTTCATCTTTAGAAAGGATCAGGTCAATTTCTTGGCCTTTAAGTGTTAACGGTTCAAAGCTTGAACTCACCGAGCTAATAAGCGCCAGCACCATAGCCACTTTGTCTTTGCCTATTTCTTCATTTAACCAACGGCCTATAATCGCATGCTCGCTGCTTATTTTAATTCTTAACCCACTAATAGGGTCGCGAATAAATTGGTATTCCATAACTTTATTCCAGTACTGCTAATTACAATAGATTATAACCTAGTCAGTTATGAATAACGCAAGCCAGATACAAAAATAGCGCCGCAAGGCGCTACTTAACCTGAACTCTGGTTAAGAGATTTACTAACATATTGAATAAAATGATATTTATGTTTATTTTCTCTAGCCAGAAATTTTCAGTGAAAACAAGGCGAAATTACGCGTCAATAGCTAGTCTATTGCAAGTAAATTCAACGCAGTTAGCGCTCAAAATAGCTGCTAGAGATAGATTTATTATCCAGAGTTCAGGTTATTTAGTATCATCAATATAGCTAACCGCCTGAGCGATAGCGGGCAGCATCAATAATTGCCCATAAATGGAATACGGCTCCAACAATAGCTGGAACAACTAAGAACCATAACGCGTAACCGCCAAAAACCAAAATGGCAAACACCAGCGCCGATAAAATACGACCCTGCACCAACTGCCCTAAACCCGGGAAAAAAATATTACATAGAGCGGCTATTACATTTCCGCCAGAACCTTGTTGAGACATACTAACCTCTGTAGTTTAATTAATTTTGTATTTGTACTTATTATTTATACTTACACACTTTATGCCAATTTATTAAGGCTTACAAATCATACAGTTAAATTATTACGAATTTATCGCTTTAGTATTTTTTGCCAAAAATAAGTCAAATTAGCAATTTTAAATAGCTATTTTAGTTACTTGCTCAGTTTATACTGTTCACTATTCAACAACTTAAATACCTATTTTATAAATAGCTGTTTATAAAAACAGTATTTTATTTAGCCTAACAAAAACACCTGTTATACTGCTCTCATTATTGATTAAAAAGGCGTAACGATGGACGTTTCAGAATTACTCGATGGCTTAAATGATAAACAACGCGATGCCGTTGCAGCGCCATTACAAAACATGCTGGTATTAGCAGGAGCAGGTTCAGGTAAAACTCGAGTATTGGTTCATCGTATTGCCTGGTTAATGCAAGTAGAGCAAGCCTCTGCCTACAGTATTTTTGCGGTAACCTTTACCAATAAAGCCGCTAAAGAGATGCGTTCAAGGGTTGAAGAAACTCTAAAAGCCCCTGTTGGCGGCATGTGGATTGGTACTTTCCATGGTTTATCGCACCGAATTTTACGGGCACATCACCGTGAAGCAAATTTACCTGAAGCCTTTCAAATTTTAGACTCAGACGATCAGCTTCGCATGATCAAGCGCTTGTTAAAATCGATGAATATTGATGATAAAAAATGGCCAGCCAAACAGTTTGGTTGGTACATAAGCGCTAAAAAAGACGAAGCTCTGCGCCCTAAAGATATTCAGGCATACGATATTAACGAGCAAATGATGCTGCGCGTTTACGCAGCCTATCAAGAAGCTTGTGATAGAGCGGGCCTAGTTGATTTTGCTGAAATATTACTACGTAGTTATGAGGTTCTTAAAAACAACCCAACCCTGCTTCGTCATTATCAGCAGCGCTTCGCACACATGCTAGTAGACGAGTTTCAAGATACCAATACTATTCAGTATGCATGGCTAAAATTACTTGCGGGCGACACTAGTAGTATTATGATTGTAGGTGATGATGACCAAAGTATTTACGGTTGGCGTGGCGCTAAAATTGAAAATATCAAACGCTTTTTAACAGACTTTGATGCAGAGACGATTCGCCTTGAGCAAAACTATCGCTCGACTGCCACTATTCTTAAAGCGTCTAATGCACTTATACAAAATAACTCCGAGCGTATGGGTAAAAGCTTGTGGACTGACGGTAACGACGGCGAGCCAATTTCTATTTATGCTGCCTTTAACGAGCTAGATGAAGCGCGCTTTGTGAGTAGCAAATTACGCAGCTGGCTAAATGCCGGAAATGCGCTACAGGATGCGGCTATTTTGTATCGTAGTAATGCGCAATCGCGGGTACTTGAAGAAGCGATGCTACAAGAAGGTTTAAAATACCGAATTTATGGTGGTATGCGATTCTTCGAACGTCAAGAAATTAAAGATGCCCTCTCATACTTACGCTTAGTGGGTAACCGCCAAGATGATGCCGCATTTGAGCGTGTAATTAATACCCCAGCCCGTGGGATTGGCGACAAAACATTAAGCCATATACGTGACTGCGCTCGCGCTGAATCTTTGCCGCTTTGGTATGCTGCTAAAGCCATTGTAGAACAACAGCATTTATCGGGTCGAGCATCAGGAGCTGTTGCAAAGTTTGTCGAACTTATTGAGCATATTGAAGATAAAATTAGTGACTTAACGTTGCATGAGCAAGCTAAATACGCGATTCAAACCTCAGGGTTAATGGCTATGTATCAGGCTGAAAAAGGCGAAAAAGGCCGCGCTCGAGTAGAAAACTTAGAAGAATTAATTAGTGCCTGCGATCAGTATGAACTCCCTGAAGAGGAAGAGTTTAGCTCGCCACTACAAGGCTTTTTAGCTTATACCTCACTTGAATCTGGCGAAGGCCAAGCCGATGAGCATGAAGACGCCGTACAAATGATGACGCTTCACTCAGCTAAAGGTTTGGAGTTTCCTTTAGTGTTTATGGTCGGTGTTGAAGAAGGTATGTTTCCATCTCAGCAAAGTAATGAAGAAACCGGCCGTTTAGAAGAAGAGCGCCGTCTTTGTTACGTGGGTATGACCCGCGCTATGGATAAGCTGTATATAAGCCATGCCGAAAGCCGCCGTTTATATGGCCAAGAGAAATATCACAGCCCATCGCGCTTTTTACGTGAAATACCCGAAGACTGCGTAGAAGAAATTCGCATTAAAACACAAGTATCTCGCCCGCCTGCAGCCGGTCGCTTTAGCGCATCGGTTAGCCATGCTGCATTTGAAGAAAGCGGATTTAACTTAGGTCAACGCGTGCTGCATGCAAAGTTTGGCATTGGCACCGTACTCAACTACGAAGGCAGTGGCGCACAATCTCGCGTACAAGTTAACTTTGACGACTTAGGCAGTAAGTGGTTAGTAACAGCTTATGCAAGATTACAAGCCGTTTAACCACGTTGTAGAGCGTGTACAGCAACAACTTGCGTATGCGAAACATCGCCAGTTACTGCTGCTTACAGGCGATAAAAATTGGTGTTATGAGCAATGTACTCAGCTGCTTGCTCATTTGCAGCACCCTTCTTTTGTACTGTCAAAAAGCACTCATTTAATTAATGCACATTGGCCAGAGCATACCCACCAAATTTTAGGGCAAGAGTGCGCCCATGCTGTTTATGACGGCTACAGTGGACTGGTGCCAGATAAACTAGCTGCGCTTAGTGGCGTTGTGCAAGCAGGTGGTTTTTTAATTATATTGCTACCCGAACTTAAAGAACTTGAACACTGGTGTGATGACGCCCTTCCCTTATTTCAATCTTTTGGGCAAATGCACCCTTACAGCTTTTTTAACCAACGCTTAGCTCACTTACTAAGCAAAACTACTTTACTGCATTTTAGCCAGCAAAATGGTTGGCAGTGTATTACCGGTACGAATCTATCAACTGGTGAAATTGACTTTACCGAGCAACAACAGTGTATTGAATTAATAATAAAAACAGCAAACGGACGAGCAAATCGACCATTATTAATTAATGCAGATCGGGGAAGAGGAAAATCAGCCGCATTAGGTATTGCAGCAAGTAAACTCAGCGATAAAAACATACTTATTTGCTCTATGCAATTTCGTGCTTTGCACAGTAGTTTTAAGCACTTAGCGAGTGCGCTTGATATAGAATATCAAGCTGGCGATAAACACATTGCAAACATGCACTATGTGGCGCCTGATCAACTACTGAACGAACAACCGCAGTGCGATTTGCTATTAATTGATGAAGCAGCAGCAATCCCTGTTCCAATTCTCATAAAAATTCTTCACCTTTATCCTCGCGTGGTCTTTTCAAGCACTATGATTGGCTATGAAGGTAATGGTCGCGGTTATATTTTAAAGTTTACTCGTTACCTCAAAACGCATTTTAAAAACATGCGTAGCATCAGTCTTGAGCAGCCAATCCGTTTTGCAAAGCACGATCCTTTAGAGCTGCACCTTCGTACACTCTTAGCTTTGGATGCAGAACATCACAGCGCTAGTTTGAATACTGCTCCCCTACAATTTAAGCATCTGCAAGCAAATCAACTTACTAACGACGAACCACTGCTTCATCAAGTTGTTGGCTTACTAACACTGGCACATTATCAAACCAGTGTGAATGACTTACGTCACTTACTAGATGCCGCTGGGCAACGCCTATTTGTTTGTCAACAAGGTGATAATATTCTTGGTGTGTGTTTAGTAGCGATAGAAGGTGGCTTTACTACATCGTTGAGTAATGAAGTAGTGCAAGGTAAGCGCCGTCCTCAAGGGCACTTAATGGCGCAAAGCCTTGCACAATTAAGCTTTAACCCTGAGGTATTAAAACAATACTGCGCTCGCGTGGTGCGAATTGCCATTGACCCAGGGCAGCACAATAAGCACCTAGGAACACAATTACTTCATTACTGTGAACAGCAATTACAGAAAGAGTGTGATTGGTTTGGTGCTAGCTTTGGTGCTAATGCGCAATTACTTAGTTTTTGGCAAAATAATGACTTTAATTTGGTAAAGCTGGGTTTTCAAAAAGATAAGGCAACGGGTGAACATAGCGCATTAGTTATTAAGAGCTTAACTAAAAATGACCAACTACTAGAACAATTAACAGCCCAGTTCGAAGCTGATTTTCCTTTGCAATTGCTCAGCCATTTTAGTCAGCTAGATTATAAACTGGTAGCAAAAATTGTTTCACGCTTTAATACCCATACCATCAGCATAGCCGATCAATCAAGATTAAAGTCTATGTTAACAAGTGACTATCAGCTCTTTAATATTAAACCTTTACTATGGAGGAGTTTTTGGGCATCTCCTCTTAGCTTGCCAAATGATGAGGATAATTTCCAATCTGTTTTTATTAGGCTAGTATTACAAAATTGGACACCTAAAAATATCCAAACTGAGCTAGGTTTGAATGGCACCAAGTCATTTAATATATTATTAAAAAAGGCTGTAGATAACTGGTATGAGCGCACTTCGCATAATAATACACCTTAGCATTGCCTCTGTCGCATTAGCCTTAGGGCAGCCTATAGCCTATGCAGAGCAAGATAATAGCAAAGTTATTAAACTTGGTATGTCTACAGCGCTTAGCGGACCGGCTCAAAATATTGGCCTACAGTTGCATAAAGGCAGTAGCATTTACTTTAACAAGGTTAATAATGCTGGTGGTATAAACGGTGCTCAGATACAACTTCTAGTTGCTGACGATAACTACGAACCAAAGCAAACCGTTAATAATACCCGTACTTTTATTTATACCGACAAAGTCGATGCACTGTTTGGTGCTATGGGCACCCCAACTAGCCACGCTATTATACCTTTACTAGAGCAGTCACAAACCCCGTTCATAATGCCTTTTAGCGGGGCGAGCTTCCTACATGATAAATCACGCGCTAACATATTTAATCTAAGAGCCAGCTATAATGACGAAGCCGCAGAGCAAATTAAATACTTAGTAGAGGAGCGTAAACATACAAAGATAGGGCTATTTATTCAAGCAGATGAGTTTGGCTTGTACGTCGAATCAGGGCTAAGAAAAGAGCTAGCAAAATATCAACTTTCGCCTATAAAAGTCGCGCGTTACCAACGTAATAGTCATGATGTAGCTTCAGCGCTTAATGCCTTACAAGCCAGCGGGGTGACAGCTATCTGTTTAGTTGGTACCTATGCGCCACTTGGTGAGTTTATAAATAGTGCATATGCGAAGAACTTTACCCCAGACTATACTAGTGTCTCTTTTGTACCTAGCTTTGACTTATTTGATGAAGTAACTTCTCCCTCTCATATTATGGTTACTGAAATTGTTCCCAATCCACTCACTTGTAGCGATGATTTTTGCAATGAGTTTTTAGCTGATATGCAAGCAAGCAAGATTACAAAACCCAATCGTCTTCATTTTGAAGGTTATATTAATGCCATGGCATTTAGTAAGGCAGCGGCAAGCTGCAAATTACCACTTAAACACTCGTGCCTAATGAATGAGCTTAATTCACTGTTAATAAATGATAAAATAATCAAAAAGCTTTTTCTTGATATTGAAAATAAAAATAAACGTAATGTATATCGCTCTTATTATGTGAATAAATAAGTACCTTCCAAATATTGTTCTATTCTTAATATACAAACTAAGTATGTGAGGAAACTATGGACTTAATTAACTTTAAAGTGGGTTATAAAACCATTTCACTTAAGATTCTTGATATCTTATTGACGGAACAATTTAATAATAACCTCACGGTGTTACCTAACGACAATAAAAGCTTTTTGGGCGTTAAAGATTATATGGGGATCCCAACCCCAGTATTCGACCTTGGAATTATTTTAAATGGAGTCTCTACGGAGCACAGTAACTTAGATGCTTTAAAACAACTTAAATCTTGGCAAAAACAACTAATCGCTTGGTTTAATAAATTAGAGCAAGAACTACTCGTTTCGCAAAGCTCGTTAAAAACAAATCAGTATGAGCTTACTGATTTTGAACAGTTTTATACCGAGTTTAAAACGGATAATGATGAATTAAAAAATACCATGTCACGCTTTGATAACCCGTTTAAATCGCTCCTAAACAAATTGACCAGTGCGATAGATGCATATAAACAAGGCAACAATAAACAAGTCGGTACTCAACTTGAGATTATAAGAAGGCATGAACTTATTCACCTAGAGCGTTTATTTGACTCGGCAATAGAGCAAATCACTTTAGATTATAAACCTATTATTGTTTTTACTACTAAAGATGGGTTGAACCCTCATATAGGCCTGTTAGTTGATAAAGTGGAAGATAATATTGAATATAAAAAAGAGGATATTAAACCACTAGATAAGCTCACTGAAGTTGGTTTTGATATTGACCCCCAAACAAGAAACATGATGTATGGTCTAATTAAGCTTGCTGATAAACATAGTGTACTTATTGATCCTAGCGCAATATTTAAGCCCAAAGAGCTTGAACCATCTAGCAGCGCTCAAGAGCAAGAAACTGAAGCCTATGGACTGTTTTAAGAATGCTTCCTTTACACCCGTAAAAGCCCGACTCTTTTAAATCAGGCTTGCTTGTATTTAGAGTCGGTGCGCTATTTTTCCCATGGGTTTCGTAATACTCAACCCATGCTACGGTTGTCTGATTAACGCAGTGCAACTGATAGCTGACGGCTGACGGCTGACGGATAATATTTTCACTTTTCTTCAGACGTAAAAAAGCCCGACTCTTTTGAGTCGGGCTTTCTCTTATTTGGAGCCTGGTAATGACCTACTTTCACATAACAAATGCTACACTATCATCGGCGCTGTTTCGTTTCACTACTGAGTTCGGCATGGGGTCAGGTGGGTCCAAAACGCTATTGTCACCAAGCAAATTTGGGTGTCAGTCCGTATCGCTACGCACTAACTAAAATTTGGAATTTCTGATAATAAAAGTTTTCAGTAATCTACTTTAGTCTATTAACTTCTTCGCTTGTTTCACTATCACATAAAACGCGTTTGGCGTTGTATGGTTAAGCCTCACGGGTAATTAGTACAAGTTAGCTTAATGGCTCACACCACTTCCACATCTTGCCTATCAACGTTGTAGTCTTCAACGGCCCTTCAGAGACTTTAAAAGTCTAGTGAGAACTCATCTCGAGGCCTGCTTCGCGCTTAGATGCTTTCAGCGCTTATCAGTTCCGAACGTAGCTACCGGGCAATGCCATTGGCATGACAACCCGAACACCAGCGGTTCGTTCACTCCGGTCCTCTCGTACTAGGAGCAACCCCTCTCAATTCTCAAACGCCCACGGCAGATAGGGACCGAACTGTCTCACGACGTTCTAAACCCAGCTCGCGTACCACTTTAAATGGCGAACAGCCATACCCTTGGGACCGACTTCAGCCCCAGGATGTGATGAGCCGACATCGAGGTGCCAAACACCGCCGTCGATATGAACTCTTGGGCGGTATCAGCCTGTTATCCCCGGAGTACCTTTTATCCGTTGAGCGATGGCCCTTCCATTCAGAACCACCGGATCACTATGACCTACTTTCGTACCTGCTCGACGTGTCTGTCTCGCAGTTAAGCTGGCTTCTACCATTACACTAACCGTACGATGTCCGACCGTACTTAGCCAACCTTCGTGCTCCTCCGTTACTCTTTGGGAGGAGACCGCCCCAGTCAAACTACCCACCAGGCACTGTCCGTAACCCCGATTCAGGGGCCAACGTTAGAACATCAAAACTACAAGGGTGGTATTTCAAGGACGACTCCACAAAAACTAGCGTCTCTGCTTCAAAGTCTCCCACCTATCCTACACATGTAGGTTCAATGTTCAGTGCCAAGCTGTAGTAAAGGTTCACGGGGTCTTTCCGTCTAGCCGCGGGTACACAGCATCTTCACTGCGATTTCAATTTCACTGAGTCTCGGGTGGAGACAGCGTGGCCATGGTTACACCATTCGTGCAGGTCGGAACTTACCCGACAAGGAATTTCGCTACCTTAGGACCGTTATAGTTACGGCCGCCGTTTACCGGGGCTTCGATCAAGAGCTTCTCCGAAGATAACCCCATCAATTAACCTTCCGGCACCGGGCAGGTGTCACACCGTATACGTCATCTTGCGATTTTGCACAGTGCTGTGTTTTTAATAAACAGTCCCAGCCACCTGGTCACTGCGGCTCCAATCAGCTTAGAGAGCAAGTCTCATCACCAATCGGAGCGTACCTTCTCCCGAAGTTACGGTACGATTTTGCCTAGTTCCTTCACCCGAGTTCTCTCAAGCGCCTTAGTATTCTCTACCTGACCACCTGTGTCGGTTTGGGGTACGATTCGGTATAATCTGAAGCTTAGAGGCTTTTCCTGGAAGTATGGCATCAGCAACTTCATCACCGTAGTGACTCGTCTCGTGTCTCAGCCTAACAGCAACCCGGATTTACCTAAGTCACTAGCCTACACACTTTCACATGGACTACCATCGCCATGCTTGCTTAGCCTGCTCCGTCCCCCCATCGCAATTATACCAAGTACGGAAATATTAATCCGTTTCCCATCGACTACGCCTTTCGGCCTCGCCTTAGGGGTCGACTTACCCTACCCTGATTAACATGGGATAGGAACCCTTGGTCTTCCGGCGTGCGGGTTTTTCACCCGCATTATCGTTACTCATGTCAGCATTCGCACTTCTGATACGTCCAGCATACCTCCCGGTACACCTTCAACCGCTTACAGAACGCTCCCCTACCACTCAGAATAAATTCTGAATCCGCAGCTTCGGTGCATAGTTTAGCCCCGTTACATCTTCCGCGCAGACCGACTCGACCAGTGAGCTATTACGCTTTCTTTAAAGGATGGCTGCTTCTAAGCCAACCTCCTGGCTGTCTGGGCCTTTCCACATCGTTTCCCACTTAACTATGACTTTGGGACCTTAGCTGGCGGTCTGGGTTGTTTCCCTCTTCACGACGGACGTTAGCACCCGCCGTGTGTCTCCCGGATATTACTTTACGGTATTCGGAGTTTGCAAAGGGTTGGTAAGTCGGGATGACCCCCTAGCCTTAACAGTGCTCTACCCCCGTAAGTATTCGTCCGAGGCTCTACCTAAATAGATTTCGGGGAGAACCAGCTATCTCCCGGTTTGATTAGCCTTTCACTCCTAACCACAGGTCATCCCCTAACTTTTCAACGTTAGTGGGTTCGGTCCTCCAGTTGATGTTACTCAACCTTCAACCTGCCCATGGCTAGATCACCGGGTTTCGGGTCTATACCTTGCAACTATTCGCCCAGTTAAGACTCGGTTTCCCTACGGCTACCCTAATCGGTTAACCTCGCTACAAAATATAAGTCGCTGACCCATTATACAAAAGGTACGCAGTCACCCTCGAGGGGCTCCTACTGCTTGTACGTACACGGTTTCAGGTTCTATTTCACTCCCCTCACAGGGGTTCTTTTCGCCTTTCCCTCACGGTACTGGTTCACTATCGGTCAGTTGGGAGTATTTAGCCTTAGATGATGGTCCACCTATATTCAGTCAAAGTTTCACGTGCTCCGACCTACTCGATTTCACTTAAAATGCGTTTTCATGTACGGGACTATCACCCTGTATCGTGGCACTTTCCAGAGCCTTCCATTAACACATAATAAGCTTAAGGGCTGTTCCGATTTCGCTCGCCGCTACTATCGGAATCTCGGTTGATTTCTTTTCCTACGGGTACTTAGATGTTTCAGTTCTCCGCGTTCGCCTCGTTAACCTATGTATTCAGTTAACGATACCTGCAAGCAGGTGGGTTTCCCCATTCGGAAATCCTAGTCTCAAGTGCTTTTTACTAGCTTGACTAGGCTTATCGCAAGTTAATACGTCCTTCATCGCCTCCAACTGCCAAGGCATCCACCGTGTACGCTTAGTCACTTAACCATACAACCCAAACGGGTCTTTGTTTTGTGACAGTTTAACTTCGCCAGAAGTTAATATTGAATACTAAAGTAGATACCAATTAATCCGAGGATTAAATGGCACTGAATGATACTGCTATCATTCTTTTTTACTTTTGAAAACTCTGTACAAATACAATGTATTCATACGAATTTTATTATCAGCTTTTCCAAATTTTTAAAGAGCATATTAATTAGTAAACTCAAAGAGCAAACTAACTAACAATCATCTGTGTGGACACTACGAACAAATAAGTTCTAAATCGTATAAGGAGGTGATCCAGCCCCAGGTTCCCCTAGGGCTACCTTGTTACGACTTCACCCCAGTCATGAATCACTCCGTGGTAAACGTCCTCCCGAGGGTTAGACTATCTACTTCTGGAGCAACCCACTCCCATGGTGTGACGGGCGGTGTGTACAAGGCCCGGGAACGTATTCACCGCGTCATTCTGATACGCGATTACTAGCGATTCCGACTTCATGGAGTCGAGTTGCAGACTCCAATCCGGACTACGACGCACTTTAAGTGATTCGCTTACTCTCGCGAGTTCGCAGCACTCTGTATGCGCCATTGTAGCACGTGTGTAGCCCTACACGTAAGGGCCATGATGACTTGACGTCGTCCCCACCTTCCTCCGGTTTATCACCGGCAGTCTCCTTAGAGTTCTCAGCATTACCTGCTAGCAACTAAGGATAGGGGTTGCGCTCGTTGCGGGACTTAACCCAACATCTCACAACACGAGCTGACGACAGCCATGCAGCACCTGTATCAGAGTTCCCGAAGGCACCAAACCATCTCTGGTAAGTTCTCTGTATGTCAAGTGTAGGTAAGGTTCTTCGCGTTGCATCGAATTAAACCACATGCTCCACCGCTTGTGCGGGCCCCCGTCAATTCATTTGAGTTTTAACCTTGCGGCCGTACTCCCCAGGCGGTCTACTTAATGCGTTAGCTTTGAAAAACAGAACCGAGGTTCCGAGCTTCTAGTAGACATCGTTTACGGCGTGGACTACCAGGGTATCTAATCCTGTTTGCTCCCCACGCTTTCGTACATGAGCGTCAGTGTTGACCCAGGTGGCTGCCTTCGCCATCGGTATTCCTTCAGATCTCTACGCATTTCACCGCTACACCTGAAATTCTACCACCCTCTATCACACTCTAGTTTGCCAGTTCGAAATGCAGTTCCCAGGTTGAGCCCGGGGCTTTCACATCTCGCTTAACAAACCGCCTGCGTACGCTTTACGCCCAGTAATTCCGATTAACGCTCGCACCCTCCGTATTACCGCGGCTGCTGGCACGGAGTTAGCCGGTGCTTCTTCTGTCAGTAACGTCACAGCTAGCAGGTATTAACTACTAACCTTTCCTCCTGACTGAAAGTGCTTTACAACCCGAAGGCCTTCTTCACACACGCGGCATGGCTGCATCAGGCTTGCGCCCATTGTGCAATATTCCCCACTGCTGCCTCCCGTAGGAGTCTGGGCCGTGTCTCAGTCCCAGTGTGGCTGATCATCCTCTCAAACCAGCTAGGGATCGTCGCCTTGGTGAGCCATTACCTCACCAACTAGCTAATCCCACTTGGGCCAATCTAAAGGCGAGAGCCGAAGCCCCCTTTGGTCCGTAGACATTATGCGGTATTAGCAGTCGTTTCCAACTGTTGTCCCCCACCTCAAGGCATGTTCCCAAGCATTACTCACCCGTCCGCCGCTCGTCAGCAAAGTAGCAAGCTACTTTCTGTTACCGCTCGACTTGCATGTGTTAGGCCTGCCGCCAGCGTTCAATCTGAGCCATGATCAAACTCTTCAATTAAAAAGTTTTATGTCTTTCGACAGCTCAATGAATTCTGAATTTATTTAATATCTTTCGATATTGAATTGACTGTGCTGCAATTCCTACCGAAGTAGTTATTGCTGTTGGTCACTCAGTTTCAATTGAGACTCTAAATTTGTTTGCCTCACTACCTAAGTAGCTTGGCTGTTAGAACTCAATCTGTACGAGTGCCCACACAGATGATTGCTTTATATTGTTAAAGAACGTTGCGATTAAAGCGTTAAACTTTATCTCGCTAGGGCTGCGCATATTACGCTTTCCTATTTTTTTGTCAACACTTAATTTTGCTAAACTTGAAAGTTTTCAGAACTAAGTTTTACTCGACTCACTGAGTAGCTCGTGCCTCGCTATGCGTTGCGCTCTGCCGTCTCAGTGGGGTCGCATTATAGGGAGATCCGAAAACAGATCAACCCTTTTTTGAATAAAACTTGAAATAAATGACTGTTCGCTGGATATTTAGCCTAAACGCTCATTTTAACCACTAAAAACTACGGAAAAGTAGGTTTAACTAGCTAACTTTAAGTTTCCAACCGCATTTTTTCTGATATTTAATCTCTTGATTTAGTTCACTTGCCATCAGCGGATGCTTTTTTAACCAATTATTTTCAAATTGAATCGCTAACTCTTCATTCTCAGCTGTTATCTTGAAGTTTGGCAACACGTCATCTTGTCGGCGCATCGATAAAATAACAGCAATACGTAATAGTCGAACAATATACGCAGCAACACTACTATGTGCACCTAAATGATCTAAGCATCCTTTTTGAAGGTCTGAGCGATGGCTATGTGCTATAGCAACAATTACTTTATGCTCTGATTGCGAAAAACCAGGCATGTCGGTATTTTCTAAAATATAAGCGGTGTGTTTATGGTACTGCTTATACTCTATTAACAAACCTATTTCATGCAGCTGCGCGACGGCATTTAAAAGCGGCAATCCACTTTGCGCTGCAACCGGCCAGTACTGACTGACTTCATTAGCTAGCAGTAATGCTAAACTTGAAACTCGAGATGCTTGCTTTTGATCAACATGATAACGATTCATAAAACCATCAATAGTGCGTTGACGAATGTCGGTATTATGAAGCTCCGGTAGCATGCTATATAAAACACCTTCACGAAGAGCACCACCCGCTAACCCCATTTGTTCTATTTCAAGAGACTCAAATAGTGCAATTAAAATAGCCAGCCCAGATACAAACACTAACCGTCGCTCTTCACTTAACCCAGGCAAGTCGAGTTCAGCTATTGTTTTATAGGCTATGGATTGTTGTTTGATGGTGTATAGCTTTTCAAGGGTGAGCATTTCATTTAAATTTTGTGCCACCATAATTTCTTGAATAGCTTGCACAGTACCTGACGCACCAGAGGCAAGTTGCCAACCAGCCGTTTTATATTCAGGTGCTATTTCATCAATAACATTTCGTGCTGCTTTTATCGCAGCATTAAAGTTTGCTTCATTTAATTGGCAATCTTTAAAGTAGCGTTCGAGAAAAGTCACGCAGCCAATATTAAGGCTTTTATAGTGACGCGCTTCAAAACCTTGGCCAATAACAACCTCAGTACTCGCTCCACCAATATCAATAACCAGCTGCTTGCCAGTACATGAAGAGGTATGCGCAACCCCTTTATAAATAGTTCGCGCTTCTAGCTCGCCACTAATAACATTCACTTTATGCCCTAATATTTCTTCAGCACGTAGTTTAAAGTCGTCGGCGTTGGTTGCTAAGCGAAGTGTTGCAGTGGCAACAATGGTGATGTTCTGCGTGGGAATATCTTGCAACCGCTCTGCAAACAAGGCCAAACACTCCCAGCCTCGTTGCATAGCCTCTAAGCTCAATAAATTATTATCATCAAGCCCAGCTGCGAGTCTTACTTTACGTTTCACGCGCCCTATAGTTTGCAGGCCGCCCGCCATTGACTTAGCAATAAGCATATGAAAGCTATTTGAGCCTAAATCAATGACTGCATATACATTTTTTTGCGGTTTAAGTTGCCCCACCGTTCAAAAACCTCTAGTTACAAATACAATCAAACTAACGGTCGGTTAAGACCGTCCTTTTTGGTAACCATTATTTGGGCGACGTCCGTTGTTATTACTACGATTACGTGGACCAGTAGAAAAATTACGCTTTCTATGAATAGTCGGCTTCGTTAAATCATCTAGCAATGCACTTTTATCGTAATGTGATAATGGAATGCTGTGCTCAATGTATTCTTCAATTTCATGAAGGTTATAAGCATATTGCTCACACGCAAAACTAATTGCATGACCTGAAGCGCCTGCTCGAGCTGTACGACCAATGCGGTGAACGTAATCTTCGCAATCGTCAGGTAAGTCAAAGTTAAATACATGACTTACTTCTGGAATATGTAAACCACGTGCAGCAACATCGGTAGCCACTAAAAAGTCTAGCTCGCCTTTACTAAATTGCGCGAGTATTGACTGGCGTTTCTTTTGGTTTACATCACCGGTGAGCATGCCCACGCGATGTCCGTCTGCTTTTAACCATGCATATACGGTTTCACAGCTATGCTTAGTATTTGCAAAAACAATGGCTTTCTCAGGCCATTCTTCTTCAATCAAGGTTAACAACAGCTTAATTTTATCTTCTTGTGAAGGATGAAATAGCTCTTCTTTAATACGTTTACCTGTTTTTACATCGGGCTCTATTTGCACATGCTCAGGGTTAGTCATGTGTTCAAATGCAAGCTCTTGTACACGGTACGATAGCGTAGCAGAGAATAATAAGTTTAAACGCTCTGACGTATCTGGCATACGACGGAACATATAACGAATATCTTTAATAAAACCCAAATCGAACATACGATCGGCTTCATCTAGCACGACTACCTCAATTTCATTAAGGGTGTAACAGCCTTGCTTATATAAATCGATTAGGCGACCTGTGGTGCCAATTAAAATATCAACGCCTTTTTCTAGTTGTGCACGTTGTTTTTCGTAATCTTCGCCACCATATACTAAACCTAAGTTAAGATTACAGTGCGGCGCTAAAATTTTTGCATCTTTGTGTATCTGAATCGCAAGCTCCCGAGTTGGGGCCATGATCAGGGCTCTTGGATGTTTACTAGGTGCTTTGCTAGATTGTAATAACCGGTGGCACGTGGCAGTTAAAAATGCCAACGTTTTGCCAGTACCTGTTTGTGCTTGGCCCGCAATATCGCGCCCTTCACAAATAAAAGGTAGGCATTTAGCTTGAATGGGTGTGCAATATTCAAACCCACTTTCGGTTAACCCGGCAACCACTTCCGGTGCAATAGCAAAGTCTGAAAACTTTTTATCGGTCAAATGTGTCTTAGTCATAGCGTTTAAGCATAACGTTTAAACTTGCAATAAGAAACAAGAGTGTTTAAATACGCACTAAATATTTCGCCTAACTAAACCGGAGAGCGCAATGAGCGAGAAAATAATCCAAATTACCGACGATAGCTTTGAAGCTGACGTATTACAATCAGACAAACCTGTACTAGTAGACTTTTGGGCAGAATGGTGCGGACCGTGTAAGATGATCGCCCCAATTCTAAGCGAAGTTGCTGATGAGTTTGATGGCCGTGTAACTATCACTAAATTAAACATTGACCAAAATGCAGGCACACCACCAAAGTTTGGTATTCGTGGTATCCCTACACTACTACTTTTCAAAGATGGTCAAGTAGCTGCAACTAAAGTAGGCGCACTATCAAAAACACAATTAGTTGAGTTTTTAGAAAATAACATCTAATAAGTGTTAATTAAAAAAAGGGCTCTCAGCCCTTTTTTTATAATTTATTTTGCAGAAGTACTGGACGCTGCTGTAATGACCTGCTAGTTTATAAAGCCAACTAATCCTTAGTTATATTCAACGAACCTCACTCAACGATCTAATAAAGCGATTTTGAGTATGACAACTGTAATAAAGAACCCACCAATATGCATTTACGCGAATTAAAAGACAAGTCTATAAAAGAGCTTGTAAACCAAGCTGAGTCCATGGGGCTCGAAAACGTAGCCCGTTTGAGAAAGCAAGATATCATTTTTGCAATTCTTAAATCACACGCCAAAGGCGGAGAGAATATCTTCGGTGGTGGTGTTTTAGAAATTTTGCAAGATGGTTTTGGCTTTCTAAGATCATCAGAAGCTTCTTACTTAGCAGGCCCAGATGATATTTATGTATCTCCGAGTCAAATTCGCCGCTTTAGTATGCGTACTGGCGACTCTATTTCAGGTCTTATTCGTCCACCAAAAGACGGTGAGCGTTACTTTGCTTTGCTTAAAGTAAATGAAGTTAACTTTGATAAACCTGAAAACTCTCGCACTAAAATCCTTTTTGAAAACCTAACCCCACTTCATGCAAACGAACGTTTTCGTATGGAACGCGGTAACGGCAGTAAAGAAGATATTACCGCACGAGTTCTTGATTTGGCATCACCAATTGGCCGCGGCCAACGTGGATTATTAGTAGCACCGCCAAAAGCGGGTAAAACAATGTTGCTACAAAATATTGCGCAATCAATCACACATAACCACCCTGACGTTACATTAATGGTTTTACTTATTGATGAGCGCCCGGAAGAAGTTACTGAGATGCAACGCCTAGTAAAAGGTGAAGTTATTGCATCAACATTCGATGAGCCAGCTTCTCGCCACGTGCAAGTTGCGGAAATGGTTATCGAAAAAGCAAAGCGCTTAGTTGAGCATAAAAAAGATGTGGTTATCTTGCTTGATTCAATCACCCGTTTAGCACGTGCATATAACACGGTTATTCCATCATCAGGTAAAGTACTAACCGGTGGTGTAGATGCTAATGCGCTTCATAAACCTAAGCGTTTCTTTGGTGCTGCACGTAATGTTGAAGAAGGCGGTAGCTTAACAATTATTGCAACGGCCCTTATTGATACCGGCTCTAAAATGGATGAAGTTATCTACGAAGAGTTTAAAGGTACAGGTAACATGGAACTACACCTTAACCGTAAAATTGCGGAAAAACGTGTATTCCCAGCTATCGACTTTAATCGCTCTGGTACACGCCGTGAAGAGTTACTCACTAAGCCAGATGAACTACAAAAGCTGTGGATTTTACGTAAAATAGTACATGACATGTCAGAAATTGACGCCATGGAATTTTTAATTGATAAACTATCGATGAGTAAAACCAACGATGAGTTTTTTGATTCGATGAAACGTAAGTAAGCTAAACTCTAGTTAAATCAACGTTTTTAAATAAAAAAGACACCAAATGGTGTCTTTTTTGTTTTTAGAGTAGATTAACCTGAACTCTGGTTAAGAGATTTACTAACATATTGAATCAAAAAAATATTTGTGCTTATTTTTATCTAGCTAGAGATTTTTAGTGAAAACAAGGCGAAATTACGCGTCAATAGCTCGCCTATTGCAAATAAATTCAACGCAGTTAGCGCTGAAAATAGCTGCTTGAGATGGATTTATTATCCGGAGTTCAGGTTAAGTTAATTTATTCGTATTTTTTAAACAGTGCCTGTAAGTTATTCACTAATGTTGTTAGCCTTTGCGTATTTATTTGTGGCTGAAGTAATTCATCGTCTAGCGCTTTTGCCGCTAAGGCTATGTCTTTAAACTCGAACATTTGTGCCGCCCCTAACACTCGATGGCTATCTTTTTGCAGCGCCTGATAATCAGCATCTTTAAAGTGTCGCTTAATAAGCTCGCTTTCTTCGGCTAAACTTTGTTGAAAGCTCGTTACTAAATCACTCATATCAACATGAATCTGTTCAGTTGATACCTCTGTATTTGCAGCATTTAAGTATTTTGCTAGCACAGTATAAAAAGACTCTTTATCGATTGGCTTTGCTAAATAGTCACTAAACCCAAGTGATAGGTAATGGTCAATTTCGTGGCTCATGGCATTGGCCGTTAATGCTAAAATAGGCTGTTCATAACCACATTGCTTGAGTAGTTCAAACGCAGAAATACCATCCATAACTGGCATTTGAATATCTAACAGTACTAAATCTGGGTATAGCTTTAAACTTTGTTCTACTGCTTGCTCACCGTTTTCAACGGCAATCACTTCCAGCCCAAGAGAATGTAAATAACGACTAATCAGTTTGCGGTTATCACTGTGATCTTCAGCAAGAACCACTTTACCCGATAATAATCTATGTCGATCATCAGACTTTGCTTGCTGATCGTCATGGCAAACTTGCTCTTCAACTTGTATACAGGGCAAATAAAATGAAAACTCACTGCCTTTTTTAAACTCACTCTGCACACTTATATAGCCACCCATCATCGCCGCCAATTGCTGCGACAAGCTCAAACCTAGTCCTGTGCCACCAAAACGTCGACTAATACTGTTATCGGCTTGGCTAAAGCACTCAAAAATAAGTTTAAGTTGAGATGAGCTCATACCAATCCCAGTGTCTTTAATCGAAAAGAGTAACCCTTGCTCGGTTTTACTAACACCAATAGTTACTTGCCCTTTATGAGTAAACTTAATGGCATTAGCACATAAATTAATAAGAATTTGTTTTACTCGCATTAAATCTAATCGCGTAAAATAGGATTTTTCTAACTGGCAATCTAAAACTAACGATAAGTCTTTCGCTTTAGTTTGAGGAGAAAACATAGCGTGAATATCGTTGATAAGCTGCACCACATCAAAACAACTAATATTAAGTTCTAACCGGTTTGCCTCTATCTTACTTAAGTCCAACACATCATTAATCAAGCTTTTTAAATGCTCACTTTGACGTTGTATTACTCTAAGCTCATCTTGTAACTGTTCCGGCTTATATAGACCATTAATAAGATCATCAGTTTGTGCCAAAATAGCAGTTAACGGTGTTCTAATTTCATGGCTTATATTCGCTAAAAACTGGCTTTTCACCTCGTTTGCTTCACGCAGCTCCTGTGCCACACTTTGTAGCTCTTTGGTACGCTGTTCAACTTGTTCGCTTAACTTTAACTTAGCTTGCTTTTCTGTTCGGCGCTTATAAACAGCAATTACCGTAATTAAAATTAATATGGCAACAATCACCAACAAAAACGTTAACTGTGAACGTTTAGCTATTTGCAATTCTTGTAAGTATTGTTGTTGTTTTAATTGTTTAATTTCTTGGTTTAGCTGATTCGATTCAAACTGGATTTGAAATTGACTGACCGCTTTTGAGGCTTCTTCGGTATTCACACTACGCTGATAATCAACGTACTGTTGGTGTAAATTTAGCGCTTTTTCATAATCCCCTAAGCTCGCATTTATTAGTGCTTCAATTCCTAAGCCATCTTTAATACGCATGCCATTATTGTACTCTTTGGCAAGGGTAATTGAGTGCTCTGAGGTTTGTTTGGCACTTTGCGTATCACCTTGTACAAATTGAACAATTGACAACACATGTAACGCTGCCGCCAATAAAGACTTATTATCTGCCTCTATTGCAAATTGTTGGCCCGCATTAGCGTGATAAAAGGCAACATCAAATTTATTTAGCTTAAGGTTGATGGTGGCTAAATTTGTATGCTTAGTAGAAAGTTGAAACGCATTATTAACGCTTTGATAGTAACGTAAGGCCAACTGATTATAATGCAGTGCTAATTGGTACTGTCTCGATTCTGTGTAAGCTACTCCCATATTACCGTATGCTTGGGCAACACCGTCTTCATCGCCAAGTTCTTGAAAAACTTTTAAAACCTCACGGTACATCTCAAGAGCTGACTCATATCGAGAGAGACGAATATAAATACCGGCAATATTATGTAATATATCGGCCTTATCTTGTGCGCTTCCCTCTTTTTCATAAATTACTTTGGCTTGTTGATAATAATCAAGAGCTAGCTCCATGTTATACATATCAAAATAAGCAAGCCCGATATTACTAAGTAAATTAGCCTGCTTTATCGGACTTTTAAGCGCAATTGCGATGTTTAACGCGCGGCTATAATCAACGACCGCTTGTTGCACTAACCCTTGATAATAAAGCACAACTCCTTGCATTTTAATCGCACGAAAGAAAAGTTTAGGCTGATCTTTTAACGTACTACTGGTCTCTAGCAATTTAAAATATTTTAGTGCATTGGCTAAATCACTTTGCGCAAAAGCCAGCTCAGCTAAATCGCTATAAATAGTAATGCGTTGTAAATTTGGAACATCAGGGTTCGATAAGATATCGGTTGCAAGGCGATGCTTTTCAGGCCATGCTTGTTCAAGGTTAAACTGCTCAAACAAACTTGGCTGCTCATTTGATAAAGCGTCATTTGATGCACTACTTAAAACAGCCAAAAAGCCAATAAAGCAGATGCGCTTTAACTGAGTCAGCATAAAAATATCCTTAAATCCTTGCTAGCCATAACAAAACGACACCCAAACCAAGTATAAACATCTAATTTAGACCAATTCAAAACAGGCACTCACGCCCACTCCTTGGGGTTTAATGTTATTTGGGTATATGATAATTTATCCAAGATACACTAATTAATAGATTGTAAACAATGCTTAACCCTCTGATAGATGAGATTTTTGAACTATTAATCAATAAAAAAGTGTGGATGGTTCATACTTTAGCATCTGAGTTAAAACAACGTGGGTTTCTTGATACTTTAGCTGCCGAGCCTGAGCGCGACCTATTTAAGCGCAATTTTTTAATTATGAATGCGCTTTATCAGCTACAACAGCAATTAATGCCAAAACAACAATTAGTCGTTAAAAGCTTACATATTGAACTAGTAAACAGTTCCAGTTATAACCAACTACATCCTAACGATCCACTACGCGACTATTATTTAAACTGGCAAAATTTTGAAACATCTACGGATGAAGTCAAGGCGTTATTAGATAGCTTTTGGCAGCAATTTAGTAGGCCTACTTATCGCGAAATTCCGCTGAGTAATGAGCAGCAACAACAACTGCTGGTGCGTTGGCAATTAACATCGCCAGTCACACTAAAAGCATTACAAAAGCGTTGGCGACAACTTGCAGTGCAGCATCATCCAGATAAACAAGGAGGTGACAATGAGGTGTTTAAACAACTAAAAATAGAGTATGAGCAACTCAAGGCGAGTTGCTCAGATTAGATCGAGAGTTAACGCGTTAGCCGACGAGCACGAATTTTACGTCCTTTAATATTACCTTCGGTTAATTTGCGTAACGCTGGTTTAGATGAGTTACGCTCTACCGCAACAAATGCCACGTTATCAAGTACGTTGATTTTACCAACTTGGCGCCCAGCAACACCGTCTTTTCCGGTTAATGCGCCTAAAATATCACCCGCGCGCACTTTTTGCTTTTTGCCTGCATCTATCATCAGCGTCACCATTTCAGGTTTGTATGGCGGCTTATCTAATAGGTTATAAGATGGCATTGGCTCAGGATTAAAGTCACGCTCGTAATGGTCGCCAATTTGAGCCACTTTAAATTGCTCTGCCTCACCATAAATAGAACACGCAATCCCTTTTTTACCTGCTCGTCCGGTACGGCCAACACGATGTACATGAGTTTGTGGATCGTGAGCTAAGTGATAGTTAATTACCATGTCCATATCATCAATATCTAAGCCTCGTGCAGCTACATCAGTAGCGACTAAAATAGACGCACTCTTATTCGCAAAATGAATCAGTGTACGCTCACGGTCACGTTGCTCTAAATCACCATGCAATGCTACCGCACTAAAGCCTTCATCGGCTAAGTCATCACATACTTGCTGCGTTTCTACCTTGGTATTACAAAACACCACACAGCTTTGCGGGGTAAATTTAAGAAGTAGTAGCTTAAGGGTTGGATAGCGCTGTTTATTATTATCCATTTTGTAGAAGTATTGCTTAATCGTGCTTTTTTCTTGCTGCTCTTCTACTTTAATCATTTCTGGATTACTAAGTACACGCTTAGCAATGGCTTCGATTGATTTTGGAAAAGTAGCGCTAAATAACAACGTTTGACGATTGGTTGGAATGCGTTCAATTATGGCATCGAGGGTGTCTTGAAAACCCATATCAAGCATTTGGTCGGCTTCATCAAGTACCAGGGTTTCAACATCATCTAAACGCAATGTACCTTTACGAATATGATCGTCAACTCGCCCCGGTGTACCTACAATAATATGCGCACCATGTTCGAGTGAACCAATTTGCGGCCCAATTGAAACCCCACCACACAAAGTTAAAATCTTAATGTTATGAATACCACGCGCTAGTTTACGCATCTCAACCGCCACTTGCTCTGCAAGCTCACGAGTTGGGCATAATACTAGCGACTGAATACGAAAGCGTTTTACATTTAGCTTGGCTAAAACGCCTAAACTAAATGCCGCTGTTTTACCTGAGCCTGTTTTGGCTTGGGCAATAATATCTTTGCCACTTAAAACAGGCGGTAGGCTTTGCGCCTGTACAGGCGTCATTTGGGTGTAGCCAAGCGTTGATAAATTATCAACTAACCCTGAAGGTAAGGCCAACGATGAAAAAGCAGTTGCAGTCACAGTAAATTCCATAGCAAAAAATAACTTGAGAAAAGTCTCAATTAATATGCGGCTAATAATAGCAGAATTAACAATTAGCAACCATTAGCAACGTACGATTAAAAGTTGCAATAAAGATATTGCAAATGATAGTTGTTTTCATTAAGATCTGCGGCGTTTTACTACTCTAATAATTCTAAGCCGGAAGCCACTAATGAAACTTAACCCTCTTTTTATTGCACTTTTAGCCAGCACCTCTGCAAATGCATTTGCCAACACCGCAAATATAGAACGCATTGAAGTTAAAGGTAGCTACTTCAACGACTACAAAGTAGATAATGCCAGTGGGGCAATGAGAACCTCAACCTCATTACTCGATACCGCACAGTCAGTTACCGTAATCACTGACACAATCGTTAATGAGCAACTAGCAACCACTCTTGGTGAAGTATTGACCAATGATGCTAGTTTAACTGCAGGGTCTAAACAACGAAACAGAGAAGTATTTAACTTACGTGGTTTTCAATTAAGCTCATCAACCGGCTACCTGCGTGATGGCCACCAGCATTGGTCTCATTACCAACAACCCATTGAAATTTTAGAGCAAGTAGAAGTTATTAAAGGCCCTTCAAGTATTTTATATGGGCAATCAGGCCCCGGTGGCCTAGTTAACATGGTAACTAAAAAGCCAACTGCACAAACGCTATTTAGTGCCAGTGCCGATGTTGACCAACATGGTTCAACTCGCTTTATGCTTGATGCTGGCGGCGCACTCACCGAGGCTGAAGATTTACGTGCCCGTGGTGTATTAGTAAAACAAGATGTTGAATACTGGCGAGAATACCAAAATGGTGATAACCGCGAACGCGATCGCTTCTTAGGTGCCTTAGTGGTTGATTACGATATTAGCGATAATGCCCTAGTACGTGTTCATTATGATCGCACTGATGACGAAGCAGGCTTAGATACTGGCGCTTGGATAGATAATGATGCCAACATTATTGGTGATGACAAAACAATTCGTGATATGTCATGGGCCTTTACCGACATTACTGTTGAAAACATGGGTATTGATTTCAAAGTATTTTTAACCGATAACTGGCAAGTTAATTTAGGCTACAATGAGCAAACGTTTGAACGTCAGCGCTTTGAGTCAGCACCACGTAAGCCAAGTGACTTTATCGAAGGTGATAGTTACCAGTCACGTCCTTACGATCGCTATGATGATTGGCAGTTTAAAACTGCTTTTATTGACTTCATTGGCGAATTTGAAACCTTGGGTGTACATCATCAATTACTTGTAGGTGCTAACTCACTGGATTATTACTACGGCCAATTACGCACATCTGCTGATACGATTAATTTTTCTGCCGGTCAAAATGAGCCTAATCGCCCTAATATTAGTTACAAATCAGATGACACTATTAGCTCGTCTGCTTACGACTATTACGGGATTTATATCCAAGATTTAATTTCATTCTCACCAGAATGGCAAGTATCGCTAGGTGGTCGTTACGATAAACAAAGTAGAGAAAACAGCAATAACGAATCGTTCGTACCTAAGGTCGGCGTACTTTACCACCCTCATGCCTCTGCAACTGTTTATGCAAGTTACTCAGAAGGATTTGAGCCGCAAAACGAAACATTAGTAAATGAAAAAGATGTTAATAACGGTATGAAGCTCGATGCTATTACCTCTGAGCAAAAGGAAATTGGGGTAAAATGGCAACTGTTTGATGAACGATTAATGCTTAGCGGTGCCTTATTTGATATTAGCAAAACAGGCACCTTAGTGAGCGAAGAGCTGGTTAACCCTATCGGTGATATAACGAGCATCACCACGCAGGCAGGTGAGCAACGCCATAAAGGCTTTGAGCTTGCAGCTCAAGGTGCTGCAACTGACCGTTTATTTGTTATGGCATCAACCATGTATTTAGATGCTAACTATGAGCGTGATGAAGAATTAGAGGGCAAACGCCCAACTGATGCACCAAAATGGTCTGCCTCTTTATGGACACGTTATGAACTCAATGACGCTGTTGCTTTGAATGCCGGTGCTTTTTATGAGGGTGAACGTTTTGCTGATAATGCTAACACCGTAACAAAAGAGGGTTATACTCGTGTTGATATTGGCGCAACCTACAAGCTTAACTTAAGTAACAAAGATATTAACTTACGTTTAAACATTGAGAACTTATTCGATAAAAACTACCTAGCCGGTGGCGGTTTAAATAACGTTACCGTAGGTGAAGGCACAAGTGTGCGTTTAGCCGCACAATTTAGCTTCTAAGCTCATTCTTTATATAGCCCATATCAAAAAGTATGGGCTTTATAAACCAATCCTTTATGACATAATTACTTACAGTTTGCTGCTTTACTAATTTATCACTTGCTCTAAAGTTGTAAATTAACAAGGAGCCTTATTATGTTGCTTTTCAATACTGGTCAGTCATTTCCTCATTTTACACACGTTCAGTGCTGCCCTGGCTGCAACAGCAACAGCTATCACTTAGTTAATCAAAGCCGCTTTTTACGCTTTACCATTTTTCCTATATTTCCGATAAAGTTAAGTTATAAACGCGAGTGCTATCAATGCGGACATAGTGAGGCTATCAATATTAAGACGTTACCTCTGTTTGAGAAGCTTAGCCTACCAAAATACTGTATTGGATTAATTTTATTACTATGGGGGGCGTTATTTTTTTATCAAAAGCACCTCAACACTGAAGCACTAAAACAAAGCTATTTAACCTCCCCAAAAGCTTATGATACCTATTTAGTCAAAGCCGATAAATTCACTCACGAACCATGGACACTCACTAATTTAAAAGTTGCGCAAGTACTCAGCTTTGATGAGCAATTTATAACGTTTCAGGTGAGTAATTACAGCTATAAGCGCACTAGTGCCATTACCACAGCGATGCGTGCAAGTTTATTGGTACAAAGAGATTACTTTTCTTCTCAAACTATTACCCTGCCTCGTAATGAGATAAAACGTTTATACGAAGATGACATTATATTTGACGTGCTACGCCCACAAGCATATTCACTTTATGGCGGGTTTGTGATGTTTCCACCTAAACCTAAACCTCTTTATAAAGGCTTAAAACTTGATGAAAATAATCAGCAAGGGATTATTTACTATAAAGATAAGCAATATAACGAAGCGCTTGAAAGCTTTAACCTAGCAGCAAACTCAGGCTCACAATGGGGTCAACTAAATCTTGCTCAGATGTATCGTGATGGACAAGGTACAAAAAAGAACATTCAGCAGGCGATTTATTGGTATAAAAAAGCCATTGCTCAAGGTAATAGCAAAGCTATATACGAACTTGAGCAACTATGCAAAACAACTCAGTGCGAATAAAATAAAGTAGCGTTACCACCGCTACTTATTTGCTTTAAATAACTTAGTATAAGCGACATGCGCAATCACAATAACCAAACCAGCACCTATTCCTAACAGTCCGTCAAATACTAAAGGGGCTAGTATTTCTCCTGTGCTACCAGCAACCGACTGCGCATAATGAGTTACATCCACTTGGGTATGATGCAAAAGCTCAATTGCGTGTACTAAAATTCCACCACCCACTAAAAACATCGCCACCGTGCCCGCAAAGGCTAAAAACTGCATTAACCGTGGGGCTGCAGCTAATAAGGCTTTACCGAGTAATTCTTTAAACTTACTTGCGGAGAGTTTGGATTGATTAAGTAAATATAAACCTGCATCATCAAGCTTTACAATCCCTGCTACCAGTCCATAAACACCAATCGTCATAATGATGGCAATCACACTCAATACCAGCGCCTGATTGATTAATGTCGCCCCTGCGACCGTGCCTAATGTAATAACAATAATTTCAGCGGAAAGAATAAAATCAGTACGAATGGCGCCTTTAACTTTTTGTTTTTCATACTCTGCCAGATCTAAATTTTCAGCACCTTCTGTTGCTTCTGCATGATGAGATAAAAATATTTTTTCTGCGCCTTCAAAACATAAAAATAAGCCACCTATCATTAAAAGTGGGGTAATTAGCCAAGGCAACCACACACTAATTAATAACGCAGCAGGGACTAATATGGCTTTATTTAAAAACGACCCCTTTGCCACTGCCCATACAACGGGCAGCTCCCTATCAGCAGTAACCCCAGTAACTTGCTGAGCATTAAGCGCCAAATCATCACCAAGTACTCCGGCTGTTTTCTTTGTCGCAACTTTACTCATGGTCGCAATATCATCCAGCAAAGTCGTTATATCATCCAATAATGTTAAAAGGTTGGTGCCAGCCATGAAATTTCCTAACTAAAAATAAGATCTTAAACATAACGTAAAGCTATATTTTCACCAACGGTTAATTTAGCTTTGTTAAGCTCTTAATTAAACAAGGGACTCAAGAAGGCACAGCCAATGAAACACGCTATCGTTATTATTGCTCTAATAGCTTTGACTGCATGCAATAAGCAGCCAGTTACAAATAACTATGTTTGCGATAACGCACCTGCAAAACTTGATATTATTAGCAACAAGCAAGCAAAGCTGAGCTTTTATGACCATGATTACATATTGAATCATGAGGTGAGTGCTTCAGGCAGTAAATACATTAATCAAGAGGTGTTATTTTGGAGTAAAGGAGAACAAGCAATGCTAATAATTAACGGCAAAAAATACCAATGCAGCAACAATTAACCAATAGCTAACATCGCATTAAAAAACTTGCTACACTAACAAAAGTCTTAATATTGTTGATAAAGTTATGCAATCTCTCGCTATAAAACACAAAATAATTTTAGCCTTTTCAGCCATTGGCTTGTTGATACTAACCAGCTGCATATTTTTTTACTGGTCGCTCAATCAAATTAGTACCACTAACACGCGTATAGAAACGTTGGCAGTGCCTGTACAACAAGCAAGTAAAGACCTTCGTTTATCACTCCTTTCTATTACTAAATTTAATGCCATTGCTTATAGCCAAACTAAACTTAATTTACTACTGCAAAATAAAAAACAGGCACACGCTGAACAAACGCAGTTTTTTAGTAAATTAGAAACACTAAAAACACAAGTTGCCCAGCAGCAAGGCATGCAAACATTACTTAAAGCTATTAACAAAGACTTTGCCCAGCTAAATACAATAAGCAACCAAATGCTTGCAGCAAAAGAGCAACGTTTTAAGGCGCAAAGCTCAGCCGCAGCACTAACAATTACGTTCAATGAACAGCTTCGTGAGCTCAGCAACCGCTTGCTTGATATAGAGCTCATAAACGTGGAGAGTAACCAACAATCACTTTTAGATGCGGTATTTGGCACTGCGACTCGTGTTGATGATTTATTATTTACTTTAAATAATAACGTTAAAGGGATTGGGCAAATAACCACTTCAGAAAATATAAACGATCATCAACAAGACACCTCTTTTTTACTCGACAATATTAAATCTAATCTTAGTTACTTAGAGCAACAAGCCACCCCAATTGCTAATAAACTCAACACAAATGAGCTTATTACAGCATTTGATGATTTAAGCAGCCTATTAAATAATCCTGATGGGTTGTATGCCTTGCAAAATACTGTGCTCAATAATAAAGACAAAGTTGATCAGCGTTTTGAAAGCTTTCAAAACGCCTTTATTAGTATTGAAAATCAATTGATTGAGCTTAATAAACTTGCTGACACGCGCTTTAACTTTCTACAAGAGAGCGCTAAATCAGCAATTAATACTGGCTCTAGCTTAGTGATTATTATTGCGTTTGTATTAATTACTTTGCTGATTATTATTTCAGTATTTACTACTAACGCCATGCTAAAACCGCTTAAAAAGGTGAATAAAGAACTTGCTCGCATAGCCTCAGGTGACTTTTCTCAGCGTAGCAATCCTCATAGTAAAGATGAATTTGGTACGCTGATGCACAACACTAATAAGCTTTGTGATGATTTAACTCACTTAATAAAAGCCATTAGTAACGACGCTTACGAACTCGATAATTCAGCTATTCAAACCAGCGAAAAAGGCCAGCAAATGACTATTGTTGCTAAGCAACAGCTAGAACGTAGTGCACAAGCAACCTCATTAGCACAGCAAATGTTGCAAAGTTCTCAAGCCGTATACGAACAAGCGCAAAGCACCTCTAATGAAATTACTAATGCCTCGCAATTTGCCAATGACGTTAACGACATTGCAAATAATAATAGCCAAAGCATTGAAGCACTTTTAAATCGCTTAGATAAAGCAGTAAGCAGTACAGAAGAACTAGCCCAGTATACGCAACTAATTGGTGCCATTGTTGATACCATTAGCAGTATTGCAGAGCAAACTAATTTACTGGCACTTAATGCCGCAATTGAAGCTGCACGTGCTGGTGAGCATGGCCGCGGATTTGCCGTAGTAGCAGATGAAGTACGCTCGCTTGCAGCTCGCACACAAAGCTCTACAAGCGAAATTACCACCATGATTAACACTCTACAGCAGCATACTCAAACCACTCAAACTGAAATAAATGATGGGCAACAGCAAGCTAAGCATTGCGTTGAAAACAGTACTGAACTAAATAGTGCTGTTGAGCGTATTAAGAGCACGCTGGTATCGGTTAATGCTATGAGTAAAGAGATTGCGAGTGCCTCACATGAACAACTGGCAAACAGCACCGATATTCAACAAATAATGGCTAAGGTAACCGAGCAGGCTACCTTAAATGCCAACAATGCAACGACCCTAGCAAGCGAAAGTGAAGACGTTAACCAACTTGCACACTCGTTAAAAGGTGCAGTAGAGCGCTTTAAGTTTTAAGCGCAGCTAATGACTTGGCTTGTATGAACTGGGTATAATACTTTTAACTTTTTGCTAAGTAACGGCCCACAATGAAATACAAAGATCTGCGCGATTTTATCGATTTACTTGAGAAACGAGGCGAGTTAAAACGCATCAGCCAAGAAATCGACCCGTATCTTGAGATGACCGAAATTGCTGACCGCACACTGCGTGCCGAAGGCCCTGCTTTATTATTTGAAAACCCTAAAGGGTACGACATTCCCGTTTTAGCTAACTTGTTTGGTACCCCAAAGCGTGTAGCTATGGGTATGGGCCAAGAAGATGTGAGTGAATTACGTGAAGTTGGAAAATTACTCGCATTTCTAAAAGAGCCTGAGCCGCCAAAAGGCATTAAAGAAGCGCTCGGACAAATTCCGGTATTCAAGCAAGTACTTAATATGCCGGCTAAAGAAGTTAAAAAAGCCCCCTGCCAACAAGTTATTTTACAAGGTGACGACGTTGACTTAACTAAGTTTCCTATTCAGCACTGCTGGCCTGGCGATGCTGCACCTTTGATTACTTGGGGTTTAACCGTTACCAAAGGACCTCACAAAAAGCGCCAAAATTTAGGGATTTATCGTCAACAGCTATTGGGTAAAAATAAAATCATTATGCGTTGGTTATCTCATCGCGGTGGCGCGCTTGATTTTCAAGAGTGGTGTAAAGAACACCCTGGTCAGCCCTACCCTGTTTCGGTGGCATTAGGTGCAGATCCTGCGACTATTTTAGGTGCTGTTACCCCCGTTCCAGATACGTTAAGCGAATATGCCTTTGCAGGTTTACTACGTGGTAGTAAAACTGAAGTAGTTAAGTCAATCTCGAATGATTTACAAGTACCAGCCAGTGCAGAAATCGTACTTGAAGGGCATATTATGCCTGGAGAGATGGCGCCGGAAGGTCCATATGGCGACCACACAGGATACTACAACGAAGTCGACGACTTCCCAGTTATGACGGTCACTCATATTACACATCGTAAAGACCCTATTTACCATAGTACTTTTACTGGCCGTCCGCCGGATGAGCCGGCTATTTTAGGGGTGGCATTAAACGAAGTATTCGTACCAATCTTACAAAAGCAATTTCCAGAAATTGTCGATTTTTATTTACCGCCAGAAGGTTGTTCGTACCGTATGGCCGTGGTAACAATGAAAAAACAATATCCAGGTCACGCCAAGCGCGTAATGATGGGGGTTTGGTCATTCCTACGACAATTTATGTACACTAAGTTTGTTATTGTCTGTGATGATGATATTAACGCTAGAGATTGGAACGATGTAATTTGGGCTATCACTACTCGTATGGACCCTGCGCGCGACACGACGTTAATTGAAAACACGCCAATTGATTATTTAGATTTTGCATCGCCCGTATCTGGCCTAGGTTCAAAAATGGGTATGGATGCAACAAATAAATGGCCTGGTGAAACAACTCGAGAATGGGGCGAACCTATTGTAATGGATCAAGCCACTAAAGATCGTGTTGATGAGCTTTGGGATAGTTTAGATATTCTCTAACGACTTTGGTCTAGGGCTCTAGGCTGTAAACTCACCCTGCGGATATGCTATTATTGCTCAAATAAAGTGCGTATCCGCTAATTTAAGGTAAAACATGCAAACATTACTCGCTGAAGTTGTTTCTATCAGCCCACTCACAGAATTTGTTCATAAAGTTATTTTAAAGCCGCAACAGCCTGTAGCATTTGAAGCTGGTCAATATTTACAGTTGGTTTTAGGTGAAAAAGATAAACGTGCGTTTTCAATCGCGAGTCGCCCCTCACAAACTGATGCATTAGAATTACACATTGGCGCATCAAACGCAGACTCTTACGCGATGCAATCATTAGAACACCTTCGTAGTGCCCACAACGAGAACCAAACCGTAACTATTGAAGCAGGTTTAGGTATTTCTCAGCTGCGTTTGCAGTGCGAGCGTCCAATTATTTTACTCGCCGGCGGTACTGGTTTTTCTTACGCAAAGTCAATGGCCGAGCATTTAGCTGAAATCAACTGTGAGCGCCCGGTGCTATTTTACTGGGGCGTAAAAGAAGAGTCGGCGCTGTATGCACATACCGAAATGCAAGCATGGGCAGATAGCCGTGAAAACTTTAAATTTATTCCTGTCGTAGAGCATCCTACCGACAACTGGACTGGCCACACTGGTTATGTTCATAAAGCGGTGATGAACGATATCATCTCGTTAGAACCTTACGATATTTACATGGCAGGTCGTTTTGACATGATTGGCATAGTACGTGATGATTTTATAAATCATGGCGCTACTCGTGAAAACATGTACGCAGATGCATTCGCGTTCATAAAGTAACACCAGTTTAAGGTACCTTAGGGTGCCTTAATTGTTTTAATTGCTAGAACTGTGATTGTTATTACCTATTAAGCTCATCAACATAAACAATTTCCTAAAATCCAATCTATAAACCATACTTTGTACAGAACATTAAGCGGGAGAAACCTAAATGTTAAATACAAAAGTAAAAGATTTTATGCAACATAAGTTGCCTCATATCACCCCTAATACAGAAATGACCACAGCCATAGCAGAGCTAGAAAAATTTAAACTACTAGGCGCGCCGGTATTTGATGATAATAAGGTGCTCGTTGGCTTTATCTCAGAGCAAGAATTACTTAAACCCTTAATGCAAAGTAGTTATTTTTGTGATGGTATGGTTAAAGTATCGCAGTTGATGCAAACAGATGTGGTAACCGTGCACGGCGATACCAATATTATGGAATTAGCAGAACAAATGAAGCCTGGTAAACCTAAAAATTATCCCGTGATCGATGGCGGTGTAGTGGTAGGTATGATTAGCCGTGCCGATATATTAAAAGCACTTTATAATAATTACGTTAGTTGTAATGCGCACATATAAAAAAATGCCACTGTAAACAGTGGCATTTTTAATTATATAGACAATTTAACGCTGTGCGACTTTAGCTTTAAGTGCATTTTTATCAGCGTCACTTAAATAGGCAATTTCCAGCGCATTCGCTTGCGCTTTTTCCATATCAGCTTGTGACAAACCTGCTTTTGGTGCTGCCACTGCGTACTCGTACTCAATTTCAATGCCTTCAACAGCTGGGTCATCCGTGTTAAGACAAGCTAAAATACCATGATCTAAAAACTGCTTAAGTGGGTGTTTGGTTAAATCATTCACTGTACTGGTTTGAATATTACTGGTTAAGCACGATTCAATACCAATACGGTTATCGCGTAAATAATCCATTAGTTTTGGATCTTCAATCGCTTTAACACCATGGCCTATTCTGCTTGCGCCAAGCTCGTTTAATGCTTGCCAAATACTTGGAGCACCTAACGCTTCACCAGCATGCACAGTAACAGCCAAATATGCATCACGTACTTGCTTAAAATGATCAACAAACAACTCGCCAGGATAACCAATCTCATCACCGGCCAAATCCACTGCAACCAAATCATTTTTAAAGGCAAGTAACGCGTCCAACTCGTGCTGACAGGTTTTAACTCCGTATGTACGAGACAAAATACCAATTAAGTTTGCTTTTATATCAGTATCTTTTGTTGCACTTCGGATACCATCAACCACTGCTTCAACAACGCCTTGAGGGTGTAATCCTTGGCTTTGAGCCATATAATAAGGACTAAAACGCAGCTCTACATAATCAAGACCCTGCGCTTGTGCATCTTCAATGTTTTCTATCGCAATACGTCTACAGGCATCGTAATCACCTAGTACCGTCACTCCCCAGTCAAGCTTTTGTAAAAATGCCATTAAGTTTGGCTCAGGATCAATAACCTGAACATGGGGAATAAGTGCTTCAACATTGTCCGCTGGTAAAGCGATATTAAACTGACGACCAAGTTCTAGTATGGTTTGCGCGCGTACATTACCATCTAAATGACGGTGAATATCTAGCAAAGGTATTTTTCTATTGATCATAATAGCTACTCGGTTGAATTAAAATTGCGCGAATGATACGCAGGTACAGTAATATTTCAAGTGTAGAATACTTAAAATAGCGCTTGGAGGTCTTATGTCTGCTTTTTATATAAAAAGAGTTAACGTGATAAATAAAACCAAATCATTTTAAACAGTGCATCTGCATCAATAGGTTTAGTTATATAGTTATCCATTCCGACGTTAATCGCTTTTTTAGCATCTTCTTCGTGCGCATTAGCAGATAGGCCAATAATAGGTAAATCTAAAAAGCCTAACTCATTACGAATCACTTTTGTTGCTTTTAAGCCATCCATTTGTGGCATTTGAATATCCATTAATACTAAGTCGTATCTTTTATCGCTTAGCATTTTAATCGCTTCAAGTCCGTTATTAGCAATATCTACAACACCCTGCTTGGTTTCTAAAATAGCGGTGGCCACATGTTGATTTAATGGGTTGTCTTCAACGAGTAGTAAGCGATACTTCGCCAGTGATAGGTTGCTTATATCTATTTTATCTAACTTACCTGAATAATATTGTGCTTTAGGTAGCGGAGAATGGAGCGGTAAACTAAAGGTAAAAGTAGAGCCGTGACCCTCACTACTTTTTAAATCAATTGCTCCTCCCATCAGCTCTACTAATTTTTTACAAATACTTAAACCAAGCCCTGTGCCACCAAACTGGCGTGAGGTTGAACTATCAGCCTGAGAGAATGGGTTAAATAGCTGTTTTTGTGCCTCCTCACTAATTCCAATCCCCGTATCATTGACACTAAAATAAGTCATTTTTGCTGACTGCCAAATCTTTAATGTGATACTACCCTTAGCAGTAAACTTAACGGCATTATTTAATAAGTTCAGCAGCACCTGCTTTAAACGAATAGGATCGGTATTAACAACTAAAGGAGCATCATTATCAACCTCAACTTGTAGTGACAAGGGCTTATTACTAACTTCAAAATGCATTAAACTCATAACTTCTTTTGCCAATAACTTTAACTCTACAGACTCTTGTACTAACTCAAGCTTGCCCGCTTCCATTTTTGAAAAATCGAGCACATCATTTAGCACTCTCAATAAGACACTGACCGCACCGTCAGCTTGCTCTATGTAAGTTTTTGCTAATGACCAGTCCTGCTGTTGCAGTGCTAAGTAATGCATGCCTTTAATACCGTTAATTGGGGTACGAATTTCGTGGCTCATATTAGCTAAAAACTGACTTTTTATCTCACTGGCTTCATCCGCTTTCTGCTTTTCCTGACGCAAAGTTAGTGTTTGCTTTGCAACTTGTTCGCGTATACGAACATTGGTGGCGACCACTGAAATTAAAAACATAATCAATAGCCAAACAAATAGCATACCTACTATCTGTGCTAGCCAATAAATTAGCCAGGTTGATTGCGTTTTAGGTTGGTATATTTCTACTTGCCACAACCTATGGCCAATTAACAACTGATAATCTTTTAGCAACGTCATTGAGTCATGCTCAACGCTATAAAGAGCCTGTTTATTATCTGCTTTATTGATATCAGTAAAACCAATCGCAACTTCATTACCGCTATCAAACGAAAGTGCCTCAGACAACTTAGCTAAACTCACCAAGGCAATTACAAACCCTTTAAAGTCACCTTCAATATCAGGAGCACCAAAGACAGGAGAAATAAAAAGCACGCTTAATTCCTCGTCTGCAGGAGCTAGCTTAAATGGCTCACTCAATACCAGCTCATTAAGAATTTTTGCTTTATTGAGTGCATCACGAATATGTAAATCAGAGTTCAAATCAAAGCCCAGCAGATCTTGCATATTCTTTATGGGGTAAATATATTTTATGGGGTAATAAGTATTGCTAAAGAGCGCGGGTTGCCATTGACCATTCGCCATCCTTTGCTTTATAACGACACTTTTGTCCCATTGGGCAGGTTCGTTAATAGAATTAGCTGTGATCATTGGCACCCAATTTAACGCTAAAATTTCTTCATTGTAGCTCAACTGCTTAGAGGTAAAATGATTAAACTCATCGAGAATAACCTGATCACTACTTGCTAAAAATGCACCTAACAAAGATAGATGAGCAGCCACTTCATCTAACTTTTGATTAATGGCACTTTGTGCCATCAACACTTTATCTTCTTGCTTTTGAATGTCTTTTTGTTTTTTTACACTTGCTGCGCCATAAAAGCTAACGCTAATAATGGCGTAAATAAGTAACGCAGGCAAAATAACCTGTAGCCGATGACGTAACTGCGAATAGTTAAATATGGCCAATACCAATGGAGTAAAAACAAGTACGCCAATTGAGTCACCTATCCACCAGGTAATAAAGGTACTAAGCGCAGCAGGTGGGCTAATTATATTATTGAAAAAAAGTAGACTGGTTCCAACACCTGCCGCTATTACACAACATAGTGGCCCACCAATCACCAAGCTTTGAATACTAAGTCTAAGAGAAGATAAATTAAGGGGGACTTTAATGACTCTGATAATGAGGAATGCACCTAGCCACGCCTGAAAAAAAACAGCACAGCTGACGGCAATAGCTTGCAATAAGACTTGCCAATTTAAAATATCAGCAGCATTGTCTAAGTGAATTAAATTAACAAACGCTGCGCCTGCAAAAATCCCCGCATAAGCACGGCGCCTCCATAGTAAAAAGCTTGCCAGCGCAATACCGGCTGGAGGCCAAGAGGCAACCGCATAACCATTAACGGCGAATAAAAAATTACTCAGGTAACCGCTAAAGAAATAAGCGCATGCGAGGCTAAAAGATAATGTAAATACATTTTTCACAACCGTCGCTCCTGCGCTTTTATTATTGATTTATAACTATAATTGATTATTGGTAGAGTACAAGTGCCTTATCTAATTGTGCACTGTGTTTATAACTTAATATCGCTTGTTGTCGGTACTGTGCTTTATTTTCGCTATTGAGTGCTTTGTCAAAAACACGTGCGGCTAAGTCATAATCACCTTGCGCATTAGCTAAACACGCTAACGCTAATAGTAACGCATTATTATGCTCATCTTTTTTCAGTCGCTCTTGAATGCTTGATTGCAACTTATAAGCATTACTTGGTACAGCTTCACTTAAAATGTGAGCCAGTTGTTCATGCTGTTTTTGCTTGAGTAATTTAACTAGCTCATTTTCGATGCTTGCTAATTGCCCTACTTTAGCCATTTGAGTTAAATAAGCCGTATGCGCATGCGCCTGCAACTTTTTACCTAAATGTTGATATTTAGCGGTTAACTCATCATTTGCTTGCGCAGCAAAATAAGCTAAAAACACTTGCTGCCACTGGGTATCATTCAAGGCGTTTTTGCGCAATAAACGCGGTAAAAAATCTTCAAGCAATTTAAAATGCTGTTGCTGCACTAAAACTTCGGTGTACAACTTCAAATCAAGCACCGTGGCTTTTTTAGATTCTGCTGCCACCCGTATTTGCGGTTCAATTACACTGCTGTCGCCACTAGCTAACCATAACTTAGCCACTTTAAGTTGTTGCTCTGGGCTGATTTCAAACAAACGTTCAAGCGCTTTATCAGGCTGGTTATTTGCCAGTGCGGTTTTTGCTAATAACGCTAAACGTATATCGGTAAATTTAGCAGGCACACTATTACTTGATAGCGCACTTTCTACTTGTTCGTAATCATCATTAATGAGACTCCACAATGCTTGCTCTATAGCCGCATGTTTACGCTCTTGGCTTCGCGCAAAAAAACCATGCTTAGTGTTTCTATAAATAGATAAACAATAACGCACTAGCTTGTAAGTTAAATACAAAGCTGCCGTACTCAGTGCTGCCATTATACAAAATGAAACAATCGTCCCCTCTATGGTGGTATTGTTAAATGAAATCAGCACATAGCCTTTTTCATCTAACACAAAGGGAGTAATCGCTAGCACCAACACAATAGCGACAATAAAAATAATCAGCCCTATCATTGTGCCCACTCCTTCACTTTTTGAGTGCTTTGCAGTGTTACTTGAGGGTTAAAGTTAAGCGATTCTTTTTCAAGATTGGCTAACGTCTGTATTACCACTTTTGTTGCATCGTCATCTTGTTTAAAGTATTCATTAACCAAACGTTTTGTATCATTCAAAGCGTTAAAATAAATACTAGCTTGTTTACCCATTAATGCGTCTTGCGCCTGAGTAATATTAAGCTTGATGCGCTGGGTAATTAAATGACGCTCTCGGTCAGTTAATAGTGGCTCAATTAATACGCCTTCATGATGGCGAATAGTAATAAAGCTATCGACTATTTTATTCCAACTATTACGAATGTTTTGTTGCCAATCACTAACATCTTCAGAGAGTGCATTCTCATCACTTATACTCGCCTCTTCAGGCAAATTAACCGCATTAAATACCAAGTCATCAATACGCTTTATTACGCTGTTTAATTGTAAATAAATCGCTTCTGTCGCAACGGGTTTAATATTGTCGAGTGTTTGTATGTCTTGTGTAATTGCTTGGCGTAACTCAAGCGTACCTGGATGATCGCTTAATAATGAGTCTAAACGTTTAAGCACGGCACTTGTGCCTAGGTAATCTTGTTCTGCCCACAGTTTAAATTCAGCCATGCGTTGCAAGCTGGTGACCTCTTGTGGATTTAATGTATTACCACTTTGCTGTACCTTTTGCAGTGCGGCTTTTAATACTTGTTGATTTTTTACAGAGTTCTCATTGAGTGCCATAGCGATTTGCTCTTCGCTATTAAGCAACGCTTGTTGCAAACTGAGTTGCTCAGACTTAAGCGTTTGCAGCTCTTGCTGCAATATCTTATTTTGCTCTGTTAATGCATTAACCGCTAAATTTTGCACTTTACCGGCATTAAGCTTTTGATAAAATTCATAACCCACACCACTGGCAACAAGCAAGGAAATCACTAACGCAACGCTACCTACTTTACTTACTTTTTGAGGAATATTTTGCGTTTGGTTATTCACTTTTGCAGACTCACTTTTAGTCGTATTTGAGGTGCTATTTGCTGTTGGCTTCGCTTCTTTTTCTACTTTTGACGTCGCTGACTGTTCACTCATTTTGCTACCTTGCTGATTAATGCAGGTAAACATAGCCTGGTCGCTAGCTCCTGCCGCAGTGTGTATATGGGTCGAATTTATTTTTTGTTGTTGTAAATAAGCACCAATGCGCTCACTGGCAACATAAAACTCGCACTGTTGTAACCATGTTAGTTGCGCCGCCGAGATAGTATTAAATATGGCGTCAACTGCAGCATTACTTGTAATGACTATACCGTGTACATTCTGGCTTTGCCAGTGGTCTATCCAGTTAGCTGAGCTAGGCTCTACTGGTTTACGTTGATACACCACACAATTATTTAAATGAGCACCACGTTGCTTCAAGGTTTTTGCTATTTCAGGTCGCCCGCCAATCCCTTTTACTAACACAATATTACTGCCGTCAACATCAGCCAAAGACTTAAGTGCGAGTAACCCTTCAGAGTCATGTTGTTTTGGTAGTGCGGCACGCACACCAAATACTTCATAAATAGTATCAGCTGTTTGTTGCCCAACCCCATAAAACTGTGCTTTGGTATTAATAGCAGGCTTAAGTGCATTTAATGCATGCACCGCATCCTGTGAAACAAAAATAATTTTGTCAGCGTTCACCAGCGGGCTTAATTCAACGTTTGTTGGCGTTAAGTAGGTTATTTTTAAAACAGGATATAAAGACGCTTGATAACCCGCTTGCTCAAGTTGCTGTGCAAGGGCTGCGCCTTTTCCTTCGGGCCGAGTTATCAAGATATGTTTCATTATGCGTCTCGATATACGTCAGCTAGAATTTTATCTGCGCCTTGTGCTAATAGTTTTTTAGCCAGCTCTATACCTAGCTTTTCAGCATCATCAACGTGACCGCTAATTTCATCGCGTAAAATTTCACTGCCATCAATCGCACCGACCAAACCACGTAAATGTACTTGGTTACCATCAACCAGTGCATAAGCACCAATTGGCACTTGGCAACCCCCTTCTAAATGGCGGTTCATTGCGCGCTCAGCGTTAACACGAATACGTGTTTCGTTATGCTCAAGCGGCGCTAACAATGCTTTTGTCACGCTATCGTCTATACGACACTCAATGCCTACAGCGCCTTGGCCATTAGCAGGTAACGAGACTTCTGGTTCAATAAAGTCACGAATACGCTCGCCCATCTCTAAACGAATTAGTCCTGCAGCTGCGAGTATAATGGCATCGTATTGGCCGCTATCAAGCTTAGCTAAACGTGTATTTACATTGCCACGTAAGTCGCGAATTTCTAAATCCGGACGCATCGCTCTAATTTGACACTGGCGACGTAAACTTGAAGTCCCCACAATAGCGCCTTGTGGTAGCGCATCAATATTGGCAAAGTTATTTGATACAAACGCATCACGCGGATCTTCACGCTCACAAATAGTGTGTAACTCTAAATCATCCGGAAATTCTACCGGCACATCTTTCATTGAATGCACTGCAATATCTGCACGGCCATCTAACATGGCTTGCTCTAACTCTTTTACAAATAAACCTTTGCCGCCAATTTTAGCTAGTGGTGTATCTAAAATAATGTCACCTTGAGTCGACATTGGCACGAGCTCTACACGCACGTCATCATGAAAATGCTCTAGCTGCGCTTTTACAAATTCAGCCTGCCAGAGTGCCAATGCACTTTTACGAGTGGCAATGCGAACTAACTTTGTTTTTTCAGTCATAAAATATCCATTAATAATTACTAGCTTTTAGAATTAAAACTTATTCAATCTAAGGCTATTTAATTTGCTAAAACTCTAAATTCTTTTTGAGCGATGAGCAGCCCGCTTTCATCAACTACATCAACGCGCCAATGCCCTAATTGAGTATCCATAATATTTTTAGTTGAGTACGTTCTGTAACGCGGAGAAGTGACCTTAAGTGCCACTTCAGCCATTACTTCACCTTCAAATAGCCACACATGTTTTACCTGCTGGCCCTGTAAGTTTTTAAGCTCACTAAAAAATGACAGCGACTCTTCAAATTGATTTAAACGCACATCGGCGGCAAATACATTGGTTGGCTCACGGTTACTGACACTGCGAGTCAGAACTGCACGGCTAATTGTGGCTGTATCTATTTTGGCTCCCACAGCTACACTAGCAATGTGTGCAGATGCAGCAAATTTCTTTTGCTCAACTGGCTTTGCACTAACAGTCTCAATTTCAGGGGCTTGAGTGTCTATTGCTGCAATGGTTGCTTCTTCAGGCTCAGCAGTGATCGTTGGCTCTACTTCTTGCTTAATAATACTTTGTTGAACTTCAGGCTCCGATGGTACCGGTTCAGTAATAGAAGCTGATTTTTGCTCAACTGAGGAAAAGGTTTTAGGGTCTGCAATCGCGACACTGCTTGCCTGCTCCTCATCTGCATCTATGGCTTTTTCACTCTCTACTGGTGCTGCATTATCATCGCTTAGCGACACAATTGCTGTTTGTTGCTCAGTAAAATCAAGCTGCTCATTAGGATGCGGCGTCCCTTGATCAGCATTCACGGCGCTAGACAGGCCGTAAATAACCGCTGCAGAGATCATAATCACCAACATAGAAATACTCACAATCCGACGCCAATGCCACTCATAGCTCACGTTGGGTTCGCTTACCTGTGGTTCACGTTTTACATTTGCTGTTATTACTATTTTTTGACTCATTTTGACCCTCAGCGGCTCCTAAACTAACTTAAGCGAGAAATTAACCATTGGCGCACAGCTTGTAACTCTTGTGTACAAACCTGATGCCCCATTGGGTATTCTTGCCAACTTACATCCATGTTATGCGTTGATAATACTTCGAACGCACTTCTACCCGCGCTATGCGGTACAACGTCATCTTGGCTACCATGAGCCATAAATATATTTAACTGTGTTTGTTTTGCTTCATCTGCCAATTTATGTGGCACACACATGTAGGTTGACAGCGCCATTACACCAGCCAGCTTTTGTTCTAAACGCGGTGCTAAATGAAGCGATACAACGCCACCTTGCGAAAAGCCCGCTAAAATAATTTTACTGGCAGGTATGCCGTTAGCAATTTCTTGTGTAATGAGTTGCTCAACTTTTGCAGCTGATTCTCTAACCCCTTGCTCATCGGCACGTTTATCTAAATCCATAGATTTAATGTCGTACCATGAGCGCATTTGCATACCGCCATTAACTGTAACAGCCTGCATAGGCGCGTGCGGAAAAATAAAACGCACTCCTAACTCAGTAGGTAAGTCGAGCTGCGGGGCAACAGGTGCAAAACCATCACCTGAATCACCTAAGCCATGCAGCCAAATCACCGTGGCTTTATGGGCGCTTTGCGCTGGGTATTCTACAAACCCTAAACTCATAGTGTTGATTGCCATTTAATTTCTTGACCCGCTTGGCGTGTAGACGCTTCGTTAATGAAGCTCCAAAACTCTGCACCCGAGCGGTTATCAATCCATTGCCCATCACGCATTTCAAAATGGTGACCATTAAATTTTGTTGCTACCCATACTTGGTGCAAAGGTGCTTGCTTATTAATCACAATCTTACTGCGATCTGGAAAAATAATTTCTAAAATACCTTGAGCAGATTCATAATCTAAATCTGCTTCACAATCATCAACTTGTTCTTCAATAGTGAACATAAGAGCTTCTGCTAACTGGTGATATTCGTGATCAGTCATCGTTAATTTCCTTTGCAGGCGAGGCGCCTAAATAATGGGTGCATGTTTATAGAGCTAGTGTAACAGGAATAAAATCATCCGCGAATAGCTGCATTTTTTAGATATTCTGTTACTCTGCGATTATAAAGCCAGCAACCGTATTAATCTAATGAAAGCGACATATACCTTACAATTAAAACAACTATTAATCAGCACCGTATTGTTGTGTGCATTAGCTGGCTGTGGCCAAAGCGGCCCGCTGTACTTACCCGAGCAGCCTGCTGAACAAAACCAGCCAACTGACATTCCTAACAAACAAACACCCGCCGAACAACAACAGGAGCAGTAAATGGATTTTTTTAATTATAAAAACAACCAACTATTTGCTGAAGATGTCAGCGTAGCAACCATTGCACAGCACTATGGTACGCCGTGTTATGTGTATTCCAGAGCCACGTTTGAACGCCATTATTTAGCGTTTGCTAATGCGACTCAAGATCACAAAAGCCTAGTGTGTTATGCCGTTAAAGCAAATTCAAATATTGCGGTGTTAAACATATTGGCACGACTTGGAGCGGGTTTTGATATTGTCTCAAAAGGCGAATTAGCACGGGTGATAAAAGCCGGAGGCGCTGCTAACAAAGTGGTATTTTCTGGGGTTGCTAAAACGGCTGACGAAATTGCTTATGCGTTAGAATTAGGTATTAAATGCTTTAACGTTGAGTCAATTTCAGAGCTTGAGCGCATTTCAGAAGTGGCCTGCGAGCTTAATTTAGACGCGCCAATTTCTATTCGTGTTAATCCCGATATTGATGCCAAAACACATCCGTATATTTCTACTGGACTTAAAGAAAATAAGTTTGGTATTGGAATCGAGTCTGCATTAAGTGTGTATCAACATGCGGCATCATTACCTGGCTTAACGATTGTTGGCGTAGATTGCCATATTGGCTCACAGCTTACACAAACCAAACCGTTTTTAGAGGCGCTTGATAAACTACTGGCATTAATTGATGAATTAAAAAATGCAGGTATTGAGCTAAGCCATTTAGATATAGGTGGAGGCCTTGGAGTAACCTACGACGACGAACAACCTCCACACCCAAGTGAATATGCAGCACAAGTAACGCAGCGCCTTGCAAATTACCGTCACCTAGAACTGATTTTTGAGCCCGGGCGAGCCATTGCCGCAAACGCGGGGATTTTAGTAACACAAGTTGAGTTTATTAAACAAAACCAAGACAAGTATTTTGCGATTGTAGATGCGGGTATGAACGACATGTTACGCCCATCACTGTATCAAGCATGGCAAAAAATTATTCCTGTATCAGTGCGTGATGACGAAACACCTACACACAACTATGACGTGGTTGGGCCGGTGTGTGAAACCGGTGACTTTTTAGGTAAAGACCGACCACTGGCACTCAAACAAGGTGATTTGTTAGTACAGCGAAGCGCTGGAGCCTATGGTTTTACCATGAGCTCAAATTATAACTCACGTCCACGAGTTGCCGAAATAATGGTCGATGGTGAGCAACATCACCTTATTCGCGAACGCGAAACTATCGAAAGCTTATACCAAGGTGAGAAAGTTTTACCATAAACGTTTTTGCCAACTAGCTGCTCTGTGGCATGATTAGCACAGAGCAAAACCGAATTAGAGCGCTATGTTAGTTAATTTTTCCAAAATGCACGGCTTAGGTAACGACTTTGTTGTGATTGATAACATTACACAAAACGTTTTTTTATCTCGTGATCAAATCAAAAAGCTGGCCGATCGCCATTTCGGCATTGGGTTTGATCAACTACTGATGGTTGAAGCCCCTTACTCACCCGATCTCGATTTTCACTATCGTATTTTTAACGCTGACGGCCACGAAGTAGAACAATGTGGTAACGGTGCGCGCTGCTTTGCCCGCTTTGTACGCATGAAAGGCTTAACCAATAAACATAAAATCAGCGTGTCGACTAAGTCTGGTAATCTCACCCTGTATATTGAAAAAGACGGTCAAGTAACCGTTAATATGGGTCACCCTAATTTTGAGCCAAATAAAATTCCACTCAAAGCAACCAAACGTGAGCTGACTTATATTATTCGCGCAGAAGAGCATACCGTTTTTAGTGGTGCCGTATCTATGGGTAACCCTCATTGCGTAATGGAAGTAGACGATATAGAAACAGCCCAAGTGGATACCCTAGGCCCGTTGCTTGAAAACCATGAGCGTTTTCCACAACGCGCGAACATTGGCTTTATGCAGGTTATCTCTCAAGAGCACATTAAACTCAGAGTATGGGAGCGTGGTGTAAGCGAAACACTTGCTTGCGGTACCGGCGCGTGTGCTGCCATGGTGATTGGTTTTATCCAAAATAAGCTCACCAGTACAGTACAAGTTGATTTACCCGGCGGTAGCTTACAAGTGCGCTGGAGTGGCGAGGGCCATCCAGTGCGTATGACAGGTCCCGCTGAACATGTATTTGATGGGCAAGTGGCACTATGAGTGAATTAACTAAACAGCAAGTAATAGATTACTTACAACAGCATCCTGATTTTTTAATTGAGCAACCTAAGCTGTTAGCGCAACTTGAGTTACAACAGCAAGTACAGGGTGCTACTTCATTAGTGCATATTCAGCAGCGCCAATTACGCGAGCACAATACACAGCTAAAAAATCAAATAGACAGCATGAGCAAAAATGCGACCCAGAATGAACTGGTTTATCGTTTATTTAGCCAATGTCACCGACAGCTGTGGAGTAATTACGACTTTAATACACTGGCCAGTAACTTACGCAATATTATTTGTATGAGCCCGACTATTAATGAATGCAAACTCGTTAGATACGATAATGCCTTTGAAGAGTTAGTAAAGCATAGACTGTCAGATAGTAATCATTATTTAGGCCGTGTAAATCAGCAAGAACGCGACTTACTCTTCAACAATGATACCCAATCGACCGCACTTTATTTAATTGGTGAGCCGAGTAACCCCTACGCAATTTTGGCTTTTGGCAGCCACGATGAAAACCACTTTGAGCCCTCACAAGATAACTTATTTGTATTAGATTTTGTGCGCTCATTGCAAATACGGTTACTGGAACTGGCATGAGCGATAACGCGCCAAATATAAGCGACTTAAGCGATAGCTGGCGTACACCCATTACATTATTTAGTGATTACTTAAAATTTGAACGTCAATATTCAGCGCACACCGTTAATCAGTATGTCAGCCAATTAGGTTTTGCCGCCTTGTATTTTAATAAACTGTGCGATAATTGGTTTGCGGTACAAAGTGAGCATATTCGTCGTTACAGTATGGCACTGCGGGCAAAACAATTAAGTGGCAGAACAATCAGCTTAAAATTAAGCTGCATACGTAGTTTGTATAAATTTTTAAAAGCAAAAAATATTACTGAGCAAGCGCATTACCATAATCCGGCACAGGGCATAAAAGGCCCTAAATTTGCGCGGCCTTTACCTAAAAATCTTGATGTTGACCAAATGGCTCGTTTACTCGAAATACCCGATGATGATCCACTTGCCATTCGTGATAAAGCGATGATGGAACTGATGTATTCATCAGGTTTACGCATTAGTGAGTTAGTTGGCGCTAACATGCAAGATATAAACACTCGTAGCGGTGAAATATTAGTGCGAGGCAAAGGCGCCAAAGAACGCCTAATACCGGTTGGCTCTAAAGCACTTGAGGCGTTAAACAATTGGCTAGCAGTTCGCCCACTATTTATGGGCTCAGATGAACATGCAGTATTTTTGAGTAGCAAAAAAAGCCGTATTTCTGTACGCCAAGTTCGTTTGCGTATGCAAGAATGGGGGATAAAGCAAGGTATTAGCTCGCAAGTTCATCCGCATAAATTACGCCACTCATTTGCGTCGCATATTTTAGAGTCGTCTGGGGATTTACGAGCAGTGCAAGAATTATTAGGCCACAGTAGTTTATCTGCAACCCAAGTCTATACTCATTTAGATTTTCAGCACTTAGCTAAGGTGTACGATAACACCCACCCACGTGCTAAAAAAAGAACCGATTAGAGCAGCAACTATGATCCGATTTAATCGCGCAATTTCTCCTTTTTCTGTGCTGAGTTTTGACTTAGACGACACCTTGTACGATAACCGCCCTATCATAACCGCAGCCGTTCAGGCGCAAATTGATTATTTAAATGCGCTACCAGGCTACAAAAAACAAGGACCACAGTTTTGGCAGCAATGCCGTGAACTCGCAGCACTACAGCAGCCAGAGCTTATTGATGACGTCACACAATGGCGTAAGCATACCTTGCGCTTAGTATTGTCTGAATTAGGTTTTAAAGGTGATGAAATAGAGCATCATGCAAATAAGGCGTATCAAGCATTTTCAGATGAGCGAAGCAATATTACGGTGAGTGAAGACGTACTAATATTGCTTGATAAACTAAGTCAACACTACAAATTGATTGCCATTACTAACGGTAATGTCGAGGTTGAGCGATTTAATTTAAAAGGTAAGTTTGAACTGGTGTTACAAGCTGGCTTCCATGGTAAAGCCAAACCACACACAACATTATTTGATCAAGCCGCAACACATTTACGTATCAAAAACAGTGATATTTTACACATAGGTGATAGCCTTGATAGCGATGTACAAGGTGCTAACAATGCTGGCTGTCAGTCTGTATGGTTAAATAATCAAGCACAAGCCTATGCCTATAAAGGGCTGGCTGATATTGAAATTACGACGATTCATGACTTAGCGCACTTTATTCAATAAACTAAAATACAACTAAGAGTTTAAGATGAGCCATTATACCAAGTTAATAACCTTACTATTAATTGGTTAACTTAGCCTCAATGCTTATCTATTATGGCCAGAACAAGTAGCTTTTGTCAGCAAAAAAGAAATCCAAAACTCATCTGTAAAAGCGCTTAAAGCGTCTCAAAATGAGCTACTTGCTAAAGCTAAACAACAATTTAGACAACACCAGTTTGACGAGGCTTTTAATACTTACCAGCAACTAAAGCAACGCTCCTCAGCCCTTGCTCGCACAATTTACTCTTCATGGGTTTTGCAATTAAAAACGTGGCTAAATGCTAACCTAGTTCTTAGCGAAGCACTGTTAAACACACTATTAAATCAAGACCCTTACAATACAGAATTACTTATATTACAGATCGATTATTCAATAAATGATGAGCAAATTCAAAATGCAATCATTGCGCTGTTTGAACTACAACCGTTGTAAAATGAGCAACATCAAAGCACTTTAAATGTGCGCTTGGGAAATTTAACAAAAACCGAACTTCATAGTTTAAGTGAGCAACAAAATTGGCAAGAAATTATCGCACAAACCCAAATCTGGCTCTCGATTATCAAAACAACAATAGCAATTTTTTATACGTACGTACTCGTGTCTATTACCAGCAAAGCGACTTTATAAGCGCATTAACTACTCTAAATCGCAAGGTGGCTTTACTCCTCTTACCCCTTACGGCGCGCATTATTTAATTAGTAACGAGCTAAATTAATGATAGATGCCGGCGCAAGTATTACCTCTCTTTCGAGTAATGTTATTAGCCAACTTCCCCCGAGGCCCTTTATTTAAACGATGTAACAGTAAACACTGCAAATGGGAAAATTTAAGTTAAGCGCTATCAAGTTGAGTCTTTTAAAGTAGGTGAGCAACTAATTTACGACTTTGAAGTGCTCAGTATCGAAAATATCCACGGCCAAGGCTTATTAGGGATGAACTTTTTATCGCGATTTAATTTTAATATAAATCAACAAAAAAATGAGTTAGAGTTAAGCTTCAAATAACTATAAATAGGGAAGTTTATGCGTATTATTTTATTTTTAATTCTTTGCATTTGGCAGTGCAGCGCTCAAGCCACAACTTACTTTGTAAAAGATAAAAGCTGTGAAAACACTTCAGACACTCTGGTCATTAAAACTGAGATAACGTTATCAAAGTCAGATGACGAAGCAAAAGCACAAAAAGACTTAAGAGCCGAAGCTTTATCTAAGTTTAAAAATGCCACAAAGAAATCGAGTGATAGCCAGATTCATATTAAAGAAAAGTTTCTAATTATACGAGAAACTAATCAAAATAACCTTTCTAGCTCAGACAAAAGACACTTACATTATACAGCTTATTTTACACCGTCTAAAAACTGTAATGAACAACAAGCAATGTCAAAAGCTGTTTTTATTGAAGGAGAGCACTTATTTGGCATCCTGCAATCAACAGAAAATAAAATAACAATTTCTTTTAAAAATAAAAAACCCTTATTTAAAGAGTTTGATAGTAAGTTAGTTAAGCCAAATTTCTTCTTTGGCACAAAATTTGGTCAAAGTACGCAGGAAGTAGCTCATATACTAGGATTACACAGCTTGGAGCTCAAAAGCGAAAACAAATTAATCCGCGTTTATGGCAGAAACCATGCTTTGCATTTCATTAATAATCAATTGGTAGGCTATCAGTTTCATTTAAATTTATTGCCCATGCAAATTAATAATGTGCTCACACTGGAAAATAAAGAGCTTAAAATCAAACTCAATAATGATGTGGTTGTAGAAGCAGCGGCTCCTATAACGCCTCTACAAATAAAGGCATTAAAGAAAAAATTTGTAAATGTTGAAACCGCATACTACAAGTCATCAGACACAAAAATAGAACAAAGGCTGATAGGACTTTCCCAAGGGCAGCTAATAGGCAAAGTCGCATTCAATAAGCACTGTATTAAAAGCTTTACCGCTAAAGCCGATGGTAATTTTAATAAAAATTTAAACACATCATTAAAACTAATCAGTTCCTCTGAAAAAAATATCAATGTTACTCCATGCAGCGAGTTCTTATATGAGGAAGCTGACTCTATTGCCAAGCTAAAACTTTTTGAACCTATCTCTACTAATAATATAAAACTCGCGGCATTAGCGGACTATTTTAAGCAAGGAAATAGTTGGGAGTTTTCGGATATAAAGTACAAAGATCCTGTTGCAAACCTTGCACAGTTAGGTGATTACTATGAGCTTTTTGATTCAGTAGAATTTACGTCACAATACTGGGATGGTTATTTCTATATTAATGATGGAAAGCTTTTAAATGCAGAGCTTACTAGCAACGATTTTTAATATTCTCATAACTTTATATTTAAAAGGATAAAAATGTTACTACTAGACTTTTTACAGCAACTAGCAAACAATCCAAAAAAAATTCAATTTACCAACACAATGGCGGTGATTGAAGCACATTATGACTTTACTGCATGTGGATTTAATAACCATGGGTTATTAAGCTCTGCGAGTGAAAATAATGGTTCGTGCAAAATTTTTGCATTTGCTAAGCTCAACGGTCTTAGTAAACAAAATACCTTAGATTGTTTTGGTAAATTTTACCGTGAAGATGTACTAGACAACCCAAATGCCGATGATCACATGAATATTCGTACGTTTATGTTAGCACCAGAAGCAACACCGTTTTTAGGCATTAGCTTTGATGGCACGCCTTTAACCACAAAAGAATAACATAGGGTCTGTTGACCTTTGTGGATTAGACCCTAGCATTATTTAGCCGCTACCAGCGGCTTTTCCATAAAGTAGCGCGTACCACTAAGCGGGTAATTGTTAAGTTGATATTTAACCTGATAACCACGCTTTTCATAGAAAGGTTTGGCTTGAAAATCTAAGGTGTCAAGCTGAGCTTGAACGGCACCCATTTCAATTGCCGCATTTTCAAGTGATGTTAATAACGAGTTAGCCAAGCCTTTGCCTCGTGCCGATTCAGCACACCACAACCAACTTATTAGCAGCCAATTGCCAAATACATGACCACTTATACCGGCAACTAATTCATGCTGTTTATCGAGATATTTAAAGCCGAGAGCTTGGCGCTCTACGTCGAAGTGTTGAGCATTAAACTCAAGCATATTAACACGCAGTGCTTGGTTTAATTGCTCAGTATTTTCTGCCTGCAATAGGTACATTGGCTATTCCAAATAGACCTATTTTAGCAAATACCTGATGTTAAAACAGGTTATTTTGTCCAAAGGGAACTTCAAGCATATTGCTAGAAATTTTTTCCGGTTGACCACACATTTCATCATAAGCGCTGGTATGCCTAAGCATCATTTGCGCGTAGGCAATGTCTTCAAAGCGCTTTTGGATATGTAATGGGCTGACCGCCTTTACAAATTCACCATCGCTTTCTTGTACATAGTATTCAACATTATTAATGACAACAGACACTTGATACAAGGCCATTTCCAGTGAATGAACCACCACTTTTTGTAATGGCTGATGCTTTTTTAGTTCTGAAAATTGAATACCCATATTAACCTACCTACTGTTAAATTAACTGTCCAAGTAATCAATACGCAGCTTTGCTATAATCGCGATCAGATTTTTTTAATTACGCGCTATCATGGATACAAAAATTCGACTCGCAAAGTACATAGCGCATGCCGGCGTGTGCTCTCGCAAACAAGCCTCGCGTTTGATTGATGAAGGTGTGGTCATGGTTAATAATCGCCCCGCAAATCATATTGATCATGTGGACGAAAACGACAGTGTCATTGTTAATGGCCAAGCCATTAAAGGCCCGGCCGATTTAGTCTACTTTGCTTATCACAAACCTCTAGGAATTGATTGTAAACTCAATCAGCACGACCCAAGCAGCCTTATTCATCATTTACCGCAACTAACACGGGTATACCCTATTGGTCGCCTTGATAAAGACTCACGCGGATTGCTTATTTTGACCAATGATGGGGATTTTTGTAACCAGCTGATCCACCCTGACTTTCATCAGCCTAAACGCTATTTAGTAACCGTCAATAAACCTTTAGATGCGGATTTTTGCGAAAAAATGGCTGCAGGCGTCCCTGTCGACAAGCAAATGACCTTGCCGTGTGAGGTGACTAAAATCACTGACAATCAGTTTAGTATTATTTTAAAACAAGGACTTAATCGACAAATTCGTAAAATGGCGCATTACTGTGGTTACAAAGTGATTGATTTATACCGCGTACAAATAAGTGAATTACTGTTAGACCATTTAAATTTACCTGAAAACCAGTTTATAAAAATTAATAAAAGCGACATTTTAGGCTAACAAGCTCACGCTACCCCCTCACTTTAATGCGATTAAAAAATATAAAATAAACTTGCAAAAATAGATTACAAGTGTAGTCTTAAATTAAAGATTACACTTGTAGGCAATAAAATGATCGAATTATCAAAAGCAGAATTTGAAGTACTCGATGCGCTATGGATTAGCTACCCCGCTAATGCCAGCCAAATTATTGAGCGCTTGAGTGATGATAAACAATGGCACGAAAAAACCATTAAAACCTTACTAGGTCGATTAGTTAAAAAAGGAGCGCTTAGCTTCGAAAAAGAAGGCCGCCAATATATTTACACCCCCTGTATAAATCGTGCTGATTACACCCAAAAAGAAAGCCAGAACTTTATTGAGCGTTTTTTTAGTGGCCGCATAGCTCCGTTGGTAAGTGGTTTTGCAAAATCAGAAAAACTCTCTCAACAAGATATAAACGAGCTTAAAAAAGTCATAGATGACTGGGAAAAAAACCAAAAGTAAGGGATTCTCATGATTATTCAAACAAGCTTTAATTGGCTAATAGAGCAACAACTATTATTGAGTCTGTTGTTTGCAGGATTTGTTTTACTTGAGCGCTTTGGCTTAAAAGCAATTGGTTCGCAGCTTATTTATAAATTAGTGTGGTTAATACCAGCCTCGCTGCTTGTCGCTAATTTACCCAATGCAATTAGACCATTACAAAACAGTCCAATTAGTCATTATATCATTACTCCAAATCAACCATTAATAAGCACTATTAGTATTAACTGGGCGCTATTTTATGTAGTTATTACGGCACTGCTTTTATTCGCCACTTGGATTATTCACCGCCGATTTGTAAGCAACCTACAGCTTTGTGAAGTAACAAATTTACAAGCAGAAATAAGCTCAGGGGTAAAAACCTTTACTAGTCATCAAGTGGCAACACCTATGGTAATTGGGGTACTAAATAGCAAGCTAGTTTTACCACACAACTACAATACTCTGTTTGATAAAGCCACATTGGCGCTTATTTTAGAGCACGAAAATGTGCATATAAAACGCAAAGATAACCTAACAAATGCGCTGCTATTACTGGCTACAATTTTAATGTGGTTTAACCCTTTAGCTTGGATGGCATACGCAAGCTGTAGACGTTTGCAGGAGCTAACTTGTGATGAACGGGTACTAAGTAATAAAACCACACAGCAACAAATTTTATACAGCAAAGCCTTAGTAAACTGCGCTGCCAATGCGCCAGCAGGTCTGATGGCTTATTCACACTACGGAGATAAAAAAACCATGTTACAACGACTTACTAATATCAAACATAACGGCGCACATTCGCGCCTAGCAAAAGGAAGCGCGTTACTTATAGCAGCAAGCTTGCTCAGTGGCTTAGCAGTAGCAAAGCAACCTGAAGCATCAGCTAAAAAAGAAACATCTATCGCTCCCGTGATGCGAATCGAACCGCTTTACCCAAAACAAGCGGCGGAACAAGGCATTAGCGGTTCAGTGGTATTAAAATACGACATAACCCCAGCAGGCAAAACAGCTAACATTACTGTTGTAAAAGCTGAGCCAGAAGCAGTCTTTAATAAAGAGGCAAAAAAAGCACTGATGCAATGGCAATATACGCCTTCATCAATAGGGCAACAGAACGTACTGATACAACTTGATTTTGCACTTAATAGTACAGTTGCAAAAAGTGATTTGGTAGAGCGAATTAAAGTATCGCATTAATGCTATTGAGTTATTTAAGACTATAAAGCAAGCACCCTTTTAGGCTGCTTGCTTTGTGGTTTTTGCTTATTCTCGTTATAAACTGACGGCGATCATGCCAATAGCGGTTCCCATGCCTACCAGCCAAGTGATCGAGCGAATAATATCGAGGTTTAAATAATAAAAAGTACAAAATAAAATACGCGCTACAATATGCGTCATCGCTAAAGTTTCGGTTACGGCATTAACATTGTTTGTGCCTAATACAGCAGCCAAAGCAACGGCAAAAACCGCTAACGATTCAAAACAGTTTTGATGAGCAGCCAGCGCCCGTGCTCCGAGTCCTGTAAGTTGTGTTTGTTGTTGCCGCGGATGTTTATTATCGTAACCACCGAGCTTATTCATTTCTATAATAGCTGGGATTCTCGCAACATAAGGCATGATCACTGCAATTAAGGCGCAAACCAATAAAGTCGTCATTATCATTCTCAAGTTATTTTTTATAACTCAAAATAACACAGCAAATAGAAAAAAGCCGCCAAATATAAATAACCTGAGTTCTGGCGGCTAGCAGTAACATCCCAGACACTATAGCCGATTTAAGCAGTGCGTCACTGTGGCAAATTGTCGCAGGTGATGAATATTCATTATGCCTTTTTGATGATCGCTTTCATGTCACAGTACTGCTAAATTACTCCTCCGCTTATTGTATGTTGTTTAAGATGATTTGGATTTTACTGACTATTTTTGCTGCATTTATGCAGTCATGGCGCAATGCTCTGCAAAGTAAATTAAGCACTCATGTGAGCATTGCTGGCGTTACATTAGCCCGCTTTATTATGGCAAGCCCTATTGCTGGGCTGTATTTATATGCGCTTTATTATTACCAAGATGCTCCCTTTCCTTCATTCAACCCTTTATTTATTAGCTACATTATTGGTGCCAGCATAGTGCAAATTATTGCCACGGGACTCATGGTTAAATTATTTAAAATGAATAATTTTGCTGTAGGCGCCGGCCTAGCTAAAAGTGAAGCGCTTATGGCGGCCATACTCGGGTTGCTGTTTTTTGGCTCAACGCTTTCATTACTTGGTTGGTTTGGCGTGTTTATTGGTGCAATTGCGGTATTGCTATTAAGTGGTATCGCCAATGTGAAACACTTTAGCTTAAAAACAGCATTAATAGGACTTACCTGCGGCACTTCGTTTGCGTTGTCATCGTCATGGATCAGAGAAGCCAGCTTGAGTTCGGGGATTGCTTTTCCGTATGCGCCTGCATGGGTTTTATTGCTTGTTATTAGTTTACAAACACTGATGCTGTGTATTTATATTGCCTTAAAGGAACGCGATACATTTAAAACTATGTTTCAGCATAAGGGCATGACTTGTACGGTGAGTATATTTAGTTGCTTGGGATCAATAGGTTGGTTTAGCGCAATGAGCTTGCAGCATGTTGCCTATGTAAAAACGCTCGGCCAGATAGAAGTATTTTTTACGATGTTAATTGCTGTTTTATGGTTAAAACAACCGCTAAAACGCCAAGATAGCGCTGGGCTATTATTGATTGCAGTGGCCGCGATATTGGTAATGCTGCCGAGCAGCTAAACAAGCGCAGGTATCAACCTGCGCTTGTTTTTTAATGACTAATGACTAATTTTTAGGGTGATCACACCGCAAATAATCATTAACACACCAGCAATACGACCAAACGTGGTGGCATCACCGTAAAATAATATACCCACTAAAAACGTACCAGCGGCACCAATACCTGTCCATACTGCGTACGACGTGCCCATAGATATTTGCTTTTGCGCCAACCACAACATAAAGCCGCTCGCGACCATAAACGCAATGGCAATCGCGATGCCCTGCCAACGAGTTTCAGGGGTTTGAGAAATTTTTAACCCTATAGGCCAGCCAATCTCAAGTAACCCAGCAATAATTAAATACATCCACGCCATTAAATATCTCTCTTTTTCAATATCACTTCATACAAATCGTGACGGCGGTCTTTTAAGTTACGCACTGTCCCTTCACTGTGAAGAATTTTTAACTTATCCATATCTAAGTCGCTAAATAATAACATTTCTGTATTGGTGGTGGCTTCATTTAGTGTGGCATCGTGCGGAAATGAAAAGTCCGATGGGGTTAGTACCGCCGACTGTGAAAACTGCACATCTAAGCTTTCTACTTCAGGTAAGTTACCCACAGAGCCTGCAATAACCACATAACATTCGTTTTCAATGGCACGTGCTTGGGCACAATGGCGTACACGCAAGTAACTATTTTTAGTGTCAGTCCAAAATGGCACAAATAAAATATCCAAACCTTGGGTGGCCAAAATACGTGACAACTCAGGAAATTCGACATCATAACAAATTTGAATACCTACACGGCCTGCATCTGTATCGAATACAGCAATTTTATCACCGCCTTGGATCACCCAATCATTTTGTTCATGCGGGGTAATATGAATTTTACGTTGCTCGTCTATTTTACCGCTGCGATGGCATAAATAACTAACGTTATATATTTTATCGTCTTCGGCAAGCGGCATTGAGCCGGTAATAATGTTGGCGTTGTATTCTATCGCCATACGCGACATGGCGTTTTTAAAGGTCTCAGTGTATTCGGCTAAATACCGAATTGCCTCGGTTTGATTACTTTGCTCGGTTAATCCCATCAGTGGCGCATTAAAAAACTCAGGGAATAAAATAAAATCGCTTTTGTAATCAGATACCGTATCAACAAAGTATTCAACTTGCTTAAGCATTTCTTCAACCGATTCAACACAGCGCATTTGCCATTGCACAGCCCCTACCCGTACGATTGATTTAGTTGACTCAATAACGGTGTCGGTTGGCTCATACATAATGTTATTCCACTCAAGTAATGTGGCATAACCGACCGACTCCTGATCTTCAGGTAAGTATTTTTTCAATAATCGTTTAACCTGAAAGTCATTGGCTAATTGAAAACTGAGTATGGGGTCATACAGCTCTTTTTGATCGACCTTAGCAATGTATTCCATCGGGGTCATTTCACTGCTGTGATTGTAATAACGCGGAATACGCCCACCCGCCAAAATAGCGCGTAAGTTATACTGACGGCACAATTCTTTTCGCGCATCATATAAACGACGCCCTAAACGCATGCCTCGGTATTGCTCACTAATAGCAACATCCAAACCGTATAAAGCATCCCCTGTGGTGTCGCTAAATACGCGGTCGTGGCCGTCGGCAATATCTTCATAGGTATGCGGGTTTGAAAAACGCGCATAATCTACCTGTACACTCAGCGCTAAACCCACCAGCACGCCATCATCCACAATACCTATTTGCCCTTCAGGGAATTGATCGATGAGTCTAAAAATAGTATGGCTTGGCCATGCGCCGCCTAGGTCGGGGTAAGCTTCGTCCATCAAGGTTTTAATTTGTGGGTATTGTTCTCGGGTTAAGTTACAAATTTCAAGATGGGTTTTTTCTGCCGACATACGCAACTCCTTGGGGCATGTAAGAATTAAAAAAGCTGAACACATGCTCAGCTTTATTAGGTTTATGCGTTTTTATTCGCGCTGTGCGCTACTTTAAACTGCGATAAAAAAGTGTGGTTACGCGCTCTTTAGGTAACCAATTTGCATATTCAAGACCAAGTTCTGACAATGGGTCTGCTTTAAGTACCTGCTCTAAACTGGCGTCATTTTGCATTGCTTTTAGCATAACATCTTTCGCTTGTTGCAACAGCTTACGATACGTGATCAGTCCTGAACGGTCACTTAGCGGGCCATGACCAGGAATAACTTGGGTTTTATCATCAATCTGATTAATCACATCATCAACCGCCGCTAAAACACCATCAACGCTACCCCCACTGTCTACATCAACAAACGGTAGGCTGCCAAAGTTAAAATAAATGTCTCCCATGTGCACAATATTATCATTATTGAAAAAAATCACCGCATCGCCATCGGTATGGGCATGTTGATAATGCACAACATGCGCTTGCTCATTATTAAAGTGCAGTGTTAAATCATCACCAAAACTAATTCGTGGTAGGTAATCCGACCCTTCGCCATGTTTTTCTTTTAGGCGTTTATGTACATTATTGTGGGCAATAACATGGGCTCCGGCTTTAGCAAAGTTTTCGTTACCACCGGTGTGATCGCCATGATGATGAGTGTTAATTACAAACTCTGCACTGCCTGGCTTTAAGTCGCTAATGGTTTTTTTAATATCGTCTGAGAGTTTGGCAAACTGATCATCAATGATATATATGCCATCATCCCCTACGCAGGCTGCAATGTTGCCACCTTGTCCGTATAGGACGTATACATGCTCGCTCAGTTGCTTAGCTGTAACTGGGTTGTCATCCGCCGCCGCGTAGTTGCTTAGTAGTAAAGTCGTTATTAATGCCGGTAGTAATTTTTTCATTGTTGTAACCCTATAATTAATAATCATGGTTATAAAACGTGATAGCAACTTATTTAGCTCACTCTGCATCCAAAGCTAGTCGTTGATAGGCACTATTTCAATTTGATGCATGAATGTTTGCGGTAACAATGGGGTGTGCTTTCCTTCTACATATTCATCAAAACCGGCTCGATAAAACTCAGAAAGTGGGTGCCCTGATTGCCCTCCAGGCACTGTTAAAATGGCACTTTCTAAATATCCAGGCTGGGCAATAAATCGCTGCGATGCGCCAAAACTGGTTTTTTGTACGGCAGGCATATAGCTATCACCAAACCCTGGAGCGGTAGGCATATTTAGTAGCTTACTCAATAGAGGTATTTGTTTAGCAAATGGGTGTTCAATCGCTAATTCGTTTACTTTACCCCATTGCCAGTTTTGAATGTTATTACCAAACTTTGCTGTTAACTGCGTGAGAGTTTGCTCAAAAGCTGCCTGTAATTGCTGCTCCCAATTCGTAAATTGCGGGTTAACCCAACTTGCTGGCTGCGCTTTTATTAACTGCCAAACAGCGGGCTCCAAATCGCGTTTTACATAACTTAATGTACCATCCTGCTGATTGAGGCTGGCTTCAATACTACTAAATAAAATATTTATTAGTTCATCACGATACGTTTTAACTAAAGTATAACCAACGGAGGTTGAGCAGGCGCATTGCTGCCAGTTATCCAGTGCATTGATATAATCTGCATAGTGTTCTGGCTGCTGTTTTAACTGCTCAAGTAATAAGCTATGCCAAGGAGTTAAAAAACGCGCTTGATTGTCTAACTGTAATTGGTAAAAGTCGCCTTCGTTAAACTGCTGTTTTTCAAACAACCGATCGCGTATTTGCGTCGCACGAGCACCTAGGGCATAGCCGCCATTACCAAAACGTGCATTATCCTCAGCAGAGACCACTCGTGAATTCCCTGTCCATAGACGCCCACTCTCAGGGTTTTTAACAAACGGGCGAATAACTTCATTTTGCTGCCAAGTTGCTGCATATTCATTTTCATTAATGGCTAACTCACTGGGTACTGTTCGTGCAGGAATACCGCCCATGTGTTTCCAAGCTGCACTGCCTTGACTATCTACCACCATTAAGTTTTGTACCGGAATACCCACGTTACTTGCAATATTAAGGGCATCATCCACTGTTTCAGCCTGCTCAAGCTGTAACAATTGCATATCAACGGCATACGGCTGATGCGCAGCCCAACTTAGGGCATAAGGCTGATTGTTAATGTATTTAACAGGGCCATACTCACTTAGCGTTAAGGGATAGATTTCATCGTTGCCATTATCCAAGGTAATCACTTCATTTACTTGCCATGTTTTACTGCTATCCGTTAGTGCAACCCAGTCGGCTGTATCTATATAGCCATTAGTAAATCCCCATGCAATTTTATTATTACTGCCAACCACAATGGCAGGTGCTCCTGGTAACGAAACACCGGTTACCTGATACGCTTGATTGTTATGAGTGTAATTAAGCTGCGCTCGATACCAAATAACCGGCACCGCCATTGATAAGTGCATATCATCTGAAAGCATCGCAGCTTGAGTATTAGTTAGATCTGCGGTCACTGCCCAGTTATTACTGCCTACTTCTAAATTAGCAGTAATGCTTTTAATCGCCGCTAATGGCTGCGTTGGTAACTGAGGTATAGTTTGAGAATAAGGTGTTAAAATACTGCCATCTAATGCTGCTTGGTATTGGCTTGGTTGGGTTAAAAATTCAACCATTTTTGCACCGTATTGCTGCTGTATTTGAATTAAAGCTTGGTCGCGCTCAAAGGTAGCGGTTTGTAAATCTAAATACATGCTAAAAATAACTAACAGACTATCTTCGCTTTGCCATGGTTGTTGCTCAGCCCCTGTAAGTAGGTATTCAAAACTTGGGTACCCTACTTGCGCAAGTCCTTCGTTTACCCCTTGTGCATAGCTTTTTAGTAGTTGCTTATCGGCTTGGGGGAGAGTTTTTAAAATTGTTTGGCTACGTTTACGTAATTGATGAAAGCGCATTTTTTTATCAAGAGCGAGCGCGGCTTTACCAAATAGCTCACTGAGCTCACCTGCGGCATTACGTCTAAGTAAATCCATTTGAAAAAAGCGGTCTTGCCCGTGAGCATAACCTAAGCCATAGGCAGCATCGTGGCGAGTTACTGCAGTAATAACAGCTTGGCCAAGCGTATCTCGAGCAACTTTAACTGGCTGCGTTACCGCATCGCTTCGGCCTTTACCATCAAGAGTAGGTAAACTTAGAGTCAACACGCCGTATACAATAGCAGTCCCCCCAAGCGCTAAAACCACAACAATTAATAGCAACCGTTTGATTACTTTAAACATAAACATACCCTTTAGCTTTTTCAATAAACTATTATTAGCATATATTCATAATCGTTCTATTAAAAACGCTACGAAAAGCGGGTAAAGGGTGAAATAAACATCAAAATCCACGATAATACACAGTTCATGTATTGTGCAGACCTAGTTGAGATCAAAATGACTGAAAAAACATTTATTAAAGGTAAAGACCGCGATTTAGAATCGTCTATCTCTACCATGCAAAACAAGCTAAAAGCGCTAAATATTAATATTGAAGAAGCGCTATGGCTTAACCCTGTAGCAAACTGTTATTCAGTTCATATAAAAGATAGCGACTGTGGTGTGATGTTTACTAACGGTAAAGGTGCTACTGATAAAGCCTCTATCGCTTCTGCGCTAGGTGAATATTTTGAGCGTTTAAGCTGTAACTACTTTTTTGCTGATTTTTACTTAGGTGAAGAATTTGCCAATGGTGACTTTACTCATTACCCGAACGAAAAGTGGTTTAAAGTAGCAGAAGATCAAGTACCACAAGGGATTATGGATGAAAGCTTATGGGATTACTTCGACCCTGAGCGTGAATTAACTGCCTCACACCTTTATGACTTTAATTCTGGTAATTTTGAACGTGGTATTTGTACTGTGCCTTATACCCGCCAGCGCGACGGCCAAGATATTTATATTCCGGTGAACGTGATTGGTAATATTTTTGTTTCTAATGGTATGAGTGCTGGTAATACTAAATTTGAAGCCCGTGTACAGGGGTTATCTGAGGTATTTGAACGCGCCATTAAAAATCGCATTATTGCTGAAGGTATTAGCTTACCAATCGTGCCTGAAGATGTGGTAAAACAATACCCTAAAATTCATGAAGCCTGTGAAGAGTTGCGTAGCCATGGCTTCCACTTACGTATTGCAGATGCCTCACTTGGCGGTAAATACCCTGTAATGAGTGTTACGCTAATCAACCCAGTAGATGGCTCTGTATTTGCCTCTTTTGGTGCTCATCCTTCATTTGAAGTGGCACTTGAACGTACGGTAACTGAGCTACTGCAAGGTCGTCGCCTAGATCAACTAGACGTATTTCAACCTGCCACTTTTGACAACGACGAAGTAGCCACACCTGAAAACATTGAACTGCACTTTATTGATTCAAGCGGTTTAATTTCTCATGACTTTTTCCGTTCTGAAGCAGACTTTGAATTTGTACATTGGGACTTTAGTGGTTCAACTGAGCAAGAATATAACTTCTGTACTGATTTAATTCACAGCATGGGCCATGATATCTACATCATGGATTACACCCACTTAAATGTGTATGCATGTCGTATTTTAGTGCCTGGTATGTCTGATATTTATCCGGTAGATGAGCTTATTTGGCGTAATAACAACGAAGGCGCTAAATTCCGCGCAACTTTCTTATCACTTGATCAATATGACACTGAGCAACTGATGGAAATTTACGAAAACCTAGAAGAAGCTGGTCATAGCGATATTATTCGCGCTGCTGAATTCATTGGCTTAGCAACCGATGCCGATACGCCTTGGCATACTCTACGTATTGGTGAACTGAAAGCACACTTATGCTTAGCCGCAGGCAGCGAAGAAGCGATTGATTGGGTTGACTGGATTTTACATACCGGCCAAGTTAATGAAGACGCGATGCGTCATTTCCGTTGTTTAAAAGCTATTTTAGAAATTAAATACGATGACGAACGTGAATATACAAGCTACCAAGACGCCTTAGGACTGATGTTTGGCGCTAATAATGTAACCCTTGCAATTGAGATTGCAGAAGGTCGTACACGCTTTAACGGCTTAACTTTCCCAGGTTTATCGCTTGAAGGCTTTAAAAAGCACGCCGCATTATTGGATGGCTACCGCAAGTTACATGTTGCGAAACAGCATCATTGGGCACGCGAAGTTAGTGATTCATAATATCTAAACGTGTTTATAGTTAAAAAGAAAGTGGCGCATATTTAACTGCGCCATTTTTGTTTCTAGTGTTAGTTAGCTATAGTTAAGCTTTCTATATTAACAATTTAATTACACCTTATGTGGCAACAGCGCAAAAGTAAACGCACATCCATTTATAATTTTAAGCTTACCTTTTTATTTGCAATCACTTTAATTGCAATAACAAGCTTAGTGCTTGAACGGCTTAATTATAATCGGGCAAAAGATGCTTACCGTTTACAAGTACTTTCTCAAGTAAGTACCTACAGAGCTCAGCTTGAAGCTATTTTGGTATCTAATATTCAGTTAATACGAGGCTTGGCTGTAGCCGTTGCTGCCGAGCCTAATTTAAGCCAAACACGTTTTGGGCAAATTGCCGCTCCACTGTTTAACACCTCTAACGAACTACGTAATATTGGTGCTGCACCTAATATGGTCATTACAATGACCTACCCGCTTAAAGGGAATGAAAAAGCCATTGGACTCAATTTTTTAGAAAATAAAGCGCAACGCGATGATGCTATTAAAGCACGCGACACTAATACTATTGTAATGGCTGGACCGCTCACGTTAGTTCAAGGCAGTGAAGCTTTGATTGCACGAGTGCCAGTTTATTTACCTGAAGACCACTCTTTTTGGGGGCTGCTTTCTGTGGTACTCGATATAGAAAAAGTCTATAACAACGCTGGAATTTTCGAATTACAAAAAAAATACACCGTTGCTATTCAAGGACGCAATGGCTTAGGTAAACAAGGTGAGTTTTTCTTTGGTGACCCTGAAATTACCAGCCAAAACCCGCTTGAGTTTAACCTAAACTTTCAAGGCGGAGCTTGGCAGCTCTATGTAGTGCCAAAAACAGGCTGGCAACCGGCATCGTCGTCTATCTGGCCGTTACGTATCGTTATTATTGTTATTTTGAGTTTGCTTATTTTTGCGTTTTTATTGTTTTTAAAAATGCTCAATAGAGAACACGAAAACGAAAAAATGCTCGAGGTCATGAGTAACCTAGCGCAAGTGGGCGCATGGTCATTTAATTTAGAAAAAAAGCAGGTATTTTGGTCAGACATGACCAAAAAGATATTTGAATACCCTTTAGATGAGCAACCTAAATGGTCATCCGATTTATATTACTTTAAAGAGGGTAAAAGCAGAGATAAGGCGGCTGAACTAATTTCCAGGGCGGTTAAATATGGTGAAAGCTACGAGGCCGAACTGGAAGTTATTAATGCCAACGGCGAAGTGATTTGGGCACTCATACATGGTGAAGCCGAGCATAAAAATGGGCGTTGTAACAGAATATTCGGCTCACTACAAAATATTGATGCCCGTAAAAAGGTAGCAATAGAAGATCAAAAAATAGCTCGTTTTAATGAAACCTTAGCGTCGTTAACTATTAGCGACCACATATTAAAAGGTAAATTAAGCGAATCAAAAGAGCTTATTACTCGTGCGGTGTGTCGTGCACTTAAAGTGAATACAGTAAGCATTCGCTTGTTTGATAAATACAAAACTCAACTTAGTCCCATTGCGAGTTATAGCCAAAATAACAGTGATAATAATACGCCTTGGCGCCAGCACGACATCCCTGACTTTTTTACCACCCTAGAAAACAAAGCCGTTTTTAGCGCTCAAGACGCACAGCAACAAGCTTGTCTCGCACCCATAGCAAAAAGCTACCTCGAGCCATCACCTATTAAAGCAATGCTATGTGTTATGATCCCCGCAGGCAGCGGCTCTATTGGTGTTGTATGCGCAGAACAAGCAACGGTTAGATCATGGACGCAAAACGAAGAAGGTTTTTTAATTGCTATCGGCGCGCTAATAGGAAGTCTTCACTCTAGTGAACAGCGCATAGAAACCGAAGCTGAACTAGTAATGGCAAAAGAAGCCGCTGAACAGGCGGTGATCGCTAAAAGTGAATTTTTAGCTAGCATGAGTCATGAAATTCGCACCCCGATGAATGGAGTGTTAGGTATGCTTAATATCATTCAGGCGACCTCACTTGATCAGCAACAACGTCATCATATAAAGCTTGCCCAATCGTCAGCAGAGTCTTTATTAGGGATTATTAATGATATTTTAGACTTTTCTAAAATAGAGGCTGGTAAGTTAGACATAGAAAGCATTCAATTTAATCTACCACAATTACTAGGCGAGATTATTGAGTCGTTTGCGCTCAAGGCCGAAAGCAATAACACCCAATTAATTTTAGATACTACGCATGTAAGCACCAGTGAGATTGTGTGTGATCCAAATAGATTACGACAAATTTTAAATAACTTGATTGCCAATGCCGTAAAATTTACTCAAAACGGACAAGTACTGGTAACCGCTACCATTGAAAAAACTCTCGATGATACGACTTTAGAATGTGCGATTATTGATACCGGCATTGGTATTAGTTTAGAGAAGCAAAAACAGTTATTTGATTCTTTTACTCAAGCTGATGCATCAACAACCCGCCAATATGGCGGTACAGGTTTAGGGTTGGCAATAGTTAAGCAGCTGTGCGAACTCATGGGAGGCGAGGTAAGTGTAAATAGCTCACCTAATGAAGGCAGTACCTTTACTTTTTCAGTCAGCATTACCTCAGTGATAGACCAAGCATTTGATTTAGATTGTCAACATATACAAGCAAAGCGAATACTCATTGTTGATAATAGCGAGATGAATGCCACCATCATCGAGAAGCAATTAATGCTATGGGGCGCAGATGTCAGTGCAGTATGTGATTATGAAGAGGTTGAAACTTATATAAGTAATCATCAACAAACGCCACCGGATGTAGCAATTATTGACACAAGCTTTTTGGAGCCTGTAGCACACCCTTTGGCTGAAAAGTTGAAACATTTTTTAGTGAAAAGCCATATTTTGATTATGGCCCCAATGAGCTATTCAAAAAGCAATTTATTTTATGGAAACAATGAAGCAGCCTTAATTTTTAAACCTCTCACTGCTATTGATTTATATAACACGCTGGTAAAAAGTACATTGGCAGCACAACCTAAAGAGTTAGCGCTGCCTCCAGCGATTAATAAACAAAAAAAAGCGAAAGGCCATGTGTTGCTTGTAGAAGATAACAAAGTAAACCAAGTGGTTGCCTGTGCATTATTAAAACAAGCTGAGCTTACCTTTGATATTGCAGAAGATGGCAAAGACGCCCTAACCAAATTAAACCGAGCAACCGCAAACACTTATCAACTTATTTTAATGGATTGCCAAATGCCTATTATGGATGGATACCAAGCTACCATGGCTATTAGAGAGGGCCTTGCGGGTCAAGAGAATCAAACCATCCCCATTATTGCACTAACGGCTAATGCAATGCGCGGAGATAAAGACAAATGTTTAAATGCCGGTATGAACGACTATTTAAGTAAACCTCTCGATGGCCCTGCTATGCATGCTAAATTGCAACAATGGCTTAGCGCTAAATAACAGTGTAAGCTTAAAATAGAATCGATGAAGTAAGGGATATTATGCAGTTATCAGTTGAACAACAAAGAGTTATTGGCTGTTTATTGGAAAAGCAAACAACAACGCCTGAACATTACCCACTATCATTAAATGCCTTAACGAATGCTTGTAATCAAAAATCAAATCGCGCTCCTGTGCTCGAATTAAGCCAACAGCAAGTTCAGGCTACCATTGCCGAATTAATCGACTTACGCTTGGTAACAGAAGATGAAGGTCTCAGTGGACGTGTATCTAAATACGACCATCGCTTTTGTAATACACAATTTAGTCACTTACAATTTAACGCACAACAACGCGCCATTATATGTTTATTATTATTGCGGGGAGCTCAAACACCCGGTGAATTAAAAACCCGTTGTGCTCGCTTAGCTGACTTTACCAATGTTGACGACGTTGAAACATCGCTTGAACAATTGATTGAAAATAGCCATGTTAAAAAGCTGCCCCGTGAGCCTGGTAAGCGTGATAGCCGTTATATCCACTTATTTACAGCACCTTCTGCAGAAAACGATGAGCCAACAGCAACACAAACCATTACAGACGAGTTAAAAAACCAAGAGCTCAATGAGATACTCGCTGAAATTAACGAGCTAAAAGCTCAACTTAAACAAATAAAAGAGTATATAGGACTTTAATTGTGTAATTTGAAATCACATAATAGCTATTCTTTTTTGAGCATTAAAACTTTTTAACTTTAAGGAGCGGGCCATGCGCGCCGAAATTATGGCTGAAATGAAAGTTCAGCCTAGTATTGATGTTAACGCTGAAATTAAACGCCGAGTAAATTTTATTAAAGCACGTTTAAAAGCCGCATACTCAACTTCACTGGTACTAGGTATTAGTGGCGGTGTAGACTCATCAACCTGTGGCCGATTATGCCAACTTGCTGTTAATGAGCTTAATCAAGAACACCAAGATACACAGTATCAATTTATTGCTGTGCGCTTACCGTATGGAGTGCAAGCAGATGAAAGCGAAGCACAAATGGCGGTTGATTTTATTAAGCCCAGCACCCGTATGACAGTTAATATTCAGCCTGCAACCGACGCACTGCACGAGCAAACAATGGCAACTTTAGCTGGTAATAATAAGCCATTGCCAACACAAGAAAAAATAGACTTTATTAAAGGCAATGTGAAAGCACGCCAACGCATGATTGCACAATATGAAATTGCTGGGTTTTGCCAAGGGCTCGTTGTAGGTACCGACCATAGCGCCGAAAACATTACCGGTTTTTATACTAAGTTTGGCGATGGCGCCTGCGATTTAGCCCCTTTGTTTGGTCTATCTAAACGTCAGGTTAGAGCATTGGCAACAGCATTAGGTGCACCTGCTTTGTTAGTTGAAAAAGCACCTACTGCGGATTTAGAAAGTGATAGACCAGGTTTGACTGACGAGGAAGCATTAGGCTTAAGCTATGAAGAAATTGATGACTTTTTAGAAGGTAAACCAGTCTCCGAGCATGTGGAACAAACACTGATTGCAATTTACCAACGCACGCAACATAAGCGCCAGCCTATTCCAACAATATACGATGCTTTTTAAATCAATATTATAAGTGTGATTTAACTGATCGAGCCGCTTATATTTTACGTAAAAAATGGCGTGAAAATAAGTGGCTTAAATTTTAACGGTTAACCTTAACGCTTGCCAACAGAGAGTTTTATATTTTATGACCCCCCCTATTTTGATTACTGGTGCAGGACAACGTATTGGACTTGCGCTTGCACAGCATTTTATAGCCCAAGGGCAAGCGGTCATTATTACTTATCGTACCCGCCATGAAGCGGTAGATTTGCTAGAGCAAAAAGGGGCCACTTGTCTTTATGCTGACTTTAGTTCTGATGAGGGTATTAATACTTTTATTACATTACTTAAAGCACAGACTGACTCACTAAGCGCGATAATTCATAATGCATCAAGCTGGGACTGTGAAGCTAACAACCCTCAGTTTGAGCAGCTGTTTGACAGTATGATGCGCATTCATGCAAAAACACCGTACTTGGTAAACTTACGCTGTGCAGATTTACTATTAAATTATCAGGCGTCTCACACTAAGCCCGCTGACATTATTCATCTAACTGATTACGTAGTGGAAACTGGCAGCCCAAAACACTTAGCCTATGCGGCCAGCAAAGCCGCCTTGGATAACTTAACCAAATCATTTAGTGCTAAATATGCACCGAATATTAAAGTGAATTCCGTCGCACCATCATTAATTATTTTTAATCAACATGATGATGAGCAGTATCGCGCTAAAACTTTAAAAAAATCATTAATGGGTATCGAACCTGGATGCCAAGAAATTATCAATAGTATCGACCTACTACTAAACAGCCATTACATCACAGGCCGTGCTTTACCTGTTGATGGTGGTCGCCATCTTAAGTAAGTCATCTAAATAAACGAGAAACTTATGCATAACGAATTAAAAGAAAGCTATCAAAAAATTATAACCGCAGTCGGTGAAGATGCAGAACGTGAAGGGTTGCTCGATACTCCAAAACGCGCTGCAAAAGCGATGGAGTACCTAACTCAAGGTTATCGCCAAACGCTTAACGAAATCACTAACAATGCAGTATTTACCTCAGATGCTGACGATATGGTGTTGATACAAGATATAGAGCTTTACTCTATGTGTGAGCATCACTTATTACCGTTTATTGGCCGCTGTCACATTGCTTATATCCCTGATGGCAAAGTGTTAGGTTTGTCTAAGTTTGCACGTATTGTGGATATGTTCTCTCGCCGTTTTCAAATTCAAGAACAGCTAACCCATCAAATTGCCAAAGCGGTTGAGGAAGTAACCGGTGCCAAAGGTGTAGGCGTCATTGTTGAGGCAAAGCACATGTGTATGATGATGCGTGGCGTGGAAAAGCAAAACTCAAGTATGCGTACTTCGGTTATGCTTGGTAACTTTAGAGCCGATCCGAAAACACGTAATGAGTTTTTACAGCTGATCAAAGGATAACCTATGGCAAACGCAATAATTAATGTAACTAACTTACGGCTACGCACGTTTATTGGCTTTAATCCTGATGAACGTGAAAAAAAACAAGATGTAGTCATTAATTTAGAAATTCATTATCCGGCTGATCAAGCTTGTGAAACTGATGAAGTAGAACAAGCACTTAACTACAAGGTAATTACTAAAGAAGTAATTAGCTTAGTTGAACAGGGTCACTTTTTATTGTTAGAAAAATTAGTTGCTGAAATTCTTGCTGTTTGCCACTCGCACCCAAGTGTAAATTATGCCAAAGCCCGAGTGGATAAACCTCATGCGCTGCGCTTTGCAGACTCTGTGTCGCTAACTCTGGACTGGCACAAATAATCCAACGGCAAGGGCTATTACAGCTAAATAACGTAGCCCTTTGCCGAGTGTTACTAGCACTAAAAACATACTAAAGCGCACTTTAAACACGCCGCCAATAACAGTTAGTGGATCGCCAACAATAGGTAACCACGCAAACAGTAAGCTATATACTCCATATTTATTAAACTGCTTTTGCGCTTTTTTAAGCCCTTTTTCAGAAACTGGAAACCATTTTTTATCTTTGAAGCGTAATGCTTGTGTTCCAAGCCAATAATTAACACAACTGCCTAATACATTGCCTAAGGTTGCTGCAAACCAAATTAGCCATAAGTTAGTATTACCTTGCATTATCATCCCACCCATCAATACTTCAGACGAGCTGGGTAATAACGTAGCCGATATAAATGCTGTAAAAAATAATGTTATATAGAGCATTTTTCCCTTATGACTAAAAACTAAACCCAGCCATTAAGCTGGGTTTGAACGACTTTTTAACTTAAATCAAAACGCTTATTTAATTAAATTTAAGCTAAGGGGATAATTAAACTCTTTGCCATCGTTGGCTTTTACGCTTGCGATAACCACCATCACAAATGAAAAGATAGCGACCATAGGTAACAGTAGTAAACCAACAGCTGCAAAAATTAGTAAAAAACATACAAAATAAGCTATAGCCATAGTAATTTGAAAGTTAAGCGCTTTTTTACCATGTATATCAACTATAGGCATTTCATCTTTTTTAATTAGCCAAATAATAAGGGGGCCTAACACCGAGCCGAATGGCACAATAAACCCAGCTAATGCACTTAAATGACATAGCATTGCCCAAGTTCGGTCATCTTTATTAACGACTTTAATTTCTTGATTTTCTTCCATAGCACAATCCTTTAATTTTTAAAATCCGGTTTAATTATACACAGGTATATAACACCACTTATCTATTTATTTGTAAAAAAATCACAACCTAAATTTCTGTGATAAAAAAGTGATAAGTTTGTGAGAGTTTCTGGAGACGATTGTTCAATACTTATCTCGAATCATCACATACAGGAAATAAAAATGAAAGCTTCAACATTTACACTTGCAACTCTTTTAGCAGTAGCTAGCCAGTCAGCCATAGCTGCAGAGTTAGACCTAGCAATAACCAACCTAACACAAGGCATTCACTTTACCCCACTGCTAGTTACAGCACACGACAGCGAAGATAAGCTTTTTGAAGTTGCAACTGAAGCTTCTACTGCATTACAAACAATGGCTGAAGGTGGCAACATTGCAGAACTAATGGCACAAGCTACTGCAGCAGGTAGCGACATGGCTGCAAACCCAGCAGGAGGCTTATTAGCGCCATCATCATCGACCATGGCCACACTAATGACAACCGATGGTAATGACTACCTCTCAGTAACCGCTATGTTACTGCCTACAAACGATGGCTTTGTTGGCCTGGATAGCTGGAAAATCCCAACCGAAGCAGGCACTTATACTGTTTACTTAAATGCATATGATGCAGGCACTGAGCACAATAATGAACTCATTGTCGATGGCTCAGGTGCACCGGGTACGCCAGGTATTCCTGCAGCCCCAGGTGGCGACGCGGGCACAGGCGGCGCTGGCTTAACAAGTACCGATAGCAATATTAACGTACATATTCATCCAGGCACGTTAGGTGACGACGATTTAACCGCTGGTAATAGCGATTTAAGTAATACGGTTCACAGATGGTTAAACCCAGTAGCTAAGCTAACCGTTACGGTTAAGTAGGAGCGTTATCATGGCATCTTTAAATAACTTTAAAAAAAGCATCGTGGTTGTTGCACTTGCAGCCTCACTTGCAGCCTGCGGCGATAACGACAGAAACGAACCTGTTCAGGTTGTCACACCGCCAACTCCTGAGCCTGTAAGCTATACATTTGATGTTACCGTCAGCAATTTAACCGCGGGGCAGCCACTATCGCCTATTGCTGTTATTGCACATACTGAAGGCACTCTTTGGCAAATTGGCAATGCGGCCTCAATTGCATTAGAAGCAATAGCTGAAGGAGGCGATAACAGCCAACTGCTTGCATTAGAAAACGCTATAGCCAACGCATCAAGCGAAGGTCCTGTTGGACCTGGTGCTAATACCACGATTACATTAACCACAGACTCACTTGAGGCACTTAAGTTGTCGCTTGCCACTATGATGGTGAATACAAATGATGGGTTTACCGGTCTTAGTGCTTTAGATGTATCTTCATTAGCCGTCGGCGACTCTTTAACTCGCACTACCGTTGCTTATGATGCAGGTACTGAATCAAATACAGAAGCAGCTGGTACGATACCCGGTCCTGCTGATGGCGGAGAAGGTTTTAATGAAGCCCGTGATGATGTTAATTTTGTAGCAAGACACCCAGGTGTAGTTACAAATGAAGATGGTTTGTCTGGCTCAGTGCTTAGCCCTGAACATAAATTTGATAACCCATTAGCAAAAGTGGTTATTACCCGCACTCAGTAATTCGTTTATCAATATCAACCTCGATATACCAGCTTTTAATGGGGAAGTTGGGGAGCACGGAAGCCCCCCCTTTTTTACGAGGATAAATGATGCGCCATGAAAAGTTACTCATAGTTGAAGACGACAGAGAAATTGGTAAATTAATTACCACACAGCTTACATCGCTAAATTTACATGTGGATCATGTTGTAAGTGCTGAACTGGCTTTGAAAAAAATAGCCAAACAATCTTACGGGCTTATTTTACTGGATATAAACCTTCCGCAAATGGATGGATTGAGTTTATGTCGTAAAATAAAAGAACACTATCCAACTATCTCAGTGATTTTACTAACAGCACTAAGTAGCGATATGGACAGAGTTATAGGCCTAGAAATGGGCGCCGACGATTATATTTGTAAACCCTTTTTTGCACGTGAACTACAAGCCAGAGTAAAAACCCAACTGCGACACAGAGCACAATTGCTCGCGAGCCAAAATACTAACCAGAATACGATTAAGGGCGAAACAACGCTTCATGTTGGCTCGCTACACATTGAATTTGACTCTCATCAAGTGTACTTAGCTGAACAGGCAATTAACCTAACCGCCACCGAATTTGATTTGCTTGTGTACTTTGCACGTCACCCAAATCATGTCTTTAGCCGCCAACAACTGCTCGATAAAGTATGGGGGTACCAACACAGCGGCTACGAACATACGGTTAATTCGCATATTAACCGCTTGCGCGCAAAGCTCGAATTACATCAACCAACTCCCATTATAGAAACCGTTTGGGGTGTGGGATACAAACTCAACCCAAACCAACTTAATTAAGATTTTTATTATGAAACTTTCTTTGTACCAAAAATTAGCAGTGTCGTTAGCCGTTATTTTTTGTTTTATTTGTGCGCTAGTTTATAGCTGGAGTAAACAATTAGAACTCAACTCCAAACACCATGGCGAACAAAACTTACATTTAGCACTGGCTGAACATTTAGTACAAGACAATCCATTAATAAAAGAAGGCGTATACGATTACGAAGCCCTTGAAAACCTGTTTCATACTCTAATGCTGTTAGGCCCTGCCTTTGAATTTTACTTTGTAGACCAGCGCGGAAAAATATTGACTTACTCCGCAGAACCCGGAAAAGTAAAGCGCTCACACGTTAATTTAGAGCCGCTAAAAAAGCTGATTGCCCACCCAAACACAACACCTATTTATGGTGATAACCCACGAGACCCACAGCAACAAAAAATATTTTCTGTGGCGCCTGTATTTAACAACAATGCATTACAAGGGTATTTATATATAATTATTGGTGGTGAGGCATACGACACCTCACTCAATAATATAAAAAGTAACGACTCGTTATTAGTGGCTGCTATGTGGCTTGGCTCAACACTCATTTTTTTATTTATTGCGATGCTTATTTTACTGCGATTTTTCACAAGCCCTATTCAACGTCTTGCAAAAGATGTGAGCAATATTGAGGCTGCTAACTATAGCCTAACCGATACAAAACTAAGTCACTATTCAAATCAAAAAAGCAACGAAGTCCACAGCCTAGGTCGAAGTATTCAAGCGATGATAACGCGTATAAACGAGCAATTTAAAGCACTTGAGCAAGGTGATAAACAACGTAAAGAGCTGCTTACTCACCTCTCCCATGATCTGCGAACACCACTAGCCTCTCTACAAGGTTTTTTAGAAGTGTTAAATCAGTCAGGTGACAAACTAAGTAAACAAGAACAGCAAGAATACTTGCAAGTCTCATTAAATAACTGTGGACAGCTAAAGCAACTTATAGAGCAAATTTTTGAACTTGCTCACTTAGAAAATGGCCAAATAAACATTAATAAAGAAACATTTAACCTAGGAGAGCTAATTTACGATTGTATTGCTAAGTTTAGTATTGTTGCGCAACAAAAAGGCATTAATTTATCGGTTGAGCCAGAAATTTGTGACTTCCCTGTCATCGCCGACATAGCCAAACTTGAGCGCGTTTTAAGTAACTTAATCGATAATGCAATTAGGCATACTCCCCTTGGTGGCAGTATTGAGGTTAGCGTAAGACGAAGTAACCACTATCAATTATTTGTGCAAGTTTCGGATACCGGAGTTGGTATTAAACATGATGAGTTACAAGCTATTTTTGATCCCCACTACCAAGCTAGTAATTCTAATAAAGCGGGCCGTCAACAAGGTGGGTTAGGGCTTGCTATTTGTCGTGGACTATTAAAGCTTATGGACAGTGAAATAAATGTTCAAAGTGAGATAGGCAAAGGCACTATTTTTAGCTTTAATTTGCCACAAAAAAAAGGCGTAACTTAACGTTACGCCTTGGCTCATTACTTAGTTGAATTTGGGTGTGGCTATTTTTTTATACCGGCTAAATCAAGCATAAATGCATAATTTAACGCGGCATCTTCTAAGCGTTTAAAACGACCAGACGCACCGCCATGGCCGGCTTCCATGTCTATTTTAAATAGTAGTTTATTATCATCTGTTTTGTAGTCACGCAGTTTTGCAACCCACTTTGCTGGCTCAAAATATTGAACCTGTGAGTCGTGCAAACCTGTTGTTACTAACATATTAGGGTAGTCTTGTTTACTAACTTGATCGTATGGTGAATACGACAACATATAATCGTAATATTCTTTCTCGTTAGGGTTACCCCACTCACCATACTCGTTAGTTGTAAGCGGAATAGTCTCATCAAGCATAGTAGTAACCACATCAACAAATGGAACCGCAGCCACCATACCTTTATATAGCTCAGGCGCTTGGTTTGCCACTGCGCCCATTAATAAACCACCAGCACTGCCACCTTGGGCAAAAATTTGCTCTTTATCGCCATACCCTTGAGCTACCAATGACTTAGTAACATCTACAAAGTCGTTAAACGTGTTCTTTTTAGTGAGTAATTTACCCGCTTCGTACCACGGGCGCCCTAACATTTGCGAACCACGTACGTGGGCAATTGCAAATACAAAACCACGGTCAAGCAACGTTAATCGTGCAGAAGAAAAACTAGGATCCATTGTTGCACCATACGAACCATAGCCGTATTGCAATAATGGGTTAGTGCCATCTTTTTTAAATAGCTCTTTTCGATACACCAAACTCACCGGTACTTTTACGCCATCGCGTGCTGTAACAAAAATACGCTCAGACGCGTAGTTTTCTGCGTTAAAGTCACCTAATACCGCTTGTTGCTTTAATAATGTTTTTTCGCCAGTGGCCAAATTGACATCATAAGATGAACCCGGTGTCGTCATACTGGTGTAATACACACGTAGCGTATCGCTGTTTAATTCGTTATTACCGTACGCATTAATCGTGTACGCACTGTCGTTAAAGCTTAGTGGTAACTCTTTGCCTGATGTTAAATTACGCGCAATCAGTGTTGATTGACCCATTTCACGTTGTTGATATACCAAGTAGTCATCAAATAACTCAACGTCTTCGAGTTTAATATCCTCGCGAGCAGGGATCACACTTTGCCAATTTGCTTTATCACCGGCTTTATCAATATCAACTTTCATAAGCTGAAAGTTAACCGCATTTAAATTAGTCACAATGTAATAAGTATTACCTAATTTTGAAATGCTGTATTCAAGGTTGGCTTCACGTTCAATTAAACGCTTTGGCTTAGCATTTACATCGTTTGCACTCAGTACTGATAAACCCGATGCATCAGTACTGCTATGCCAAATATAAATTTCTGAGCCGTCTTTGCTCTTGCTCATACCTGTGTAATAGCTCGTATCTTTTTCTTCGTATACAAGCTCATCATCGCTTTGTGATGTACCAAGCGTATGACGATAAACTTGATAACCGAGTAAGGTTTGCGCATCTTTTTTAATGTAATAAACAGTTTTATTGTCGTTCGCCCACACAACATAACCACTAGTGCCTTCAAGCGTGTCTTCTAGTAATTTGCCCGTGTTTAAATCTTTAATTTTTATATTGTAAACACGGCGACTCACCGTATCTTCACCATACGCCATTAAGTTATCATTTGGGCTTACATTTAGGCCACTAACCGCAAAATAGTCATGGCCTTTAGCTAATTCATTTACGTCTAAAATAACTTCTTGATCGGTGCCTGCAAAATCACTACTGCGTAAGTAAGTAGCATACTCATTATCGCCGCGAGTTTGCGACGAATAATAATAGTTACCTTTTTTAACTGGCACTGAATCATCATCTTTTTGAATTCGCCCTTTTAGCTCTTCAAATAACGAAGTTTGTAACGTTTTTGTATGCGCAAGCATTTCATCTGTGTAAGCATTTTCAGCCTCAAGGTAACCAATTACCTTAGGAGCTTTACGCTCATCATCACGCATCCAATAATAATTATCGATGCGAGTATCGCCATGGATTGTCATTTCATATGGCACTTTCTTCGCAATCGGCGGCATGACTTCGGTTTGAGCAGCTACATTTTCAACCTTTGCTGATTGCTCAGCGTCAGGGGCTTTATTACACCCCCCTAAAATAGCTAAGGATATAAAAGTAAGAACAAATGGAGTGTGTTTCATTGATCAGAATCTCTGTAGTTTTTATTTTTGTTAAATATACCTAATATTTAATAGCACAGAGATTTAGTTTGTGAAGCTATGTAAAAAGGGAGCCGAAGCTCCCTTTTATAAACATTTAAGTTAGTACATTACTTTTGCTTACGACGACGCATAAATGCAAACGGTGCAACTAGTAATGTTAGCCAGGCTAGTGAACCTGAAGAGCTTTTCTTCGCTGGTTCTGGAGTAACAACAGGTGCTACTTGCGCTGTAATGCTAACCGCTACCATTACAGGTTCAGATACATTACCACGAACATCAATAGCAACAACTTCCATTTCTGCAGATGTATCACCTGCTAATAAAGTTGTATCTGCAACCACAATTTGTCCATCTGCATCAACAGCAAGACCAATATTTGTATTTGATTGTACGTAATACTCTGAAATGGCCAAATCTAACTCTGACTCTTCAATAGTAAGCGCACCTACTACGGTTCCATCCGCTGCATCTTCTGAAACACTAAACTCACCACCAACCAGTTTTGGTGCTTCAACGTCTGGTAATTCTAGGTCTTCAGCTGCCATAACTTTAATAAGGTTAGTGCCTGAACCTTGCGATAGTGCAAACGGACCACTTGCAGAAACAACCGCTTTCTCTCCTGGCATAATTGAAGAAACGGCTTCGCCCGTTTCAAGTGAAGTAATCTGTACCTGAGGTTGTACACCAAATACCGTTGAACCTGTTACACTATCAGTTTCAAAGTAAACACCTGTTTGATAGCTAGGGTAGCCCACTGATACCTTAAAGTTCATTGGCTCGCCAATCATTGCTGCATCAATATTCATCAACTCAGAACAGCCAGAGAAGGTAATTGTATCTTCACCTGCCGCATGGTAAAGCGGAGTAGCCCATGCCAACGTATCATTACCCGCACCATCAGTTGTACCAATTAGAGTACGACTACGACCAGGGAATGCAGTCTGACGACCACGATCGTTATAGTTTTGCATATACTGATCTGAGACACCGTTATTATCTGTGTCGATTTCAACTCTGTACCCAGCTTGGAATACATGTGTTAATGGATCTCGCAATTGAATGGAAGAAGTTATAAATACACCTGAATCACACGCTTCTGAATTAAACGCAGAGAAAGTAGTAGACAGGATATTAAACTCAGCCTCTTCAATTGTTTTTTCTGTTCCCACTGCAATTACACTTTCAGCTTGAGGCGTAATTTCTGTTTGACCTGTGTTTTCAATAACTAATGCCATTTCATTATTAACAACTTCAGGTGAGTAACTTAATTCAGTCGCCGCCTTTGGCATTGCATGATAAACAAGGTGTAAATCATGATCGCTATCTGTAGATGCGTCATCGAATACTAACGCACCATCAAATTCGATTGATGTTAATGCTGCACTTCTTGCTGCAATGTCATCTGCACTGAATGGGTTTTCTAATTCCCATACAGGTAATTTAGTTGGGTCAACCGTCATTGTAATATCAAAGTTAATCGCTTGACCTGCAGGAACTGTTACAGACTCAGGGAAATCCCAACTAACTGCGTTAGTATCAATATCACTTTGATAACGCGCTTCTGTGCGAAGATTATAAGTTTTTGCATCTGCAGAGAAGTTCTTAACGGTTACCGTTTTAGTGATAGAGCCTGTTTCTGCAAGGCTCACTAAACCATAAGAAAGCGCAGCTTGTTTAGTATCAAACTTTCCGTCATGCACCCATGCCGCAACTGGTAGATTAACCGCCTTAGTAACGTCAACCAAACCAGCACCTATCATACTAATTGGTGCAAGCTCTGAGTCAGGGTTTATATCAAGAGGTTCATTGGTTACATTTAAGTTCGCAGCATTCATTATTGTTGCTTTAATCTCAAACGCATTGCGCTCTGGATGTGCTTCACGGATCATAGCAACCGCACCGGCTGTAATTGGACCTGAGAATGACGTACCCGACACAGGATTAGTCCCCGTTTGAGTACCTGCTGCTGCTACATCAATACTTGTGCCTGGCGCTGTAATTTCTGGTTTTAATAAACCATCCATCGAAGGACCACGCGATGAGAATGTAGCAACCGCACCAGCTGTTGCTTTAAATTCAACACTAATATCAAATGTTGCAGGACCGCCAGCAGCCAGCTGAGCTTTTAATGCTGCGCCTGCAGCAAAATTAATTCCTACATTTTTAATTGTAACTGCAGCATCAAAACCACCCATAGATGCAGGAGTACCATCATCTACATTGTTTGCAATCATTACGAACTCAGCACCTTTAGCCTGAGCATGTAAAACTTTATCAGTAAAGTTACATGATCCTCGGTCAATTAATACTGCTTTGCCAGTAAAGTCCACATCCGCAGAGAACTCAACACAACCATCCTGATTTGCTTCAGGGTAAACTAAATCAATATCAGCACCTGAAATAGTATAGGCTTCTTGTGGGCCAAAACCTGATGGCTGGATATTACCTTCAAGGCCTGCAATAGCGCCCTCAGCAATACCAACTTCAGTTGCTGGGTGAGTCATAGCACCGACAGATAGTGCATTAGGTGTAGTACTTGGACCACCAATACGGAACGGGTTGTCACCATCGTTACCAGCAGAAATGACCATATTTACGCCTAACTCAACTGCACGTTGAACTAAGTATTGTGTACCACCACCAGTGTAAGTGTCACCAAACTCACCTCCAAGAGACATGTTCATTACATCAACACGGTCTGAAATATCACCATCACCGTTAGGATCCATTGCCGCTTCTAATGCTGCTGCTTGTGCTGCACTTGGACAACCACCACCACATACAGAATATGCATATAACTCAACATCAGGTGCAATACCGTTTACTGAGTTTGCAGATGATGTACCGTGATTTGTTGGATCACCCGTTGATGGAGAGTTAGCCGCGTCATTTTCAATAGGATCTGCATCATCACGAATAAAATCGTAACCACCTTGCACGATACCTTGAGGCCATGCAACTGACGTTGGATCAGCCTGTGCAGCTAGGTAAGCCTCAACTGTACCTTCACCACCAAATGCCTCATGCGTATAGTCAATACCTGTATCAAGCACTGCAACACGTTGGCCTTTACCACTTGCAATACCATCAGTAATAAGTGGTTTAGCATTGATATATTCAGAGCTCGCAGCAACATGTATTTCTCGATCGAACATTGGTAAAACTTTAGCAACGCGATCATCTTTTGAAATTTGAGCTAACGCTTCTGGGGTTGCTTGAACAATTAAGGTTGGTGCTAAAATTTTAGTTTTACCAATTACTTTTGCATTAAAATCTAAGCTATTTAACTCAACAGTCATCATATCTTGAAGCTGCTCAATCTGCGCCGTTATTTCTCGATTAGAAGATGATTGGTAAGTCCCAGCAGCAACTGCATCGACAGACGTTTTTGCCTTAAGAACGATCATATGTGCAGAAGGTGCTTTTTTATCAGCAGCTATTTCCTTAATTTGCTCTGCGTATTTATTGGTCATTGTAGCGTCAGGCAAAGTCGCAGCATTAGCAATCGTTGCCACAAGTGCACTTGATACAGCTGTCGCGATTGCTGTTCTTTTAATTATATTGTTAGACATTGTTTCCCCTAAGATAGGTTATGTATTATTGTATTTGCTATATTTAATTCTTTGGCTATGTAACCGAATATAAAACGCCAACCTTTGTATGAGCAACAGCATTGCTACATTAAAATTACATAAAAAACAGAACACCTTACAAAAATAGCGTAAACAACTGATTTAAAACACCAAAAAGAAGCAACTAACTTTGTAAAAAAATGTAAACAAAAATGTAAACAAAAATGTAAACAAAAATGTAAACACTGAGAAAAAAATGAACAATGATGTAATTAATATTTTAACTATGGCTAAAGTCATTCAAACAGCCGTTGCCCCTGTTTTTTTAATTACGGGTATTGCAGCAACACTTGGGGTGCTATCCAACCGTTTAGCACGTATTACAGACAGGGCCAGACAGTTAGAACGAAAATTAAAAGTTAGTACGGATGAGGAGTTTAACTTATCCTTAACCACAGAATTAAGAGCGCTCCTAAAACGTTCTCGATGTATCCACATAGCCTTCAGCTTAAGTGTCTTAAGCGCATTATTAGTATGTGCCGTGGTTATGCTGTTATTTTTATCGCACATACAGTCGATTAATTTAGGCGTTACTATTGGTAGTTGTTTTGTTGGTGCAATGGCATTGCTAATATGTGCATTTATGTCATTACTTGGCGAGGTTTTTTTGGCAACCCGCAGTATGCGTCGAGGAATGATATTTGCCGATATTGATATGAATGATTAATAAAAAGCCCCGTGTAACTAAAGTTACACGGGGCTTTTTATTATTGATTTAAAATAAATTATTGCACAGTGTAGATAGTTTCTAACACTTCAATTCTAGCCTCTTTTGAAAAACCAGATGCTTTAAGCTGCTCTGAAGCCGCTAAAATATCTTGTCCTTCATTTACAGCCATAACCGCAATCTTAGTGCCTGGGAAAACAGATACTACCTTTAAGCCCGTTGCTGATGCAACATCGCTTGCAGTTTTACCGTCTTTTAACAGAATAGTAATGTTTCCTGATAATGTGCTTAAGTTATTAGTCAGAATATTGCGAACTAAAGAGCCTTTAGTAACTAATTCTGAGTCAGTAGCAACATTAACAATTGACATATCGCCCTTCTTCATCACTACATGCTCTTCTGCTGCAACACTAGACGGCACTAAACGTAAGCCTTTCTCTACTTTATAAGAACCAAAGTCGGCTTTATCAAACTTTAAGCTAGCAACCTGCTTTTTAGGTAACTCAAGTTCTTTATCAAAGCTAGTGTTAGCTGTTGCGCTTAATGAGATACACGCGGCAGCACTTAATACGATTAATTTATTAAATTTCATTTTTATAATCCTTACTCTTGACCTGCGTGACCGAATGCGCGAAGAGATACACCTTCAAGAACACTCGCTGAGCTATTATTGCTTATCCCAATTGCACTTAAACCGTTATCGCCACCGTCACTCAATGCAAAGCTATCTGCACTTGTATCTAGTAAGCGGATTTTCCAAGTACCTTTAGTAGACTCGCCGTAAAAAGCATTTGAAAGCATAACTGCGTCTTTTAATACATAGCCAATGCTCCAACCATTAGTGAAGCTGTATGCTGGGTAAAACAGTGCTTGTTTAGATGACAATAACACACTACGGGTACCCGCTGGTGATGTAACTTCAATCGCTAAATCGTTACCAGCAGATGTTTGTGTACCATCGCTTAAATCTAAGACCATCTCAGAGTTGCTAACATCAAACTTAAACTGCATTGCTTCAATATTCAGCTCTTCAGTCACTTCGATTTCTTGTGTTAAACCCGATGCGTTGTTATCTGGGATTTCAAGTGCTAGTGCATCCTCAGCAACAACTGAACCAAAACCTTTCCAATTCGTGATTACTTGCTCGCCTAATGAAGCTTCGTAAGATTTAGCCATTGCAACAGCTGCACCAGCATCAACTCGACCAAAGCCATATAAGTTATTAAAGCTATAACCGGCAGCATTTTCAACCCAACCGTCATGAGCAACAAACTCACCTTCACCTACAGTTAAATTAACAGCTGCGTTATCTGCATCAATTAAAGTACTGGTTGATGCTAATATATGGCGCACATCACGCCAAGTTAGTTCAGGGTTGGCTGAAAGAATTAACGATACCACACCTGATGCATTTGGCGCAGCAGACGATGTACCATTAAATGTAGATGTGTAGTTACAACTTGCGTTATCTTCATGCCCTGGGTAATTAAATGGGTATTGGCTTGCAGCAAACTCTTCACCATAGGCTGCAGCCCAAGCGGTGATAGAACGGCCATTGAAGCCTGAATAACCATTAATACAAGTCATTTGATCAGTTGTAACCATTGCTGGAGCCCAACGACCATATTCACCCGCTGGCGCTGAAACCATTAAGTTAGCACCTGCAGTTGAGTAGCTAGTGTGCTTACCATTTGCATTTACAGCTGCGACACTTAAGTAATAAGGATGACCTTGGCTAGGTTCAAATGCACCATTATAACAAGTTAACCCTAACTCGTTAGCACCGTTATCTTCACATAATGAACCTTCGCTCTCATCACCAACAAAAGAGTTACCGCTCGATTTCATGTTTAGTGCACCTTTACCATCACGAAGGTAAAGATTTGGGTAAGACTCTATTGTTTCATCAAGCTCTGAATAAGCAATAAATGTCGGGAATGTAATACCGTAACTACGGTTAAACGCCGAAATGCTTTCAGACGTGCTAATACCACTTCCAGGGAAACCATGTACAAGTAGATCAGTTTGCGCTACTTTCTCACCACCAAGGTAGTTCATACCAATTAAGCCTGTATCAGGTGCAACACCACGACCGCCTTTACCATTCCAACCTTTTGCTGCAATTAAGCCTGCAACACTAGTACCATGGTCACCGCTGTTAGATGTGCTTGTAGGGTCAGTACGGTCTAATGTTTCTGCGTCCAGGTTTAAAGAGCGGTTAGGCAATACGTTATCAATTAAATCTTCGTGGCGAATTTCCATACCTGAGTCAACAACAACAGCAGTCATGCCCGCACCTGTAACACCTTGCGCATAAGCAGCTGCTACGTTCATGTCTTCACCAACAACAAGCTCTTCAGCTTCTGACTTAGCGAAGTCTTCATCAAAACGTGCTTGTGCCTCTTCTTCAGTAAAACCACGTTGATTAACATATAAATCAATAAGGCCTTGTTTCATCTCATCGCTTAAGGCGTAAGCTTTTTGGCCTGTATTATTCAAGTGCCATTGTTGATTTGCTAGTGGGTCACCAATAGTACCTGAAACCATAATTTGTGCAGATGCTGTTTTACCGTTAGCTGTCACCGTGTAATCGATTACTGCGTCTTCAGTTGTGACTGGCACGTAAGTAAATGATGTACCATCGACTGTTAATGCACCGTGGCTAAACATGAACACGCCGTCTTCAGCAACGACAGCTTCACCGTTTTCAGTAAAGCTGAATGATAATGTATCACCATCAAGGTCACTTGCATTAAATTCGGCAGTTACTGGGATCCATTGTTTTTGATCGCTTACAGCAACATCACTCGCTTTTGGTGCTACATCAGTAACAACTGGGGCTTTATTGTTATTATCATTATCGCTTCCACCACACCCTGATAGCGAAATTACTATTGCAGCAGACAACGCTGACAACTTAAAAATATTATTTTTCATAAATGCTCTTAATTGGTTATTTTTATGATAACCGAATGTACACAACCCCAACACCATCAACAACAAGGTATTTACAAACATTCACAAAAAAGACGAGTTAAAACTGATTATTTCCAAGGTCCGTCAATTTATATCAAAGTAATAATCTATGCATTCCCTTGAACTAAAGCCTGAGCTAAGATACAAAGATAATCAAATAACCGTCAAAGGAGTAGAGCAAAGTGAAATTGAAGCAAGTATTTATCGGGGCGTTACTATCTACATGCGCATTTAGCGTGTCTGCAAATTCTGCATTTAAAGAGCCGAGTGATGCGATTGAGTATCGCCAAGCTGCATTCTCTATGATTTCAGTTCAAATAGGCGATATGGGTGCTATGCTTAAGGGTAAAATTCCTTTTGATGCAGAGCAATTTAAGCAGCGTGCAAATAACGCAGCGGCATTGTCTAAAATGCCTTGGGAAGCTTTTTACGCAGGTACTGATAAGGGTGATACATCAGCACTTCCTGCGGTATGGTCTGAAAACGATACTTTTATGAAAAAAGCGACAGCATTTCAACAATATGCTGATGAACTTGCTGTAGCAGCTCAAACCGGTGACAAAGCTGTTATTGGTAAAGCGTTTGGTGCATGGGCTAAAGGCTGTAAAGATTGTCATAAGCAATTCAAAGACTAATATATACGGTGTATTAAGAACAAAAATGGCGCTGTATTAGCGCCACTTTTTTTAACTAAGCAAATAACTTAAATGCTCACTTCCCCAGGTACTCATTAATAAAACCAGTAGTACCAAAAATATAACCCATGCAACCCATGGTGACTTTGTCTCTGGCTCTGAGCTTTTTGTTGCTAGTGCTTTATTACCGGTGATCATTGCTTTGACCAGAGGCTTGCCTTTAATTTTGTAAGCAATAATAGCCACAACATGCAAAATAATCGCATAAAATAAAATATCAAAATTAATATGGTGCAGCCAATTGGCCAAATCAATCGTATCACTCGATACATACTGCGCTAACGGGCCATCTGTTAAAATACCATCACTGCTCATTAAACCGCTTACTAGCTGCGCTATGATCAGAATAAAAAATAATAACACCATATAACTACCTGGTGCAGAATGGCCCACCTCATTTGTTTTTTTGCCAGCAAAAGAAGCAAGCACCGATTTAGGAGAGTGCAGTAATACCGATATTTTTGCTGTTTTACTGCCAAATAGGCCCCATATAATCCGTGTTGAAATAAGCGCTAAAGTAAAAAAGCCAACCACAAAATGAAGTTCGATCATGCCCTCTTCTGCACTAAAATAAAGCGCAGCAATACTCAATACTAATAACCAATGAAAGCTTCTTACAAAGCCATCCCACACTTTTACCTTAAACATTGCACCTTCCCTAAAAAAAAGTATCATCTAAAACGCTAACTATTTTAGCTTCTCAATATTAAGGTATCCCGATGAGTCTTTCCACCTATGCACAGAGTCAAACACATGCAGTCAATTAAAAAACCAGTATTAAAAGGCTTTTTAGATATGCTACCGCTGTGTTTAGCGGTTATTCCTTGGGGTATCTTATGTGGCTCGTTGGCAATACAAAACGGCTTTACTCCCTTTGAAACTCAAGCCATGTCACTACTGGTATTTGCGGGCTCGGCACAGCTGGTTGCAATAGAGCTCATTGCTGGTAACACCCCTCTACTAACCATTCTTTTTACCACGTTTATTATTAGCTCTCGCCACTTTTTATATGGCTTGGCGGTTCGTCACAAAGTAATTGAGCAGCCCATGCGTTGGCGCCTGCCTGTCAGCTTTGTGTTAACTGATGAACTATTTGCTTTTTCGCACCACCCGCGCGCCTATCGTACTAAAATCCGTTTAATTTATGCATTGAGCGCAGGTTTTAGCTTTTATATTACGTGGAATATTTGGACCCTGATTGGCATTGTAGCCGGTACTATGCTCCCAGACCTCACCAATCTAGGACTCGATTTTGCAATTGCAGCGACTTTTATTGCCTTAGTAGTTCCAGGGATAAAAAACTTAGCTACTTTAGTCACTGTTATTGTTGCAGGGATCAGTGCCACTTTATTAAAAAGCACAGGCTTTGAATTGTGGTTAGTATGCTCTGCGCTTCTAGCAATGAGCGCAGGTTACGTTGTTACCCGATTAGTGCAAAATAAGGAGGACAAAAGATGATGACCACTATTTTACTAATGGCATGTATTACTTTTTTTACTCGCTATTTATTCTTACACCGCGCCTTACCATTTAAAGTAGGGCCAAAAATGCAGCAATTTTTAAGCTTTAGTGCACCTGCGGTACTAACGGCGATTTGGGTGCCAATTGTATTTATAAATGACGAAGGTATAAACCTAAACTGGCAAAACCCTTATCTCAGTGCAGCTATCGTTGCTGTTATTGTTGCTTACAAAACCCATAATATTTACTTAACGACCTTGGCCGGAATGGGGCTGTTTTTAATTTTAAATTAGCAGCAAGCGCTCTAGAAGTGACTTAGACTTTGTAGATCATCACACAAAGGTTAGACTATGCAAAATAAACAAATAATAAGCGTATTTATATGCACCCATTCCATCAACTAAAGACTACTAGTCTGCAAGGCCAGCCAATCGACTTTAAAGAGTTTGAAGGCAAAGTTGTATTAATCGTAAATACCGCAAGTGAATGTGGATTAACTTATCAATATCAATCATTGCAAGCATTACACGAAAAATATGCAAGCCAAGGTTTGGTCATTATAGGCTTTCCATGTAACCAATTTGGTCAACAAGAGCCTGGCGACGCTAAGCAAATAGCGCAAGGTTGTTTAATAAATTACGGGGTTAATTTTTTAGTCGCAGAAAAAGTGAGTGTAAATGGCCAACATACAGATTCAGTTTTTCGCTATTTAAAATCTGTACTCCCGGGGTTTTTAACAAGAAAAATTAAGTGGAACTTCACTAAGTTTTTAGTAGCGGCAGATGGCACACCCATTAAACGGTTTGCGCCCATTACCAAACCTGAAAAACTAGAAAAAGTAATTGAAAAAGCATTACTCGCAGCTAAGGCTTAACCCCAAAAAACTATAAAGAGGCACAAAGCCTCTTTATTGCCAACTACAGCGCTTATTTGTACTAGCGACAGCCTAATCAATATAATCGTTTAAGTCATCTTCACCTAGGTTTTTACGCAAGCGTTTTTGCTCAAGGTAATCCTCTAACTTTCTTTTCACCTTTTGCTTTTTCTTGTCGTGTTGATTACGCCCGACCATTTCGTATTCGTCTTCAACAAAATCATCATCTAGCGCATCGTAACTAAATGTCTTACCCACAACCCACTCCATAAAGTGTTTGAGACCAATTACGGATTTCTATATCGCGATAATTGGTGAAATTAAAATGTTCAACATAAATTAGCTGTACAAATTTACGTCAAAATAAAGCCACATAGCTATCCTAAATAGTCTCTGTGTCAGTATTGTGAATAAATAGCGTTAAATTTGAATTGTGGAAAGTGAGAGTTTTTTATCGTATCGATAAATTTTATTTATTAGCATTTAATTGTTGGTTATTTTGACCACATTTTAGTATTTTCAATGAGTACACTTTCGACTTTAGAGCATTCAAAGAATCTCAAGTCATTGTTTTAAAATATTAAAAATAATTGGCACCAAACTTGTTATAAGTAAATTATCATCAGCAAAAAACAGAGAATAAACATGAAAAAATTATTATTAGTTAGCGCAATAATGTGCACCCCAGTAGCAATGGCTCATAACACGAACGACTCTTCAATTTCATTTAGTAACGATGAATGTAACGTTGAATTTAAGAATGATGTACGCATCAAACCCAATGAGTTAGAAATTTTTAAAGCCAATAATCAGCGCATGCTATTTACCGCTGAAGGTGAGCTGTCTATCAATGGCGAGCAAGTAGCATTAAATAGTGCACAGCGCCAAGCAATGACCGACTACACAGACAATTTACGCGTACAATTACCTGAAGTGGCCAATATTGCCCTTGAAGGGGTTAAAATTGCAGGTGTCGCATTAGAAGAAGTTGCCAATGCGTTTAATATTGACGGCCTCGATAATATTTCAACCTTAATGGACGATATTCATCAAGAAGTCGAAAGCACCTTTTATCAGCAAGGTACTTTTGTAATGGGTCAACAAAGCTTTACTCAATTTGGTGAAAACTTTGAACAGCAGTTTGAAAAGCAAATAGAAACAGCGGTTGAATCAGCAGTAATGGAATCAATGGGCAGCATTTTAGTGGCATTGGGCTCTGAGTTAATGAGTTCAGGCGGTGACATGCAAGCATTTGAAGAGCGCATGGAAAATATGGGCGCACAAATAGAAGAAAAAGTAGAGCTGCATGCCAAAACACTAGAAAAGCGTGCAAATTCATTATGTGATGACTTTGTTGAAATAGCGCAACAAGAAACGCAACTAACCGCTCAAGTTCCTGCACTTAAGGGCTATGAGTTATTTACTATTAAACAGCATTAATAGAGTAATACCCCACATTAATCTCCCTTTGCGACATTTGCTTTTAAGCTATGCCGCATTTTGCGTTTTATATCCTACTTAAAACCATTTAACTCAAATAATAGACCGTTGAGCGGATCTACTCTTGCTGTGCAGCATTGTTTTGTGGCTTCATAGTAAAATACAAACCAAAGTATAATCTTCGCTTCGCTCTAGATCACTTAAAATACCGCCCAAGCTGATGATTGTAAGCCCTAATTGCAAATATAATTAAACCCATCTTTTTAGATTTATATCCATGAGATGGTGCGCTCCCCGGTTAGAAGCGCTTTAAAACGCAACTAACTCCAAAGTGCCTAGTAACCTAGGCACTTTTTTTATAATTTAAAAACTTCGCAACACTATTTTTTATCGTTTATTTACTGCTCTTATCTGATAAATAATTAACCGCCTATAAATAACATGTTAAATCTTTGAATAAAGCAAAACTAAGCCCAACCAATACAAAATAATTTAATCTGAATAAATATTCAAAAAACTCTTTTTATAAACAGTTTAAACTCAAAAAAATCGAAAAGACCCCATATAAAAGCGACATAGCAATGAGCCAGGATGAATAATTATACAAAAAATAATAAATCAGTAGTTGAACGATAAATTAATAAACCAGTTTCGGATTAAAAAAACTAATGCTTCACCAGCAATTTTTATCGCTTTATTTTTAACCACCCTGCGTGCAAAATGCACATGTTTTCAACAGACACAACCACGGAGCGAATAAAATGAATCCAATTAATACACTTAACCAAACAGCCACAACTCACGTTGCCGTTAAGCCAACTAATCGCAAAGCAAAAATGCTAGCTAAACTTAATCGTTACGGAAAAAAATTAGCACTTGGCGGTGCAATTCAATACAAATAATCACCCAACCATGATTTTGTATTGTTGCAGCAAACACCCAACCTCTAAATGAAGACTCTTCTTTAGCTCCTCCAGTTTGCTGCCAGCCACCTCATAGCTAAAAATCACCTTAAATCTTCATTATTTATAAAAAAAACCGCATTTACGCTCACTTTTTAAGCAAACGATCTTTTTGCTATTTACACAGACTACTCACCTAAGTATTATCCTGCATCACGACGTGGAGAGATGGCAGAGTGGTCGAATGCACCGGTCTTGAAAACCGGCAGGGGTTTATAGCCCCTCTAGGGTTCAAATCCCTATCTCTCCACCACTTATTTTTATTAATTGGTTTTATCCCGATTAATAACACGCAGAATAATGCGTCGGAGAGGTGTCCGAGTGGCCGAAGGAGCTCCCCTGCTAAGGGAGTATAGAGTTTGTAGCTCTATCGAGGGTTCGAATCCCTCCCTCTCCACCATTACTGAATATAAACCACTTAATTGTGGTTTTTTTGTGCCCAAAAATAAGCTTTGCTGCTAATTGGGAGGGTGAGAGCCCTCGACTGGGTTCGATAAAGTGTCTGGAATAGTTTAGGCCGCTGCAAGCGTCGCGCAGCGATTGATTACATGGATGTAAGCAAGTCTATCCCTCCCTCTCCACCATGACTGAATATAAGCCACTTAATTGTGGTTTTTTTGTGCCCAAAAATAAGCTTTGCTGCTAATTGGGAGGGTGAGAGCCCTCGACTGGGTTCGATAAAGTGTCTGGAATAGTTTAGGCCGCTGCAAGCGTCGCGCAGCGATTGATTACATGGATGTAAGCAAGCCTATCCCTCCCTCTCCACCATTACTGAATATAAACCACTTAATTGTGGTTTTTTTGTGCCTAAATTTTTAACAACCTATGGAATTGTTCGTTTTGAAAAGCGTACTTGACTTAGGCTATTAAATTAAACAAATTGTATGGTGTTACAACTTAGTGCATTATAAATGGTACTTTAAACCAGCTTAGGTTTAACCATGGCAAAGCTAATATTACTACTGTGTTGTTTAGGTGCCTGCACTGTCAGCATGGCAAATGAAGTGACGGTTTTTAAATGCACCATTAAAGGGGTGCCGACTTTCAGTCAAACTCCATGCGCTAAAGACGCTAAAGTGATCACGCTTAAAAACGTCAACATTATGCAAACCAATGCATTGCAATCTGAAAACGCCCTAGTTATCGATACCTCAGTTGATGACTACCTTGAGGTGCAACAAATAGAGCGCGATATTGTGCAGCTTGAGCTTAAAATAAAGCAATACCAACAAGAATACGCACAAAAGAAACAGCAAGTCGGTTACATGACCCAAGATAAAGCAAATCGTTTAGGCGCTGATTCGATTGCAGATGCAATTGCTACAGAAACTGCGGTACTTAAACAAAGATTTGAACCGCAAATAAAACAAGCACAACAACAAATAGCGGCACTCACTCAAAAAAAACAACAGCTTAATCAGCAGCCTTAATTACCTTTTTCACCGTAGCAATAAACGCTTGTATCTCTGACACTGTATTGTATATGTGCGGTGAAATACGAATACCGAGTTTGCGCACATCCACACTTATGTTTGCTGCCTCCAATGCCGCTAATACGGTTTGTTGATGCTCTGCAAAATCTAAAATAGCGGTACCACTACACTGATCTTTATCGTTTGGCGATACTAAAAAAGCAGCTAGCTGCTGCTGAAGTAACGTTAACAACGCCAAATTATGCGCTCTTACTTTATCCACACCAAACTGGGCAATATATTCAATGCTATCAGCGGCAATAACATAAGGGAGTATAGAAGGCGTACCACCCCAAAACCTAAGTGTTTTAGCGTTATATTGAAAATGCGTAATATCAAACTCGAATGGATTTTGATGTGAAAACCAACCAACATCCTTTGGTTCACATTGCGTTATTTGCTGTGGATTTACCCATAAATAAGCAGCTCCTGGGCCCCCGCATAACCACTTCACACTTGAGCCAATCATAAAATCGGCATTTAACGCCGTTAGGTCTATAGGAATAACCCCTGCCGATTGCGCCACATCAATTATTGAGAGTGTGTTTGTCGCTTTACTAAGCGCCACAATATCGTTTAGAGGTGCTTGTACACCCGTATTAGAATAAACATGACTCACAAACACACCATCAATCTCTGGGGTTAAATATCGCTGCCATACCTGCCTATCACTTAGATCTTCATGCTCGGGGATGAAACGTATTGTTGCACATGCAGGGAGTGCTTTTTGCATTACAAACCCCATACTTGGAAAGTCGGCCTGCGCCATTAATACCGTGCACTGTGGTTTATTAAATACGGGGTGCGACATAAGCAATTTAGTTAAACCACTAGATAAGTTAACCTGAGGACAAAACTGCTCAATTGGCGCATTAAATAGCCGCCCTAATGCACCCGTAAAATTTTCTATAGCTGGTAGCCATTGCTGCCATGGCTCTTTGGCACTTTCCTGCCAAGGAGTAAAAAACTGCTCAGTAGCATTTTCTAAAGTACTTTTTAAAGGTCGACCAACAGAGTGGCTTAATAAATAGCAGCCCCTTGGCATACAAAAATCATTTTTAGCCATATTAGTTAATCCACTGTTTTAGCGTATTTAAGTCATCAAAACGCGTATTAATATCGTCTCGCTTAGCTGCTGCACGTCTATCCCTTAATTTAGCTAAGGAATCGAGTAATACTGGCAAAGGCGGTCCACTGGCAGTGACTTTATTAATATGCTGTTGTTGCATTTGCTCTGACGGTTGGGCAATAAACTTTTCGACCAGTTGGTTATGATGACCGATAGCGGTGTCACCATGTAATTTACACACTTGTATAAATAGTTTGCCGTGCTTTTGAAACCACTCTGTATGTTTATATTGCTCGGCTTTTAAGAAGTCATCCATAAAGCTTTGCATACGCATGGCTTCTCGCAATATTTGTTGATCTTCTGGCATCATATATAAAAATTTATCCACCAGCATTTGCGAGTAACTCGGCTCATTTGCACTACAAAGTCCTAGCAGCATATCAATAACATTAATGCCGGCAAAATCTCCCGCATTTGCACCACGGTAAACTTCTTTACCTACCCGGTAAGGCTTGTAGTATGGGCGTACACAATTAAAAAAACGCTCGGTATCAAGTTGAGTATACAAGGCATTATTCGACGCTATTACATCAATAAGTGCCGTTTTAACCACCTCAAGTAGTTCAGCAGTGACGGGATGTGAAATGCCTAATGGCAATATTTTTAGTAAAGCATCACTCGCACGTTTATACGCTAAAATACCTTGGGTGTTGTAATCTAAAAAAAGGGCTTCATCATCAAGATTTGTAAACCGTTTATAGGTGCCATTAATGGCTTTATTATGGGTGGTTAAATGTGCGGTTGCAAAACGAGGGGTTACTCCAATAGAAGCACCAATATGCATAGCAAGCGCCGATGCTTCTATCAGCGGTGAACTATTCTCTCTGCTTGGCTCTGTAATTTCATGTCTACGACAAGCCGCCATAAACAAGCCTACATTACCAAGTAAATCAAATGCGCTATCAAACCCTTCGTCGGTATTACCTTCGGCTAATAAATCTCTGATCAACGCATTACCTTGCTCTTTCAAAGTCTGCTTTAAGTTATCCCCGACCCCTTCAACATTTGCCTTATCTGCTTGCTGCCAATACAACTCCTCTAATTGAGAGTTTAGGGCAACAAACTCAGACCTAATCCAATTATCAAATTTAGCTGTGTAAGAACTCATGACTACATCCTGTTATTATTATTTTTTAATGTTAACAAAGATCCCAGAGGTTAAAGCGCTAAAAAAAATAGTAAAAGCAGCCATTGTTAGCAATAATCACTATCATTAGATAGATAAATAATAAGATTCTACAACTATGTTAGATAATAAAGATCAGCAGCTACTCGTTGCCTTGCAATCTCAAGCTCGAATGTCGGTATCAGAATTAGCCAATACTATTAATCTCTCGGATACTCCTACTCTAAGGCGCATTAAAAAGCTTGAGCAAGAACAGGTTATTATTGGTTATCACGCTGCTATTAACCCTAAGTCACTCAACCTTAATGTACTGGTTTATGCTTTCGTGCGACTGTGCCAAAATTCAGTGAGTGCCGCACAACAGTTTGAACAACATGTAGAAAAGCTACCGCATGTACTTGAGTGTTCTGTGATCTCAGGCAGCCACGACTATTTATTAAAAATTATCTCTCAGGATTTAGAAAGTTATGAGCAGTTTGTAAAGCACCAACTAGGAAGCTTAAGCTGTATCGCCAACATAGAATCAACCGTTGTATTAAAGCAATCATTCAGTAAAAAACAGCTACCACTTTAAAATATACGCCTAGGTTAGGACCGTTTATTTTCGAAGTTAATTAGGTAATAATTAGCTTTAGTATAAGCTTTTTGATTACACCTTTTTATAAACTAATCTTAGCAGCTCAAGTCTAAATAAAGATGACTCAGTATTTCTTTTGCCATCAAAATCAAACCTAAAAACAACGCTAATTTGAAAGTATTATATTTAATCAACATCTTGCAAAACCTCTATAACTCGATAAGCTCTCAGAATGTCTTTGCGTATATTGCTATGTTAAATGAACACATACCCACATATAAAATTTATCAATAACTTAATAATAATCACGCGCTATAACTTAAGCACCTCTTTTTCCTTATGTACTTATGCTCGCAGTACCAAGATAAGGCTATTATTATGAGCCACTTTTCTCACCAATGGTTTAATAGCATCAACCAGATTGACGCAACAAAATGGCATCATTTTTTTGGCGATGATCCTTTTACTCAACACGCTTTTTTATACGCACTTGAACAAAGCCAATGTGTAAGCGCAAAAACAGGTTGGCAGCCTCATCACTTAGCCGTTTATGAAGGCGATGAACTCATTGCGCTTGCCCCTGGCTACTTAAAAGCGCACTCCTACGGTGAATATGTATTTGACTGGGCATGGGCTGAAGCTTATGAAAAAAATGGCTTAGATTATTACCCTAAATGGCTATGTGGTATTCCCTTTAGCCCGATTGAGGGACAAAGAATAGGTATTATGCATAGCAATCCAAAGCTAGTGTATAAGTACATAACAGAGCAACTTAATAGCCACTGCGTAGAACAGGCATGGTCAGGCTGGCATGTAAACTTTTGCGACAAAGCACAAGCCACCCATCTTTATGATACCGGTGCTATGCGAAGAATCGGCGTGCAGTTTCAATGGGTTAATAATAACTTTAAAGATTTTGACGATTTTTTAAAAACCTTTAATGCCCGAAAGCGTAAAGCCGTTAAAAAAGAGCGCGCTAAAATCACAGAGCAAAATATCAGTATTGAATGGCTCAAAGGCGAGAAAATCACTACCGCTACAATGCAGCTTTTTTGTGAGTTTTATCAACGCACTTATTTAAAACGATCGGGTCATTTAGGCTACTTAAACAGTGATTTTTTTAGCTTGTTACACGCTTTAATGGCTGACAAATTGCTCATTATGCTAGCCAAAAGAGACCAGCAAGTAATTGCCGCCACCTTAAGCTTAATTGGTGATAATACCCTTTACGGCCGTTATTGGGGTGCTAGTGAAGAGATAGATTCGCTTCACTTTGAGCTGTGTTATTACCAAGGGATTGATTATGCTATTAAGCATAACATTCAGTGCTTTAATGCTGGGGCACAAGGAGAGCATAAAATCGCTCGTGGTTTTCAACCGATAATCACTTACTCTGCCCATCACATTGTTCACCCCGATTTTAATAATGCCATTGCAGATTACTTAGAACGCGAATGCCAACATATCGAAATTTACAAACAACAATGTAGCACTTTATTGCCGTTTAAAAATGAGTAACTGATTATTTGCAGGCATCGCAGTATCGCTGAGTAACTTAAGCCCATATTGCACTGCAAGCTGCTCAACCGCTTCGAAATCACGAATACCACTAAGCGGATCGCGACTTTGCAATAAACTATTAAATTCATCATTACTGGGGCTGGTAAACTCCCCTTTATATTTGAAAGGGCCATATACACACACCACTCCTTGCTGGTTTAAGTGCTGATTTACTCCAGCAAAAAAACGCGTAATTAACTCCCAGCTCACTATGTGAAAAGTATTAGCAGTATATACCGCATCCACTTTATTTACTGGCCAAGAATAGTTTAGATCAAGTAATAAAGGCGGATGCAAGTTTGCCAGTTGCACCTCATCATGCCATAACTTTATTCCTTGATGATTAACCTCTCGATCACTGGTATACCATTGTAAATGTGGCAATTTTTTGGCAAAGAAAACACTATGCTGACCCGTCCCCGAGCCTATCTCAAGTACTGATGCTGCATTTTGCAATGCAGGCTGCAAAGCCTTAAGTATATGATTTTTATTATTTTCGCAGGCTTGTGAAAACGGTTTGGTCATACTGATGCACCTAAATTGCAAATGAATGCACAATAGTAAAACAAATTTCAGCTATTCTGTCGTGAGTAAATTGACCAAAATAATAAAATAACATCAATTTCAATACGTTAAATTATCTTTACCGAGCTGGTACGCTATATGCTTTTATTAAATTACTCACTTAATGAGTACTAAACTACAAAAGGATAACATTATGTATATTTCACCTTATACCGCAGTAGATGCTGCAATGGCAGTTACAGACAAAAGCCTAGATAAAACGAGTTATGAAACAGATTGTAGAGCAACGGTTATCGACTTACTTTCTCATGTAAAAAATACTCAAAAGGCACAAAACAAACATGAAACAGACCAAATATTTATTCTTGGCTACAATTAAAATTCTGTTTAGCCTTGTAACCGGCTGTTTATATAAATACATTATTTAAGTCGACTTAAAATCAGTTTAAGTCGACTTTTTATTTTGTTCCATCATTAGCTTACCTTGACGCCCTCTACTTTTTAGCTATACCGTTGTAAATAGTAATAACAGCACCATATCTTTTTATATAGCGTAGTTAAATGTCATATATTCTCTTTTATAGGAGTACTAATGAGTAACTTTAGAACAGAATCAGATAGCATGGGCACACTCAACGTGCCTGCTGACGCACTTTATAAAGCACAGACCCAACGCGCCATCAATAACTTTACGATCAGTAGCCTCACAATGCCGCAGCAATTTATTATTGCCTTAGCGTATATCAAGCAAGCCGCTGCAATAGCCAATTTCAAACTAGGCCATTTAGATAAAACGAAAGCAAATGCGATCGACCATGCCTGCCAAGAAATTATTGATGGTAAGCATTATGAGCATTTCCCCGTTGATATTTTTCAAACTGGCTCAGGTACTAGCTCAAATATGAATGCTAATGAGGTCATTGCGAGCTTAGCCTCAAAACAAGCTAACCAAGCTATTCACCCAAATGACGATGTGAATATGGGGCAAAGCTCTAATGACGTTATTCCCACTGCGATTGCTTTGAGTAGTGCGATCAGCGTTGATAAAAAATTACTGCCAGCACTAGCAAATTTAGCAGACGCCTTAGAGCAAAAAAAAGCAGACATCGGTCACATAGTTAAAACTGGGCGCACTCATTTAATGGATGCAATGCCAATAACTTTTGAGCAAACACTCAGCGCATGGCAATCGCAGGTTAAGCATGCAGCTAGCAGTATTGAGCATGCACTAATACGTGTCTGTGAGCTAGCGCAAGGTGGCACAGCAGTAGGTACAGGTATTAATGCCGACCCACAATTTGCCGCTCTATTTGCCACACAGCTAACTGAAAAGGTAGGGATTCAATTTACCCCTAGCGATAACTTTTTTTATAATATTGGATCGCAAGATGCGATTGTCGCTTTATCAGGACAGCTAAAAGTCTATGCAGTTGCACAAATGAAAATAGCCAACGATTTACGTTGGATGAACTCAGGCCCACTTGCGGGACTTTCAGAAATTGAACTTGAAGCATTACAGCCTGGCTCATCAATTATGCCTGGTAAAGTGAATCCGGTGATCCCAGAAGCCGCTGCAATGGTTAGCGCCCAAGTCATTGGTAACGACGCAACTATTACGGTTGCAGGCCAAGCTGGCAACTTTGAGCTTAACGTAATGCTGCCGGTAATCGCTTACAATATTTTGCAAAGTACCGAGATACTCGCTAATAGCGCGCAAGTGTTGGCAGATAAAGCCATTGCTAGCTTTAAAGTTAATCAAACTCAGATAGATAAAGCATTAACTAAAAACCCGATTTTAGTGACTGCGCTAAACCCTGTTATTGGCTACGAAAAAGCAGCAAAAATTGCTAAGCAAGCTTATCAGCAAGCACAGCCAATTATTGATATCGCTGAGCAAGAAACCGACCTATCTCGATCAGAATTAGAGGCATTACTCAATCCAGCTAAATTAACGCAAGGCGGGTTAACTTAAAAACTCTCCTTATCACCTCTTTAATATGTTGATAGTAGAGTTTTTATTGCTGTAATGAATGCACAGTGTATGATAGTGATGAATAATTCATCACTATCAGGAACGATTATGCGTACTCCATTACTCGCTCTACTGCTACCGCTTTGCTTAACGGCGTGCTTAGAAACAACCTCAAATAAAACTGAGCAAACTAAAACCAATGCGGTAGAAAATACGTCTACGCCGATACCGCAACAAAAATTACCACAAGCGAATAAGCAAAATAAAATAGCACAGCCATTACCTGCTGATGCAGCAAAAGAAGTGTCGCTTGATGATATTAAAACAGCAAAAGCTAAGCTAAACAGCCTCATAGCAGATAAGCAATGTTCAACGAGTTCACAGTGTAAAGTGAATGCTGTTGGTAGCCGTGCCTGTGGTGGACCGAGCGATTATATTGTGTACTCTACACAAAGCGCCCCCCAAAAACAGGTTTCAGCCCTAAGCGATACAATTACTCAATTGGAAAGTACTTATAATGCGCAAAAAGGCATGATGAGTATTTGCCAACATTTAACTGCGCCTAGTACCCAGTGCGTTGAAAATAAATGTGTTAAACTTGAAGGCTCTGCGGTAAGTGTATTTTAAGGATTAGATTATGAGTTGTTTGTCATCCGTAATTAAACTATCAGCTGCCAGTGTTGTCATGACTATGCTGCTTAGCGGTTGCAGTAGCGCACTAACACCAAGCACAGCTCAAAACGCGAGTGAATCTGTTTTAAATACTCAGCTTAATGAGCTTACAAGTAATAAAAGCTGCACAGCCAGTTATCAATGTAAGGTGTTAGGTGTTGGCTCGCGTGTCTGTGGGGGGCCGAGTAAGTATGTTGTGTATTCAACATTAAATAATTCTCAAAAGCATGCCGAGCAATTAGCACAAAAAATCACTCAGCAAGAACAAAAAAATAACACTGCGCTTGAGTTCGATGACTGTTCACCAGTGCTAGAAGTTCACTCTTTATGTATTGATAACCAATGTAAAACCGTTAATTACCAGTAGCAGTTCGTTTCGGTGTTAATTTAATAGTGGTATTAACACCGAAATAACCACTACCATGAAAATACATACACCAGCCTTAAAAATGTATTCCAAAGGCATGTTCTTTTGTACCCAATAAGCATATATAAAACGCACAAAGTAGCTTGCCGCTGTGCCAAATAACGCAAACATAAGTAAGTAGGCAATCAATATAATATTCACAGCTGCACTTCTTTAGAAATAATAACCTCAGTGTAAGTATTTTATATAAAGAAGGCAAAAGGGTTACTTAGTCTTTTTTGTATGCTCAATGAGTAGATCTGCTACCTGTTGCTTTACCGCTCTTTTATCATCTACTGCAACTTCAAACCGACTAGCCAATTGCGCTATTTCATCATCATTTAAATTAAACGATAAACGCTGCCGTGTTTTTTTAGACTTTACATCAAGGCCTAAAATTTTGCGGATCATATCTGAGGGAGTAAGTTCTTGGTCGATAGCTTGTTTTTTTATCGACTTTTGTACCTCACTACTCAAATCAAAGGCCATTTGCGTGGCGCGCACAGCTTGCTCTTGGCGCAACCACTTGTCTTTAGCATCACTCACTGGGCATCTCCAGGAAACAAGTCAACGATATCGCTAATTGGGCGAGTTAATGTCAGTGATACTTCTGTTTCACCTCCCTCCCAAATTTCGATATTAACGCTATGCCCTTCATCGGGTGACGCTAAACAAATCATTTCACAGGGTTCACCACCGTCTTGCTCATAGCGAGGTAGCGCTTGGCCACGAAAATCTTTATTATGAAAATAACATACATAAGGTGATTCGCTTTGTTGATAACTGCCAGCTAAAAACTGCATTAAGCGCTCAGGCGTATTTTTAACTGTAATATGCGTTAACGATTCTTCATCAAAAATACGTGAAAACTCATCCAAACCAAATACTTCATCAACATCATCACGCTGAATCTTTATTGAGAAATTAGCCCACTGCTCACCATCGTTTTGTTCTATTTGTAAAAACACCACTTGGCCTGTGTTAGTTTCAAGTACGAATTCAGTATCACTACTATGTTGGTACTGATACGTTTGCACATCAATAACGCGAAGTGTTTGGCCTTTGAGCCATGCAGGATAAGCAAACGAGTCAATCACTGTAAACATGTCACCTTTTTTAAGGTCACTCGCGTGATTAAGCTGACGTTCTGGCTTTTTTTTAGATTTGAAAAAATTAAACATATAAGGTGCCTCTGTAAGCAAAAAAGGTAACGGAGCAAAACTCGGTTACCTTTTTAATATGGTTCTAAATGTTAGCTATTTTGCTTCGCTTTAATGCGCGCTAAAATATCAGCACTTTTTGGATTGGTATCACCAATACCCGCTTCAGCCATTTTAGCTTTTAAATCATCGCCATTAACATCTGCTTCTAGAGACTTTGCAGCACCTAATTGATCAGTACGGTCTTGTTGGCGTTGCTTAATGCGCTCAAGCGACTGACGAGCTGATGTCATCGACGAGCTATTAGTATTAAGCGTGCTATTTACAGCCATTGTCGCTTGTTGAACGCTTTCTGTGGTTTTAACCATAGTAAGCTGACGCTGGTTTTCTTTAATTGATTTTTCAGCATCTTTAACTTGCTGCTTCAAGGTCACTATGTGATTAGTAAAGCCCGCTAATACTTGCTCGTGTTCGGCTTTCTCAGCTTCAAAGTCACCAATTTTTTCTGCAATTTCTAATGCTAATGCTTCATTCCCTTTTTCAAGGGCTTGACCTGCATACGCTTCGTGCTCAGCAATTGATGCATCTACTGCGCTAATTTTACGTTTGGTTTGCATCTCTTTAGCCATTACTTCTGTCAGGCTTTTTTTAGCACGATTTAGTGCATTTTGTGCATCGGCAATTTCTTGTTCAAAAATACGAATACCATTCGCATCAACAATTGCTTCGCCCGCTTCACGCGCGCCACCACGTACCGCTGTAAATAATTTTTTTAAAATACTCATAATCTTAACTCCAAAAACTTGTTTATATCCTATTAGGTAAAGCGAGAGCCATATACTATTAGCAATCAGCACTTACCTAGGCGGGTATCCTAATCGTTTAAATACAAGGTCACGGCTTCTAGTGCATCAATTGCGTTATCCGCTAACGTCACTAGTTCGTGGGTAACGTCATCTAATGATGAATTTACCGAAAGTGCACCAAAAATCGCATATTTATTATCGATTTTGGCAAATGCACTTAGCGGAATTGGTACGTTTAAACGCAGTAGTGTTTCGTTTAACTCGTCGCGTAACTCGCTTTTTACTTCGTCTTCACCAAACAAGTAGCTAATACATAATAATTGCTCTTGTGTTTGGGTAACAAAAATTGGAAGCTCATCGTTTCCATCAACAATGACTTGTAAAACATCTTGCTCACCTGGATTGGCAATCAAGAAAGACTCAAAGTTAGCACCCTCAGTTTCAAAAGACGCTAATTTTATTGAAAGTTCATTTAATTCCATGTCTCTGCCTTTTTGTCGTTTGACATATTATGTCTGAGTTAAGATTCGCATGGTCGACATATTATGTCAACCGTGTTTTATTAATTTTTATACAATTCACTTTCTATTTGCCAAGCAGCCCGGTAATAATCATATAAACGACCAGAACCTAACCTATTGACTTCAATATTGTTAACTTGTTCAAAATAGTTATTAGGAAATGCAAAACTGGCTAATAAATATTTTTTACTAATCCACCGAGATGGCACTGGCATATCCGTTATATTGCTAATACGTGCACTTGGTGATTGCCCCATTTTAGTAGCAATAGTCCACCCCCACTGGCCAAACGAAGGGATGTTTTGCTGATATTGCTCTACATAATCAAAACCTGCGGCTTTAACGGTTTTAGCAATACTTAAAAATGCCTTTTTTGCATGATAAGGCGAGGTTGACTGTACCGCCATAGCACCATCAGGTGCCAATAATTGACGCACATGGTTATAAAAATAGTCGCTATACATCTTATTCAGATCGGGATGATTAGGGTCTGGCAGGTCAATTAGGATAGTATCGAACTGCTTAGCCTGATCCAGTAGCCTCTCAACTTCTAAAAATGCATCACCCACAATAATATTTGCTCGGGGGTCATGCATCGATTCATTATTGAGTGCCACTAATCGCTGTTTAATATCATCAGGCGGTGTGTATTTGTTATCTTTATGACCAAATAAATTGAGTAGCTGTCCATCTAAATCAATTAAAGTCACTTCCTCAACCGGCCACTTTAATACATCACGCATGGCCAATCCGTCACCGCCACCAATAATCAAAACACGGTCATGACGATTAGATGCGAGCATTGCAGGATAAACCAGCATTGAGTGATATATTTGCTCATCTACACTAGAGAACTGCAAACGACCATTTAAGTATAGATCGGTGATTGGCTGTGGCTGATTTTTACTTAAGCGTTCGGTTAACACCACATGCTGGTATTTCGTTGCTTGGGAATAAATAACTTTATCTTTGTATAGTACGTTACTTAGATTATCCATCCAGCTACTACCAAACTGCAAAATAAAAGCGAATAACACCAGCAGTAATATATGGCAAACCAATAGCAACTTAGCAAAGCGTACATAGCTATGGTAACGCCATAAAAAGGCAAGGCCGGCAATAATGTTAAATAGCGCTGTCCAAGCAGCGGCTTGCATTATTGGCATCGCGAGCATAATACTCACCCAAATTGCCGCGCCAATACCGGCGCCAATATAGTCAGCCCCATATATAGTGCCGGCGTTATTTTCTAAAAAACGTCCATAAACATGCTGGCGAATACGCGCAATAAGCGGTATTTCCATACCAATAAATAGCCCTAATATTAAGCCAAATACATAAGGTAAAAAGCGAGACCACTCTTGCAGCTTTTGAAACACATAACCATTAAGAATAACGTCAGGTGGAATATTAAAAATACTTGAGAATAAATGAGGGAGTGAATAACTAACAGCAATGATACTGGCAATGGCTAATATACAGCCCATACCTATGAGCGCAATAATGCTTTCTAGCCAGGCAAATGCGGTAAAGGCATCTTTAAACCAACGCGCTAAAAATGCACCCATCCCCATAGCTACAATCATAGTGCCTATCATGGCGTAAATTGCACTCTCAACTGAGCCTAGTACTCGGCCAGCGTAATGAGAAAGTAAGTATTCATAAATAAGGCCGCACCCTGCGAGTACGGCCATAACAGTGATCAGTAAAATATCATGCCCAAGTAAATTAAATTTACTTGGGGAAGCTTGAGTTGATGACACGTGATTATGCACCCAGTAGTGTGGCCATAGTGATCCCGACAGCAAATGACACTGCTGCAGAAATAGCGGCAACACCCACATTCTTTTGACGATTCACTTCATCTGAAATATTACACCCAGCAAGAATGATTTTAATCGTCAGTAAGTGCAGTAAAATGAAAGCAACCAAACTAACAACGGCACTTAGCGCCCAGTAAAGTAAACTCGCGTTAATATTATCGGCAGCATAGGGAGCAATACCTGTTGCAGCAGTAATGGCTAATGCACTACCAATTAAAAAGCCGGCATAGCGAACACCTACTGCTAAATTACCATCAACAATGGCTTGTTGTAGGCAATCACCGCTTTTATTGGTGCGTTTAAATAATTGCACTCGGTATTGGCTTACTAAAAGCAGTACCACACTACCAATCACAAAAGCGGCAATCACAATAGGAATGCCATGCCAGCCTTCGGTAGCAACCCACAATAGTGCAGAGCGAATAACCACCGCAACACTAACTACATGGCCAAAATCAATAATTGACGCAGTAACGTTACCTTTGACTATTTCGTTATGTAAGCTTACTTTACGCAATGCCACTTTATCTTGAAAAAAGTGACCCAGCTTTATAAGCAAAATTGCTAATGCACCATAGCCAAGCATTAACAGAGCTTCTTTTTGTAACGTAGCAGCAAAAGCACCACTACTTACACCCGTTAATACAATCGCAAGGGCAACTAAGCCAGCGGCAAAGCTTATTCCGAATGCAAAGTTATCTCGCTCGGTAATTTCATCATTAGCATGTAAATTAGACACCCAACCTTTAATATACTTTAGGCTCACAAACAGTAAGATGATAATTGCAAAGTCTACTGACAGTGCTTGCAAAGACCACATAGTTATTCCATTAAATTCATACATATTATTCTAACTCCAACGTTATTCTTTACTTACCACGACTTACGCCGCGCGAGGTTCTGCTACTGCTATTACGAACCGATCCTGAATTATTGCTATAACTACTCGCTCTTGAGTAACTGCTGCGACTTTTAGGCGGCGTATAACTGCTGCGACTCAAACCTGATGCACCTGTTTTTTTACTCGCATAAGGACTAGTAAACTGCTTGCCTTGGCGTTGGTAAGATTGTCGTGTACGTGTTTCTAACGCACTTTGGGTTTTTATTTGTTTAGGGCTTGAGTAACGAGTACGACCATAGTCATTGTAGTAACTATACTTGCGGCGTTTACTCCAACTTCCGTATTCAACTCGGTCAAATACATCACCCAAAATACGGTACATGCCGTACCATTGCCAAAAACTAATACCGCTACTATTCGTTTGCCAATTACCATAGTTAGGATTACCTACCATTTGGTTACCAACCCCTTGGCCTTCAGCTTTTTGGCTTATAGCGCCAACTCGTGCCAAAGAGCCATTCGACATATCCGCAAGCATATTAATAGGATCGGTTAAGGCATCAGAAAATAACGTTGGCTTGGCCGCCTCACGCAATAAATCAATATTGTATAAAGTGTCTTCGTAAGGAGGAATTAAGTAATTACCCTTAATATCATCAAGACGTTGGGTTAAGCCACTATAAAGGGCTCCTTGGCGTGTGGCATCAAGGCTAACGACATCAACAACCTTACTGAGTTCAGGCTGCTGTTGTTTAAGGATACGACTGTATTCTTTAAGAATAATCGCATTACGTATACTACCATTATCAAGTGCTTTACCAAGCTGAGTAAGCTCGACATCGGCCTTTTTAATGGACTCTTGAATTGTTTGTTGTAGCTGTTCTTCTTTAGATTGACAACCAATCAGTGCTGTAAACAAACAAAACAGGCTGAGAAGTTTCCAAGCTTTTATATTCGACATTCATGTCACCTGATTTACTAAATTATCCTAGATAGTTTTACACAGGACAGTTATTAAACCAACAATGAAATTGCAACAAGATGATAATTTAGGGACTAGTTTAAAGATGCAAGGAGAATAACTAAGATCAGTAAAGACGGAGTGCTGATGGTAATACTTCAAAACTGAGGGCTGTATACTGACTATATTTGGAGTGGGTGCGCTACTTCGTTGTGATGACGCAGTAGAATGCCTTAGGGTCGGCTCTGATCAATTCTCTTCCTTTAACCTAATACCTTCTTTTACTTTATTCCAAACGTAAAAAAGCCCGACTCATCCTCTGTCGTGTTCTTCGTGTTCTTTTATCCGTGGGTTTCGTGATACTCAACCCATGCTACGGTTGTCTGATTAACGCAGTGCAACTGATAGCTGACGGCTGATAGCTAATATTTTCACTTTCCTGCAGACGTAAAAAAGCCCGACTCTTTCGAATCGGGCTTTCTACTATTTGGAGCCTGGTAATGACCTACTTTCACATAACAAATGCTACACTATCATCGGCGCTGTTTCGTTTCACTACTGAGTTCGGCATGGGGTCAGGTGGGTCCAAAACGCTATTGTCACCAAGCAAATTTGGTGTCAGTCCGTATCGCTACGCACTAACTAAAATTTGGAATTTCTGATAATAAAAGTTTTCAGTAATCTACTTTAGTCTATTAACTTCTTCGCTTGTTTCACTATCACATAAAACGCGTTTGGCGTTGTATGGTTAAGCCTCACGGGTAATTAGTACAAGTTAGCTTAATGGCTCACACCACTTCCACATCTTGCCTATCAACGTTGTAGTCTTCAACGGCCCTTCAGAGACTTTAAAAGTCTAGTGAGAACTCATCTCGAGGCCTGCTTCGCGCTTAGATGCTTTCAGCGCTTATCAGTTCCGAACGTAGCTACCGGGCAATGCCATTGGCATGACAACCCGAACACCAGCGGTTCGTTCACTCCGGTCCTCTCGTACTAGGAGCAACCCCTCTCAATTCTCAAACGCCCACGGCAGATAGGGACCGAACTGTCTCACGACGTTCTAAACCCAGCTCGCGTACCACTTTAAATGGCGAACAGCCATACCCTTGGGACCGACTTCAGCCCCAGGATGTGATGAGCCGACATCGAGGTGCCAAACACCGCCGTCGATATGAACTCTTGGGCGGTATCAGCCTGTTATCCCCGGAGTACCTTTTATCCGTTGAGCGATGGCCCTTCCATTCAGAACCACCGGATCACTATGACCTACTTTCGTACCTGCTCGACGTGTCTGTCTCGCAGTTAAGCTGGCTTCTACCATTACACTAACCGTACGATGTCCGACCGTACTTAGCCAACCTTCGTGCTCCTCCGTTACTCTTTGGGAGGAGACCGCCCCAGTCAAACTACCCACCAGGCACTGTCCGTAACCCCGATTCAGGGGCCAACGTTAGAACATCAAAACTACAAGGGTGGTATTTCAAGGACGACTCCACAAAAACTAGCGTCTCTGCTTCAAAGTCTCCCACCTATCCTACACATGTAGGTTCAATGTTCAGTGCCAAGCTGTAGTAAAGGTTCACGGGGTCTTTCCGTCTAGCCGCGGGTACACAGCATCTTCACTGCGATTTCAATTTCACTGAGTCTCGGGTGGAGACAGCGTGGCCATGGTTACACCATTCGTGCAGGTCGGAACTTACCCGACAAGGAATTTCGCTACCTTAGGACCGTTATAGTTACGGCCGCCGTTTACCGGGGCTTCGATCAAGAGCTTCTCCGAAGATAACCCCATCAA